>CAZHQG010000003.1:0-208572 GCA_964534275.1 uncultured Binatia bacterium (SeqCode) | reverse complement strand
TGGTACTTGCCGGCGACCGCACTCGCCTCCGCGGCCAGCACGCGCCACCGCGGGTCCGAAGATGCTGCCCAAGCCGCAAGTTGCTCGCGCGCCGCAGGATCGGCCCACCTTGCCAAGACGCGCCAAGCGGCAAGCTTGAGAGGCTCGTGGTCTCTGGCAGCAAGTTCCAAAACGATTGGCCGCAAGGCAGGCACCGGACGATTTTCCAGAAGACCGAGAATTGCCTCCAGAACCTCGGCATTCTGGTGATGGCGCATTGCGCCCGTAAGTGCAGCCACCACATCCGGGTCCTCGAGCTTGTCAGCAGAATAGCTACCACGCAAAATCTGTGCGGCTGCAAGAGCAAGTCGTTCCTCACCACCAGCGACGACGCCAGCGAGTGCGCGGGCGCCCGCGGACCCGGCGCGCTCACTCGGGGGTAGAACAACCCAAGCTCGTAGTGGTGCAATCCGGTTTGGGTCGGCCCCCCGCAGAAACGCATCGCCGTTAGCCGCGACGAGGAAAACCTTGTTGTTGCGAAGTTGCGGAGGAAACCGGTGGAGCCACAACGTAGAGGACGGCAGCGGCGCCAGAGCCAGCACGACCACGTCCCCTTTGGCAAACCGCGGGGCCCGTTGTGTGGCTAGTTCTTCCCATGCGATTTCGATCTGGTCCCCGGCGCGCACCGCCCCGGAGATCACCGCTCGCACTGCGAGGTGCGCTCGGTAGCCGGTGCGATCGATTCGAGCCACACGGCCGATTTCGCCGAACACATAGGCCTCGGCCACAGAGACGGCGCCCAAAAGTGCGAGTGCGTCTTCGTGAGCGCGTGGACCGGTGTCAGGTGGGCGAGAACACGAAGACAGGATGACCGCAGCGATGAGGCTCGAGCCAAGCCGGAAAGCAAGCATGCGACTGCATTTAGCGGCTGCTCCATGGCGCCTGGAAGCCGGGCTCGCCATCCACGTCCGCATAAAGCGCGTTGGTAGCGGCCAATGCCATGGTCCCAAGCTCGCCCAGGTTCCCGTCGAGGAGGTCGGCCAGGACAGAGTTGCCTTGGCTGCGCAGGTCCCGCGCAAAAACGGGGAACATCGGGCGCGACACTCCGTCCGAACCTTTGACAACCACGACGAACCAGGTGTCCCGCGCGAGTCCACGGAAGGGGATGGTCAGTCGCGTCTCCCAACGAGCAGCTCCAGGTACGTCGTTGCGCACGACAACCTGATCGCGGGTAAAGTCCGTACCCAGCCGCAACACCCGCTCAGGGACGGCGGTAAACAACGTCGGGACACCGTCGACGGTCAGGGTCGGGGTCGTTTGGGCGTTGGCATAAATTTCGATGGTATCGTACTCCGCCCACAGCGGAGCTTGCACGTGGATTTCCAAATCCACCGCACCGTTCTGGCTCCGTACGTCTGTACTCCCGGAGAGCGTGAAGTCGGCGATGCCGCCGGAACCGTCGGCAGCAAGCAGGCGGGCCTGCACGTACGGCCCCTGTCCGCCCACGGCTTTACCGGCATCGACTGCACGCGCCACTTCCGCCGGGTCGATGTTTTGGGGCTCGTCCGATGACGAAGGTGTCCAGGTACGCGCTCCCGCCGTGTTGAGATTCCGGAATTCGTGTGTGTCGGTGTCCGCAATGAACGTTGTGCGCAGGCCTTGATTAAGATGGTTCATCCAGATGCCGATGCGCTGCTGCAAGAACTGGGCTTGGTGGCTACGCCCAGCTCCATTCCACAGCTCGAGGGCAGGAAAGTGGAAGAACAAGTTGCCGCCATTGGGGTCGAGACGAAACGCAAGCCGCTGCTCTGGTGACAGGAAGGTTTGTGGCGGAACGAGCGAGGTATCGATCCGCAGCGGCTGGAAGAAGCTGTCGATGTGGTTGATTTGGATGGTGGTATTCGGCGTGCTGGTCGGGCCATTGACGGCCAGCTCGTACAGTTCGGCCGGTGACAGACTAAACGAGCCGTACTGCGGGAAATCTCGCCCCGGAGGAGCAGCGACGGCCCAGTCGGTCGAACCACGCGACGGCCGGCTCGGGTCGATCTTCAACGGATACGCGTTGAAGTGACCGTAGTCCCAGGTTGTAATTTCCTCTCCGATCGTGGAGCGTAAGAAGCGTTGCAGCCCCAGTCGTTCGATGACCGGGGTCAGGTCCGTGTGCGCGTGGTGATCGGTCACGATCACGTTGTCCACGCCCTCTCCGGCGAACTGCAGTGCACGATCGGTTAGGTTGACCCGCGAATCCGCACTGTGGATCGTATGAACATGGTAGTCGGAGGACACGAACCCAGTCGTGTCGACAACGCGCACGATTTCCGCGTGTACGGTCGTTGTTTGTCCGGCCGCAATTTGAATCGGTTGTTGGAAGAGAGAGTACTCGGGCCCGCGCGATACGAACACTTGGTACTGCCCGGGCTCCACGTCGAACTCCACGGTACCATCGGCTCCTGCGTACTCCAGCCATACGAGACCGAACGGTACGGGATCGAAACCAATGTCGAAGAATGTGCCGGTGCGTACCTGTCCCGCAATAGAATCGAGCGTGATCACCGGTTCGGGGCTGGGGTCGAAACCGACCACCGAGACGCGCGCGGGTACCGGTGCGGCGGAAGCGCCCCCATCGGGCATCAACTCGCGCACTTCTACCCGAAGTCGTCCCGTTGCGGGAAGTTCCATGTGGACTTCGGTGGTTTCTCCGGCCCGCACGGTAACGGGATGGAACACCGGGCTCGCGCTGTTGCCTTCGTACATGTACCCGCGTCGAGAGGCGGCGACCTGGTACGTACCCTCTGGCAGCTCCCCAACGAAGCACCCGTCGTCGCCGGTCACGTAAGGAGCGGCAACTCCGCGTCCGCGCAAAACACTGACGCGGCTTCCGGGAAGCAATCGGCCACCAGCATGGACGCAACCGCGCAACGTGCCCGTGGCCAACCCTTTCGCCTCGGCCTCCGCTTCGACGACGTCTCCGCCACTCCCCCCACCGACGACGAAGTAACGCGTATAGCTCTTCGACCCGCTTGCTGGCACGACAAAATTGGGGCTTTCCCCGAAGATCACCCGAATGATCGATTGGCTTTGCATGATGTACGAAACCCCAGAGGTGGTGAAAAAGCTCGACCGTGGCTCGGGTGAGCCTTCCACCGGCAACGGCACCACTCCGTAACTCACGCCCTCGGCTTCCCCGTATCCAATGTACGCGAGAACTCCGAGGTTTGCGGTGAGGATTTCCCCTAAGCCAGCGTTCGAACTCGTCCACTGCTCCAGCTCCCCAGAGCCGTTGATGTAGTCGCCGACGTACAGTCCCAGGTCGCGATCCTCGTTGTTGAACACGGTGGTGACCATCTGCACGTACGGTTTGCCGGGTTCGAGGATGTAATCCGTACAGGCTTCGATTTCGTAGTCCTTGTCGTCAGCCGAATCGGGAAACGTCAGTCCCGCACCGCGAATGATCGTAGACGGGTTCACAAAATCCAACACGTCGTCCGGCCCGCATGTGCGTAGGATCGCCGCGGTGCCGTCTTGCCCGTCGTTCACGATTTCCACAGTTTGCGCATTGATGACCGTCTCGACGTTCAGGGCCGGCTGGATTTCGAGAAAGTTGTCCCTCCCGGGCTTCGCTACAAGCTCGGCATCGATGATGTTCCCGCCGAAGGTGCCCACGCTGTAGAGATCGCGCTGGCCAACGTCTTGTACGACAAACCGTGCGACGGTGTTGGCCAGCAAAAAGTCTCCGACACGCCCGTGCGCCAAAGGTCCGCGCACCAGTTCCGAATCTTGCGTGATGCGCTTAGCGACGGCCTTTGGCGGAAGGTAACGGAATTGGGCACCGACGCGGGAGGAACGAGAACCGGTGCGCGCAGTTACAACCAACGTGTTCTCGTCGCGAAGCGGCGGGCCCGGTTCGACGCGCGCCACATAACGCTGCGGCCCTCCGGTAAGGGGCAAGGATACACCGTTTAAGGTGGCTGCGATCTCGGTAGCCGAACCGGTGGCGCTGGTTTCCACGACGACGTCGAAACGAAACGTGGTGACCGTGCTGCCATCGGCGGGGCTCACGATGCGCACTGCTGCCGCGGGCGACTCGGCAGGCTCCCCGTCGGACCCACATCCAGCAACCCAGTTCAGCAACGCCACGCTCGACAGCACCCAACAAAGCTTGCGCAATTCCACGGCGGTCTCCTTCGTGTGACAAGTTTGTGAAGACCGCGTTACTACCTTGCTTTGGACACGGCAACAAGCAGCCCCGTATTCGCCCAGAGAACAGGACATCCTCGCCGTTTTGCCAACGTTTTGCAGGAACTAGACACAAGCGCGCATTGGGCGTAAGCCTTGCCGGCATGAGCGGAGTTTGGATCGATGGAGATGCAACGGAACAAGCTGCGGCCATCCGTGGCGGTCAGGTGAAACCCGAAGAGCTGGTCGCAGCTGCCATCGCGCGCATCGAACGGCTGAACCCCGAACTCAATGCGGTGGTGATTCCTCGCTTCGAGCGGGCGCTCGAAGAAGCACGAGGGTCGTTACCGGCAGGACCGTTTCGCGGTGTGCCGCTGTTGCTGAAGGACCTGATTTGTCACACGGCGGGCGACCCGTTCCACTGTGGATCGCGATTTCTCAAACGAAGGAATTTCCGCGCGACGCACGACACCTTTCTCGCACAAAAATTTCGGGCTGCCGGGTTCGTGATCGTCGGCCGCACGAACGTTCCGGAATTTGGCCCGATTCCTAGCACCGAACCGGTGGCCTACGGCCCAACCCGGAACCCCTGGAACTGCGAGCACTCGCCCGGAGGGTCGAGTGGCGGCTCGGCAGCCGCCGTGGCCGCGCGGATGGTGGCCGTTGCGCATGGCAACGACGGCGGTGGATCCATCCGCATTCCCGCCAGCGCTACGGGTCTTTTTGGATTGAAGCCGAGCCGCGGCCGGGTGTCGTTGGGGCCGGACTGGGGAGACTTGTGGGGTGGTGCCGTGGCTGAGCACGTCCTCACGCTTTCCGTTCGCGACTCGGCTGCAATCCTCGACTGTATTCATGGACCCATGCCCGGCGACCCGTGCGCGCTCCCACCGCCCCCCTGCCCATTTGCTGAGGCCGCGCGGCGGGAACCCGAAAAGCTGCGAGTGGGAGTCTTGGATTCAGTTCCGAGCGGGTGGGCGACTGTGCACCCCGAATGCCGGCAAGCTGTACGCGATGCAGCAGCTTTGCTCGAATCCCTCGGTCATGTTGTCGAGGAAGCGTATCCTGCAGCGCTTGCCGAAGCGGAGCTGCAACAACACTTCGGTACCATTGTGATGGCGTCCCTTGCGGCAGAGATCTCGCACTGGGTCGGCATTGTCGGCGAGGAGCCCGCAACAGACGATTTGGAGCTGCACACGCGTTATTTGTTGGAAGGTGGGCGCCAAATTTCTGCGGTCCAGTACCTCCAAGCGCACGTATGGTTGCAGCGTTTTGCTCGCCGCGTGGCAAGCTGGTGGGCGCAAGGGTTCGACATCTTACTGACCCCCACCATGGCGGAACCTCCACCACGACTGGGAGAAGTGTGCGCCACACCGGAGGAGCCGATGCGCGGATTTCAACGAGCGATCCCGATGGTAGCCTTCACCGCGCCGTTCAACGTGACGGGCCAGCCCGCAGCTTCGCTGCCGCTACACTGGTCCGCAGATGGCTTGCCCATTGGAGTGCAACTCGTGGCTGCCTACGGACGCGAGGATTTGTTGCTTTCCCTTGCCGCACAGGTGGAACAATCTCGTCCGTGGATCGCTCGGAAACCACCGATTGTCGCGGATCGCCTCTGAAAACGGGGTGGAAAATGGAATTCGAAACTCTCCTGTACGAGGAAGACAACGGCGTCGCTTGGGTGACGCTCAATCGGCCCGAGCGACTGAACGCATTCAATGCGCGAATGCGGGAAGAGTTGCACCAACTATGGCGAGCCCTGCGCGAACGCGACGAGGTTCGCTGTATCGTACTCACTGGTGCCGGGGAAAAGGCGTTTTGCACTGGCATCGATCGCGACGAAGTCCTGGCCGAGCACCGGCCAGAGTCCGCGCGGGTGGGAGCAGTGTCCTCTCCCTTCATGTTCGACGACCCGGCGGCGTACATTGGGCCGAAAACGTGCGATTTGTGGAAGCCGGTGATTGCCGCGGTGAACGGGATGGCATGCGGTGGAGCCTTTTATCTCTTGGGCGAGGTGGAGTTCATCATCGCCGCGGAACACGCCACATTTTTTGACCCGCACGTGACCTACGGCATGGCGGCCGTGTTCGAACCCATGCACATGCTGCAGAAAATGCCGTTTCACGAGATCATGCGCTTGACTTTGCTTGGCAACCACGAACGGATGTCGGCTCGCCGCGCGTACGAAATTGGCTTGGTCTCGGAAGTGGTTCCGCTACCGGAACTCCGCAGTGCAGCATCTTGGGCCGCCCAGGCCATCGCGTCGGCACCACCACGTGCAGTGCAAGCCACAGTGCGTGCGTTGTGGACTGCCCGAGAGCTTTCGCGCTCGCAGGCGTTGGCGATGGGGTTTGCCTTCATCGGCTTGGGTACCGATCGCACTGCCCTCGAGGCCGGGCAGGCAGAATTTCGCTCCGGCCGGCGGCTCCAGTGGAAGCTGCGCTAGCGAGTAGAAAAAGCCTGCCCCTGACGCTTGCCCGTTGCAGACTTGCCACAACGTAGGTGTCTCGGCCCGTCGAGACTACGAATTGCTCGAGCGGAAATTGACCAGTACTTAGTTGTGAGCGCTGGCCTTCTTCTTGCTCCCGAGTGTGCTCATTGCACAGGGGTGTACGCGTCACGCTTTTGGGAGCTGAATGGCCGTGCAAGAGCACCAAGCATCGAGCGGAACTTGCATCCCGACATTGGTCGCTGCGGGCAAGGTGTTGCGCGTGTTGGTCGTCGAGGACAATCCTGTGCACGCGCGCATGATCGAGCGTTGGCTAGAAAACGTCCGGGGACTGGCGGGGACACAATACATGGTCCGTGTTGCCGGTTCGATCGCGGCGGCGCGGCAGCTTCTGGCGCACGAGCAATTCGATGCGATCGTGCTCGATCTGGTGCTTCCGGACTGCCCTCGTGAGGAAACCCTGCAACAGATCCGGGCCCTGTCGTCGGCCCCTGTGGTGGTGTTGAGCTCGGTGCAAGAGGAAGGTGTCGCCTTGAACCAGCTACGGGAAGGGGCGCAGGACTACTTAGTGAAGGGGCAGGTGGATCCCGATCGGTTGCAGCGCAGCATTCGATACGCCGTGCAGCGCCACCAGTTGGAGGAGGAACTACGGCGGCAAAATCAGGCGCTCCGTGCGCTGAGCGAATGCAATTACGTTGTGGGCCACGCCGAGTCGGAGGCGGAACTGTACGCCGAAGTCTGCAAGGTCGTCGTTCGCCGAGCGGGCTACCGGTTTGCTTGGATCGGGCTTGTGCGACACGGCGTTCCCCCGCGCGTCGAGCCTTGCGCGTGGGAGGAATTTGCGCCGAGTTACCTCGAAAAGATCTCCATTACGTTGGACGATGCCCCGACCGGTAAAGGACCTGCCGCGCGCGCCGTGCGGTACGGGCGGCCGCAACGGGTACAAGATGTGTTGACCGATCCGGACTTCGAACCGTGGCGAGACCGCGCGGTGGCACACGGATACCGTTCTTTGGTTGCGGTCCCAATTTGCGTGCAAGACCAGAACATCGGCGTCCTTTGCGTGTACTCCGAACACGTGAACGCATTCGATGCCAAAGCAGCAGAACTCATCGAGGAACTTGGGACGAACCTGGCCGTAGGAGTAGATCGCATCCGTGCGGAGCAGGAGCGTCGCCGTGCCGAAGCGGAGCGCCGTTTGGCGGAGTCGCGATTTCGCTTGCTAGCCGAGGTGTCTCCGATCGGTGTTGCTTACGGGCTTGCCGACGGCGGCTGTGTGTACTTGAACGACCGGGCGTGCCAACTGCTTGGTCGGCCGCGACATGAGCTTTTGGGCCATGGTTGGAAACGGTTCATATACGAAGAGGATCGGCCCCGCTTAGTAGAAGAGTGGCGGGTCTGGGAGACCGCATCGTTCGAGTCCACGGAGTTCCGCTTCGTACAACAAACTGGCGCAGTGATTTGGGTGAACCTCCAGCTTGCAGCGGTGCGAAGTGCAGAGGGAAGCGGCTTGGCCGTCGTTGCCACGATTACGGACGTGACAGCACGCCGGCGGGCAGAGGAAGCCGTGGAGAAATTGACGCGCGATTTAGAGCGGTTGGTCGCTGAGCGCACGCGCCAGCTCGAACACGCGCTCCGGGAGCTCGAGGCATTCAATCACTCCTTGGCGCACGACATTCGTGCTCCCCTCCGCCGCATGATTGCGTACTGCGAGCTGCTCAAACTTCGTTGCGGCGAACATGTGCCAGAACAAGCGAGACACTACGTGAACCTTGTTCGCTCCAACGCGGCGCATTTAGACCGTCTCGTCGAAGACTTGGTGAATCTTGCCCGCGTGCGCACGCATCGATTGGAGTATCGCGAGGTCGACGTGTCGAAAGTTTGCACGCAAGTGTTGCGCACATTGGAAGAAGCCGAGCCCGAACGTCGCGTCGATTGGAGAGTCGAGCCGGGTTTGCGTGCATGCGCCGATCCGTACTTGTTGGAGGTGGCTTTGTCCAACTTGCTGGAAAATGCGTGGAAGTACACCCGGGGACGAGAGGTCGCCCGCATCGAAGTGGGAGGCATGAACGTGGATGGAAATGTCACCTTCTACGTGCGCGACAACGGTTGCGGGTTCGACCCATCGTTTGCTGAACAGATCTTCACCCCGTTTACGCGGTTGCACCGTGCCGATGAATTCGAAGGCACTGGCATTGGCTTGGCCACGGTGCAGCGCATTATCGCACGCCACAATGGCCGAGTGTGGGCTGAATCGACCCCGGGCGAAGGGGCGACGTTTTACCTGTTATTGCCGCCAGGACCTGGGCGCAACGCTTAGCTGGAAGCCCGAAGTTCGGGCAGCAGCCCCTTGGGAGGGCGCTGCCCGACGACGGGCCCGGAACGGGCTTCGCGTTAATCGCGGTATTGCGAGAACACGAAATCTTTTTCCTTTTGTGCGGCGTGACAGTTGTAACACTGGTTCACGGGATCGGTCACCAACCGTTCCTTGGCGTTGCCCGCTTTGAATCCCTCGAAACCCCAGCCCCCGGTTTCTTTGTATTTCTTCGAGTCTTTGTGCATCACTCCAATGAGCTTCCGCGCACCTTCCGTGTAGGCTCCACCGCTTTCGCTCCATTCCAAGAGATCGAAAACGATTACCGACCCATCGGGATACGGCCCACCGGACTTGGCTGCTTTGAGGCCCACGGAATTCACATAGATGTGGTGGATTCCGCCAAACGCCGCGAACAGGGGATGTTGGTCGGATGTAATGGCCATGGTTTTTGTGTGGGTCCAGCTCCGCCAGCCAGTGGGAAATGGCACTTTCCCTTCGTCTTTGGCGTGAGTTGCTACTCGAGCCGCACTAACGAACACGAGAGTCCCGAGTACACCGAGTCCAACCAATCGCAGTCGCATAAGAACCTCCTTTCGGCGGTGACTAAGAAACTGATTGGCGGCGCTGGTCAAGTACGCACGATTTGGTAAGGTTCGCTACCGTTTGGAAAGATTTGCGGTAAATCAGGAGGTTGCCGCGTGCCCGAACCTCAGGAAATTTTGCAGGACGTGTTGGGTTGTAAGTGGACCATTGAAGTCCTGCGGGCGGTGCAACGCGGAGAGTGCCGCCCAGGCCAATTGCAGCGAGCCATTCCCGGAATCACCACCAAGGTGATGAACGAACGCCTGCGGAAGCTCGTGCGTTACGGCATTCTCGAGCGCCGTGTGTTTCCGGAGGTGCCTCCGCGGGTCGAATACCGGTTGACTCGACGAGGAAAGGCACTGCGGCCTTTGCTCCGGCAATTGGATCGCATTGCCGCCAACTGGCTGGACAGCGAGCGAGACTAAGCGCGGGCTCGATTGGCCGCGCGGAAGGCTTTGTACACCTCGATTAAAATGTCTCGCTGGCGTTCCGTCAGGTAGGGGTCGCGGCGAATCTCCCGGGCCACGTCTGATTCCTCTGGGTTGCGCGGGTCCAGGAAGCCGGCTTGCAACTGCAAGGTCTCGGCAGACAAGCGCAGCACGCCAGCAATGGACTGCAAGATGGTTTTGCTGGGGTTACGCAGCCCGGCCTCGATCTCGCGTAGCACCGCCGCGGAAATCCCGCTTTGCTCGGCGAGTTTGCGTAAGGAAAGATTGGCGAGTTCGCGTTGCCGGCGAATGTACTCTCCGATTCCCCCCGCACCTTGGGCTTGTTTCTTTCGTGGCATTGCCTTCCCTTAAGTTGGAAGCCCGTGCTGCCGCAAGACGGGGTTTCATGGTGAGCCGCGGCTGGTTGCTAGCGCACGACCTCGCGTGGGGAAGCTCGCACAGCCCGTTCGAACGCCCACTCCCGAATGTGGTCGACTTGCTCCTTCATCGTTTTCGACAGTGGTACGATGTTCGCGGTGGCGTTGAGCAAATCGTCGTCTGTGAGGTCGCGCTCCTCGAGTTTTGCCGTTGTGAGTGCCGATACGACACACTGTTCGCACTCTGCCCCGGTCCAGCCTTTGGTAAAGCGCTTCAGCCGCTCCAGATCGAATCGGCTTGGGTCCACCCCGCGCCGTTGCAAGTGGATCCGGAAAATGTCCACTCGTTCATCGTCGGTCGGCAAATCGACAAAAAACACCTCGTCGAACCGTCCTTTGCGGATCATCTCAGCGGGAAGCAAATCGATTCGATTGGCCGTGGCGGCCACGAACAACCCACGAGTTTTCTCCTGCATCCAAGTGAGGAAAAACGCAAACAGCCGTCCTTGCTCCCCAGCCGATTCCGCTGATGTAATGGCCATTTCGATCTCGTCGAACCAGCAAACCGCTGGGGAAATCTGTTCCAAGATCTTGCACGCCTGGGCAAAGGCGCTTTCCGCGGGGCCATGCTTGCCCGAAAAAATCTCAGTCATATCCACGCGGTACAGTGGCAGCTCGAACGTCGAGGCAATTGCTTTGACAGAGAGGCTCTTCCCGCAGCCAGAGATGCCCATAATGAGCACGCCTTTGGGCACGATGTCGACGCTTAACTGATCCCGCATCTGGAACAGTTTCCGGCGTTCCAACAGCCAACGTTTGAGGAACTCGAGCCCTCCGACCGCTTCGAGTGTGGTCCCGTCGGCGACGTACTGCACGAGCCCGGTCCGGTTCACCACCAACCGCTTTTCCTCCAAAAGCGCGGGAATTGCTGCCGCGCCGAGGTTCCGGTGATGCGCGACAGCACGGCGAATCGCGTGTCTGGCTTCGTCGATCGTGAGCCCTTGCAACGCCCGGGCAAGTGGCAACAAGTACTCGTCTTCCAAGCTCACGTCGAAGCCGTGGGCTCGCAGTGTCTCTACCTCGGCGCGCAACAACGCTTGAAGCTCCTCCGCGTCCGGTAGACCCAGCTCCAACAGAAGCACGGCTCGAGCCAATTCGTCGGGGATGTACCGCACCGCAGCGGTTAGCACGATGAACTTTCGCCTGTCGAAGCAGAGTTCGTACAGGTCCCGTAGACGGCGGCGGATTGCTGGGTCGTCTCGCACCGCCTCATGGAAGTCTTTGAGGTGAAAAATCGCTCCGTGCGGGTAGTCGGCAATAAAGTCGAGAGCCCGGCGCGGACTCGTCGAACCCTCGTGTACTTCGGTCCCTTGTTCATCGCGGAGCCCTGCGGTGAGGGTCCACTCGAACACTGGCAGCGGTGGCTGGAAGCAGGACTGTGCCACGGCGCGAAGCAAGCGCTCGATCCGGGTTTCCTCGGCAGAGTGGATATAAATCAGTGGGCGACTCGACTCGAGCGCATCGCGCAAGGTTTGAAACGAACGGCTGTGTTCCATGATGTTCCCTTGGGAGCTTCGTGCAATTAGTGCTCTGCACCTTCCAGAGGAACGGTAGCAATCGACACTTTTTCCGCACCAGCTTCGCGCGCGAGAGTGAGGATTTGAACTGCACGCTCGAGTACGACAGATCGGTCGCCTTGCAGGACGACGCTCGGTTGCTCGCTGTGCGAGAGAGCGGCGCGAATCGATTCTCGAAGTTGAGGCCAAGGAACTTGCTTGCCATTGACCTCCACTTTCCCGTCCGCTGTGGCCGTAATGATCACCCCAGGAGAAACGCTTTGACCAGCGCGCGCGCGTGGTAGCTGAACCGTGGTGCCTTGCTGCATCAGGGCGGTGCTCGTCACCATAAAAATGATCAGCAACACCAGGAAAATATCGGTGAGCGGTGTGACGTTGATCTCGGCAACGATGTCTTCGTCCGTGCCGGACGGTTCAACGGACTTGAACGACACGGGCAGGCCCTCCTTCTCGCCCACGATACGTAGCGGCGGCGACGGCCAGCTCCTCCGCCCAATCCTTCCACTCGCTGGCCAGTGTGGCAATCCGCACGTTGAAGGCATTGTAGAAGAAAATGGATACCACCCCGATCAGAAGGCCAGCGGCCGTAGCCACCAGCGCTTCGGAGATCCCAGCGGCGACGACGGCAAACCCGCCCGATCCGGTGGCAGCCATGTTCTCGAAGGCGCGGACAATGCCCAGCACGGTCCCAAACAAGCCGATAAACGGTGCAAGGCTCCCGATCGTGCCTACCAGCCACAGGTGCCGCTTGAGTTCCCGCACTGCGGCGTTGTGCCGTTGTGCCACCAAACGCCAGGGGTCTTCGCCCCCAGTTTCCAGGGCTGAAAGAGCGGCTTTGTACAGCGAAGCGAGCAAAGAGCGATCGCGACGAATGACGGCACTCGCCTCTGGTAAAGTACCCTCTGCAAGGACTTCGGACACTGCTTGACGGAGCTGTTTGCTCTGACGCGCTGCGCTCCAAAGAGTCCAAAATCGCTCGAGAATGACCGCCACGCTCACCACAGAGCAAAGCAGCAGCGGGTACATGGCCAGGCCGCCGGTTTGAAACAGGGACCACCAGTCGCGCGCAAGAAACACGCGCGCAAGTTAGCCAACGGCCCGCTGAGCCGCAAACCAAGGCACGGCGATTGGTTCGTCTGGTGGCCTCGTGATAGGCAGATTGTCGATGCACGTCGGTCAGGCTGTTTCGGCAGAGGGAAACCGCTTGGCGTTGGAACGCTGGTTCGGGCAAAACATGCGCGAACTACCGCACGTGTCGCTGACGACACTACCCACGCGGGTCCACCGCCTCTCGCATTGGTCGGACTTGTTAGGGATCGAAGTTTGGGTGAAGCGCGATGACGAGACCAACCCGCGTTACGGCGGCAACAAGCCCCGTAAGTTGGAATTTTTGTTGGGAGAGGCATTGCAAGCGGGAAGCCGCAGAGTCCTGACTTTCGGCGGGTTGGGTACACACCATGGCTTGGCGACGGCGTTGTTTGCCCGCGAGGTCGGGCTGCGCGTGGGCGTGGGTCTTTTGTACCAACCGGTGACAGCCGCTGTGCGCGAAAACTTGCTCGCCCTGCACGCTCTGGACGCCGAGTTGTTTTACGGTGCGCGGGTGCCGGCACTGGCAGCGAAGGCGGCTTGGAGGTGGTTGCAGTACGTGCGTGCCGGCGAGCGACCGTACGTCATCCCCACCGGCGGGAGTTCCGCTGTTGGTACCCTCGGATACGTCAACGCTGCCTTCGAGTTTGCGGAACAAGTGCGTGCGGGAGATCTCCCCGTGCCAGAGCGCGTCTTTGTACCTTTGGGAAGCGGTGGTACGGTTGCTGGGTTGGCGCTCGGGCTCAAAGCGGCAAGGCTCCGCACGCGCGTGGTAGGCGTGCTGGTCAGCGATATCTACCCGCCGAGCCCTCGGAAGCTTTGCCGTCTTGCCGCGAGAACCGCCGCGTACTTGAAGGCAAAGGCTGGAATTCCCCTGCCCGCGTTGACCGAAGAAGACTTTTTCATCGAACGTGGGTGCCTCGGAGCCGGCTATGGTGCTGCGTTACCACCTGCCGATGCAGTGGCGACCTGGCTTCACCAACACGAAGGGATCAAGCTAGATGGAACCTACACAGCCAAGGCTGCGCTCGCGCTGGAGCGATGGGCTCGCCAGCATCGTACCGCTGGTCCAGTGCTGTTCTGGCTTACGTATTCCCAAGCACGTGTGGTAGATTTGGTGCCTGCTTTGCCCGACTACCACGCGTTGCCACGAGAGCTCCAGCGCTTTTTCGAGAACCCATGAACAAGTGGAACGAAACAGCCAGTCGTGCCGCCTTCAACAGTGCCTGGGAAATTCCCATCCAGCGCCGCACCTTGCTGCGGGCGTTCGCGGTATCGGCGGGGTGGGCGGCGTTGGCGCGGTTCGGGTTACCGCCGTCGGTTACTGCGGCGACCCGAGACGATCAGTTGCAAGTACTCTCGGCAAAAGATGCGGCAGTGCTTCGGGAGGTCATGGAGCGTATGGTGCGCGGTGGCGAACCTGGCTTGCCTCCCGTGAAACGAACGCGTGCAGTGGAGACCGTCGACTGGGCGCTCACGTTTGCTCCCCCGGAGCTGCAAAGGCAAGCACGTTGGCTTCTGCGGTTGTTCAACTGGAGCCCGCTTTGGGTACTGTGGAAACCTGCTTTCTTCGTGAATTTAAATGACCAATACCAAGATGCCTGCTTGCAGCGGTGGGCGGAAAGTTCGCGCGCTTGGATGACGGCAGGTTTTCAAGCGCTCAAAAACTTGAGTGTGCTCGGGTACTACTCGCAGGACGAGGTTTGGCAAGCCATTCACTACCGCGGGCCTTGGGTGCCGCGTCCGCGGCGCGTTGGATGGGCGCGGGGCGAAGAGGCAACGCCATGATCCACACTCTTCAGACCATCTCGGGTGACTTGAGGCTACGTGCCGAAGTATGCGTCGTAGGCTCGGGAGCAGGTGGTGCAGTGGCAGCCAAGGAGCTTGCCGAGGCGGGAAGGGATGTCGTGCTACTCGAACAGGGCGGCCACTACACCAAGGAAGACTTCACCCAGCGCGAGGAAGAAATGATGCCCCTGTTGTTCGAAGACATGGGGCAGCGTGCCACTGAGGACGGTTCCATTTTGATCTTGCAGGGCCGGAACATCGGCGGCTCTACGGTTCACAACTTGTGTTATTGCTTTCGAACCCCGAAGCCCATCGTAGAAAAGTGGCGCCGGGAAGAGGGAATCCGTTGGGCTTACGAGGATTTGTTGCCTTCGTTCGAGCGCGTGGAAGCGATGCTTCACGTGCAGCCAATTCTCGAAGCCCAGGTGAACACACTGAACCGCAAGATCCGCGAAGGGTGTGAAAAGCTCGGGTATCACGGGATCGTGGCGCATCACAATCGAGTGAACTGCACCTCAAGCGGTTTCTGCATCCTCGGCTGCCCGTTCGATGCCAAGCAGAGTATGGCGTTGACTTACATTCCGGCGGCCGACCGCGCTGGAGCACGCATCTACGCGCACTGCCAGGTGGAGAAGCTAGAAATCGCGGGGAGTCGAGTCGCCGCCGTGGTGGGTCGTTTGATAGACGCACAGGGGCAGCCCCAGGGAAGCGTGCGGGTAGAAGCGCAAGTCGTTGTGCTGGCGGCCGGCGCCATCAATAGCCCGCAAATTTTGTTGCGCAGTTCCGCACGGAACGACGCGGGCCAAGTTGGCAAGCATCTGCATCTGCACCCCAGTGTTCTGCTTGCTGGGTTCTACGACGAGGACATTTACGGGTACCTCGGGATCCCGCAAAGTTACTACGTGGACGAGTTCATCGATCTCGAGCGCAATCCGGACAGTGGCTACATCATCATGCCGATTTTTGGGTTTCCCGTTGCCACCGCAGCGCAGTTGCCCGGTTATGGGCGCGCCCACGCCAAATGGATGCAATCGTACCACCGCATGGTGGGAATTTTGGTGCTGCTGCACGATCAATCGGAAGGCGAGGTGCGTCTGGGGCGCGACGGGCGGCCGCGGATTCGGTACCATTTGAGGCCTGACGAGCAAGCCCTCATGGCCGAGGGAATGCGACACTGCGCAGAAATTTTGTTCGCGAGCGGAGCGAAGCAGGTGCTCGTTCCGTATCACCGCGACCCGCTCTTGCTCGAGCCTGGCGACGACTTGACGGTGATCGATCGCCGTGGGTGCCGTCCGGGAGAAATTCCACTGGCCTCTACCCACCCCCAAGGAACCTGTCGCATGGGCGAAGATCGAACGCGCTCGGTCGTGAACTCCTGGGGACAATGCCACGAGCTGACCAATTTGTTTCTTTGCGACATGAGCGTGTTTCCGTCATCCCTGGGAGCCCCCCCGCAGATTACCACGGCAGCGCTGGCCGACCACACTGCGCGCTATCTTGCCGCCCACTGGTCGGCTGTGCGCAGCTGAGGGCTCGTACAAGTTCGTTTTGTGCGCTCCGGGCCCGTTTGGGGGGCGGCGCTGCGATGGATCCCCCACGGGCAACGTGTCTCGTGCAGGGCTAGATCGCCAGCACGCATGGCCCTCGGCGGCCACGAAGCTTCCTGAGAGGAGTGGACAAAATGACGGACGAGTCCACTGATAACCCGAGCATGTCGGGCTCCGCGGCAGTTGTTCGGGGTCCTCGTTGGGAGCAGCGACGCGGCTGTGCTGCGGGACGATGGTTCGACTGGGCGGGTGGCGACTCGGTACCTAGAAGTCAGTTGCCGTGGTTTCAGAAACTCGCGCTGTCTGGCGCAGGGTGCGGCTTCTGTGCCTGGAGCGTGTCGGGACAAGTTGCAACGTCCAACCTATACGTGGTAAGTAGCGGCCCTGCCGTAGGGATTGTCAACGGTTGCGGGGAAAAGAGACGGGTTTTTCTCGCGCTCCGGGGGTGATGTGAGAGCGACGCTTGGAACGTGGGTGCAGCTACTCTTGGAGCACCGTCTCTTGTTGCTCGCGGGAGCCATCTTGCTCGGCTACGCGTGGAGCTTGCGGGCGTTGTTGCGCCGCGAAAGCTCGACCGCTCGGCTCGTGCTCTTGCTTCTGTGCATATGCGCTTTCGCGTTACGTGTGGTGGCGTTTTCGGCGTTTCCTCCCGGGATGAACGAGGATGAGCCAAAGGTGCTGGCGTGTTCACTGGACGCGCTCAAGAAAAAAGTGGTGCATACGGAGGGCTGTTCGGGACTCCCCTTCTTGCTCACCGTTTTGTTCCAGGCGCAACTCGTGCCGTGGCTCGGACCGAATCGGCCGAGTATGCGTTTCTACTCGATCCTCACTGGTACATTGAGCGTAGCGGCGGCTTACGGGGCGGCTCGCGCGTTACAGATGCGTGCTTTGGCCGCGCTTAGCTTTGCGGCGTTGGTCGCGACTCTTCCGTGGAGTTTATTTTACGGAAGGATTGCGTTCGGTGCCCAACTCACGTTGCACGAATTGTTGTTGCTCGCCGGCGTTGCGCGAATTGTATTCAGGGCTGGGGGCGCTGGTGCAGTGCTCATGGCCTGGTTTGGGCAAACGCTGCTTTTGTACGACTATTTTGCAGGCCGTTTGTTTTTGCCCTTTTCCCTCGTAGCGGTGGTGTTGGGGCGGGGTTGGCGGCGCTTGTTGGGACTCGTCGTCCCGTTGCTCGCTTTCGCTGCATGGCTTCCGTACTATTTGTCCCCAGCCCAGCATCGATGGGTCCCGGGCGGTAGATGGCCCGCCCTCTCGCTCGCAAACTTGCTCGACGGGCTGCGCCAGGTTCTGCGTGTTTTCGTCTGGCCACTGGCAGCGGACGGGTGGATCACTGTAAGGTCTGCCGCGGTTCATCCTTGGCCCATCCTCGGACTCGCGATCCTGGGCTGCCTCCTGATGCTGTCGCGGCCTCGTCTAGCGCTGCTGACCTTCGCTGGGTTTGTACTCGGAATCGCACCAGCTGTGGCCACGTTTCCGAGTGCTCATCGGATGATGATGGCCTACCCTTTCATTAGTCTGGCGGCCGCATATGCGTTGGAGCGACTGCCGCGCGGGGAGTGGCGCCGCATCGCGGCAGTGGTGTTTGTTGGGAGCGCGGCGTTGGCAAGCGTGCGTTTTTATTTTTCTGAGGACTTTTGGCCGCCCCAATCGAGAAGCGTCTCTGGTGAGGGCGTCACGCAGTTGGTGGAATCCGTGCCGTATCCGCTTCGGGGGACTGCCGTCGTGGCGCCGGGCCTCGGGTATTTTTTTGCCGTACGGGAGCGTACCGACCGGGGTCGGGTTGCACCTTTAGATGTCCGGAACTGGTGGCCGGACGGACAGAACGAATCTTGGTATCTATTCACCGCGCACTGGCAGCCTCTGGAAGCATTCTATCGGAGCATTTTAGGAGAGCGCCGCGTGAGGTCCTTTGGCGGGCCATTCTCCGTGTACGTGGAGCGGGGCGACTGGAGTTGGTTGCGCGAGTACGGTTGGCGATATGAGGCGCAGTGCGCCCAGCCTGAGTGGCAAGAGTCCGGGCAAGTGCCTGTGCTCTTTCACATTGGGCAGACTTTTCCCGGGCGGTGGTGCAGTGGCAGGTTGGTTCATCGATGGACGGCACAATGGATGGGAGACCGGTCGAGCTTGCGGCTGAAGTGGGAGCATGGCGAAGCGTTGGTTGCGTTGAGCCGCGGTACGGTACTGGCCAGCGAGCGAAAACAAATAGACTTCGAGGTACAAAGAGGCGAGGTGATCTCGATTAGCCTTGTCTTGCCGAAACCCACCGCCGCAATCGTATTTCTGTTCCGCCGACTTCCTAGTGGAGAGATGGCGCCGGAGTGGACTGCAGTTCGACCCCATGAATGGGCAGAACCGGTCGCGTGTACGCTCGCGCCCGATTAGCCGCAGGGAGCGCGGTCAATACCGATTGCAGCCATCGATCGGCGTCAGCGGAAGAGGTCCTCGGCTTCAGGCCTGATGAGCGAACGTGCGGTCGCATCGGGGTTCAGGTGGAATTCGTATCCGCGCACATGGACCGCTGCCACGCCGGCATTTTTCCTCATCATGAGGCCGGCTGCAGCAGCCAATGCATCCGCCTGTGCGAAGACTGTGTGGTGGAGTTCCCGACCGTTCAAATCCGAGGTACCGCGGAGGTCGAGTAGGGGGTCGATGCCGGCAACTCCAATGGCGAAATCGACGAGTCCGTTGCGCCAAGGTCGTCCCCATGTGTCGGTAATGAGCACAGCAATGTCGGCGCCGGCGCGAGCACGAAGCGCCGTTTGGATGTGCCGTGCGGAGGCATCGGGATCGGTCGGCAGGAGCACAGCGTGGTCTGGTGCAGGTCCGTTCGATTCGTCCACACCAGCATTGGCACAGACCCAGCCGGGGCCGGTCTCCACGATCAAGATCCCGCGTTCGGCTCGCACAATCCGATTTGTTTCGCGCAACACGACCTCGATAACGCGAGGGTCCTTGCCAGACCCTGTGCGCGCGAGAATCTGCGCTAGGGGGCTCGGCGTGACGGTGCGCAGGTCGACGACGCGGCCTTCGCTTTTGGATACGACTTTCTGACACACCACCAGGATGTCCCCGTGGGCCAACTCGATCCGAGCACGTTGCAGCGCATCGAACAGCAAGCCAGGCAGGTCGTCGCCGGGTTGCACCAAGGGCATCTCGGAAAGCGGTGTGAAGACGAGACTCATCGCTGCAGCTCCTGTAACACCAGCTCGGCAAGGAACCGGGCCTTTTCCGGCACCGTGATGAGGATGTCCGCAAGCACGGGCTTCATGCCTAGGCGCGCAACGTGTTCAGCATGATGCGCATCGGTGCGATCGAGAACGAATACCGAGGCAATGTCACGGTACAGTTCTGCGACCCCGCAGGGCGACACTTCGTATCCTAACCCTTGCAGCATGCGGTCGAGGGGGCCCTTGACCGGTGTGTTGCCAATGATGGGGCTGATGGCGAGCACCTGCGGTTTGCGCGTGCGCAGGAACGCACGGATTCCTGGGAGCGCTAAAATGGGGCCTAAACTAACCAGCGGGTTGCTCGGCGGAATGATGAACCACTCTGCGTGACGCAACGCTCGGAGGACTTGCCTCGTTGGGCGGGCGTGGCGGATGCCCCGAAAACGGATGCCCTCCACATGGGCGGTCGCCGAGTGCTGCACCAGATAACGCTGGAACGGTAGCCATCCCGCTTCGCGCGTACGCACAAAGGTCGACACGCGGTCGTCGGTCATCGGCAGCACGGCTTGTTGCACTCCGAAGGCGCGAGCGAGTTCCGCCGTGACCTGAGTCAGCGTGGCTCCTTCGCGAAGCCGCTGCGTGCGAAACAAATGGGTGGCTAGGTCGCGATCGCCGAGGCGAAACCATGCCGGACCGTAAAATCGCTCGAGAGCTGCCAAACAGTGAAACGTATCCGCCGCGATTCCCCAGCCCCGGCGTATGGGAGCCACCCCCGCAAGCGTGTACAAAACCGTGTCGACATCGGGCGATACTCGTAAGCCATAAAACTCCTCGTCGTCGCCCGTGTTGACAACGACCGCGACTGCTCGAGGCTCAGTGCAAGAACTCAGTCCCCGCAGAAACCGAGCGGCTCCCACTCCCCCAGCCAGAACTACGATCCGCGGCTGCGTTGTGGCGTATGACTTTTCCATAGACGGTTGTGCGCTCTTCGGGGACGCGCCGCATGCCTAGAATCAACGAGCGGATCGTTTCAACGGGGAGGTACTCGCCGGCGTCAGCACCCGCGGATTTGGAAATTTGTTCCTCCATCAGCGTTCCGCCGAAGTCATTGCAACCGGTGGCAAGGCTCCACTGCGCCAGCTCCGTTCCCAGTTTCACCCAAGATGTTTGGATGTTGACGATCAAGGGTCGGAGCATGAGTCGAGAGAACGCGTAGATCTTGAGGTCCAGTGCCCCTTTGGGCGGGGGATTCACGAGCCCTTTTTGGTAGAGTGCGGTGTAGGTGTGGATGAAGCGCAGGGGGACGAACTCCGTGAACCCGCCGGTACGACGCTGAATGGTCCGCAGGATCTCGACGTGGCGCACGATGTGGTGCGGCTGTTCGATGTGTCCGTACATCATTGTGGAGGAGCTGCGGAGGCCGACTTCGTGGGCCGTTGTGACGATCTCGATCCAACTGCGCACATCCACCTTCTTGTGGCTCAATACGTCGCGCACCGAATCGTCGAGAATTTCCGCAGCCGTGCCGGGGATGGTGCCGAGGCCAGCCTCGCGCAGCATGGTCAGGAATTCTCGGTACGGCATGCCGGCTCGGCGCGCACCGTAGAAGATTTCCATGGGGGAAAAGGCGTGAATATGGATTTGGGGAAACTCCCGTTTGATTGCCAACAGGAGGTCCCGGTAAAACAACGGCGGCATCTCCGGGTTGATGCCACCTTGCATGCACACTTCGGTTGCGCCGCGCTCAACTGCTTCCGCAACCTTGGCAAGTACAGTTTCGATCGAGTCTGTGCGGGCGTCGGGATCTTTCCGAAGTCGGGCGAACGCACAAAACTGGCAGCCAACGAAGCAAACATTGGTGAAGTTGATGTTGCGGTTCACGACATAGGTCACTCGTGAGCCGACATCGATCTCGCGCGCTACATCGGCTGCCCGCAAAAGAGCCAGGAGGTCATTGCCTTCCGCTCCAAGAAGGGTCAAACCATCTTCGAACCCGAGTTCGTTTCCGCAAAGGGCGCGTTCGAGAAGCCGGGCAAATTCCGGTCGTGCTTCCGAGAGAGTTCGCTCGAGTGGGGGCGGATCGAGAATGAACGAACGCAGCAACTGGGTGCGCATGTTTAAACTCCTTTCGCAAAAGGGTGGGCAAGTAGTCGTTCGCGCAATGCCTCGTCGATGAACTCTGGGCGAACGAGATACTCTGGATAGACCGGCAGCCGTGGTTTTAAAAGGAAGCCTTCTTCCCGACAGATCCGTTCCAGGGCGGCAACGTGCGGCCACGGTGCTTCTGGGTTCACGAAATCGGGCGTCAGGGGAGAGATGCCACCCCAGTCGTTGAGCCCGGCTCTTAACAAAAGGCGGTGATCATACGGGCTGAGATTCGGCGGTGCCTGCAAGTTCATCGTGGGCGCTAACAGCCGCGCAATAGCGAGGGTCTTCGCGGTGTCCACGCTGGAGGGCTCGGGTGCATTGGCCATGCGTGTCGTGGGTTTGGCACGGAAGTTTTGCACGATGATTTCCTGGATGTGGCCGAACTCCTCGTGGAGGCGACGGAGAGTCAGCAAGCTGTCGACAATCTCCACGGGTGTCTCGCCAATTCCAATCAAAATTCCTGAGGTGAAAGGAATCCGGAGCTCTCCAGCGGTTTGGATTGTGCGTAGGCGCTTTACGGGATCCTTGTCCGGCGCTTGAGCGTGCGCTTGGCCGGGTTGGCGGAGCCGCGGCGACACGTTTTCCAGCATCAGCCCGAGACTTGGATTCACTGGTCGAAGCAATTCCATTTCTTCCCGGGTGAGCAGTCCGGCATTTGTATGAGGGAACAGTCCTTCTTCGAGAGCAATGCGACTGCATTGGTAGACGTACTCGATTGTTGTGCGGTGCCCCAGCACAGCCAAAGTGGCGCGGTACGCTTTAAAGGCGCGCTCGGGCTTGTCCCCAAGGCAGAGGAGCGCCTCCGTACAACCAAATTTTTTCCCGCTCGCCGCTATGGATCGTATTTCCTCGGGCGGCATCGTCCAAGCCGACGGGTCGTCGGGGTCAGCGCGGAACGTACAGTAGGCACATCGGTCGAGGCAAAGGTTCGTTACCGGAAGAAACACCTTTGGCGAGTAAGTGACCACCGTACCTTTCCACCGATTGCGGACCTCGCCGGCCACGGCGACGAGTGCGGCAAAAAGCTGCGGGTCGTGGCTTTCCAAAAGCCCCACCGCAGCGTCCCGCGAAATGGGCTCGCCATCGAGCGCACGAGCTAGTACGCGGCGCCAGGAGCGATGAAGAGTATCGAGAACAGCACTCGGTTCGTGTGCCCACATGCGGTCGCTAGGTACCACATGTGGGTTCGCCGTTATAGAGGGGCATGTAAGCCCTCGAGAGTAGAGAGTTCTTTCCGAAGCTGGCGTACCTGTATGGCCCAGGCTCCGGTGGCGCGGCATTGCTCGCGCAGAAACGTTTGCCAACGTTGGTGTAGCGAAGGCGAAAGCATCTTCCGCCCTACAACCACCAAGGCTTCGATCGCCGCATCTGGCCAATCCGCAAAGGCAAGATCGGGATCGTTAGCGTCGTCGAATGCGGGGTCGATGGTAACCGGCGAAATTCGGGTCAAAACATCCGCAGCGCATTCCACGAGTCGCTGCGCAGTGGCGACAGGAACGGCACTGCCAAACTCAGCCTGCAGTGCCCGCAGCGCCAAAGCGGTGTCCATCGCGATGAGAGTGCACGGCTGCGGAAGCCTTCCTGTTCGCAAACGATAGCGGCGTGGAGCTCCCACGTCGCTCCGGAGGGCTTCCAGCACGTACACCTCGCGTCCGTCAGTGACCTCGATCAGGAACACCGTGCGCGGATCCCACAGTGGGCCAGAGTACACGCTGCGTCCTGGAGACGTCGGCACCAACTGAGTAACGGGATGGTGTGCATGAGCCTCGAGAAACTCCACAACCGCCTGCTGGTGTTCCTCCTCCTTGGGCAGCCAGGCGTCTACCGAGGTACGCAGTAGGTGGGCCTCGGCGCAGAGTCGACAGCAAATCCAAACTCGTTGCGGTTCTCGCGGTGCCATGGGCTACCTCCCTCAATGGATGCGGGATCGTGGCATCAGGTGCCAGCTGGGCACCGCGACCGTGAGCTTGGTGCCGCCGCCCGGCTGTGCTTCCACTCGCATGCTACCCCCAAGCATGCGGGTAAACTGAACGGCGACCCTCAACCCGATCCCCAAACCCCGGTCCCGCCGCCTGCCAGCAGCATCGTCTTCCAAAAATCCGTTGATTGCCGCTTGAAGTTCCTCGGGGTCGATGGCTGTGCCGGCGTCGCTCACGGAAATATGGGCACCAAATCCGGTCGGGTCCGGTGACACTTGCACCGTGATACCGCCATCCGTGCTGAACTTGAGCACGTGGTCTAACAGCGCGTGCAGGATCCGTTGGACTTTTTGCGCGTCGCTGTGCAGAACCACCGGCGAATCGGGTACGGAGCAAGAGAATTCTACGCCTTTCTCCTGCCCGTATCGCTGGAACTGCGCGACGACGTTGCGAACCAAATCGCGCACATCGAACTCGCTGACGACCACAGGGATTTCGCCAGCATCGATGCCGTTTAAGATGAGAATTCCCTCGATGAGATCCAAAAGCTCGACGGCGTTGGCCTGAATGCGCTGCAGTGCCGACAGTTGCTCCGGATCGATTTTGTTTGCCAACTCCTCGCTCAAGATGGAGCTGTATCCGATGATTGCGCTCAGCGGGGTGCGTAGCTCGTGTGACACATTGCCGAGAAAATGTTCCCGAGTTCGCTGGCCCTGCAGTCGGGCTCGGCGCCGTCGCACGGCCCGATCGACGAGCTCCGCAATATGCGGAACATCGTATGGCTTGATGATGTAATCAAAGGCTCCCCAGCGCAAACCTTGAAGGGCAGTGTCCAGCGAAGCGTACGCGGTCACGATGATGACCTCGACGTCTGGAAACTCCGACTTGATCGCCCGGAGCACCTCGACGCCGGTCATCTGCGGCATCCGTAAGTCGAGGGTGACAACGTCCACCGACTCGTTCCGCAAGAGATTCAGCGCTTCGTCACCTCGGTGGGCAACGAGTACCCGATAGTGCGGGTGGAAGACCATCCGCAGCGCCTCGGCAGGGCCAAACTCGTCATCGATCACCAGTAAGGTCGGGCGGTCGGCGCGCTGTTCCATTGCGTGCATGGCGGTGCCTGAAAAGCAGGAAACATGCCATGCTTTTTGCGTAGACTTTGCACTCACACACGCGCGCTCAGTTGATCAAAAAATCGACGCAACCGGGGGAGGTGTCCTTGCCGCCGTGCTCCTCTTGATGAGCCCGGCACACCGTGGAGCCCAAAGGAAAACGGGGAGATTTCGGCTATCTCGCGGAATTCCCGAGGCTCCCGAACAATTTTGAACACCGGCAACAAAATTGTCCGCTGCTGACTTGTCGCTGCCGTTTCTTGTCGCGGGTCGGCGACCCGGGTTGATGGATTCGCCAGCAGTACTCACTCAGAGCGAGTCGCTTTCGGGGCGAATTCCCAGCTTGTCCATTTTGTATTTCAAGATGCGACGGGTGGTCCCCAAAATTTCGGCGGCGCGGGTCTGATTGTATTGAGCCTCTTCGAGGGCGCGGCGGATGAGCTGTTCTTCGAACTGGTCGACGGCTTCGGCCAAGCGGATCTCTCCGCGCAAGACGCTTTGTTGAACCGGATGAAACTCTGCTCGGTTTTGATTGGCGATGTAGTCAGGAAGGTCGGAGGGCTGCATCACCGGATTTGCGGAAAGCACCATGGCGCGTTCCACAACGTTTTCGAGTTCGCGCACGTTCCCCGGCCAAGAATACGCAAGCAACAGGTCCATGGCCTCATTAGAAAAGGTTTTTTCGCCAATCCCGAGTTCCTTTGCTTTGAGGCTCAAAAAGTGTCGGATCAGGGGGACGATGTCTTCACGCCGTTCGCGTAGCGGAGGAATGTGGATGGAGACTACGTTTAGACGGTAGTACAGATCCGACCGAAACCGTCCTTCCCGGATGCCCTCGTTGAGGTCGCGGTTCGTTGCGGCAATGACCCGCACATCGACGCGAATGGGCTGGTTGCCCCCAACCCGGAGAAACTCGCCTTGTTCCAAGACGCGCAAGATCTTTGCCTGGATGGCAGGCTGCATTTCCCCAATTTCATCGAGGAAGATCGTTCCTTGGTCGGCGAGTTCGAACTGCCCCAGTTTCCGTGCGTGCGCGTCGGTAAAGGCGCCGCGCTCGTGGCCAAAAAGTTCGCTCTCCAGGAGGTTTTCGGGAATGGCTGCGCAGTTCAGGGTCACCATGGGCCGGTGGGCGCGCGGGCTGTGATAGTGCAGTGCTTTCGCGATCAGTTCTTTGCCCGTGCCGCTTTCACCGGTGATCAGCACCGTGGTTTTGAGCGGGGCGACGCGGGACACGGTGCGCAGAATATCCTGCATTTTGGCGGAGCGGGCGATAATGTTCTCGAAGCTGTACCGCACCCCCACCTCGGAGCGAAGGGCTTCGACTTCTTGAACCAGAGCGCTGGATTGGACGGCGCGCTCGACGAGCAGGAGCAGCTCCTCGACATCGAACGGTTTGGTGACGTAGTCGAAAGCACCGAGCTTCATCGCGGTGACGGCGGTTTTCACCGTCTTGGTCGCTGTCAACATGATCACTTGCGGCGACGGGGTGCGCTCTTTGATTTTTTCGAGCACCTCGAGCCCGTCGATTCCGGGTAAAAGGATATCGAGCAACACAACATCGACAGGCGTGGTGGCTAAAATATCGAACGCAGCGTGCCCGGTGCTGGCGGTGAGGACCTCGTATTGGTCCTTGAGCACAAGCGTGAGCGACTGCC
Source organism: uncultured Binatia bacterium (SeqCode) (assembly GCA_964534275.1). Lineage (GTDB taxonomy): Bacteria > Desulfobacterota > Binatia > HRBIN30 > HRBIN30 > HRBIN30. The sequence goes on along the minus strand of CAZHQG010000003.1, from coordinate 182,262 downwards.
TCACGCTGGGTTCGTCATCCACGATTAAAACGCGACGTTTCGGCATAGGTTTCTTCCGTTCCAGTGGCAGGGGGGAAGAGGATCGTCAAAGTACACCGGGCGTCCTCGCTTTGCTCACGGAGCGTGGCACGGTTCCGCTCTAACAGGGACCGAGCAATCAGGAAGCCGAGGGGTTCCAGAGGGGAACTCCCCGATCCCTCCTCGTCGACAAATCGGCGAAGTCGCTCGACCACGGCTCCTTGCGAGCGCGGAAAGCGAATTTCGATCCCGGTGGAACCTACAAGTGGTTCGATCGAAAGAGTGGAACCCTCTTCCAAATCACGCACGACCGCTCGAAGTAAATTTTCCAAGGCAAACGTGAGTTGTGCCGGATCCCCCTGAATCCACGCTCCCTCTGGAGGCAGGTAGTGCAAAACGATTTGTTTTTCGGAGAGCACAGAAGCCAGTTCGGCGAGGGCCGGCGCCAGCACAGCATTGACCGATGTCTTTTCCAGGGTGGGGGTGCCATAGCGAGCAAAACGCAGAAGATTGTCGAGAATACGGTCCATGCGATCCACCGCTTCGCCAGCCAACTGTGCAACCTGTTCCCGCCCGGTTTCGTCCCCCAGCAAGCGTTCGAGATGCTGGCTGATCGTTTTGATCGTCACGAGTGGGTTCTTTAGTTCATGGGCGAGTTCATGAAGCAAAACTTCGAGCTGCTGGGTCGTCGACAGCGAAGGCAACTGTTTCCCCTCGGTACTCGGTGGTGCGAAATTTCGGGCCTTCGTTGTGCCCTGTGCCGTGGTGGACTGTCCCGGAGGTGCGAATAAAAGGGCGTGTGCGGGGATCGGACGCTCGCGAACGAGGGTCATCGTGCGGGCTAAAACAGCTTCGAGCTCGGGGAGATTGCCGAACCACAGGTAGTGGAGCAGGCGTTCCCACGCCTCTGGAGTAAATGTTGGTGGACTTGAACGCAGCATTGCTGCAATGCGAGCCGCTTCGGCTGAAATGATTGCGGGAAGATCCTCAGTCCGGTCGCGCAGTGGGGGCAAGCGGACCGTGAAGACCGCCGCATGATGGAGGATGGCACCGAAGCGCTCTTCGGTTTCGGCGAGCATCTCGGGTGACACTGTCGTGCATGCGAGAAACCAAAGATGAGTCTGTTGCTCTTGGCTTTGGAGAAGAAGGTCCGCCAGTAATTCTTCTCTGCCCGGCGCAAGCTGCTCGAAAGCAGTCACGCACAACGTGATCCGTGTTTTGGGAGGATAGCCGCGCAATTTCTCGGCAAGGTGCACATCGCAATTGGCGCCAGGGACCTTGACGTGAACATGATTGCCGCTGGCCGCATGAAGAGCGCGAGCGAGGCGCAATTTTCCCGTGCCCTGCTCGCCGTAGATCACCAACGGCAGTTGCGTGCGCAGAGCTGCCCGCACCGTGGGAATCGCTGCCGCGGGAAGTAGGGGCGGCGGAAACGAGGGCAGGAGCGTGGCAAGTTCTAGCCGCTCGCGTTGCAGGCCGCTTGCGAATGTGCGGACCCAGCGACGCAACTCCTGCGGACGAAACGGTCGCGGAAGGGCCCCGAAGTGTGCGGCGTTGTTTTCCAAAGGGGTACTTTCTAGCCAGACCACAGGAACGCCGGGAGCCAAGCGGGTCAGCTCCTCGGTGGTCAGGCACCCGCGTTCCACAAGCAAAAGATCACCGGCAAACGGCTGATCGAGTCGCAAAAATTCTTCCGGTGCAAAGCGCGCAACATCGTGCTCGTGGAGCACGATGGCAGCTGTCTCGCGAATGCTTGGAGACCGGTCGATCACTCCAATCCGTAGGCGCTCCACTCCTCCGACTCCTTGCCCAACCTTGCGCCACAACATCGGGGCAAAGCGGCGCAAACCGTACTCCCGATCGAGCGCGAAAGTCAACTGTGTCCGGCCTCGAGGACATGACTCTTGAAGTGCTGGACGGCAAGCCCGTTGGGGGAACGCCGGCCGAGGTGCACGCGAGTGGGGGCGAGCAAACGTGCTGCTTGATCGCGGCTGCACGGTCGATTGCGTGGAACCGTTGCCTTGCCGGTCCGCGAGACCATCGCCGAACTATTGCTCAGGAGTCGCTGCTTCAGGCATGTTCGGAGCTTGGAGGGATCGCGAGAGATGGGTACCACCGAGGAGAGGCGGGCTCCCGATTCGGCACCGGCACGAACGTTGCCTCATGGGTTGCCATTCGCACCGGTGAAAATCGGGGTTCTGATCGACATCGACATGGGGACGAAGGAAGATTTTCTAGCGACCTTGCGTCTTGCGTTTGCTTATGCGGAAGGAACATCAGCACTGCCACGGTCCGTCGAACTTGTGGTGAAGGAGGCCATTGGGCTTCCGAGGTTGGAGGCGCGAAACACGATTCTCGGGTATCGCGAACTTGTCGACGCCGGAGTTTTGGGAGTGATCGGTCCTCTGATCACGGACAACTCACTTGCGCTCGTGCCTGAGATCGAGCGGTGCGGAGTGCCAGCAATCACTTGGACCGGCACGGAGCGCTACCACGGCGAGTACTGCTTCAATTTGGGCAACGGCGGTCTCGCCGAAGAAGGCGCGATCATGGCGAATTGGATTTGCCGCCGCGGGTACCGCCGGGTAGCCATGATGCACGAATTGAGCCCTGGGGGCACCGAGTATGCACAAAACTTCCGGTACTTTGCGGCTCGACACGACCTCGACATCGTAGCTGAGGGGTACACGAGCCAAACACCAGCGAATTTGGAAAACGTCCTCCGGAAGTTGCGGGCCGCAGAGCCTGATTGCCTTGCCTACCTCGGATACGGCTACCCTACGATCTTGCTCGGTCCACTGTTTGCCAAACTCGACTGGAATCCACCGCGAATCATGACCACCGCATTCCAGTTTTGTTACGCGAAGCCTGACTGGATGGCGGCTCTCGAAGGATGGTACGGAATCGATCAAATGTGCGAACAGAATCCACGCTTGCAGCCCGTATTGGATCGGGTGGCGCGCGCCCTTGGCAAGCGTCGCGACCACACGGTGACCGCCTTGAGTTGGGACACCGCCACGCTGGTTGCGGAGGGGCTCTTGCGCGCTCCCTTGCTGACGCCGCGGGGCTTCAAAGAAGGGCTCGAAAGAGTTCGCATGCTCCCGGCTGTAAACGGGGGTGCACGCACCCACATGAGTCTGGGACCGTACGATCACAAGGCTTACAAAGGCGACTGGTTACTGGTTCGAAAAGTCGAAGGAGGGCGGACCGTGTTCGTAGAATTGTACGAACCGTGCGACGCCCATGGTCTAGTTCGCAACGAGGGTTAAGAGAGAAAATGCCATGGCCGCTGCGGAAAGACGTTTCGGAACCGGGAGCCACGTTGCCGAACATCTGACTCTGGTGCGGGCGTCTGCCATCGACGCTGCTGGGCACTGGCTCGGAAATCTATTCCAGCGCTTGCGTGCGGTGGAACAGGAGCTGCGAGCCCAGGGCCACGTGGCGGCCGACCTTCTCGAACAAACAACGAACGAACTGGACGAGGTGCTGCATTTGTTGTTGGACTACGTGGGCCCCTTGGTTCCCAAGCTCGATCCCGTTCCTGTGGCGCACGTGTTGGCCCGGTTGCAAAGAAATTTGACCACAGCATTCCCTCTGGATGCGTCCCTCTCCGTGGTAAAAAACGACACTCCGGCCCTCCTAGTGAACACGGACACGCTTGTGGCCATGCTCGACTACTTGACCGCGTACCTCCGGAGAGTCGTACCGGGCGAGGCGACGTTGAGTCTGCGCGCCTCGGCGAGCGAGTCACGTTTGCACATCATACTCTCTTGCTCGCGCGAGGGCTGCGTGAAGCACTCTGCAGCAGCGGAGTTGTATGAGGCGGTGTTGGTGCGCTTGGTGGAGGCGCTCGGGGGCGAGTGGGAATGCCGGGACGCGAGAGAACGGAAGGAGTGGTCGCTATGCCTGCCTCTGCAGCGGTAGTTCGCGGAAACGAGCCGACCGGAGCTCGAGTGCTGGTGGTGGACGACGACCCGCTCATTCGACGGCAGCTGCAGAGCTTGTGTCGCCAGAACGGTTACGATGCAGATGCAGCGCCCGACGCCCCCACAGCCCTTGAGCGCCTGCGAGAGCGATCGTACGGGCTGGTGTTGCTCGACCTCATGATGCCGGGGCGTGACGGAGCAAGCTTACTCGAGGAAATTCGCCAGAGGTGGCCCTCTGTGGATGTGATTATGGTGACCGGCCATGGCACCATCCGCGGTGCCGTCGAAGCAATGCGCAAAGGGGCGAGCGACTACCTCACCAAACCCTTCTCTCCGGAGGAACTTGCGCTCGCCATGCAGCGGGTGTTCGACCGTCGTCGTCTTTTAGAAGAGATTCAGACGCTGCGTGATCAGCTCGCGGAGCGATACCGCTTTGGCAACATGGTGAGTCGCAACCCGAGGATGCGGGAGGTTTTCCGTCTGGTGGCCTCGCTCGCCAACGCGGATGTCACCGTGCTGATCACTGGCGAGTCGGGTACGGGAAAGGAGCTTGTTGCACGTGCGCTTCACGAACAGGGCCGTCGGCGGGGAGGTCCGTTCGTGCCGCTCAACTGCGCTGCGATCCCCGACAACCTGCTGGAGAGCGAACTGTTCGGGTACGAGAAAGGTGCGTTCACTGGAGCCACCAGCGAACGGGCGGGCAAAATCGAAGCTGCCCATGGGGGAACATTGTTTTTAGACGAGGTGGAAAGCATTCCCCTGGCCATGCAAAGCAAGCTCTTGCGCGTTTTGGAGCAGCGGGCCGTAGAGCGATTGGGCAGCAACCGGCAGATTCACGTAGACATGAGAATCGTGGCGGCCACAAACGAAAATTTGGCCGAGTGCGTTGCTCAGGGCAAAATGCGCGAGGACTTCTACTACCGCATTGCGGTTGTTCCCATCGCGTTGCCTCCCTTGCGCGAAAGAAGCGAAGACATTCCTCTGCTGGTCACGGAGTACCTAGAGCGCCATCCGATTGCCCGAGAGAAAAAGATTACGCGGATCAGCGACGCGGCCATGGCGGCGTTGATGCAGTACGACTGGCCCGGAAACATCCGGGAACTTTGGAATGTGCTCGAGCGGGCCATCGTCACGTGTGAAGGAGAGTGCATGGATCACGTTGATTTTGACCGCCCCAGCTCGCGACGGTTGGGCGAGTCACGGGACCCACAGTGGCCTTGGGAAGGCTCCCTGCGGGAATTCCTCCGGGCTACGGAGTTCTCGTACATTCAAGAGTTGCTGCGCCGCTTTTCGGGAAATGTCACCCGTGCTGCCCGCCATGCCGGCATCGATCAAGCGACGTTGCACCGCAAGATGCGGGAGCTTGGGATCGACGCTGCGGCTTTTCGCCGCGGTTGAAGGAGGGGGTTTTCGGCGCGAAAGTGGTGCCTGCCGATAGCGCCCTCTTCTTCAGGACAACGGCAGCGCAAGCGAGTCGAACGGAGGTTTCGATGTACTGCGAGTTTTACCAGTTGCAAGAACGCCCGTTTAACGTGACCCCGGACCCCAAGTTTCTCTACCTCAACGCACGCTATCGCGAGGCCATTGCGTCGCTGCACTACGGCATCACGCAACGCAAGGGGTTCATCACGCTCATTGGAGAAGCCGGAACCGGTAAAACCACGCTTCTCAAACGATTGCTCGAGGAACTCGATCAGAACACCCGCACCGTGTTCTTGTTCAACACGAACGTCACGTTCGAGGAAATCCTGGAGTACATCTTTGCGGAGTTCGATCTTCCCGTTCACAGCGGGAAAAAGCTTTACATGCTGCAGCGGCTGAACACGTTTTTGCTCGAGGAGCTTCGTCAGGGGAGAAACGTGGCCTTGCTGATCGACGAAGCGCAGGACCTCGAGTACAGCGTTCTAGAGGACTTGCGCTTACTGTCGAATTTGGAGACGGCGAAAGAAAAGATCATTCAGATTGTCCTCTCCGGCCAGCCAGAACTTGGGCAGAAGCTCAGCAATCCAGTGCTGCGCCAGCTCCGTCAACGGATCAGTGTCAACTGCCGCTTGCTGCCGCTGTCGCGCGAAGAAGTCTCTGAGTACATTCACTTTCGTCTCGAGGCGGCAGGCGCGCCCGACACAAAGCTGTTCACCCGCGACGCGGAGGAGCAAATTTACCACTTCTCGCGGGGAATCCCGCGCTTGGTCAACGTGGTGTGCGACAACGCCCTCGTGATCGGGTACGCGATGGGTAAGAAACGGATCACTGCGGACATCATCAAGGAAGCCGCAGCCGACCTGTTGCCGATGGAGTCCGCCGCTCACGTGCAAACGGAAAGCACGCGCGAAAGCGTTAGCGCCCCGCGGGAGCCGGGAAATGAAGCGAGATCCCAAAGCTCGTGGTGGCAAAGGTTCGTTTATGGTGGCGCGGTGGTGGCTGCGGCAATCGCGGCTTGGACTGCGGGCCAAGCGTTGTGGCAAGCTTACCGTTCGACCGGTGCCGCGCCTGACGGGCGGGCGACGGCGCCGTCCGAACATGCAGAGGTGATCCGCCCCGGTTCGGTTTCCGCCGGCGAATCCGAGCCGGCGATTCCCGCGGCTGAAGCCGAACCCCCCGAGCGTGGCGAAGTGCTGCCGGAGCATCCAGAGCAGGCGCCCGCACTGCAAGTGGTGGAGCCTGCGCCCCGACTAGCGATGTTGGCTGATGAGCCGACGGACGTTGCGCGCCCTGACGCTCTTCGAGAGGCACGCACGGGTGGGGCTCTGGAGGTTGCCGGCGAGGGCGCGGCGAAGGCAGTACCGGAAGCAGCCGCGCCGTCTTCGGGGAAGGCTTCAGCTGCTGAGCAGCCGCATCCCGAGGTGGCCACAGCACCGGACTTCGGTCGTGGACAGTCGCCTTCAGGGGTCGTGCCGCAACCAGTTGGCCAAACAGCTTTGATGACGAGAGGAAGCGAGGCTGGGCTGCCCACTGCTGCTGAGAGAGCGGGAAGCGTGGCGGCGCCCGTCGAGGGATCCGGTAGCCCAACGGGGCGGCTGGAAGTCGATCTCGGCCGGTTCACAAGTATGATCGTCCGACCCGGGGATTCGCTCTCGTCCATCGCGCGTGCTCGGTACGGCCAGTCGAGTTACACCATCTTAGACCTGATCAAACTAGCAAACCCCCAGGTCCAAGACGTTGACTGGATTCTCCCCGGGCAATCCTTGCGATTGCCGGATCTGCGCGAAGGCCCTCCCATTTTACGCGAGTCGGCAGGAAAGTACTCTTTGCTCGTCTTCAGCACCCCGAATCTTCCCCGGGCACAAGCGTTGGCGGCGGCGTTGCGAGAGCGCGGATTTAGTGTGGAAGTTCGCGGCGCGGAACTTGGGTCGCAAAAGAAAGTGTTTCGGGTGACGGTCGGCGGTGGTCCGGGACGCGAGGATGCGACTCGAGTAGGAATGGCACTGCAGCGGGTGCTGCGCGAAGATCCGAACATCCTGCGCCTAGGCCTGTGATGCCCTTGCGTGGACGGCTTAGTGCGAAGGGATCGTGTGCCGTGGCGAAGTGGTGCGCGGCGTCCAAATGTGGCAGCAGTCGAAATCCCAACTCGGGCTTCCGCAGCAGCGAAGGGCAAATGCGTTGTCTTTCGGTTGGAATCGCCCCGAGAGCCTAGGGGTACGCTGAGGAGGTTGCGGTGGGCGGAAAAGCGTTCGGAAGAATCTTGGGTGGCGTAGTTGCCGGAGCTTGGGGCGGGTCGTTGCTGGGGGTTCTGGAAGCGGCCATGATTGTCGCGACGAGCCCTTCGCTGTCCGAGTTCGGTTTGTTCCCTTTCGCTGTATGCGCGTACGGCGTGATGGGAGCTGGGCTGGGGGCAGCTGCGAGCGTGCTGCTGTGGGCTGCTGGTTGGAAGCCAGAGCGCGAGAAGCTTTGGCTTGCCGTGCATGCGGCGGCGGGAATGTTGCCGATCGGATTTGTGGTGGGGCGATATCACTTGGCGCAAAGGGTGTTTGCCGAGCAATTCCCCGCGTTGTGGAGTGCAGCCGGGTTGGCGTGGACCACTGGGCTCGTGATTGCCAGCGCCTTGCTTGCGGTGCTGGGGGCTGCATTGGTTTCCCTGGTCGCAGGTCGTGAGAGCAGTTGGGCCGCCCCGAGGTTGCTGCTTCTTTGGCTCGTCGGCTGCGCAACCGCTGCGCTCGGGGCGCGATGGTTTACGCCGGTCGTCCCAGAACCACAACGAAGAGCTACAGCGGAAGGTGCAAAGCCCAATGTGGTCCTTGTGATCGTGGATACTCTTCGAGCCGATGCCTTAGGCTTTGCGTCAGGGAAGGCGACCACGCCGCAGATCGATGCGCTCGCTCGTGAAGCAGTGTACTTTCGAAACGCGTACGCCCAGTCATCGTGGACACGCCCGTCGGTAGCAACAATTCTCACGGGGCTTCATCCTGTAGAGCATGGGGCAATTCAAAAGTTCGATCCGTTGCCCGATGGGGTGGTTACGATCGCGGAGTTCTTGCGCGACGCAGGTTACTGGACGGCGGGTTTCGTAACCAATATTAACGTCGCCCCGATTTTCAATTTCCAGCAGGGGTTTGGAGAGTATCATTACTTAGCGCCGAGTTTTTACTTCGGAGCTTCGGATTCGGCGACCCGCCTTTCGGCTTACAAACTCCTGCGTCTGGTGCGCGAGCGCTTTTTTCGGCGCCACTTGTACTTTTACCATTATTACCAAGACGCAAAAGTGATGAGAGAACACGTCGCACGGTGGCTTGCGGCCAAGCCACCCGAGCCTTTCTTTCTGCTGTTGCATTACATGGACCCCCACGACCCGTATTTTGAAATCCCATACAACGGGAAGGGAATCGCTCGAGTATTGGACCCCAATCCACCCGCAGCGCAGGCCGCGGAAATGCGGCGGCTTTATGACGCGGACGTCACTTATTTCGATGAGCAGTTCGGGGAGCTTTTGAGCGAGTTTCGACGCAGAGGGTTGTTGGATCGGACGTTATTGGTTGTGACCGCGGACCATGGTGAAGAATTCCACGAGCACGGCGGCTGGTGGCATGGCACTACGCTTTACGAGGAACAATTGCGGGTCCCGTTGATTATTCGTCGGCCAGGTGGAGTCGGGGCTGGCACCGAGAGAACGGATTGGGCACAGACGTTGGACCTTGCGCCAACGATTCTCGCTCAAGCAGGGTTGCCGGCAACTCCATCCCTTCGCGGGCGCAACTTGTTTTCCGACCAGCCTCCCCCGGAGTTTCTGTACGCCCAAGAAACTCTGGAGGGAAACCGACTCGAAAGCTTGCACTGGCAACACTGGAAGTTGGTCGTTGCGAACCCCGATAACCCGAGGGGTTTGCCGGCAGTGGCGTTGTTCGACCTGATGGTAGATCCTGAAGAGCGTAACAACCTTGCCGCAAGTAATGCCGAGGTTGTGCGTGCCATGCAGCTTCGCTTGGATCAGGCGCGCTCGCTGTTTTCGTCGCGAGCGCGCCGATAAATCGAGACGGAGGGAGGCGATGCTGCTCATCGTAGGCTGGGATGGCGCCTCCCCAAGTCTCGTCGAGAGGTGGCTCCGAGCCGGCCGGCTGCCGAACTTGGATCGGGTGTGGCGAACCGGACATTCCGGCGTGGTGGAACCCCCATGGCCACCGGTGACTTTTCCCAGTTGGACGACGTTCATGACCGGGGTCAATCCCGGGCGGCACGGAATCTTCGACTTTACCCGGCGCGTCCCTGGCACCTACCGGGTGCAATTCGTCAATGCGACAAATCGCAAGGCACCAAGCGTTTGGTCGCTCCTGAGTGCCTCTCGCAAACGCGTGTGTGTGCTCGGCCTGCCTGCCACCTATCCGCCCGAGCCGGTGAACGGAGTCCTGCTGAGCGGCTTCGATACGCCGGTGACGACGCGTGCCGACGCTTCGTTTGTGTATCCCCGCGAACGTGCAAGAGAGATTCTCGAAGCTGGTGGATTTCCGTTCGCGGATTTCCAGGAGTTCCGCGTAAGCCAGCGGTGGTACGCGGTGGCGCGGGAGCGCTTGCTGGCGGGAATCGAACAAAAAACCCGCTTGGCAGAGAAACTGCTGCGGAAGGAACGATGGGACTGCTTTCTGATTCTTTTCGGTGAATCGGACACCGCCGCGCATCACTTTTGGCACTTTCACGACAGACTTAGTCCGTTCTACGTCGGTTCCAATCCGTTCGAAAACGTGCTGGCCGAGGTTTATGAGGCGTTGGATGCCGCACTTGGCCGGCTGTGTTCAACGGTACCGGAGGCGGATTTGCTCGTGCTCTCCGATCATGGGTTTGGCGGTGCCGGCACCACTCGCGTGTACCTGAACCGCTGGCTCGCCGAACATGGATGGCTGAAATTTCAAAGATGCAATCGACGCGGGTCGGCTTTTTCTGCTGCGGCAAAATCCGTCGCGTTGGCCTGGGTACCGGCGAGATGGCAGGCAAGGCTCTTTCGTTGGGGAGGCTACCGCTGGGCCAGTGCCCTGGAAACATCGACGCGGTTTGCGGGGGTCGATTTTGCAGCCTCTGCTGCGTTTTCGGAGGAACTTGGGTACTTCCCCTCCATCTGGTTGAACGTGAAGGGCAGGGACCCCGAAGGGATCGTGGACGCCCAAGGCTACGAGCAGTTGCGTGCGGAGATCCGCACAGCGTTGCTGCACTGGCGACACCCGCAAACGGGCCGTGCTCTGGTTCGACGCGTATGGCTTCGCGAGGAGCTGTACGCAGGACCTTGGGTAGGGGAGGCTCCGGACATTTTGATCCAGTTCGATGAAGAACCACCAGGCTACGCCATTGTGGCTAGCCGAAGCAACGGTGAGGAAGGGCCGGCGGTGCGCGAACTCGACCTAACGCAGTGGCGTGGTGGCAAGATGCAAGGACTCAGCGGGACGCATCGCCGATTAGGGATATTTGCCGTCGCCGGTCCAAGCGTGCGAGGAAATGGTTCGCGGGTGTTCCTCAAAATGGAACAGCTTGCGCCAACGATCATGGAGATGTGTGGCTTGCATCCGCCCGAAGAACTTTTCGATGGAGAAAGTTTTGCACACGTAGTAAGGGCACAAAACGCCGCTGAGTTTCTGTTGCCGTCGAGAGAGGAGGACTCGCGGGCGTACACCGAAGCAGAGGAACGGGAGATCACAGAACGCTTGAAGAATTTGGGGTACTTTGAATGAGTGCGGGAACGACCAGACGAAGCATGCGCGTGGCTGTTGTAGCGCCCTGTCCGTTTCCCTCTGCACGGGGCTCCCAGGTGCTGATTCGAGAGCTTGCCGAGTCGCTTGCCCGGCGCGGACACGAGGTGCACGTGGTCACGTACGCCGTTGGGGAGCATCTGGTCCCCTTGCGCGGAATTATCGTGCATCGGGCCGGCGCCCGGTTCGTGGCTCGCGTGTCTTGGTTACCCTGGCTCGTGAAAAAAGCGCTCAGCGATTTGGCACTGGCTTGGGCGTTATGGCGCCTCGCGAAAGCCATGCGGTTCGACGTGATCCACGCCCATAACTATGAGGGCCCGGTCGTTGCGTGGCTTGTACGGTGGGTGACCGGTTGCCCCGTGGTTTACCACGCGCACAACGTTTTGGCGGATGAGCTTCCGACGTATTTCAAACGGGCTCCCGCCCGATGGGTCGTACGGCAACTGGGTAAGTTGCTGGACCGCGCAGTGCCGCGGCTTGCAGACCGTGTCGTGGCGCTCACCGTGGCTCAATCACGGGCTCTGCAGAGTGCGGGACTGGATGCGAGGCGGGTGGCTGTTTTGCCGCCCCCGATGCCAGCGCCCTCGGAACTCGGGGGGAGAGCTGAGCCACCTCTAGATTGGAGCGGGCGCAGAGTCACAATTGCGTACTCGGGCAATTTCGATGCCTACCAAGAACTCGAGGTGCTACTGCGCGGGTTTTGTATCTTTCGTCAGTGGCACCCTGAAGCGCTCCTGCTCCTTGTAACGCACGAACAGGATTGGCGGCAACGGGCTTCTTGGTTGCTTCTGTCGTTGGTACAGCAAAACGCTGCTCAGGTTGTGGTTTGTCGGAGCTTTGCGGAAACTCGGCCGTGGTTGATCGGTGCAGACGTTTTGGTTTGTCCCCGCAGTTCGTGGTCGGGCTACCCCATCAAACTCCTCAACTATTTTGCTCTCGCCAAGCCCGTGGTGTTGGCCTCTGGAGCCGCTGAAGGCATCGGATGGACCTATGCGGACACCGTGTTCGCCTCTGGACAAGAGGCTAGTTTGGCCAACGTGCTTCTAGGCTTGGCGCGCGACCCCAAGAGGCGATCGGCTGCGATGCAAGCTGCGCGCATGTTTGCTGCGCGGCTGGTGGATAAACACACCGTGGCTGCGGAGTTAGAAAAGCTCTTGCAGTCGTCAGTTGTGGAGCGGCACCTGCAACGCGAGGCTCTTAAAAACCGGAGAGCTTATTTAGGTGTTGATACCCATGTGGCGACTTCATATAAGCCAGCGGATGATGCTCGGGAGGACGAGGCCCGTGCGTAGCGCGCAAGGAGGGTACATTTTGGGGTTCGTGCTGGTGGCAGGTGTGCTCACCTTTGCGACTGGGTGCGCTCGGCAGGGCTCCCCGGTAGCCGCCCTACCGCCGTTGGATGCACCGTTGCCCCAGCCGCCCGGGCAGGCCACACCATACCGAATCAAGCCAGGAGACCTTTTGCGCGTGAAATTTCTTTACCATCCCGAGTTGGACGTGAAGGTCCCAGTGCGTCCTGACGGGGGCATTACTTTGCAAGTGGGTGGCGATATTCATGCTGCGGGCTTGACCACCGACGAACTGGCGCAGGTCATCGTCGATCGAACCAAAGACCGGTTGCGGGAGCCAGAGGTATCGGTTCTGGTGGCGCAAACTGCAGACCTCAAGGTGTACGTGATGGGGGAGGTCCGAGTTCCGGGGATCGTACCTTACCGAGAGGGCATGACCCCATTGCAAGCGATTGCGGACCGCGGCGGTTTCCTCGACACCGCCCGAGTGGACAGTGTTCTACGGCTTTCGCCCGGAGACAACGAGTACCAAGGAACCCGGCTCGACCTTGCGCAAGCCCTTCGAAGCGGTGCCCCAGAGGACGTAGAATTGCGGCCGGGGGACGTGTTGTATGTGCCGCGGACATTCATCGGCGACGTGAACGCCTTTGTGCGCCTGTATATCCGTGGGTTGTTGCCCGTCGAGCCAAGGGTGGGGGCAGGCACATCTTTTTGACCTCAGAAAGCAGACGCTTGTATGGCATTTGAGCCCCAAAGGCGCCCAAACAACATTCGAAACACGGCTCTTGGCGGTCCCGGGAATTTCGGCGGTCCCGGCAATTTTGGTGGGAACACCGGGTGGAACGGGAACGGTGGCTGGAGTGGAACCGCTAGCGATCAGGTCCGTGATGTTCTCCACGTCTTGTTCAAACATAAGCGACTGATCACGGGCCTGTTTTTGGCCGTAGCGTTGCCTGGGCTGTTGAGCGCACTGCTACAGCGCCCGAAATACGTAGCCAGTGCGAAGGTGATGATTTCCGCCTCGCGGACAGACCCGACGGTACAGCCTACGGACGTTACCAAGCTTGAGCCTGTGCAACTGAACGAGTCGCTGGTGAACACGGAAGTACACATCGTCACGAGCCGGGACTTGTTGAGCGCGGTGGCCCGTTCGTTGGCGATGAATGGCAGCGAGGGGACGCAGCCAGGGCTCCAAAAGGTCGCTTTTGGCGACCAACTGACCTCGTTGCAGTCCGCGCTGTCAGTGACTCCGATCAAGGCTTCGAACGTGATTCAGATCGACTACCGCCACAGCGATCCGAGTTACGCTGCACGCGTGGTGAACCGCCTCGTCGATGAGTACCTTGCGTACCACGCAGAGGTTCACGGGAACAAAGAGCTGCCACGCTTCTACGATGAGCAGCGGCGTAAGTTGGAGCAGGAGTTGCGGCGGGCCGAGCAAACGCTCATCGAGTTCAGCAGCAAGGAGGGAGTCGTATCGCCGACGGATGAGATCGCTGCCACGGTACGAATGGTAGCGGAGACAAGTAGCGTTCTGCGCGAAATCAATGCCAGTATCGTCGGGACAGAGGAGCGATTACGGGTGCTCCGGGAACAAATCGCACAACAACCTGAGGTGGTGAAGCGCTCGCAGTCCCTGGAGATCAACCCAGTCGTCACCCAATTGACCTCGCAGCTCGTGGACCGTCAGGTGGACCGTGTGGCCCTGCTCCGCAAGTACACCGAGAAAGACCGACACGTTCGCGACAACGAAGAGGAGATTCAGGAGCTTCGCGCCGCCTTGGAAGCGGAACTACGCGAGCGACCTACCATCGTGTCTCATCAGCTTTACCGCACAAATCCATTGCGTGAAGATCGCTTGCGCATGCTGTTAGATCTCGAAAGCCAACTGAGTGAGATGCGTGCTCGCCAGGCGGCATTGGAGGACGATCTCAGTCGTTCCACACGGCGGCTGATTTTATTGCGGCAAAAAGGGGTGGAGTTCGAGCGACTCGAGCAGGAAGTGAAAAACCGCCGCGAAGCATATGAGCTGTACGTGAAGCGGGAGCAAGAAGCTCGGATCAGCCAAGCGATGGACGAGCAGAAGTTAGTAAACGTCAGTGTTGTCCAACGTCCTTCCCTGCCCCTGCCGCGTCTGGACACGAGACGGGTTTCTGCCAGTCTTGCCTTGCTTGCGGGTCTTGTGGTTGGTATCGCCGGTGCGTTTGCAAAGGAGTACGTCAGCCGGCCATTGAGGTCGGAGGCGGATGTGGTGCGGTACCTGGGGTTGCCGTTGTTAGCTTCTGTGCGGGACGCTGGAACCCGTTGAAGAGACGATCGCGAAGCAGGGGAAGGCGTGAGCAAAATTTATGAAGCGCTGAAAAAGGCGGAAGAAGAGCGCGAGCGTGCCCGCATGCGCAGCCCGGCTCCGGCTGTGCCTGGCGCCATTGTGGATCCGGCTGCGGCGATTCAGGAAGACTACCAGCGCCTGCGCGCCAGCGTGCTGTCGATGACCGTTCCGGCTGGCTTGCACACCATCTTGTTGGTCAGTGCACACCATGGAGAGGGGACGACTACCGTGGCCCTCGGACTGGCCATGGCGCTAGGGCGAGAGCGCGACGCACGCGTTTTACTGATGGAAGCGAACTTGCGTAGCCCAGCGTTGCGTTACCTTCTCCCGGTACCGA
This sequence comes from uncultured Binatia bacterium (SeqCode), assembly GCA_964534275.1. Taxonomy (GTDB): domain Bacteria; phylum Desulfobacterota; class Binatia; order HRBIN30; family HRBIN30; genus HRBIN30. The sequence goes on along the minus strand of CAZHQG010000003.1, from coordinate 167,197 downwards.
CGAGTTACGGATTGTCCGACTACGCTCTGGGTCGCGCAGCTCCAGAAGCAATCGTCACACGAGTAGACGAGTGGAATTTATCCGTCATCCCTGCGGGAACCCAACCGGCGACCACCGTGGCCGTGGAAGCAATCGAGACGTTGCTCACGCGGTTGCAAACTCAGTTCGATTTCGTGGTCATCGATGGCCCTCCGATCAACCTGTATGCCGATGCTGCGGTGATCGCTTCCAAAGTCGATGGCGTCATTTTGGTGTTCGAAGCCGACCGGACCCCGGTTACGGAAGCTGAAAGTGCAAAGCGGCAGTTGGACCGTGTGGGCGCCAGGATTTTGGGGGTCGTGTTGAACCGTCAGCGCTCGTATATCCCGGCATTCATTGAAAACTTGCTGTGACGGCGCTTGCCCGCCGTCGTCCCCGGCTGAATGATGCAAGGTGTTGGAACCGTATCTGGCCGCCCGGTGGACCGCTCGAGCGGAGCGTTCCTGCTTGTGTTGTTAGTCGCGGCGATTGCGGCACTGGGGTCCGTCGTACTCGGTGGCGCGACCGTCGTGCTGGTGTTTGGCTTGTTGCTGGTCGCTGGGATTGTGGCGCGCCCCCACTACGGCATCGCCCTCTTCTTGTCCACGTTCCTGATGACGTACCCGAAGGCGTTGCAAGGAGTAGGGTTTCTAACACCGAACAACGTTCTTGGACTGATTTTCCTCGTGCTGCTGGCTTACCGAGTGTATCGGGAGCGAGACTGGTCGTTTCTCACCACCCCAGAGGTGCAACTCCTCGGGTTCGTGGTGGCTATGTACTACCTATCCGCGCGCCTCAATGGGCCTGACCCACATACGCTCGAACTCCTTGGGGAGCAGGAAATGAGCGCTGCGAACATGCGCATTTTCGTGAACCGCGTAGCGTTTACCGTGTTTTTCATTGCCTTCATCCGTACGCCGGAGCATGTGCGGATGATTTACCTCGTTGGTTTGGCCTTCATGGTGGCGAGTGCGCTCAGCGGAGTCCAAGGAGTGATTCAAGGTGGCGGCTTGTACGGTTACCGCGCGACCACCGAAGCACGGTTGGTCGCTGCGGCGTACAACCCAAACCGTTTGGCAATGCTTGCGGTGTTTTCTGTTGCCGGGCTCTGGTATTTGCGCCGGTCTCTGGCAGTGCCTGGGCTGCGCACGGCGTTGGTGCCAGCAATTGCGGTCATGGGCCTAGCGGTGTTCATGACAGCTTCGCGTAGCGGTCTTCTTGGGCTCGGCGTTTGTCTTGCCGGTATCTTGTGGGACGAACGGGTCAGTTTTCGTGCCTTGCTGAACTGGCTGTTGGGCGGGCTGCTGGCAGCCGTCCTAGTTGCTCAGTTCGTTCCAGAGCGTAGCTTGGAGCGAATCACCAATTTACCCGGCACACAGCAAGCCCAGGTGGGCGAGGGCGCAGGCTCGCTCGAGCGGCGCGGGCGGGCGTGGGAGATCGCTTGGGAACTGTTCCGAGAAAGCCCCTTTTTAGGCGTGGGCATGGGCAATTGGGAGGTGGCCCGGTTTCTCAAAGACCCGGCTCGCTCGACGGCTGCTCCGCACAGTTCGTACCTGTTGGCGCTGGTCGAGGGCGGAATCTTTTGTCTGGCGGGTTTTTTGGCGCTCCTGTGGCGTAGTTGGCAAAACTTTCGCTTTGCAGAGCAATGGATGATGTGGGCTCCGCCTTCCGCCGTGACCGACCTCTTGTGGATCGTGAAGGCCGGCAAGGTAAGTCTGCTTGCTCTTGTCTTTTTTTCCTTGTTCGCGGACCTCTGGCAGTTTGTGTTGCTCTTTTGGCTCGTCGGGCTGAGCGTGGTGATGCGTCGGTTGGTCGAGGCTGACATGCAGCGCACTGCGTACGCATGAAGCGATGCCACTGATGACGGCACATGATTACGCCCGGTTCTTGGAGCTCCAGGGCCACCGCATTCGCTTTGCAGCCGGTGTGTACTGGTTCGACGTGAGCCGGCGTTTTTACCTGCCGGCACCTCACCACCGGGAATACGAACTGATGCCACGGGACCTCGAGCCGCTATTTTCGGGGTGGAATTGTTTGGGCGTGCGCTACGCAGCGCCGCCAACCCACGCTGCGGGCAGAATGAGCTACCAGATTGTTTGCGATCACCGGGACTACGGTCTTGGATTGTTAAGTGCCAACGTTCGCAGCAAGGTGCGGCGCGGGCTCAAGCGATGCGAGGTGGGACCCGCCGATCTGAGCGTATTGGAAGCCGAAGGTCAGGTCGCCCACCGTGACACGTTAAGACGCCAGCGGCGGGAAGACGCGTGGAGCGAAGAGCAGTGGCGCCGCTTTTGGCAAGCGGCTCGGGTAGTGCCGGGCGTCGAAGGATGGGCAGCTTGGGTCGATGGTCGCTTGGCCGCGTTTCTTGTGACCGTGACCTTTGAGGACGCCGTGGAGTTTTTGCTTGCGCGCTCGTGCAGCGACGAGCGGAATGCGTATCCGAACAATGCGCTGATTTATACTGTGACCGAGGAGATGCTGGTGCGCCGACGTGCTCCGCAAATTACGTTCGGCCTCGAGTCGTTGGAGCCCGTTAAACCGTTGGACGAGTTCAAGTTCAGCATGGGGTTTCGACCAAAACCGATCCGGCAGGTGGTCGTGTTCCACCCGCTGTTGCGCGCGTTGTTTGCCAATCGGTACGCTCGTGCCGGCGTGCTTCGCTGGCTCGAACAGCGAGGGGAAAAGGGCGTGTTTTGGCGTAAAGCTGCTGGCTTGTTGCGCTTTGCTGACGAAGCAGAAGGGCGGCCGCCACAAGATACTTGATTTTCGGATTCGTTTCATGCTGAGGATTAGGCCTGTTGCAAAGCGCAAGGCATGAGAGCCGAACTGCTTTGCGTGCAAGTCGGGACCTGGGAGGGAGAGGTCAGGACCAATGACGTTGAACGTTCGACACCGGAGCCAAGCATTGCCTTGCCCTGAAGAGGCCGCACGACAAGTTCCATTCTATCGTCCCGACATCGGTGATGCGGAGATTGCTGCAGTCGTCGAGACCCTACGATCGGGGTGGCTCACGATTGGCCCGCGCACGCAAGAATTCGAGCGACGCTTTGCAGCTTTTGTAGGGGCACCACACGCTGTGGCCGTGAATTCTTGCACGGCAGCATTGCATCTGGCCCTGAACTGCTTGGGAATCAAATCGGGGGACGAGGTCATCACCAGTACGCTCACGTTCACGGCGACGGGCGCGACCGTGCTCCATGCTGGAGGCCAGTTGGTGCTGGCCGATGTCACTCCCGACACTTTGAATTTGAACCCCGAGGACGTGGAGCGGCGAATCACATCACGCACCAAGGCCATTGTTGCGGTGCACTTTGCAGGACACCCCGCGCCCATGGATGCGCTGATGCAACTTGCGCGGGCTCACAACTTGTTTCTGGTCGAAGATGCGGCCCATGCGCTTCCAGCCGCGTACGACGGAAGGAAGATTGGTTCGATCGGGGACCTCACTGCATTTAGCTTCTACGCAACCAAGAACCTGTGCACGGGAGAAGGTGGCATGCTGACCACCGCGCGGGAGGAATGGGCAGAAGTGCTACGCACTCGCCGCCTGCACGGGATGAGCCGCGATGCGTGGCGGCGATACAGCAACGAAGGCCAGTGGCGTTACGATGTGGCGTACCCTGGGTTCAAGTACAACATGACCGACATCAATGCTGCCCTGGGACTCGTGCAGCTCGAGCGCCTACCTGCGCTGCATCGGCGCCGCTGCGAACTGGCCGATCTGTACTCGCGCTTGCTCGCAGATGTCGAGGAGGTGGAACTTCCGCCGACGCGTCAAAATGTGGAACATGCGTGGCATCTGTACGTGATCCGCTTGCGCCGGGAGATGCTACGCATCCACCGGGACGCGGTCATGGAAGAGCTTCGGCGCGCTGGTATTGGCACCCAAGTCCATTTTATCCCTCTGCACATGCACTCGTACTATCGGCAGGCCTTGGGGGTCAGTCCCGCGGAATTTCCAGTCGCCTCCGATGCCGCGGAACGGATTATTTCTTTGCCTTTGTACACGGTGATGAGCGACGAAGACGTGGCGTATGTCTGCGATCAGTTGAGGAGGATTGTTCGTGCGCACCGACGGTGAGACGGGCCAGTTGCAAATCCCGCAGGTTGCCCCGTGGGGGTACGGCCAAATGAGCCCACTCGGACGGCGGGCGAAGCGTGCGTTGGACATCGTTCTCTCACTGATCGGGCTTGCGATTTTATCGCCTTTGTTTGCGGTGGTTGCCGTGCTGATCAAACTTGATTCTCCCGGGCCTGTTTTCTTCCGCCAACGTCGGGTTGGGCTCGGTGGCCGGCTCTTTCGGATTTATAAGTTCCGCACGATGGTGCAGGGGGCTTACCAAATGGGCTCTCGGCTGACAGTCAAGCGAGACCCGCGTATCACGCGCCTGGGGAAATTCTTGCGTTGGTCCAAAATCGATGAGCTGCCGCAGCTCATTAATGTCTTAAAAGGGGAAATGAGTTTCGTGGGTCCACGGCCGGAAGATCCGTACTTCGTGCAGTTTTACCGTGGGGAGCAGCAGCAGGTGCTGAGCGTACCCCCGGGGATTTTCGGACCGAGTCAAATCCACGGGCGTGACGAGGAGGACGAGTATCCTGACGGTTTGAAGGATACAGAGGCCTATTATCTGGAACATATTCTTCCGGCGAAATTACAGCGGGACCTGGATTATATTCGCAACGCGACGTTTTGGTCGGAACTGAAATTTTTGTTGGGTGGTGTGTGGGCAACCGTTCGTGGCGCTTTTCGTGCCCGATACCTGTGGCAACGGCGCCGGCGGATCGCGCTGCTTGGCATCGACGTGGGTACCGCGGTCGGAGCTTATTTGTTGGCGCTGGCAATCCGGTTTGATTGGCACGTCCCCGACGCTGATTACGTGCCCCAAACTCTGTTGCTGATCGTGCTGCTACGGCCCGCTGCCGCCGTGTACTTCGGCGTGTATCAAAGTGTCTTGCGTTACTTCGGGCTATGGGACTTTATCGCCGTGTTCAAGGCGGTGACGACAAGTTCTTTGTTGGTTGCCGCGCTGACGTACTTTTTGGGAATGCAGTCTCACCCGCGATCGGTTTTTGTAATCGACTGGGCTTTGGTTCTGCTGGCGTGGGGAGGCGTGCGCGGAGCGCTGCGGACCTACCTACGTGCCGCTCCTCGTTCGAGGAAACAACGGATGCGGGCGCTCATTGTGGGCACTGGCCTTGGGGGAGAGCAGCTTTGCCGAGCCATGATCGAGGAGCCGTTCGCTGCTTATACGCCGGTAGGGTTCATCGACGAGGTGCCCGATCGTTGGGGTGCGCGGATTCACGGCGTCAAAGTGCTCGGCGGAATTGCTGAACTGCCACTTGCGCTTTCAGCCAAACGAATTGACTCCGTGTTCGTGTGTTTATCGGATCTGACCGAAGATGTATCGCGGGAGGCTATTGAGGTGTGTGCCCGCGCCCAAGTTCCTTGTCGGATTGTGCCCGCCCTGAATCAGTTGCTGCAGCCGGCCGCTACGCAGCCGAAAACGGTGCCTGCGCAACCGCAGGTGGTGGCGGCCAACTGACTCTGCGCGGCTGACCACGGTTCGGCAGGGGCCCCGCAGCCCTCGTACCCGGTCGATTGCATGAACCGAGTGGCAACACGAGAAACCGACTCTGGTGCCGTTGTTTGTTTTGCTGATCCAAAACGCCCGGTGCAAGACACGCCGCCGATTGCGTTTCTTTACCCCGCGTTCCCTGTTCTGCACCAGACGTTCGTGATGTGGGAGGCGTTGGCCCTGCGGAAGCTAGGGTTGCGCATGCAGCTTTTTTCTCTGCAGCAGCCACCTGTTGGCAAGCAACAACCCGAAGCGGCTGCGTTGCTGGACGAGGTTGTGTATCTGCCGAGTTTGTTCAGTCCGCGGGTGCTCCGGGCAAACGTTTCGTTCTTTTCCCGCAATCCGCACCGATACGTTTCGGTCCTGGCAAAGCTACTGCAGGAATGGTGGCGTGATCGCGCAAAGCTGCTCGCTCAACGCCGTCAAGCTCCTCGGCTGCAAGTGGCCATGTCCTGGAAGGTGCGGCTGGAACGCTTGTGGAACACAAGCCCGCTTGTGTTCTTGGTGAAGACGCTGGGGCTCGTTCCTCGAGCAGTGCTCCTGGGAGAACTGTTGCAAAGGAACGGGGTGAGGCGGGTGCACGCGCACTGGGCGACGCATGCGACCACGGTGGCATTGTTGGTCCGCTGGCTCTTTGGTCTGCGCTTCAGCTTTACCGCACATGCCTACGACATTTATCTCATGCCGCTGTTCCTTCCGGTAAAGCTCCAGGAGGCGGAACTGGTAGTGACTTGTGCCAAGGTAAACGCGGAGTACTTGCGTTCCTTGTGTTCGGGACAGCAGCACAAAATCGTCGTCAACTATCATGGAGTGGATGTGCAACGTTTCTCCCCACGTCCGAGGGAAAGGTCGGGACCCATTCCCCAGATTGTCACTTGTGGTGCCCTCCGGGTGTACAAGGGGCACCACGTGCTGATTGAAGCCTGTTCGTTGCTTCGCCGGCCGGTCCGTTGTGTCATCATCGGCGAGGGTCCGCAGCGCCGGGTCCTGGAAAAGCAGGCGCGCGAGCTTGGCGTGGCAGAGCGCATCGAATTTACGGGTGCGCTCGTCCAAGAGGAAGTGGCTCGCCGTTACGCTGAAGCGGACCTCTTTGTTTTGGCGAGTATCGTTGTAGAGGAGTCGGGCCGACAGGATGTCATTCCCAACGTTCTTGTCGAGGCAATGTCCATGGGCATGGCAGTGGTGGCATCGGCGTTACCGGGCATCAAAGAGTTGATCGAGGATGGTGTCCACGGACGACTCGTGCCGCCTGGCGACGCTAAGGCCCTTGCGACCGCGATCGAGCAGCTACTGGACGATCCCGTTGCGCGGAGCGAATTCGGTCGACGCGGGAGGCAGCGGGTACTTGAGTCCTTCGACCGAGAGAAAAACGTTCGCGATTTGGCGTTCGTGCTTCAGCGAGGAGTCTGGGGGCACGGAGAAAGATAGGCCATTCGGCTGGCACGGGGCGGAGCAAATTTTTCTTGCAATTTCAAAGGGTTTGTGGAAAGCACTCGGCCCGTTGCCATGCCCCCGATTTGGCTTTGTCTGCGACCATGGGTCGCCAGTCCGCGTGCCGTTCAGGTAGCCGCCCGATCTGCATGCTTCTTGGCTCGGGAAGTTTTTCTGGCGCTCCGGGCGGACTCCCTGGACAAACTCTTCAAAACATGATTGCCGAAGATGCGAGGTCGGTGCCGGGTCCTGAAAACTAGACTGCTGGATCAGTCGTAGCAGCGTTCACAAACACGAGTACGGGAGGGTCGGAAATGCAGCGTGACACGATTCTGGTCACTGGTGGTGCCGGGTACATAGGGAGCCATTTGGTCCGCAAGTTGTTACAGCGCGGTTACAACGTGCGGGTTTTGGACAAGTTCCTTTACGGTGAGCACGGAATTGCTGATTTGGTGGGGCAGCGGAACTTCGAAGTTCGGTACGGAGACATTTGCCACATTCGCGACGTTGTCCAGGCGGTGCGCGGAGTTCGAGCGGTGATCGCTTTGGCCGCATTGGTTGGCGACGCCGCCTGCGATTTGGATCCACGAGAAACCTTGATGACGAACTACGAGTCGACCCGCGTGTTGCTCGAGGCGTGCCGTGAGGCCTCGGTGCAGCGCCTCGTGTTTGCCTCTTCCTGCAGTGTCTATGGGGCGAACGGCAGCAATTTCTTGCACGAAGACTCCCCGTTACACCCGGTTTCGCTGTACGCGCGCACGCGGATCATGTCCGAAGAAATTTTGCTGCGGGAAGCGGGGGACTTGGAAGTAGTCATCTTGCGCCTCTCCACGGTGTGCGGTTTGTCGCCCCGAATGCGGTTCGACTTGATGGTGAATACGATCACGGCGCGGGCAACGGTGACTGGAAAGATTCGCATCGTGGGGGCGAACCAGTGGCGTCCCCACATCCATGTGCAAGACGCCGCCGATGCCTTTGTGCGGGCCGTGGAGGCGCCTGCAGCTTTAGCAAATCGTGGTGTCTTCAACGTTGGTGGAGACCATCTCAACTATACCGTGGGCCAAATTGCGCGGAAGGTGTTGGATTTTCTGCCAGGCACCGTCGTGGAAGAACTCGATCAAATCGAAGATCGGCGCAGTTATCGCGTTTCGTTCAAACGCATCCGCGAACGCCTTGGGTTCGAGCCGCGTTTTTCAGTGGAAGATGCGATTCGCGAGGTGCACGATATTCTTCGCAGTGGCCAAGTGCGCGACTTTAGCGCTCCTGTGTACTACAACGTCAAACAACTCCAGGAGTATACGCGCCGCCGGGCAAGCGCTTGAATGGCTGGCGATTTGCTTGCCATTCCATTTCCTTCTATCTGCTGTAGATGCTCCTGAACGCTCCGGTTCGCGTTGCCTTGCTTGGGTGTGGCCGTATTGCGCACGTTCACGCTGGCTACCTTCGTAGCCTACCGGGTGTGCGCCTGGTGGGAGCGTGCGATGCGGCCGCGGAAGCGCGGGAGGCCTTTACCCGCCGGTGGGCCTTACCGACCTGTGCAAGCGTACGCGAGATGCTGGGTGCGCTCGAGCCGCAGGTCGTGCACGTTTTAACCCCACCTCACACGCACGCGTCTCTGGCAATCGAGCTGATGCGCGCGGGTGTGGACGTGTTCGTGGAAAAGCCGATGGCTCTATCGGTTGCAGACGCCGATGCGATGATTGCCGTGGCCAGGGAAACAGGGCGTACCCTTACCGTGGACCACAACCGTTGGTTCGATCCTGTCGTGTTGCGAGCACGAGCAGCGTTGCAATCGGGGATCTTGGGCGAGCTCGTTGGGGTCGACGTGTTTGCGAGTTTCGGCGAGGCCGACACCGGCCAGCAGAGCTGGAAGCAGGCCTTGCCAGGAGGGCCAATTTTCGACACCGCCCCGCACCCGGCTTACCTCGTTCACGGTTTTGTGGGGAAAGCAAAACGCGTGAGCGTCTTAGCGCAACGTGCCGAAGATGGTGCAGTGGCGGAACTGCGCGCGGTGATCGAAGCGGAGCGCGGCCTCGCGACCTTGACGATGTCCAGGAGGGCACGGCCGTTTGCCAACACTGTCACGCTGTTGGGCACCAAGCAAACCGCTTTGATCAACCTGAACAACATGACTGTGGTGTTCCGCCGCCTGCCTCGACTCCCCAAGCTGGTGGCCAAAGTGTTTCCAAACCTCGAGGAAGCACGGCAACTGATTGCGGCTACGGTGGCAAACACGCTGGCGTTTGTGGTGGGTCGCCAGCGCTTCTACCCGGGAATAGGGCTTCACTTGCGCGCCTTTTACGCGGCCTACCAGAACGGTGGCGAGTTGCCGGTTACTCCCGAAGATGGGCGAGCGGTGGTGGAGCTTCTGCAGCAATTATTGGGTGGGCAGATGCAACACTCCACTACCCGAGGTTCGGAGGAAGCTGCAGCGTGAAACTCTTGGTGACCGGGGCCGCGGGGTTTTTGGGTTCCGCGTTGGTCGAGGCAATCCGCGGCCGGGGCTGGGAGGTTCGCGCCTTCGTGCGGCCAGGCCGGCAGCGGTCGTGGCCAGAAGGAGTCGAAGAATTCGTAGGGGATCTTTGCGAAGAGTCGTGCGTGCGCGATGCGGTGGCCGGGACGCAAGCGGTAGTTCACGCAGCCGCGCGGGTGAGCACCACCGGAACTTGGGAAGAGTTTGCCACCGTCAACGTGCGGGCCACCATGGACCTGTTGCAAGCAGCGCGTCAAGCGGGAGTGCAACGCTTTGTTCATGTGAGTTCTTTGAGCGTCGTTGCCGTTCCCCGCGACGGTTATACGGTAACTGACGAGAGCCCTTACGAGGACGAATCCCGCGCTCGCGGGCACTACAGTCGGTCGAAGCTAGCCGCCGACCGCTTGGCTCTTTGGGAAGCACGACAAGGTGCTCCGGTGGTGGTCTTGCGCCCCGGACTGCTGTGGGGGCCAGGGCGCCGCCCTCCTTTGGCACGGCAGAGTTTTTTGTGGAAAAGCTACCGATGTTTATTGGCGCGCCCGGATTATCCGTTGCCGCTCAGCCACGTGCGCAGCGTGGCGCAAGCTGCCGTGTGTGCGGTGGAGTCGGGTCCCGAAGCCGTCGGGCGCGCGTTTACGGTGGTAGACGTGCACGTTCCGCAGCAGGCTTGGCTAGAGGCTTATCGGGAAGCGATGGGCGAGCGGTGGCGGCCTGTGTACCTGCCGGTGCGCCTCGTGGAGTTGGCTGCCCGCACTGCAGAGGTAGGTTTTCGAATTCTCAGGCGGCGTCCTCCGGTGACGGCGCACCAAGTGGCCCGAGCGACCTACCGCGCCTGGTACGATTGCCGGTCCGCTCAAACGGTGCTTGGCTGGCAGCCACGTACAGACTGGCGCCGTGACTTGCAGGAGGTCGTGGAATCATTGAAAAGCGAGCCTCGAGGCTGATGTCCATGCATACCGAGCCGATCCGCCAACCTGAGGAGCTGAAGTCCTACTATCAAGACCAGCTAGTTGTGCGCTCTTACCTGCAACGGCGCACAACTCAGCCGCTCAACGGGCTGCTGCACCGGAGGCAAGTGGCCTTACTCAACGAAATCGTTGCGGCAACGCGCCCTGCGCGTGTATTGGAACTCGCCTGCGGGCCGGGGCGTCTTACTGCGGAGGTGCATGGCGTCCGGTTTGGAGTGGCCGTCGATGCGAGTTTGCCGATGCTGCGTCTCGCGCGGGAGCGTACGCGGGGTGCAGAATGGCAGTTCGTTCGCACGGACGCTTTTCGCTTGCCGTTCCCTTCAAAGACATTCGATTTCGTCTATTCCGCACGATTTGTGCGCCACTTCGAGATCGAACATCGGCAGCGGCTGTACGCGGAGATCTTACGTGTCTTGGCGCCTCGAGGGATGTTTCTTGTGGATGCGCTGAATTTTGAAACTTCGTACCCGGCACGCGTGGAACGCGGGCTTGACCGATACCAAATTTACGACGTCCTCTACCGACCTGGCGAGGCTGAGCAGGAGTTGAGGGCCGCAGGGTTTCGGGTAATTCGCACCGAAGGTTTGTTGCGCCACTTCCCGTTGCAGAGGCGCATCAATCGGCTTCGATTTCGCCTTGGGCGGGTGGCCCGGTGGCTGATCGAAGCCCTCGAGTACGTTCCCGGACGACAAGTCCAAACCTGGATGATTTTGTGCCAGCGCGAATAGGCGCCTCGAGGTCGCGTTTGCTGCTAGGACGCACAGCGGAAAGCGAGAGCGTTTTTCTACTCTAGGCGGGTCGATCATGAGGCGGCTGTCCCATGAAATGATGGCCCTGTTTGGTTCGCGCGTTGGCGTTGCCGCCATTGGCATGGCAACCAGTATCATCTTGGCACGCGGGCTGGGGCCTCACGACCGCGGACTCCTCGCCATCGCATTGCTGTTGCCTTCGACCTTGATGACGCTGACGAAGCTGGGCATCACGCAGGCAAACGTGTACTGTTGCCGGCGCGAGGGGGCCAGACTCGAACAAATTGCGGCAAATTCCCTCGCCCTTGCGTTAACGTTGGGAATCACTGCGGGAGCCGCTGTGTGGTTACTGCGGGAACCGTTGAGCGACAGCGTTTTGCGCGGGCTGCCCGCGTGGGCATTGCTGCTGGCGCTTTGGCGGCTTCCGCTGTTGCTCATCGACAATTACTTTTGGGGTGTTTTGCAGGCCATGGGCCAGTTTGGCTTGTACAATCGCCGCACGTTGGCGGGTGCCGCGTTGGTACTTGCCGGGGTTGGATGGCTCTGGGGTCTGGGCAGATTGGATCTTGGCTCGGCGCTTACGGTGTACGCTGCGTGCACCACGGTGGTCGTGGGATCGCTTCTTTGGTCGGTTCGGCGCCGATTGGCGTTTGGCTTTCGGGTCGATCGGCAATTGCTCACGCGGCAACTGAGCTTCGGAAGCAAATCCTACACCCAAATCCTTACGACGCACTTGTTGTTCCGAAGCGATGTGTACTTGGTGGCTTACTTTCTCGACCCCGCTCGCACAGCGTTTTACAGTCTCGCGCTGCACTTTACCGAAATGCTCCTGGAAATCCCTCAAGCAGTGGGATGGGTCATCTACCCGAAGCTCGCCTCGCTAGAGAAGACGGACGTGCACCGGACCACAGCCCAGACATGCCGCCGAACGTTGTTTTTGACCACCTTGGCTGGCATCGTACTGGTTGCTGCCGGCCCAGTGCTGATCCCATTGTGGTACGGACGGGCATTTGCCCCAGCTGTGGATCCGTTGCCGTTTGCAGCTGTGGGGGCCGTGGCCATGGCGGTGTTCACAATTTTGTCTCGCGACTTCACGAGTCGGAACCGACAAGGAGTGAATATCTTCTCTGGTCTCGTGGCGTTGGGACTGAACTTGGGGCTGAACCTCGTGCTCATCCCGGTCTGGGGGATCGTGGGGGCTGCGCTCTCCACGGCGATTGCTTACATGGTCGCGGCCGCGCTCCTCCTAGTATTTTTCCGGGTAGAGTCGGGACTGACGATTCGGGAAACACTCCTGCCCACCGCACAAGACGTGCGGTCCATCGCTCTCGCGGCGTGGCAACCGTTCGAACGCCGACTTGCCCGGCACCCCTGGATTCGGCGCTGGTTGCCTGCAGTTGCTGTGGCTGCGGACGCGGATTCGCGACGTGTGACGAAGTAAGGGGGCCATGGGAACCGCCGCAATGTTGCAAGGTGCGTGGCACGGCGTCGGGTTTTCCTTCGACACTGATGACAGTGAACTCGCCGCTTACGCCCAGTTGCACATGGCCCCGCTGATTCGCTCGCTGAGCGAGCGGGCCGTTGTAGAAAGCCGACTTGCGTGGGTAGACGGGCAGCCGTGGCCACGCGACCGATGGCACGTCCAGGATGCGCCTTGGGTGCGGGTCGACCGTGATCTGTACGTATCGGGTCGCGAGTTACGCTGGTTCCGGGTTGACGACCTTCGGGACCTCGTGTTGCAGGTCAGATTTCCCGAACCTCGTCGCGTCGAGCTTGCTGGAACGTTTTTTTTTCGTCTCGGCAACACCAAGTGGACAGATCGACTTCGGCGCTGGAGGCTGGGAGGTCGCGTTGCGCGGTTTCGCCAGCGTCGGTTTTCTACGCTGGTGAGCTACCTCGTTTATTATCCTCTTTGGTGGGTGGTCGAGACGACACGGGGCTGGCATCCAATTCACGCCGGTGCCGTTCATACACCCGAGGGTGGAATTTTGCTTGCTGGTGCAAGTGGTGTCGGGAAGTCCACATTGGCGGTGGCGTTGGCAGCAGAGCCGGGCAACTGCCTACTGTCGGACAGTTTCGTGGTGCACACGGGGACGATGGCGTTTTCCGTACCGGAGCCGATCTTACTGGATGAGTCCGCGCGTGCATGGTTAGGAACCCGTCTCCAGATTGTGGCCGGTTTTCGGCACCCGTACGTGCTCGACCGTGTCGGCCACCATGTGATCACCGAGAAGTCTGCGGCGATGACGGAAGTGCGCCTGCTGCTGTTTCCGCAACGTGGCCCTCGGTGGGACTGCGTACCGATGAGTGCAGAACAAGCGTGGCGACGGCTGAGCGCTGCAAACCTGATGGTGAACGATCTGCGGAGATACTTTGCGCTTGCTGCCGCCTGGGAGCAGGTCAGTCCGCAGGGTTTCGTTCTGTCACGCGAACAAAACCTCCGGGTTCTTGCGGAGGCAACGCCGAGCTACGTTCTGCAAGTGCCTCCGGGAATGAGCTCGGAGGAGGTAGTGGGACGGATCATGACCCTCCTGGAGCGTGCGCCGCAGCAGCAGAGCATCGCGAGGTGAACGAGGATGCGCGTGCTCGTCGTAGAGGCATCGAGCGGCGGCGTGGTAGGTGGCTCGCTCACTGGTCTCTACCACATGATCCGAGGATTTGATCGCGGGCGATATCAATTCGGGATGGTGCTCTACGAGAAAAAGGCGCTGGAGCCGCAGCTAGCCTCCCTGGGTGTGCCGGTGTTCCATGTTGCGCGGCGGCGGTTACCCAAAGAGCATCCGCTGCAGCGCGTCAATGGCTATCATGCCGCTCGCCGCTGGCGCCTACTGCGAACGGTTTTGCATGCGGGCCGCACTGCAGGAGCCACGCTCATCGAAGACCTGCCAAGTGCGTTCCGGATCGCCCAGGTGTTGCGAAGTTTTCGGCCTGACGTCGTGCACGTCGGGAACGGGCTGCGGGCGAACTTCGATGCCTTGTTGGCGTGCTGGCTGACAAGCACTCCCGTTGTTTGCCACGTAAAAGGTTTCGAAAAATACGGTGCGCGAGAACGGTGGATCGCGGGGCGTACGTCCGCAATTGTTTGTATGACCGAGGCGGTACGGCAGCACTGCCGCCAACATGGCATCACGCACGAGAGATTGTTGGTGATTTATGATGCCCTGGATCCGGCTGATTTCGTTCCGAGGCGCAGCCGGGAGGACGTACGTGGAGAGTTGGGCATTCCGGCGCACGCGCCTGTTGCGGGAGTGGTCGGCAACATCCAAGAATGGAAAGGGCAGCTTGTGTTTGTCGATGCTCTTTCCAGGGTCCGCGAGCGCATCCCAGAGGTGCGCGGTGTCATCGTGGGTGGTGTCCACCGCGCTGGACAACGTTACTACGACCGGCTGCTCGCACGAGTGCGGGAGCTCCGGCTTGGCGACGCGATCATCGTGACGGGATTTCGGACCGATGTACCGGATGTGATGCACGCACTGGACGTCGTGGTGCACACATCTGTGCGGCCGGAACCGTTCGGACGGGTCATTCTGGAAGGGATGTTGTGCGGAAAGCCAGTAGTTGCGTCCGCTGCCGGCGGAGTGCCAGAGCTCATCGAGCACGGCCGCACGGGCCTTTTGGTACCTCCTGGAGATGCCGCCGCTCTGGCGGACGCCATCGAGACGCTGCTAGGCGACACCGCTGTGCGTACTGCCATGGGTGAGGAAGCGAGGCGGGCCACCGAGGAGCGCTTTGGTCTAGCACGCCACGTCGCGGAGTTCGAACAATTGTATCGTGCCTTAGGAGAGGAGCGCCAAGGATCATGCGCATCTTAGGAATTTCTTGTTTCTACCACGATGCTGCTGCCGCCTTGTTGGTGGACGGCCAGTTGGTCGCTGCTGCGGAGGAAGAACGCTTCAGTCGCAAAAAGCATGACTCCGACTTTCCTCGGTTGGCAATTCGGTTTTGTTTGGAGGCGGCGGGTATCGGCGCCGAGGATCTCGACTATGTCGTGTTTTACGAGAAGCCGTTTGTGAAGTTCGAACGGATTCTGATGACCGCTCTGCAAGCGGTGCCGAAGACATGGAAAGTGTTTGGCGACGCAATGAGTACCTGGCTGCTGGACAAGCTGTGGATCAAGAACCTGATCCGCGCAGAGTTGGGAGTGCCGGCAGAGCGAATCTTGTTCAGTGAGCATCATCTGTCGCATGCAGCCAGCGCCTTCTTTTGTTCACCGTTCGAAGAAGCAGCCATTTTGACGGTGGATGGGGTCGGGGAGTGGGCAACAGCGACCATGGGCGTCGGCAAAGGAAATCGCATCCGGTTGCTGCGCGAAATCCAGTTTCCCCACTCGGTCGGGCTTTTGTACAGCGCGTTTACTGCCTTCTTGGGCTTCGAGGTGAACGAGGGCGAATACAAAGTCATGGGCATGGCGCCCTACGGAGAGCCAAAGTACGTGGACAAGGTTCACAAGCTTGTCCGGATCGATCGTGACGGGGGCTTTTGGCTCGACATGAGCTATTTTTCCTTCCATCACTCTTCCACGGACACGTTCAATCAAAAGTTTGTCGACTTGTTCGGGGAGCCACGCGATCCATCGTGGCACTTCTTCACGGAGCGTTCCGGATATCCCTCGTATTTCGAGCCAAAACCCGCGAACTACAAGGAGATGGCCGAGCGCAACCAGTACTATGCAGACGTGGCTGCGAGCATCCAGAAGGTGACCGAGGAGATCGTGCTGACAATGGTTCGCGAGCTGCACCGCCAAACGGGACTCGAGCGCCTGTGCCTGGCGGGCGGTGTGGCTCTCAACAGCGTTGCGAACGGCCGGATCATTCGGGAGACCCCGATTCGTGAAGTGTTCGTGCAGCCTGCAGCAGGGGATGGCGGGGGTGCGCTCGGGGCGGCGCTGTACGCACAGCACCAAGTTTTAGGGCAGCCCCGCACCTTCGTCATGCAACATGCGTACTGGGGCCAAGAATTCTCGCCTGCAGAAATGAACGACTTTGCTCGCTCGTGCGGGATGCCCTATCGGACATACGAAGATGAAGACCGTCTTGTCGATGCCGTCGTGGAGGAGTTACTCGCGGGCCACGTGATCGGGTGGTTTCAGGGCCGTTTCGAGTGGGGCCCTCGCGCCCTCGGCGCCAGAAGCATTCTCGCTGATCCGCGACGCGCAGACATGAAGGAAATCGTGAACGTTAAGATCAAGTTTCGCGAGCCGTTTCGACCGTTTGCGCCGTCGGTGCTCGCCGAGCATGCGGAGCAGTACTTCGATCTTCCCGAGACACCCAAACACTATCCCGCCCGGTTCATGCTCTACGTGGTTCCAGTCAAAGATGGCAAGGGCGATGTGGTGCCAGCGATCACGCACGTGGATCACTCAGCGCGGTTACAGGCAGTGCACCGTGCGGAAAGCCCCTTGTATTACAAGCTCATCGAGCGGTTTGGAGAGGCGACGGGCGTACCGGTGGTCATGAACACGTCCTTTAACTTGAAAGGTGAACCGATCGTCACGACCCCAGCGAATGCGTTTCGTACCTTTTCTCGTAGCGGGATGGACGCGCTCGTTCTTGGCCAGACCATCATCAAGAAGCCGTGAACCGGAAAGTCGAGATCTTGGGCGGCCTCGTGTTAGCCGCGGCCGGGGTGATGGTGGCCCTTGCTGCCTTCGAAGTCCTTGTCCGTGTGTTGCACTTAGTGCCTGATCGATTTTGGCGACCACACCCGAAGACAGGTGTACAGCTGATCCCAGGAAAGCAGGGTTGGTGGACGCAGGAGGAGCGGGAGTTTGTCGTTCCGGTGGCGATCAGTCCACAAGGGCTTCGGGATGTCCCCCATACGTATGACAAGCCACCAGGGGTTTTGCGGGTGCTGGTGCTAGGTGACTCCTTTGTGGAAGCCATGCACGTTCACCTAGAAGAGACGTTCACTCGGCGGTTAGAAACGCTGCTCGATGGCATTGGCGCAAACCGGAGGGTAGAAGTGATTAGCGCAGGGGTGAGCGGTTGGGGTACAGCGAGCGAACTGCTGTGGTTACGTGACGAAGGTGCCAAGTACAACCCCGACATTGTGCTCCTGCACTTCTATCCCGGCAACGACATCAAGAATAATTCGCCGGATTTGGAAGACGTTCTCCCCCCCGTGTACGATGACAGCGGCCGCCTCCTGTACGTGCGCTCCAACAAGCCGGAGCGCGAGAAGCGCGGCGGAGTGCTGGCACGCTCCAAAGCGTATGTGTATCTCCGCCAACTTGTGCTCGTGCGGCAACCGCTAGTCGCAAACTGGCTCGCACAGCTTGGCGTGGTGCAATTGCCGCCTCCACCTGGGCCGCGCGTTCGCGATGGCCTGCCTGTCGACTTCGGGGTTTACCGAGTGCCCCCAGACGATGTTTGGCGCACGGCATGGCAGCGCACCGAAGGATTGCTCGAGGAAATGCTTGGCATGGCACGCGCTTTAGGGGCTCGGTTTGGGGTCGTGATTGCGTCGAGCCGGGAGCAGGTGTACCCGGAGGCGTGGGAAAAGATCCTGGCTGCGTACCCAACTGCCCGCGACTTGCAGTTCGATCTCGATCAGCCGCAGAAGTGGATGGAAGACTGGTGTCGCCGGTCTGGCGTGCCGTGTTTAGTCCTATCTCCTGCGTTTCGGGCGGCGGCCGCTCGCGGGGCAAAGCCTTTGCACTTTTGGCACGATGGCCACTGGACGGCAGCCGGGCACGCGCTTGCTGCTGAGGAGATGCGCAAGTTCCTACTTGCAAATTTTCCGCTCTCGTAGGAGAAAGACTGGGCCATGAAACTCGCGTCCGGACTCAGGAGTCGGCTTGGAATCGCTGGAGAGCTGCTTGGTTTCTTGTGGGAACGCAAGTTGTGGTGGCTGATCCCCATGGTCGTTGTGCTGCTTGCATTTGGCGGCCTCATGGTCACCGCACATAGCTCGGCGCTCGGGCCGTTCATCTACACCCTCTTCTGAACTTGTGCCTTCGTCTGCGAGCCGCGCTCCGTTTGCGAAGCATACCCAAAACGTTGCACGTGTGTCGGTCCGCGTGCCGCGGGTTTCTCGTGGCGCACTTGGTCGTCGCCCAATGCGCCTGGGCGGCGACGTACTACGTTCGCGCAAGCGGACGAGACGATGCAGACGGATTGACTCCGGCCACTGCGCTCCGTTCGATTGCCGCCGCGGCAGCGAAAATCAATAACCCGGGAGATGAGGTTGTCATCGGCCCGGGCACGTACGCAGAGGGGAATCTGGGCTCTCCACGCAACGGCATACTTGGTCGCCCGATTGCCTTCCGCGGCGACCCAACCGGCCGTCGGACGAACGACCCGCCAGGGCCCGTGCGCATTGAACCGCGCCCACCAGCGACGACCGGCTTCCTCCTGTTGGGTCGGAAGTTCGTCGAGATTGCCGATCTTGAGATCGTCGGCGGCAGCGATGCCGCGATTCAAGCAAGGCCGAGCCCCGACGGTCGCCCAAGCGGAAATCTCACGTTTGTTCGCTTGAACGCTTCGGGAAGCGCGAAGCGTGGAATCGATGTCCGCGGTCTCGTTGGGTCGCTCCGTGTGGAAGAATGTACCGTTTCGACAAACGGGACCGCCGGGGTGGCCGTGGAGGGAGACGGGAGTTCTGCTGAGGTGGTCGTGGGGCGTTCGAAAATAGAAGGCAACAATGGTCCTGGGCTTAGCGTTGCCAATGTCGTTGGGGCCATCATTTCGGACAATCGGTTCACCCAGAATGTCGGGGCCGGCGTTCTCGTGCGTGCGGCGGACACCGTCGCGGTCACAAGGAATGCATTCGAAGCGAATGGTGAGGAATCGCTAAACGCAGGCTTCCCGGAACCGTTGAATCATTTGCTGCTGGAGAACAATACCACTTCCGCCTCGGGCAAGAGCGCCTTTAAAGTGTCTGTCCGCGGAGAAGCACGGATCGAAGCGAACTTTTGGAGCGAGCGTTGGCTTTGACTGCTGATGGATATGTCGTTCTCGGCCCCGGCACGTACCGCACATCCTCGCTGTTGTTCGGCGACGCGGCGCCCGGAGCTCGTACTGCGATTCTTTGGGGCGACGAGACGGGTGCGCTGACCGGGGACCCTGCTGGTCCGGTGGTTCTGGACTTCGGCGGCCAGCGTGGGCTGACCCTCCGCGGACCCACAGTTCTTCATGGCGTGTGGATTACCGGAGCGCGGAATTCCGGACTGAGGGTGCTTGCGAACGTCACTTCCGCGTGGATCCAACACAGTGTCTTTTGCGGCAATGAAGCCGAGGGGATTTGGAGTGCCGGGAGCGGAGTGGATTTGATCGACAACTTGGTAAGCGGCAACGGTGGCTGGGGAGTGCGCTTGACACCAAGACGCGGGAGCGGATACGTGCGAATTATGAATGCAACCGTCGTACGCAACGGTCAGGGCGGCCTGTGGGCTGTGGATCGTACCAGGCCTTACCCGCAACTGCGGCTGGCAAACAACATCATTGCCAGCAACCATGGGCCGGGCGCCTTCCTGTATGCCGGTGCGGCACGGTCGATTCCATGGGGATTCAACCTGAACTTGGATGGGTATCCGAAGCTGCGTCCCCAGGGGCCAGGAGAACTTTCGGATCCTCCGTTGTTCGCGTCGGAGCAGCTCGATGCCCCACCAGCTTGCCCGCCGGCCGGGGCGTATCGGTTGTTGCCGCAGAGTCCAGCACGCGACCGAGGAGCAGGGGACGTGCGCGTTCTCGCTCTTTCCAGCCGGAGCGCCATTAGCGATGGTACGCCAGATCGCTCTGCTCCGGATCTCGGCTATCACGGCCCCCTCGTGCCGTGATGCTTATCCGTGGCGGAGTAGGCCATGACTCAACCGATACGCATCGCGTACGTCATCAACGAAATGGTGGTGGGGGGAAGCCAGACTCATTTGCGGCAGGTGCTTCGTTTGCTCGACCGTGAGCGGTTCGAGCCAATCCTTGTTTGTTTAAGCGGAAGGGGTGCGTTGCTCGAGGATGTACGCGCATTGGGCGTTCCTCTATTTGCGCCGGCAGCACAACTGGGTTTTCAGGGAATGCACTTGGTACGGCGCATCATGGCGACCGCGCGTGTGTTCCGAGATCAGCGGCCTGTCATTGTGCACAACTATCTCTTGCGCGCGAACCTGGTGGGCAGTGTGGCTGCACGCATGGCACGAGTCCCCGTGGTGTTGTGCAGCACCCGAGGATGCCATTTGTTGTCCGGAGGCCAGTTGCTGGCTGCGAAAATTGGCAACGCCCTTGCGGACAAAGTCATGGTGAACGCCGTTGCTGTGCGCGAGTTTGTGCACGAGCACGAGGGCTGCCCACGGGAAAAAATGTTTGTCATCCCGAGCGGAATCGATACCGAGCGTTTCTCTCCGCTACCGCCAGAGGACTACAAGCAGCGCCTCGGAATTGCCCCGGACCGCATCGTGATAGGCACGGTGACCCGCCAGCGAATCCGTAAAGGCGTGGAGGAATTCGTGCGGGCGATTGCTGCTGTGGCGCAGTACGAGCCGCGGGTGCATGGGCTGATCGTGGGCGAAGTCCAAGAACAGGGGGAGTTTCGGTCCATCGTGCAGGATGCGGGAGTTGCGGATCGGCTGACCCTTGCAGGACGCCGCCAGGATATGCCTCAAGTGTATGCGGCCATGGACGTTTACGTCTTGTCCTCGCACGATGAGGGAATGTCCAATGCGCTGCTCGAAGCCCTCGCGATGGAAAAGCCAGTTGTGGCCACCGATGTGGGAGGGACTGGAGAGGTGATCGAGTCTGGAAAGACCGGTTTGCTTGTGCCTCCGAAAGACTGGCAGGCGCTGGCGCGCGCCTTGGGAAGCGTCCTGCAACAGCGAGAAAGCTGGAAGGAACTTGGGAAGGCCGGCCGGAAAACGGTCGTGGAACGCTTTTCGGCGCATTCGATGGTGCGCGCAATGGAACGAGTATATGTGGAACTTGCGGAGTCGCGCGACGTCAGGGCGGCCCCGAGACAATTAGCGGCGTAATCGGAGGGGACCATGGCAATTACAGTGACGTACATCGGTCATGCCTGCATGCTCATGGAATCGGGTGGAACGCGGATCTTGATGGATCCCTGGCTCACCGACCCGGCGTACCACAACGCTTGGTGGCATTTCCCGCCGCTCGAAGTGACTCCGCGCGATCTGGGCCCGATCGACTACATTTACATTTCTCACGAGCACGCGGATCACTTCGATCCGGCCTCCCTCTCGCAGCTCGACAAATCGGCCAAAATTCTGATCGCACGCTACCGCCGGCGGCGGTTTCACGATCGGATTCGGGCTCTCGGGTTTTCAGACATTCAGGAGCTCGAATTCGGCCAAACCTACAGCTTGAATGGCAGCGGACTCAGTGTGCGCTTGATTCCGCCAGACCGCCCGTGGGACGACAGCGCGATTCTCGTGAAGGACCGTGACACCACGGTTTTGAACGTGAACGACTGCCACCTGGATGATGCAACGCTCGAGCGCCTCGGGCGAGAAGAGCGCATCGACCTTACCTTTTTGACCTTCACGGGTGCTTCCCAATACCCAGGATGCTTCGAATTTCCGCTTGGATCCAAAATCGAGCGCTGGCGCGCCTCGAAGGAAGCGCACCTCGACGAGTTCGTGAGTTGGGCCCGGTTGTTGCGGGCGCGCCAAGCTGTGCCGGCAGCGGGCAACTATGCGTTGCTCGCCCCGGAACAGCTGTTTTTGAACACGCCAAATTACGTCAACACGCCGGCCGAGGCCATTGAACGCCTCGCGCGCGTAGCTCCAGAAATCGAAGGGCTCCAGATGAACCCCGGGGACGTTTGGTTGCCGGACGGTACGTTACGGCGGTACAGGCCCGCGCCCGATTGGAGCCGGCGAATGGAACTCATCGAAGCACTCAGCCGCCAACACGCGGACAAAATTGCTGCTGGCTTTGCGGCCGAACCGCAAGCACCCCGAGATTTGTACGATCGGTTTTACGAATACTTCACTGGGTTGCTCCGCGAAGACCCAGGGATCGCCAAGCGCGTGAACATTGTTACACACTGGGTTGTCGATGGCCCTTACGGGGGCGATTGGGTGGTCGACTTCACACGCGACCGAGACTGGGTTTACCGGGGCGTTCCGAACCAGTGGAACCTGCGGCTCAAGTGGCCGGCTACGCTGGTGTATCAGGGTGTGGCGTGCGGCGGAATCTGGGACGATTTGGTGCTCTCTTTCCGCGTTCGTCTGGCGCGCAACCCCGACCGTTACAATAAAGAATTTTGGACTTGGCTGTGTAAGCTCTGATGTCGAAGCTGCCAAAGTACAACATTCTGGTCCTGTGCTTCGACCGCGCCCCCTTCGACTGGTTCGAAGCCTCTTTTGTTTGCGCCGAGGAATTTCCGATTCTCCACCAGCTTGCCCGAGAAGGGGTGCGTTTTCGTTATGCATACACGAACGCCCCCGAGACGCTGGCGGCAGGCGCCTCGCTGTGGACCGGATTATTTCCCGCAAGCCACGGGGCCACCACCGAGTTTCCGCAGCTCGCGGCCAGAGGGCGGCGTACGCTTCCCCGCGAGCTTCATGCCCTCGGATATCGGACTGCTGCGTTTGTAGCTACGGGAGATTGGTCTGCAGACCGCGGATTTGCCGAAGACATCGACGACTTGATTGCGAACGGCTGGCGTCGCACGTGGATGGAGCGAGCGTGGGATGCCGGACGGCAGCGACTCAGCCGCTGGTTGCGGAGGCAGGATCGGCAAGCGCAGCGCATCAACTTGGCGTTTTTCCGTTGGCTGGATCGCATGGAACAGGGACAGCCGTTCCTCGCAGTGCTGCATTATCCACCAGACGCACCAGGTGCGGAGGATCTCGATTCGCCCAGCCGTGTCCGCTCTTCCGTGGTTGAGTCGAGCCAGCGCCTGCAGGATCTTGTACGCGCTCTGGAGCAACGCGGGCGTTGGGAAAACACGTTGCTCGCGGTATGTGCAGTGCGTGGCTGTGCCCTTGATGTAGCCCCCGGGGCTTCCCTCGATCCCCTGAGCGAGCCTGTTGTGCGGATCCCGTTCTTGTTGCGTGTGCCGGCTCCGGGTCCGGCCGGGTTTGTCGTGGAGGAGTTCACGCAATTAACAGACTTGGCTCCCACGTTGCTTTGGTGGGCAGGAGCAACGGAACAAGGTCTCGAACGCTTCCCCGGTAGGGTATTACTGCGCGGGGCCATGGCCACCAAGGGGCCGGAGTTTGTGGTCGTGGAGGAATATCGTAACGCGACTTCTCTTACTACAGGCAAGTCGAGCCTTCGGCGGCGCCTCCTTCGGACACGACGGTATCGTTTCGTGTGGAAGTCCGACGGAACGGTCGAACTCTACGACGTGGTCTCCGACCCGCGCTCGACGCAGGACCTTGCCTGGGTCGCACCGAACGAAGCCGTGGCCTTACAAGCAAAGCTGTTCGACTGGCTGGCTGCGCAAGATCTCTTTCAACTGCCCATCGGAGCTACTGCCAGCTCGCCAGAGCGCCTGGGGCGATTGGGAGCCCGTTCGTGATGCGCCGCCGGGTGTTGATCATTGGGCTTGACGGCGCTCCTGCCAGCGGGCTGTTTGCCCGCATGGACAGCGAATTCCCCAATCTCGCACGACTGGCGCGACGCGGTACGTTTGGCCTCCTACGAAGCTCGGATCCGCCGATCACCGTGCCCGCGTGGGCGTGTATGTTCAGCGGGAAAGATCCAGGAGAACTCGGGCTTTACGGCTTCCGGCATCGGTACGGTCCTGGATACGCACAGCAGCAAATCGTTCACTCCGGGCTGCTCCCGCGTGGCATGCTCTGGGATTGGGTCGCAAGGCGAGGACAACGCACCGTGTTGTTGGGTGTGCCACCAACATTCCCACCTCCAGCCATCGAAGGGTTGGTGGTGAGTTGCTTGCTGACGCCCAAGGGTGCCTCGACGTTCACCCATCCGCGCGGTCTGCAAGCAAGAGTCGCCGATATCGCTCCGGACTACCAGTTTGACATCGCCAACTTTCGCGAGCTGGAAGACGAAGCGCTGCTCGAGCAGGCTCTTTCGGGGTTACGGGCGCGCTTCCGTTTGGCTCGGGAGTTGTGTCGCCGTGAACCGTGGGACTTGTTCATTATGACCGATATCGGTTCCGACCGTGTTCAGCATGGTCTGTGGGGTGTGTCCGAGGGGAGTGGCTGGGGCCAGGCAGTGCGATCGTACTACCAAGAAGTCGACCGCGAAATCGGAGAATGGCTCTTCGAGCTGGCCGACGATGTGTGCGTGTGGATCGTGTCGGATCACGGGGCCCAGGCATCGCGAGGAGGTTTCTACCTCAATGAGTGGTTGCGCCGATATGGATGGTTGCGGTTGCGTGACGATTCCGTGTGCGCGCCTGTGCTTCCTCTTGCACAAGTGGACTGGAAGCGAACCGTGGCTTGGGCTGAAGGTGGTTACGTCGGTCGGATTTATCTGAACGTTCGCGGTCGACAACCGGAAGGTGTTGTCTCGCAAGGCGACATCGAGCGGGTGAGAGAAGAGTTGCGGGAGGCCCTCCGTTCGAGCGCGGATGGTGGTGCGAGTGGCAGGATTCCCATGCAAGTGTACGCTCCGGAAGAGTTGTACCGGGAATGGAGGGGTTATCCTCCAGATTTATTTGTGTACGCTGACGGTTTGCGGTTGCGCGTGTTCGGAGGAGTCGGCGCGCAATCGCTACTGAGTGACAAAAACGATACCGGGCGGGACCGTGCAAATCACCATCCGGACGGGCTCTACATTTGTTACGATCCGGGCGCGGTAGCGCATGGTCCGGGTCGGGTCATGCCAATTACGGAGATCCGCTCTTATTGGGAAGCGCAGCTCGCCGGGCAGCTTCCGAACCTTGGCGCTTAGCACGAAGAAAAATGGTGTCGGAAGCAGCCACGATCTCGGGTCGGGATGCCCCACGGAGTGGTGTGAAGTTTCAGTGGTGGTGGTATTCCCAGCCTCCAACCGTTCGCCGAGGGCTTGCGGCCATTCTCGTTCTTTCGTGCCTACTGAATATCGTCGGCATCCGTTGGGGGTTGCCAAACGGGAACCGAACTTGGGCCGCAGATGCATTGCAGCCGCTCACGCCACTTGCGGTCGGCCGCCACGTATTGTTCGGCGATCATTGGAACTCCGGTTGGTTTTACTTCAAATACCCCGTGGGCCATCCGATGTTGGTTTTGGCTGCGCAAAGCCCGGTACTGGGTTGGTTCTGGGTGCGGGGTGAATTCCGGCGACTGAGTTCCGAGTACCCCCACGGCTTTCGCAACCCGGAACGTAGCCTTTCCGCGCTCGCGCTGGTGAGCCGTTTGGTAACGGTGGTCATGGCGACGGCCACGGTTTTCCTCGCGTTTTGTAGTGCTGCGTTGTTGGTGCACGGGATGGCAGGCTTGTGGTCGGCTGTGCTTTTGGCCGGTGCCTACCCGTTCGTGTTTTATAGCCACACGTCGAATGTCGATGTCCCGCTGTTGTTTTGGTTGGCGTTGTGTTGCTTCGCTGCGCTTTGGGCCGCCCGTGCCGATTCGGTTCGCGCGAGTGCGGTTGCTGGAGTGGCGGCTGGGATGGCTTTGCTGACAAAAGAGCAAGGGATCGGGTTTCTGGCTGCAGTCCCGATGGTGTGGCTTCTCGGATCCACGGGACGTCAGGCGTTGAATTGGCGAAGAGTCCGATCGCACGCCGCTGCTGCAGGCCTTTCCGCATTGTTGGTCACGGTCTTGGTAGCGAACGTGCCCTGGAATCCGAGCGGTTATGTGAATCGTTGGCGGTTTCTGGCTGGCAGCTTGCCCGCGGAAGTGCGGGAGAAATATGCCCCGTACCAGTTTCTTACCCAGGTGCCGCGCGAATTTTCCTGGAGCAAGGAGTGGAAAAAACTTGCTCGAGCGAGTGAAGTAACGGCGCATGCCTTGTACCCGATCGGCGCTGCAGGAGCTGTGGCCGGCTTCGTCATTCTGGTTCGGTTTTTCCCCTACGTTGCAGTCATGTTGTTCGTAACCGCCGCGGCCTATTACCTTGCCTCGCTGCGCGCGTTGGAACTTGTTCAGGTGCGGTATACGCTCCCGCTCGTGTACTTGGGGTGTCTCGCTGCGGCGGGGGTGGGATATGCGGTGCAGCGGTGGTCCAAGCGTTTCGCGGGCGGGGCACTGCTTGCGTGGGCAGTACTCAGTTTTCTTCCTGGAGCGGAAACAGTTCGGCTCCTCGTCCGGGATCCAAGGTACGCCGCCGAACGATGGTTCGCCTCGCACATGCCAGAAGCTCCCGTGCGGGTAGAGGTGTACCAACCGATGACTTACCTTCCGCGATTCCCTTCTGGCTGGAAAGTTCAGCGCGTTTCGGTTGCGGAGCGTACGCGTGAGTTGTTTTTGCAGCGGCGGCCGGACTTGGTGGTGCTTAGCAGTGGTGGGCGGGCTGGGTTGACGGGTGCCTACCGACGCGATTGGAAACCCGGCTCCTCGTTTTTCGCGGAGTCGGATGCTGCGCGTGAGTTCCTGCGCGCTTTAGAAAGCGGGCAGTTAGGCTACGACCTCGCCGGGCAGTTTGCGACCTGGTCGTGGCTCGATCCCCGGATCCCGAGCTTGAATCCGGCGATTCGCGTGTATAGGCCAAGAACCGCGCCATGAATACGGCCCCTCAACAAAGTCCGACGCTGTCCCTCGTCGTGCCGATGTTCAACGAGGAGGAAACCGTTCCGGTGTTTTACCGCCGGGCTGTCGCAGCGCTGGAGACCACCGGGGTACCGTTCGAGCTTGTTTTTGTCGACGACGGAAGCCGCGACGGTACCTTCGAGGCCTTGCGCTCGATTGCCACACAAGACCCGCGCGTGAAGGTTGTTCGCTTTTCACGGAACTTCGGCCATCAAACAGCGGTGACGGCAGGTTTGCATTACGCGCGTGGCGCTGCCGTGGCGGTGATTGACGGGGACTTACAGGACCCGCCGGAATTCGTGCCACGGTTATTCGAGAAATGGCGCGAGGGCTACGAAGTCGTGTACGCGGTGCGCAGAACACGCAAAGAGCATGCGTTGAAACGGGCAGCGTACCGAGTGTTTTACCGGTTGCTTCGGCGGCTTTCGTATGTGGACATCCCGCTGGATGCGGGAGATTTTGCGATCATGGACCGGCGGGTCGTCGATGAATTAAACGCCATGCCTGAAAGGAATCGCTTCGTACGCGGAATCCGCGCATGGGTGGGATTCCGCCAAGTGGGCTTGGAGTACGACCGCGAACCGCGCTTTGCGGGTGAGTCGAAGTACCCCCTAAGCAAGCTACTGAAGCTCGCATACGACGGGGTGATCTCGTATTCGTTCGTACCTTTGCGCATGGTTACGCACCTGGGCTTTGTGATTAGCCTCACGGCATTTGCCCTCGTCTTGTACCTCGTCGCGCTGCGCATTCTGTACGGTGAACGGCTGATTACGGGTTGGACGTCTACGGTCGTTGTGATTTTGTTCCTCGGAGGGATCCAGTTGCTGTCGCTCGGGATCCTCGGCGAATACGTGGGTCGCATTTTCGACGAGGTAAAACGGCGACCGCTGTACGTTGTGCGGGAGACCATCGGACTCGAGCCTGCGGCAGCCAAGTGGAGAACAGAACTGTCCGAGGAGGCGCCTGCTGTACGGGCGGCCCGCGGAGCCTGAGCCCCATGGAAGAAAAATTTTACGAGGAGTACGCACAAATCGAAGCCGTGCACTGGTGGTTCGAAGGAAGGCGGGCCATCTTTGCCGCACTGTTGGAACGCCTTCACGTCACCAAAGATTCCTTGCTCGTCGACCTTGGCTGCGGCACCGGTGCGAATCTTCGGTTCTTAGCGCAGTATGGTCGAGTCGTTGGGTTGGACTGGGGCGCTGCTGCCGCGCGCTATGCGCGCAACCGCACGCACGTGCCCGTACTTCGGGGTGATGTGCGCGCACTGCCGTTTCGTTCTCGTTCGGTCGATTTGGTGACAGCGTTCGATCTCATCGAACACATCGACGACGATGCTGGCTGTGTGGCCGAAATTGCGCGCGTGCTCCGACCGGGCGGTTACGCGCTCGTGACCGTACCAGCCTTCCCCTGGATGTGGGGGAGGCAAGACGTCATCAATCACCACAAGCGGCGCTACCGCGCACGCGAGTTTGCGGCCCTCTTTACCCAAGCAGGCTTGCAAATTCGCCGTTTCACGTACCTCAACACGATTTTGTTCCCAGTGGTGGCTGCAGTGCGTTTGGTACGGCGAGTGATTCCGGAGAAGAACGGCGAGCTGGTGTCCGACTTCTCGATGACCAAGCCAGGGCGCGTGAACGATTTCCTGGCGAAACTCTTTTCCCTCGAGGCTCCGTTGATTGCGAGAGTGAACTTGCCCGTCGGTGTTTCGCTCTTGTGCCTAGCACAGCGCTCGCAAGCCCAGTGAGGTTGTGCCCCGATGCGCGTGAGCTGGCGGCAAGCCCTTTGGTACCTGACGTTCCACACCGTGTATGGGTTGGTGAAATACCTGCCGATGTTGAGTGGCGACGTGCTGCGGTGGTTGGTCTTGAAATTGTTTTTACGGCGCATCGATGGGTGGGTGTGGTTCCGAGATAACGTGACGATTTGGTTCCCTGAGGGAGTGAGCATCGGTTCCGGCAGCATGGTCGGCGAGAACTGTTTTCTCGATGGCTACGGTGGACTGACGATTGGCCGCAATGTTCTGATCGCCCACAACACGTCCCTCATCGCAGAAGACCATGGCTTTGCCACCCGCAAGATTCCGATCCGCTATCAGCCGAAGACAGCAGCGCCCATCGTGGTGGAAGACGACGTCTGGATTGGCTGCGGTGTGCGGATCCTGAAAGGTGTCCGCATCGGCACCGGTGCCATCGTCGCTGCGGGCGCCGTGGTGACGCGTGACGTTCCGCCGTACGCGATCGTCGGGGGCGTGCCAGCAAAAGTCTTGGGTATGCGGCCGGACGACTCTACACAGCACCCCGCCGAGCTGGCGCAAGCCGCTCTGTCACGGCAATCCGCGTGAAAGGTCGCGATCCGATCCGTGTGGGGCTTGTCATTGGCCAGCTCACTCGCGGGGGTGCCGAGGGGCAGGTCGCGCAATTGGCGGTGCGCCTCGATCGCGCCCGGTTCGAGCCGCGGGTGTACGTTCTATCGCAGGCTGTCTTGCCGTGGGGAGAGTGGCTCCAAACTCACGGGGTGCGGGTCACGGTCGTGGACGCGCATGTTGGCGGACGCGGCTGGCAACTCGCCCGAGCCGTGCAGCGTGACGAGATTCGCTTGCTGCATTCGTGGTTGTACTTAGCCAACCCCTTTGCCGCCATCGCAGCCGTTGCATGCCGAATCCCCCTGATTGCTTCTGCCCGCAACTGTAAGGTGCAGGGTCTGCTTTCGCGCTGGGGGAATACGGTAGCATTCCGTGTTGCGGCAGGAATCGTGGCGAACTCCCACGATGTTGCCCGCTATATTGAACGCGAGTACCGAGCTCCGGCTGCCCGCATCCGCGTGATTCCCAACGGGATCGACACGGAGAGGTTTTATCCGCCTGCGACTCGCTCGTTGGAGTCCCCGTTGATCGTGACTGCTGGGCGCCTCGTGGAACAAAAGAACCACGCGTTGTTCCTCGAAGCGGCTGCGATGGTGCGTCGACACCGACCGAACGTGCGCTTTGCGATTGCCGGCGACGGGCCGTTGCGGGCCAGTCTAGAGCGCTTCGCCGTGGAACTTGGCATCGAAGGAGCCGTGCAATTTCTAGGCGAGCGAGGCGACCTGGACGAAGTTTTCCGTGAGGCGCACCTGTTTTGGCTGACTTCTCGGTGGGAGGGCATGCCCAATGTCGTCCTGGAGGCGATGGCCTCTGCATTGCCAGTGATTGTCACCGACGTCGAAGGGTGCCGGGAAATCCTCGC
This sequence comes from uncultured Binatia bacterium (SeqCode), assembly GCA_964534275.1. Lineage (GTDB taxonomy): Bacteria > Desulfobacterota > Binatia > HRBIN30 > HRBIN30 > HRBIN30. Next base: position 137,166 of record CAZHQG010000003.1, on the reverse strand, counting down.
CGACAGTGCCGCCGGGGTTGTGGTCCCGCCCGGCGATGCAGAAGCTTTTTCTCGGCTCACGCTGTGGCTGCTCTCATCCCCAGAGGAGTATCTTCGCGCTGCGCACGCTGCCCGGGAACGAGCCGAGCAGTTCTCGATGGGGAACATGGTTGCACGAATGGAAGAATTGTACGACGAGGTGTCCTGACGATGAACCAGTGGCCGTTTGTGTCGGTCGTGATTCCGATGCGGAACGAAGGGAAGCATATTGCCCAGTGCGTGGACTCCGTGCTGGCGCAGGACTATCCGGCGGACCGCTACGAGATCATCGTGGTCGATGGCGATTCCGACGACGACTCGCGTACCGTGTTGGGCCGCTACGGCCAGCGAATTCGCGTGCTCCGGAATCCCGCGCGCATCGTTCCCACCGCGTTGAATATCGGGATCCGCGCCGCCAGAGGAGAGATCATCGCGCGGGTAGATGCGCACACGACGCTGGCGCCTGATTATCTACGCAAAGGCGTGGAAACGTTGCTCCGTACCGGGGCGGACAACGTAGGAGGCCCAATGCGTACTGCAGGTGGGGCTCCGGTCGCGGAAGCCATCGCCCGAGCCATGGATTCCCCATTTGGGATCGGTGCGTATTTCCACTTCGCAGATAGGGACCGTGAGGTGGACACGGTGTACATGGGCATGTGGCCACGTCGTACCTTCGAGCAGGTTGGCCTGTTCGACGAAGAGCTTGTGCGCAATCAGGACGACGAATTCAACTACCGGATCCGCAAGCACGGAGGCACCGTGTATCTTTCGGTGGCCATGCGGTCGTCGTACCAAAATCGCCAGAGCTACCGTGCTCTTGCACGGCAATTTTTCGAGTACGGGAAATGGAAGGTCCGAGTTCTACAAAAGCATCCGCGCCAAATGAGCTGGCGTCATTTTGTGCCGCCGCTTTTCCTTCTAGCAGTAACGTCCGGTGCCCTGATTGGGTTCTGGTACCGGCCAATCGGCGTTGCCGCGTTGGCGCTGTTGGGGACTTATGCCCTGAGCGTCCTCGCCGCGGCTGCCAGGGTGGCGCGTCGTCACGGGTGGTCTTTGTGGCTGCGGGTAGCATGGGCCTTCGTGATCATGCACTGGAGCTGGGGATCCGGGTTTCTGTGGGGACTCGTACGCTTTGCGGATCGGTGGTTTCGTCCCGAGTCACCCCCGCCCCGTTTACAACCGGAGCCGCAAGTTGCAGCTGCGAGCGCTGGGTGAAAACGCCAGCGTCTCCGGCGGCACAAAATTGACCCTACGGGGGCCTTTTGCTTTGCACTTTTCGAGACAAGATGAGGTTTTGAACCAGTCGATCGATGTTCGCGGAGCCCTGTAGGCCGAACACACCGAAACACGAAGAGGAGTCGCAATGTACTTGGTAACCGGAGGAGCAGGCTTTATCGGCTCGAATATCGTACACGCCTTGGTCGCGCGCGGTGAGGCTGTGCGTGTGCTCGACAACTTTTCCACCGGGAGCTGGGCGAATCTCGCAGAGGTTCGTGATCGAATCGAGGTGATCGAAGGCGACGTGCGCGACTCCAGCGTATTGCAGCGCGCTCTCGCCGGGGTGGAGTACGTAAGTCACCAGGCGGCCTTGCGGTCGGTGCCCCGCTCGGTCGACGATCCGTTGAGTACGGATGCGGTCAACACACACGGCACACTTCAACTGCTCGTGGCGGCACGCGCTGCAGGCACGGTGAAACGGGTGGTCTACGCGTCGTCATCCTCGGTTTACGGAGATTCGCCGGCGCTGCCAAAAGAGGAGGATCAGACACCCGCTCCGATTTCTCCGTACGCGGTTTCGAAGCTGGCTGGTGAGTACTACTGCCGAACGTTCACCCGCTTGTACGGGTTGGAAACTGTGAGTTTGCGGTACTTTAACGTGTTCGGCCCCCGTCAGAGCCCCGAGTCAAAATACGCTGCTGTCGTGCCATTGTTTATCCGTGCTGCCTTGCGGGGAGAACCGTTGGTGGTTCATGGCGACGGCGAGCAGTCACGCGACTTCACGTACATCGACAACGTGGTGCAGGCAAATTTGCTCGCTTGTACGCAGCCGAACGTTGGCGGCGAAGTGTTCAACGTGGCTTGCAACGAACGCCACTCCGTTTTGGAAATTGCTCACACCGTGGCACGCCTAGTGGGCAAGCCGATCAAGATCGAGCACACCCCTCCACGCGCCGGCGATGTTCGTCACACTCAAGCTTCAATCGCCAAGGCCCAGCGCTTGCTCGGCTACCAGCCTGCCGTGGGCTTCGAAGAAGGGATGCGCCGCACCGTGGCTTGGCTTCGGCAACAGCTTGGCATGTAAGGTCGACCTGCGGGGGAAGTGACGCGGCGACGGTGAGAGAGATTGCGATGTTGCGGATTTTACTCGTTGGCTGCGGCGGATTTCTGGGTTCGGTGTCCCGTTATCTTGTGAGCGGGTGGGCACAGAACTTCTTTGACACGAATTTCCCTGTCGGCACGTTGGTCGTAAACCTCAGCGGAAGCACGTTGCTGGGGCTACTGTTGGCACTCTCCCTCGAACGCGGGTGGATCGGACCGGAGTGGCGGCTCTTCCTTACCGTAGGGTTTTGCGGGGGATTCACGACCATGTCTGCCTTTGGGTACGAAACGTTTTACCTCCTTCGAGAGGGCAGCATGCTATGGGCGGTGGGAAACATTTCAGCCAATTTCGCCGGCGCCGTGATGGGCGCTTGGTTGGGTGACTTGGTTGGGCGCGTCGTGTAGGATCTGTGCTGACCATGAAAATCCAAGGGGAAGGCAAACTGCTGCGGATTTTCGTCGGAGAAGCCGACCGGGTCTCTGGCCGCCCGTTGTACGAAGCGATTGTGCTGAAGGCCCGGGAGCTTGGCCTCGCAGGAGCAACGGTTTGGCGCGGCATCGAGAGTTTCGGCGCGGGAAGCCGCATCCACACGGCGAGGATTCTTCGCCTCTCCGAGGATCTCCCGATCGTGATCGAAATGGTCGACACTGAAGAAAAGATCCGAAGCGCACTTCCGGAGTTCGAGGCCATGATCGAAGCCAGTGGCGGCGGTGCATTGATCACCCTCGAGAAAGCAGAGGTCATTCGGTACACGCCGGGCAACGGCCGCTAGCCAGCTTCGCGTGCAAGCCGCCCGTGGCGCTCACGGGTTCGGGTAGGATGAACCTCTCCTCCCTCCAAACAACCCCGCACGAAAAAGCCTCCGGTGCCGCGAGATCCCTCAGCATGGAGCGAGCAGGAATCCGAGGCGGCATCGTTGCGTTGGTGGGAGGGCTAGCCTGAGTTCTTGGAACGGTCCCCCCTTGTTCGAGCGCGAGGGGTTCCGCCTGCGCCGCTCGAACGCCAATCGCAAACGGGGTGATGCAGAACCACCGCGGCCCCTCCAACAGAGTTGTGCCGAACCAAGAGTGCACAGTAAGCAGCCGGTGCGATGGTGGAATCGTTGGTTGCGAGCTACGGCTACGTGGCAGTTTTTTTGGGGGCACTGTTGGAAGGGGAAACGTTTTTGATTGCCGCAGGCTTTGCCGCGCATCGGGGGCTGCTCGACTTCCGTCTAGTCGTCGCCCTGGCAGCGGCGGGCGCTACGCTGGGAGACCAGCTTGCACTGCTTGTCGGGCGCTGGTGGGGCCAGAGGTTGCTCGCGCGCTTCCCCGGGATCTTGCGACGGCAATCGAGGCTCCGCGCATTGCAGGACCGATACGCGTCGCTCGTGGTTGTGATCCTCCGGTTCATGTACGGGTTTCGGCTTGCTGGGCCGATCGTCTTGGGAGCCAACGGACTCGACCCAGTCCGCTTCTTTCTCCTGAATTGCGTGAGCGCGTGGCTGTGGGCGATCGTGTTTGCCACGCTGGGCTACCTCTTTGGCGCCACTCTCGAGGCACTGATGTCCGACGTAAAGCAAATTGAGGAGACCGTGCTGCTCGCCATTCTCCTCGTCGGATCCCTGTTCTGGTGCCTTCATCGGGTCGCTCGCCGGTGCAGCTAACCGTTACCGATGTGTCGGCAAGGGAAAGCCCACGCGGATGTAAGATCCTAAAGGTACGCCAAAGACGCTTTTGGTGAGCCCCTTCCCATTGGAAGGATCGCTCGGCTTCTCGTTTGCCTTATGTGTGGAGACCCGTGCTCCTGCCAAGATGAAAGTGCAAAGAACAGCCTCGTCCTCCACAGACAACGCGGGCATTGGGAAAGGGAAGATCAGAGTGCAGTGCCGATCGCGGCAGCTAGTGGTGCACTTGCCTTGGTTGTGTGGCGCGTTGACTTGCCGAGGGGGCACCGTTAGCGTTGCCGGCCAACTTTGCAGAGAGGGAGCACGAGGTGAGCATTCTCGTCGATAAGCATACGCGTGTCCTCACTCAAGGAATCACTGGGGCCACTGGCCAGTTTCACACGCGGGCGTGCCGCGAGTACGGAACGCAAATGGTTGCAGGCGTCACCCCCGGAAAGGGCGGCACGGACTTCGAAGGCATTCCCATCTTCGACACGGTCGAGCAAGCGGTGCGTGCAACAGGCGCGGATGCCTCGGTGATTTACGTCCCGCCGCCGTTTGCTGCCGACGCCATCATGGAGGCGGCAGATGCAGGCGTTCGGTTGGTGGTGTGTATTACGGAGGGCATCCCCATTTTGGACATGGTGCGCGTCAAGCGATACCTTGCCGGCCGGAACACGCGCCTCATCGGGCCAAACTGCCCCGGGGTGATTACGCCAGGCCAGTGCAAAATTGGGATCATGCCTGGATACATCCATCGGCCGGGTACGATCGGAGTGGTGTCGCGCAGTGGCACGCTCACGTATGAAGCGGTGCACCAGCTCACACAACTGGGGCTCGGCCAATCGACTTGTGTCGGAATCGGTGGTGATCCGGTGGCAGGCACCGGCTTTATTGATGTTTTGGAAATGTTCGAGCGCGACCCGGATACCGAGGGCGTGATTTTAATCGGGGAAATTGGTGGCACAGCCGAAGAGGAAGCAGCTACCTACGTAAAGGCGCACATGACCAAGCCAGTGGTTGGTTTCGTGGCCGGTGCTACCGCGCCCCCGGGGAAACGGATGGGACATGCAGGGGCCATCATTGCCGGCGGTAAGGGTACAGCAGCGGAAAAGTTCCGCGCTTTCGAAGCCGCCGGGATGTTTGTCGCCCGCAGCCCCGCAGAACTGGGCAGCACCATGAAACAGGCTTTGGAGCAATGGGGAAAGCGCGCTTCCGGCGCGCGGTAGACGGCGCTAGCTTCGAGGAGACACGATCATGACGGAACGAACCCTCTCGATCATCAAGCCGGATGCAGTGCAAAAGCGTGTGATTGGAGAGATCCTGCGCCGCTTCGAAGCCGCTGGGCTCAGGATCGCGGCAGCGAAAATGCTCCGGTTGGCGCCGGAGACGGCTGCGCGCTTCTACGCGGTGCATCGGGAGCGCCCGTTTTACCAGGACCTTGTCCGGTTCATGTCCTCGGGTCCGGTGCTCGTCGCGGTTTTGGAAGGCGAAAACGCCATCGCACGGAACCGGGAAATCATGGGTCCAACCGACTCGACCAAGGCGCCCAAGGGCACGATCCGGGGAGATTTCGGCACGGACGTGGAGAAGAACGCCGTGCATGGTTCCGATGGGCCGGAAACGGCAAAGTGGGAAATTGCCTTCTTCTTCAGCGAATCCGAAATCTGTTGAGCGAGAGCGCTCGAGAGCGTCGGACCGCGTAGCGCTGACGCCCTCGGCACTTCACCGCTGGCTCACGGCGCGGGGTGAACCCCGGTACCGCGAGCAACAAATTCTCGGTTGGGTCTACCGGGACGATGCCGTGTCGTTTGCCGACATGAGCAACGTGCCGCGGGCTCTCCGAGAGGCGCTCGAAGAGCACTTTCGGATCGTTCGGCCGGAACCGGTAGCCGTGGCGCGTTCGCAGGACGATACGCGGAAGTTGCTCTTTCGCTTCGAGCGAGGAGCGGAAGTGGAAACGGTCATCATTCCCGATCCGCCCCGCCTCACCTTGTGCGTTTCGTCACAAGCTGGCTGTGGTATGGGTTGCCGGTTTTGCGCTACGGCACAGCTTGGGCTCCGCCGGAACCTATCTGCGGCAGAGATTTTGGCCCAAGTGACCGGTGCGCGCCGACTGCTGCGGCCGACAGAACGGCTAACCAACATTGTCTTCATGGGCATGGGCGAGCCGCTCGCGAACTACGACAACCTTGTGGAGGCAATCCAGGTTCTCACCGCAGAGTGGGGCTTTGCGCTATCGGGCCGCCGCATTACGGTGTCGACCGCTGGTTTGGTTCCGCAAATGGAACGGTTGGTGCGGGAAACTCCGGTGCAACTGGCGGTGTCTCTCACGGCCACGACCGACGAGCTCCGTTCGGAGCTGATGCCCATCAATCGGCGCTACCCACTGACACAACTTGTGGCAGCGTGCCGGAGGCTTCCGTTACCGCAGCGGCGGCGGATTACTTTCGAGTACGTGCTTTTGGCGGGAGTCAACGATCGCGCCGCCGATGCGGAACGCCTTTCCACCTTGCTTCGCGGCGTGCGCGCAAAGGTGAATCTCATTCCGTTCAATCCTTTTCCTGGTGCCCCTTATCGGAGGCCGGAGGAGTCGGAGGTCCGCCGTTTTCAAGAGGCGCTGTTGCAATCCGGTCTGCATGCGACCGTTCGCCGCAGTCGAGGAGTCGACGTACAAGCCGCCTGCGGGCAGTTGGCGTTGGCGAACAGGTCCGAGGCGCCGGTGCAGGACCAGGCAGATCCGAGCGCGCATCAGGTGCCGGCAGCCTGAGGTCCGGCCCCCGGGGGTTCGAGAGTGCCAGGGATCGCGGTTCTGGTGAACCCGCACGCGGGCCGCAATCGGTCCGACCATCACATCGAAGAGCGGCTAAAGAAGGCAGCTGCCAAGCACGGGTTCGTTCTTTGTCCGCGCACGCTGGAGGAACTCGACCATGCCGCACAGTTGTGCGCGGAACGCAAGGTGGACATTGTTGCCGTCTGCGGGGGCGACGGGAGCTTCTTTCGCGCATTGTCGGCATTGGTGCGCGCCTACAACGACCAGCCCCTTCCGTGGTTCTTGCCCTTGCGGGGAGGTTCGATGAACACCATTGCTCGGTCGGTGGGCGTGCGTCGGGGGCCACCCGAAAAAGTGCTTGCACACGTAGCGGAGACCTACGCATCGGGTCGGCCTTTGCGCACCACCGAGCGGCAGTTGATCCACGTGCCGCCCGCTTACCATGGATTCATGGTCGGCTGTGGGGTGATCGTGAACTTCTTGCACGTGTACTATGGGGGCCGCGGGCGTGGGCGTTGGGCTGCGGCGTATTGGTTGGGTCGAGCGATTGCTTCCGGATTCGTGGGAGGAAGCTTGGCGCGCCGCATCTTACAGGGGTTTCGGGCCGACATCGATTGTGACGGAGAACGCGTTCCTCACCGAAATTACAATGTTTTGTATGCCAGCAGCATCCGTGACATCGGGCTCGGATTTGTTGCGACTTACTTGGCCACCAGAAAGCGAGGATACTTCCATTTGCTTGCTGGCTACGTCGGAGCAGCGCAAGTGATCGTGCGGCTCCATCGACTCCGCAGCGGTTGCCCGCTCGAAATCCCAACGTTGTACGATAACCTGGCAAAGCGGGTATCCGTTGAGTTCGAACGCCCGACTCATTACATGATCGACGGCGATGTGTTGGACGCGGTTCTTGAACTTCGGTTAGAGGCGGGACCTGTCCTCACGATCGTTCAGGAGTGACACGTTGGCGGACACTTTGCGCACGATCGGCATTATCGGCGGCAGTGGCTTGTACGAACTTGCGGGCTTGCAGGAGGTCGAGCACGTCCAGTTGGCGACCCCGTTTGGGCATCCGTCGGACGATTACGTGATCGGCAAACTAGGTGCTGTTCGTGCAGTGTTTCTCCCTCGGCATGGACGCGGCCACCGGCTACTGCCTTCGGAGATCAATTTCCGGGCAAACATCTGGGGACTGAAGCACTTGGGCGCCGAGTGGGTCCTAGCCGTGAGTGCGGTCGGAAGTTTGCGGGAAGAAATTCGTCCCGGACATCTCGTGGTTCCTGATCAGTTTATCGACCGCACTTCCCGTCGACCGAGCACCTTTTTTGGCAACGGGATCGTTGCCCACGTCAGCTTTGCCGATCCTGTGTGCCCGGTCTTTTCGCGTCTTCTGGTGGAGGTCGCGCGCGCCGCGGGCGCTACCGTACACGAAGGCGGAACCTACCTTTGTATGGAAGGGCCACAGTTCTCCACCCGGGCAGAGTCGCGCCTCTACCGCCAATGGGGTGCGGACGTCATTGGAATGACCAATGTGCAGGAAGCCAAGCTCGCCCGGGAGGCCGAGTTGTGTTTCGCGACGTTAGCCCTGGCGACCGACTACGATTGTTGGCACGAATCGGAGGCTGACGTCGCGATTGGCGACGTCCTGCGCATTCTTGAGGAAAACGTAGCGCTGGCGCGGACAATCGTGGCGGGGGTAGCCGGTCGCCTTCCGGTGGAACGGAACTGCCTGTGCGCGCAGGCTTTGGAGCACGCCATTATCACGGAGCCCGAGCGCATACCGGAGCACGTGCGCCACGATTTGCGACCGCTCCTCGCACGTTTCATCGAACGATGGGAAAGGAGAGAGAGTTGAGCATTCTTGTGGTGGGCTCCGTGTTCATGGACAGTTTGGAAACTCCCCATGGCTCGGTGGAACGTACTGTGGGTGGATCCGCTACTTACTTTTCCATCGCAGCAAGTTTTTTTTCCCCTGTACAGATGGTGGCGGCTGTTGGAGAAGACTTCCCTGCCGAAGAGCGGGCATTCCTCGCTCGGCGAGGAATCGACCTCGCAGGCTTGGAGACGCGCCAGGGGAAAACAGGTTTTTGGCGGGGGCGATACCATGAGGACATGAACAAGCGCGACACGCTCGAGCTAGAACTCGGCGTGTTTGGCGATTTTCGGCCACGCCTCCCGGCCGCGTATCGCGACGCGCAGTACGTGTTTCTGGCAAATATCGATCCGGAGCTGCAAAGCGATGTGCTGGACCAGCTCAGCGCCCCGGGTCTCGTTGGTTGCGATACGATGAATCATTGGATTGCCAGCTCGCGTCCCGCGCTGGAACGCCTGCTCAGCCGCGTTCATGTGCTGATCATCAACGACGAAGAGGCGCGATTGCTGAGCGGCGAAACGAACGTGGTCAAGGCAGCCCGCCGCTTGCTGCAAATGGGGCCAGAGCGCGTCCTGATCAAGCGCGGCGAGTATGGGGTGATCCAGTTTTCTCCCGACTCCGTGTTTGCGGTGCCAGCATTTCCGCTCGAAGAAGTGTTCGACCCTACCGGCGCAGGGGATACGTTTGCCGGAGCGTTCATGGGAGCCTTGGCGCGGTCGAAGGAGCGGTCCGAGCGCGCTTTGCGTGAGGCAATTGTGTTTGGCAGCGTGGTCGCTTCCTTCGTGGTGGAGGATTTCGGTTTGCGGCGGCTCAAAACACTCACGTGGGAGCAAATCGAGCGCCGCTACCGCCAGTTTGTGAGCCTCACAGACATCGACGGCGCATGAAGCCGGTCGTCTCCGCGGTGTTGCCCGTTTACAACGAGGCTCCGAATCTCTTGCCGCTGCACCGCGAGCTGGTGGAAGCGCTCGAGAAGCTCGGTCAGCCGTTCGAAATCGTTTACGTGGATGACGGCAGCACCGACGGAAGTGGAGAGTTGTTAGACCAACTGAGCGGCGACGCGCGCGTGCACGTCCTACATCTCGCTCGCAATTACGGTCAAACTGCAGCGCTTGCGGCGGGTTTTGACCATGCGCGTGGCGACATCGTCGTGACGCTGGACGCTGACGGGCAAAACGTGCCGGCGGAAATCCCGGCTCTCGTAGAGAAGATCCGGCAAGGATGGGATGTCGCGGCTGGCTGGCGCTGGCCCAGGCAGGATGCGTTTTGGACCCGCCGCATTCCCTCTGCGGTCGCGAACTGGCTTATTGGGTGGCTCACGGGCGTCCACTTGCACGATTATGGTTGCACCTTGAAAGCGATCCGACGGGAGGTGGTGGCGGAACTGCGGCTGTACGGGGAAATGCATCGCTTCATTCCGGCGCTCGCGAGCGACCTGGGCGCGCGCATTTGTGAGGTTCGCGTTCAACACCGCCCGCGGCTTGCGGGGCAATCCAAATACGGGCTGTCGCGGACCTGGAAGGTGCTGCTCGACCTGGCAGCAGTGAAGTTCCTCACCAGTTACTCGACGCGGCCCATTCAGGTGTTTGGCTCGCTGGGTTTACTTTGCAGCGTGGCTGGTTTGGGCATTACGGGAGTGCTGGGCTTTGAGCGACTCGTGTTGGGCGTGGCGCTCGCAAGCCGACCGTTGGTGTGGTTGGGGATTTTGCTGACGATCGTCGGACTGCAGTTCGTAACGATGGGCCTGCTCGGCGAGCTGTTGGTGCGAACCTACTATGAGTCACAACGGAAGCCCGTTTACCGGCTGGCCTGGAAACGAACGGCACCGCCGCGTTGACCTCATGGGGAAGCCGGGCTAGCAGTAGCGCCACTTTGCTTGCCTGCTTTGCAACACAAGGTTCCCACCAGCCGGCGCGGTACGTTGTGGGAGCCCACAGGTTCCGGGAGGAGGAGTCATGAAGCTCTGCGTCATTGGCACGGGCTATGTTGGCCTCGTGGCAGGGACGTGTTTCGCTGAAAGCGGCAATGATGTCGTGTGCGTCGACATCGATGCCGACAAGATCGAACGCCTGAAGCGTGGAGAAGTTCCCATTTACGAGCCCGGCTTGGAGGAGTTGATTCGCCGGAACGTGGCCGAAGGGCGTTTGTCGTTCACGACGGACTTAGCGGACGCGGTTCGTAGGTCGCTGCTTTGTTTTATTGCCGTGGGTACGCCGCAAGGAGATGACGGCAGTGCGGACCTAGGAGCGGTGATCCGGGTGGCTGCCGAAATCGCCGAGGCGATGGACGGCTACAAGGTCATCGTGACAAAGAGCACCGTGCCGGTGGGTACGGCGGAGCGAATTCGGCAGGTCATTGCGTCGCGTACGCGACACCCGTTCGATGTCGTCTCGAATCCCGAGTTTTTGAAAGAAGGTGCCGCGATCGAAGATTTCATGAAGCCCGATCGTGTGGTCATCGGCACCGACAGCGAGCGCGCTCGGGAGTTGCTCCGAGAACTCTACGAACCGTTCGTGCGAACCGAGCAGCCGATCTTGTTCATGAGCACGGCAAGTGCCGAAATGACCAAGTACTGTGCGAATTCCATGCTTGCAGCGCGGATTTCGTTGATGAACGAATTCGCCAACTTGTGCGAGCGAGTGGGCGCAAACATCGACGATGTGCGGCGCGGTGTCGGGTTCGATCGGCGGATCGGGCAGCATTTCCTGTTCCCTGGCGTGGGTTACGGGGGATCGTGTTTCCCGAAAGATGTCAAAGCAGTGATTCGCACGGCAGAGCAGTACGGGCTGGATTTTCGCATGCTCCGTGCCGCCGAAGAGGTCAACGCGCGCCAAAAACAGTTGCTCGTGGAAAAGGTCATGCAACACTTTGGCGAATACTTGCGCGGAATGCGCTTCGCGGTGTGGGGGCTCGCGTTCAAGCCGCGGACGGACGACATGCGCGAGGCACCGTCGATCACGATTATCGAGGCGTTGCTTCGGGCTCGAGCAGAGGTGCACGCCCACGATCCCGAAGCCCTCGGCGAGGCAAAAAAAATCTTTGGCGACCGGATCCATTATCATCGGGTGAACTACGACGCCCTTCGTGGAGCCGACGCCTTGCTGATCGTGACCGAGTGGAACGAGTTCCGCCGGCCGGACTTCGACCGCATGAAACAGTTGATGAAGCACCCGGTGATTTTCGACGGTCGAAATATTTACGATCCCGAGGACATGGCGGCCCGTGGGTTCGTGTACTACTCGATTGGGCGCCGACCAGTAAAACCTTGATGGCACGCATTCTCATTACGGGTGGCGCAGGTTTCATCGGATCCCATTTGTGCGATCGGCTTCTGGCTGACGGTCACGAAGTCATCGCCATGGACAATTTTTTTACGTCCCACCCGCGCAACATCGCGCACCTGCTCGGCCATGAGCGATTTCGCTTCGTCAAACACGACGTGACCGAGTACATTTACGTCGACGGTCACTTGGATGCCATCTTGCACTTGGCTTCCTTGCCCAGCCCCGTCGATTACTTGCGCGAGCCGATCAAGACGCTCAAGGTCGGTGCCTTGGGGACGCACAAGGCGCTCGGTCTTGCACGCCAACATCGTGCGAAGTTTTTGTTGGCCTCCACCTCGGAAGTGTACGGGGATCCCCAGGTGCACCCCCAACCGGAAACGTATTGGGGGAACGTAAATCCAATCGGGCCACGCGGCGTGTATGACGAATCGAAGCGTTTCGCCGAGGCCATGACCATGGCTTACCACCGTTATCATGGCATCGACACGCGGATCGTGCGGATTTTCAATACGTACGGCCCGCGTATGCGTGCGGACGATGGCCGGGTGGTGACGAATTTCATCGCTCAGGGACTGCGAGGGGAACCGCTAACCGTGTATGACGACGGATCCCGCACACGCAGCTTTTGCTACGTGAGCGACCTGGTCGAGGGGATCGTCCGCTTGCTCCACTCCGACATCGTCGAACCGGTGAACTTGGGCAATCCGCGAGAAATGACCGTTTTAGAATTTGCTCGTGTGGTGCAGCGGCTTACTGGCGGGAAGTCGGAGATCGTATTCGTCTCACCGCGTGACGAACGCACCAAGGACGACCCCCACATTCGCCAGCCGGATATCACGCGTGCGCGCACCCTCCTTGGATGGGAACCACGGGTGCCTCTGGAAGAGGGACTGGAGCGCACCATCGAGTACTTTCGTCAATTGCTGGGAACGGAGGGACGATGAAGATTCTGGTGACGGGAGGCGCGGGGTTCATTGGCTCTCATGTCGGCGAAGCGTTCGTGCGCGAAGGGCACGACGTGGTGATTGTGGACGATCTGTCGTCCGGCCGAGAAGAGAACGTACCGGCACGCGCCAAACTCCATGTGTTGGACGTGCGCTCCGGGTTGATCGAAGACTTGATGGCGAAAGAACGGCCGGAGGTGCTCTGTCACCATGCTGCCCAAATGGACGTGCGCCGCTCCGTAGCCGATCCGCTGTTCGATGCTGGTGTCAACATCATCGGATTACTGAACCTCCTCGAGGCAGGGCGAAAGCATGGATTGCAACGCGTGCTATTCGCGTCCACCGGGGGCGCGATTTACGGTGAACAAGAAGTGTTCCCGTGCCCGGAAACACATCCGACCGCTCCAGTGAGTCCTTACGGGGTAGCCAAGCTTGCCAGCGAGAAGTACCTGCACTTTTACCACACGGAGTATGGAATTCGCTGGGTGGCTTTGCGTTACGCGAACGTGTATGGCCCGCGCCAAAACCCTCATGGTGAGGCTGGTGTGGTCGCGATTTTCACCGAGAAACTGCTTCGCGGCGAGCAGCCAGTCATCAACGGCGATGGGAAGCAAACGCGCGACTATGTGTTCGTGGGCGATCTCGTACGGGCAAATCTTCTCGCCTTGAACACGGATTATTGTGGTCCGCTCAACCTCGGCACGGGTCGAGAGACGGACGTGAACACGTTATTCCACCTCCTTTGCCGCGCTTGCGGAGTCGACATGCCGGAACGCCACGGTCCGGCTAAGCCCGGTGAGCAGCGACGGAGTTCGATCGACAGCTCGCTCGCGAAAAGGGTACTAGGCTGGGAACCAGAGGTGGACCTGGAACGTGGTCTCGCCCTCACTGTAGAGTACTTTCGCCAGCGCCGCCCCGCCGGCTAGCCGCCCCGCTGAGAAACCAGTGCTCTCGGCATTCGGTCCGTCCAGAGCCGCTGCTGTGCAATCGGGCCGATCTGATTGACCAGCACTGCGCTCCGCTGGGGCTCCAGTGATGCAGCTCTGCGCTCTGCACGGCGGCGCTGGCCGCTGCCTTGCGAGCGGGTCAGCCCGCTAGCTAGGGAGAACTGTTCGCTCGAAGTCCTGCTCTGAGTGCATTCGAGAAATGGAACCGAACCGCATCCGAAACTTTTCCATCATCGCGCATATCGACCATGGAAAGTCCACGCTGGCGGATCGCCTGCTGGAGTACACGGGGGCGATCAGCGAGCGCGAACGTGCTGAGCAGGTTCTCGACAGTATGGACTTGGAACGCGAGCGTGGAATCACGATCAAGGCGAGCGCCGTGCGCCTGCGTTACCGGGCCCGCAACGGGGAAGAGTACGTCTTGAACCTCATCGACACGCCGGGACACGTGGATTTTAGTTACGAGGTTTCGCGCAGCTTGGCCGCCTGCGAGGGTGCATTGCTGGTAGTGGACGCGGTGCAGGGCGTGGAAGCACAAACGCTGGCCAACGCCTACCTCGCTTTGGACAACAATCTCGAAATCGTTCCGGTGATCAACAAGATCGATTTGCCTGGCGCCGACCCAGACCGCGTGCGCGCCGAGATCGAAGACATCATAGGACTGGATGCTTCGGAGGCCATTTTGGCTAGTGCCAAATTAGGCACCGGCACGGAAGAGGTGCTCGAGGCGGTTGTCCACCGTATTCCGCCACCAAAAGGTTCGCTCGAGGGGCCGTTACGGGCGCTGATCTTCGACAGTTGGTTCGATCCCTATCACGGTGTGGTGATGGTGGTGCGGGTTTTCGATGGGTCGATCCGTCGCGGGCAAAAAATCCAGTTGATGGCAACTGGTAAGACGTACGAAGTGCAGCGAGTGGGGGTTTTGGCTCCCGGCCCGCAGCAAGTGGAGTCTCTCGCCGTGGGCGAAGTGGGGATCGTCATGGCGGGCATCAAGGAAGTGCATGAAACGCAAATTGGCGACACCGTCACCGACGCGTTACACCCGGCTGCCAGCCCGCTCCCGGGCTTCAAGGCCGTGAAGCCCATGGTGTTCAGCGGACTCTACCCCTCCGACTCCTCTCAGTACGAGGTTTTGCGAGACGCTGTGGAAAAACTGCGTCTGAACGATTCTTCGTTTTCGTTCGAGCCTGAGAATTCCTTGGCCCTCGGCTTTGGCTTTCGGTGTGGGTTTTTGGGACTGCTCCACATGGACATCGTGCGGGAGCGCCTGGAACGTGAGTTTGGATTGGACCTGATCACCACGGCGCCGACCGTGGCTTACCGCGTGACCACCACGAAGGGTGAAGTGCTCACGGTCGACAGCCCCGCCAAACTCCCACCCGAACAGGAAATTGCCTCGATCGAAGAGCCAGTGATTCTGGCTACGATCCATGTGCCTGAAACGTATCTGGGTGCGGTTCTCTCGCTTTGCGAAGAAAAGCGAGGGCGGCAGAGAGAGCTCAAGTTTCTTGGCCGCGGGCGGGTGATGGTCGTGTACGAGCTGCCTCTCAATGAAATCGTGCTCGACTTTTACGACCGGCTCAAGTCGGTGAGTAAGGGGTACGCCTCTCTCGACTACGAGTTCCTGGACATGCGTCCGGCCGACTTGGTCAAGCTCGACATTCGCATCAACGGGGACCCGGTCGATGCGCTTTCGTTGATCGTCCACCGCGATCGCGCGTATCAGCGGGGCCGCGAATTGACCGAGAAGATGCGCGAGCTGATCCCTCGTCAGATGTTCGAGGTTGCCATTCAAGCAGCGATCGGCAGCCGCGTGATCGCGCGCGAAACCGTCAAGCCACTGCGCAAGAACGTCACCGCAAAGTGCTACGGGGGGGACATCACCCGCAAAAGAAAGTTGCTGGAAAAGCAAAAGGAAGGCAAGAAGCGCATGAAGCAAGTAGGTCGGGTGGAGATCCCGCAGGAAGCCTTCCTGGCGGTGTTGAAAGTAGAGTCCTGAGGATCCGCCCGAGAGCGCGGGACACACGGGTTTACTTTGCTGCCGTCGTGTGGAACGATTTGGTGTTCCTACGTGCCGGCGGCAGAACCGGATTTGGCTTGACTGTGGGTGATCGGGCATTTGGGTGGAGCGAGGCAAACATGGACGATCGAACGAAAAGTTGGGCTCTGGAGGCTTTAGTTGCGGTCCTGCTGGTATTGGTGGGGAGCGTGGCCAGTGCGCAAACACCACCCCCGTTTGCGGCTGCGCGGTTGTGGGAGTTGCCCGGCACGAACACCGACGCCACAGGACTAGCGGTGCTCATGGATGTAGGATCTCCGGGAGGCGGAGCCCGGGATGGGATTCTCGATGTGGTGGCTGCGTTGCAGTCGCAGCAGTTGGCGGTGCTTTTCGGTCGTGGCGATGGAAGCTTCGAAACCGGGCCGGAGTCTGCCATTTCAGGAATTCCCGAGGCGATGGCGGCGGCTGACTTCAACGGAGACGGCGCGCAGGAGTTGGTGATTGGCGACAGCTCGAACTTCCTCACGGTGCTGAGTGCGAGCGGTGGGACCTTGAGTCCGTTGGGCAGTCCGATCGATTTGCAATTTTTCCCTCGCGGGATTGCGCTTGGCGACTTCGATCGTGATGGCCGTATGGACATTCTCGCAGTCGGGGAGACTTTGCGGCAGGAGGGGGTGGGCCGCGTGTTGTTTGGCAACGGGGACGGGACGTTTGTGCGCGCGGCCGAAACGTTGGACACGGGTACGGGTACGGCTGGAGTTGCGACAGGAGACTTTAACCGCGATGGCAATCTCGACTTGGTCGTGATCAACGAACTCACAAATCAGCTCGTGCAGTTTCGTGGAGATGGTCGGGGCGGATTCACGGTCGAGCAACAGATCGGATGTGGCGGGGAGGGACCGGTGGCGGTCGCCGTTGGAGATGCGAACCGCGACGGTCGTCCGGACGTGATGGTCGTCAATAACGCGAGCGATAATTTCGCGGTGGCGCTGACCCAGGCAAACGGTCGGTGGAGCGATCCGCGTGCCTTTGCCACGGGGGCGCCCGCGAGTTCGCCGAAAGGACTTGCCCTTGGGGACGTCGATGGGGACGGCGTGGTGGACGCGGTGGTAGCCAACAATTTTTCGTTCGACGTGGGAGTGTTGCGAGGGGATGGTGCTGGTGGTTTCGCGCCGGTTCGCCTGTTTGTCGCCGACGCAGAACCCTTGGGCGTTGTGGTTGGAAGGCTGGACGGCGATACCCGCGCAGACGTCGTCGCGCTCACGCGTGGCAGTGGCAGCCGGCCGACAGCGGCTGTGTTGCGCGCTCTTGGAGGGAACCGGTTAAGCGGAGCGGAAAATATTCCGCTCGGCTTTGCTCCGAGTGCCCTGGCGCAGGGCGACATCGACGGGGATGGCTTGCTCGATTTGGTTGTGACGCAGGCGGGGGCGATTCCCGGAGAGGGGACGATACAAGTTGCCAGAGGCACGGCGCGCGGGTCGTTCGACTTGTCGGCCGCCCCGATTCCCAGTGGCGGAGATGGCTTGGCAATCGTGGTGGGTGACTTCGATGGTGACTTTCGCGCCGAACTGGCCGTGGTGCATGCGAATCGCAGCGTGGCCCAGCTCTATCGGCCGAGCGGTCGTTCCTTCGTGCGGGTGAGCGAGACCCCGATTACGGGGGGCGTTCCAAAGGCGGTCGTCGGAGGAGATTTGAATCGCGACGGGCGGATGGATCTCGCAGTCGCGTCTCAGGACAACTCTGGCGGCAAAGTGCAGGTGTTTTTAGGCAGGACGGATGGTTCCTTGCTGCTTCGCAGTACAGTGACCGTGGGAGATTTTCCTCTAGCGTTGGCCCTCGGCGACTTTAACCGTGACGGATTTGCGGACATTGTTGCCGCCAACAATGCCTCGGTGAATCTGAGTGTTGCTCTGGGCAATGGCGACGGAACGTTCCGCCCGGCTACGTCGGTGGGTCTTCCGCAGGCGCCACGCGCGGTCACCGTCGCTGACTTCGATCGCGACGGCCAGGATGACGTTGCGGTCGGTGTGGCCTTGGGCGGTACGGTGCACGTGTTGTTTGGCGATGGTACGGGCCGGTTCCCTAACAGCATCAACCCACTCTCTGTCGGCAGCGGCGAAGTGGTTTCCGGTTTGGCGGCCCGCGACATCAACGGCGACGGGCTTCCGGACATTCTCGCAAGCGGTGAAGTCGGCAACTTTGTGCGTGTGTTTTTGCGGAACAGCGGAAATCCACGCGCCTTTACGAGTGCGGGCTCTTTCGGCACCAACCGCCGCCCGGTGGCGTTAGTGGCGGGCGATTACGACGGTGACGGCCGTTACGACGCCGCTGCGGCTGCCAGCTCGCCTGCGCCAACCACGACGGTGCTGACCAACGTCTCCCCGCAAGGGTATTCGCGGGGCGACGCGAACGGCGATCGACGCGTGGGAGCCGCCGATGTTGTCGCTCTCGTGCGCAAGGTCGGAGAGTACTTGCCACTGCGCAGCGAAGACGCCAGCGCACGTGGAAGCGCTATCGTGGCGATCGGAGCGGACGCGGATGGCGACGGAGGCGTTACGACTTTGGACGTGCCTGCCGTCGTGGCCTGGGCTTTTCGCTGAGGCAGGGAATCGCCAAGGGAGGTCGCCATGCCCACAGAGGAACAGTTGCAAGCAGAACTCCAAGCCGCAATGAAGGCGCGCGACACCGATCGGCTCATGGTTTTGCGAGACGTCGTAACGGCGATCAAAAACCTCAAAGTAGAAAAGATGGTGCAGACGCTCTCGGAAGGAGAGATCGTCCAGTTGCTCCGTAAAGAAGCGAACAAACGCGCGGAGGCGGCGGAGTTTGCGCGTCAGGCGAATCGGCAGGACCTCGTAGAGAAAAACGAGCGGGAAAAGGCGATTCTTGAATCGTATTTGCCTCGGCAGCTCTCGACGGCCGAGTTAGAGGCCGCCATCCGTTCGATTGCTGGCGAAGTTGGCGGTTACCAAATTGGCCCGATCATGCAGAAGTTGCGCGAGCGCTACGCGGGGCAGTTTGACGGCAAGGCGGCGAGCGAGCTGATCAAGAAGCTGGCCCAGGAGGCCTGAGGAGCCTCAGCGGCAAGGTGGGCAGTTGGTCCTCTACCCGAGCGCAGCGTTCCTTGCCGCCGAGGCTTTTTGCTTGGCAGAGAGTGGGTTGAACTAGGCAGCAGTGCGGCTCTTTTGCTTGAGGCCGGGGTTGAAGCGCCCCTTCCAGGTTGCCTGCCATTGCCGGCCCGGGCCGAGAGTTTCCAGCGCATCTTCCGGATGCTCTTGCTCGTACATCCGGCGCAGGAGCGCTTGTGGATCTGTCCATCGCCCTAAACTGCGAAGATTCGGATCCTTGGGCTCCCAAGCAACAATCCGTTTGCCCCCGACCTCGATGTGAACCTTTCTCAGTGCCTTCAAATCTGGTTTCGTTTTCGTGGCCATCGTTACTTACTCCGCGGGCCAATTATGGAGTCGTTAGGTCCTCGATGCAAGGCCAGAGTTTCCACAACGTTGGTACACCCGCGAGAAGCGAGATCAGGTACGCCCGAGGCGGAAAACTCTCACCGCGGCAGGCCCCATCGGGCCCGGTTAGGTTATGGGCGTTGGGGTCGGCGAGGCATGCAAGACCCCGAGGGTACGTTGAAGCTCCCAGTGAATTAGGGACCCTATCAGGAGCACTTCGGGCTCCGGGGGCCTCCGCACGTACAGTCCGGTTCCTGGGGGATTCAAGTTACCGATCTCGATCACGATTGGTGTTGTCGTGTTTGTAGGGAACAGTTCGATACGACCGCGCGGAGGAGCCAGGCCAAACTCTGCCCGACCCTCTGGGGGCACGTCAATGGTTTCGAGAGGGCCCAAGCGCGTAAGGTCGCGGACAAATTCTTCCACCAACTCTGGGCGGTCGGTCCCCGTCCACCCTGTTTCGGTCCGTTGCGTAGTTCGCTCTCGGCCGTCGAACTGAATGCGAATGCGAGAGATGCTCGCGGGATCCGCAACGACGAGTGGTGTGCCCGAAGGGGCTGGAGGTTGGGGAGTCCGCGGAGCAGGGAGGCCCACTCGTCGGGGGGGTGGCGGTGGGGTTCGGTCGAGGTAGTAAAGGATTGCCACCAACGCCACGAGCACAGCGGTGATGACTGTGAAGCGGACGCCCATTGCTTCCTCACCTACTTCCCCGGCGGCGCCTCCGGGCCGCAATGGTGATGCCGATCAGTGCAACACTCGCAGGCATAACGACGACACTGATCCAGAACACAAGCCGGTCTTGGGACTCCGTTAAATAGATCGGCGAGATCGAGCCGCGAGGGAGTCCTTTGCGGCGGACCGCCACCAACGTGGGGTCTTCGGCCAACAGGGCGATGCTGTTGAGAAACACGTCCTTGTTCCCGCGCCAGTTGAGCGAGAGGTTGGTGGCAAAGTCGGAGTCGCCAAACGCGATGATTCTGCCCGGCGTGGATACCGGCGACCCGTCGCGCTCCCGAGGGACCTCGATGTAGACACCCACCGGCAAGGGGCCTGGTTGATCTTTTTCTCTCCGGAACCGCGCTCCCCGATCCGGGAGTTTTCCTCCCTCCACATACGCCCAGCTGTCCGGACTGCTCAGCGCGAGCACCTTGACCCGTCCCGACTTGTCTCCTTCTTCCGTTGGCACGATGGTGCGTGCCACTGGGAATACTGCTGCTTCCAGCTCCGATCGGAAAATGCTCCGATTGAATGCCGGCACGTGCAACATCGAAGGTTCCGTGCCCATCAGGCGGTTCCGTTCATCCACCACGACGTCGTTCCCGGCTCTTGCGCCGTGCCGCTCGAGAAACGTCACGATGCCCAGCGGAGCGCCCGGATCCACAAGGAGCAGCATTTGCCCACCTTGTCGTAGGTAGCTGTCGAGACTTTCGATCTCGCCCGGAAGGAACTCTCGCGTGGGCCCAGCAAGAACGACGACCCGGCAGTCCCCCGGTACTCCCGTGGGAGGAACGTGGTCGAGAGCACGAATCGTGAAGCCTTCGCGTTCGAGGGCCTTAGCGACCTCGTTGTAGCCCCGCCGCTCGTCAGTATCGAAGGGTGAGTGTTCCCCATGCCCGACGACAAAACACACTACGCGTTCCGCAGGACGAGTCAGCCGGATGAGCGCGCTTGTGATGCCTTCCTCGTCCACGAAAGGAATCGGCACGACTTGGTCTCCCATGACCACTACCCCGGCTCCAGCGTTATTCACGCTGTACTTCTGGGCTGTGGCTGGCGAGCGGTTCAAATCCACCAATTGGTAACGGATTCGGGGAGAGACCTTGGCGAACAGTTCGAGCGTGTCGAACAAAGCCCGCCGCTGCCCGGGTTCGTCGGGAGTGTAAAAGGCGATGATCTCCACATTTTCATCCAGGCTTTGCGCCACTTTCTTTGCCGCGTCCGACAGCACGAACTGCTGGGTGGGACTCAGGTCGAAGCGCTTGTTGTGCCGCTCCGCCAAGAGCAGCAACAGAGTGCACAGGGTCCCGACGAGGCCAATTTGCAGCCCAAGGAGCACGACGTGGAAGAACGTTTGGTTCCCGCGCCAAGTCACGATGCGGCTCCGACCCCACGCCACTTCCGCGCATCCAACGAAGCCAAGGTGAGGAACAGGAAAAACACGACGAACAGTGCGAAAAACACAATGTCCTGAGTATCGATCACGCCGCGGGCGAAGTTGAGAAAGCGGTCGAACAAAGAAATTTTCAGCAACGCCTCGATCACCGCAACGCTGGCGACGGATTCGTTCCATGTAATGTACCAGAACGTAATGAGAATCCCGTAGGTTCCCATGGCACTTACGACCTGGTTCTCTGTGAGCGAGGAAACAAACATGCCGCAAGCGATAAACGCCGTGCCAAGCAGAACGATGCCCAGGTAACCGGTGAGGAACGGACCGAGGTCAAATCGGTAAAACTGATAGAACACGAGCGGACCCACGACCGTTGGGGTGAGCATGAAGAGGTAGAAGAGCCAGGCAGCGAAGAACTTGCCGAACACGATCTCGATGTCCCGCACTGGATACGTCCACAGCAGCTCGATGGTACCGAGCTTCTTCTCCTCGGCAAACAAGCGCATCGTGACCAGCGGCAAAACAATCATCGCGCAGTAGCGCATGTCCAGGAACACTTGTTGCCACAAGCCGCTCGGGAGGACATAGCCGCCGAACAAAATGAAGTAACGCAGCCAACTGTAGAAGAAGCCACCCGTCAGAAGCAGGAACACGGCCGTGAGCACGTAGGCTACGTAAGAGCCGAAGTAAGAACGGAGTTCTCGCTTACAAATCGTGGCAATTGCGTTCACTGCGGTGTCTCCGATGAAGAACGAGGCTGCGTACGATGGACGAGCTCCAAAAAGATGTCCTCCAGGCTCAGTTGCACCGGACGTATCTCCAACAGTTGCCAGCCGTGTCGCACCACCACCTCAGAGATTGCGGCACGCACATCGTGGTCGGGGGCTGAATCGATCATGGCCGCAACAAGGTCGCCATCCAACGGCGTGATCGACACTTTGACGACTCCATCAATCTGCCCGAGCGCCTCCGCCAGTGCGCTTGCTGGAGCCCGGGCCTCGACGTGGATTTGGGAGAGTTGCCGCAGTTTACGGCTGAGGTTGCTGGGAGTATCCACTGCCAACAACCGGCCTCGGTTGATGATGAGCACGCGATCGCACGTCGCTTCCACCTCGGGCAAAATGTGGGTCGAAAGGATCACGGTGCTGTGTCCTTTTAACTCGCGAATGAGCTTTCGCACTTCCGTGACTTGTTCTGGGTCGAGACCTGCAGTTGGCTCGTCGAGGATCAAAACCTTGGGTTGCCCGAGAAGAGCTTGCGCGATCCCCACCCGCTGGCGGTAGCCCTTGGAAAGTGTGCCGATCAGTCGGTGCGCCATGTGGCGGACGCCACAGCGGTCCATCACCCGTGCGATCTCGGCCGACTGCTCGCGTGCCGGTACGTGCTTCATGCTTGCAACGTAGGCCAGATACTCGCGCACGGTCATGTCCGTGTACAAGGCAACGCGCTCGGGGAAATAGCCGATCGACTGCCGTGCTCGCAGCGAGTCGAGCACTACGTCATGCCCAGCAACGAGGGCGCGTCCGTTGGTTGGTGGAAACACTCCCCCGAGAATGCGCATGGTCGTGCTCTTTCCGGCGCCGTTTGGTCCGAGGAACCCGACGATCTCTCCAGCGGAGACGTGAAACGACACGTCGGCAATGGCAGTGAAGGTGCCAAAACGCTTTGTCAGGCCCTGCGCCTCGATCATGGTCGAGGCATGGTAGTGAACCAACCGTGCGGCGACAACACGAACGTAGAACGGGGAGCAATTGACCCTGCAAACGCGCCAGGCTTAATAGGGGCCCCGAGGTCAGGCTCATGAAAAAACGCGTTGCCATTGTCGGGGCCACTGGAATTGCCGGCCAACAAGCCGTTGTCGCGTTGCAGAACCACCCGTGGTTCGAAATCGCCTTGCTCGCGGCGTCCGAACGATCGGCGGGAAAGAGCTTTGGAGAGGCACTGCGGGACGAAAAGACCGGCGCCCGCCGTTGGTGGTGTGTCGAGGAGCCGAACGCGGAAATCCTGCGCCTGCCTGTCTACGATGCAAGCCGGCTGAACCTGCGTGGCATCGATCTAGTGTTCAGCTGCGTGGAGTCGGATGTTGCGCGTGAACTGGAACCACAGTTCGCGCAGACCACGCCGGTAATCAGCAACGCCTCGGCGTTTCGTTACGAAGAGGATGTCCCCATCCTAGTTCCAGGAGTGAACTTGGAACATGCTCGCCTTCTCGAGGTGCAGCGCAAGCGCCGTGGCTGGAGCGGGTTCATTACTCCCTTGCCAAATTGCACCACGACGGGTCTGGTGATTACGCTGAAACCGTTGTTCGACCGGTTTGGGATCGAGCGGGTGCTGATGACCTCGATGCAAGGGATTTCCGGGGCGGGCCGCTCTCCCGGCGTGTTGGCGCTGGACATCGTGGACAACATCATTCCATTTATTTCTGGCGAGGAAGAAAAGGTGGCACGGGAAACTGGAAAAATCCTTGGCCGCTTGGGGCATCAGGGGATTGTGCCAGCAGCGTTCCTGGTCAGTGCAACCTGCACGCGTGCGGCCGTGCTGGAGGGGCACACCGAGGCAGTGTTCGTGTCCTTGCGGGAAAAAGCCAGTGTGCAAGAGTTTGCTGCTGCGTTGTCGGAGTTTGGCCAAGACTTCGTGCGGCTGGGGTTGCCATCGTCCCCTCAGCGCATGATTACGCTTCACGACGATCCCTTCCGACCACAGCCACGTCTCGACCGCGACGCTGATGGCGGCATGACGACCCACGTCGGGCGCATCCGCGAAGACCCCGCATTGCCGAACGGGTTCAAGTACATCCTTCTCTCGCACAACACGAAGATGGGTGCTGCTAAGGGCGCGGTGCTGGTCGCAGAGTATTTGGCTGCCGAGAAGTACGTGTAACCCCGCTCTGTGTACCCTCGTTGTGCACTGACCACCACGCGACTGAGACTGCGGCCATTGCAGTTGGCGGACGCTCCTGATGTGTTCGCCTATGCCAGCGACCCGAGTGTGGCCGCATTCGTGGAGTGGGCTCCCCATCAATCCGTGTCGGAATCGGAGGAGTTCATCGAGCGCGTTCTAAGCCCATGGTGGGCTGGGATCACGTTTGCCATCGAACTCCGCGATGTGGAGCGGGTGGTAGGTACGTGCGAGTTACGCATTGTGAGTCGTGTCGAGGCAACCGGTGAAATAGGCTACGTGCTGGCGCGATCCGTATGGGGGCAGGGGTACAATGTGGAGGCCGGAGCTGCCCTCCTTTTTTACGCGTTCCGCATCGAGGGGCTCCGTCGGGTGGAGGCACGTTGCAAGGAGCGTAACCGACGCTCGTACCGGACCTTGGAAAAATTGGGCCTCCGGCAAGACCGGGGAGCCATGCTGCACGGTCGTCCAGGCTACCTGCACTACTCCCTGCTTGTAAGCGAGTGGGATCGCCACCCGTTGCACCGCAAATGGCGCGAAACCATTGTGACGGAACCGTTAGGGCGGCGACCTCAGGGCTAGCTGGCCTGAAACGTTTGTGCGCTGGCCGTTGCTTGGAAGCGTGCTTTCAGCCGGCGAAGGTGACGGCCAAAGAGCCAGGCTAGAACAGCTGCCGAGATGATATTCCCAATCGCAACGCAGCTAAACACAGCCCACTCCGGGGTACGCAAAACGGTGACTGCGACAATCGCTGCTGTGGTTACGAGGCCGACGCGAAGCACAGTCCAGAGCAGGGGCAAAGCCGCTCGGCCTGTCCCCTGGAAAGCAAATGCGAAGACCATGCTGATCCCGATGAAAGGGTATGTCGGGGCAATCCAGCGGAAATAGTGGCGGCCGGCGAGGAGGATTTCCGGATCGTCGGTAAATCTCTTCAGCCACAAATCAGGTTGGAGGAAAAGAAGGGCACCGGGTAAAGCCAATGCGACGGCGACGTATGCCGCGGCCCGCCGCGTGTAGCGGCGTATGGCGTCCAGCCTGCGCGCGCCCACAGCCATCCCGACAAGCGTCAACACCGCCACGGCAAACCCGTACGTGAGCGAGAGCAACAGAAAGTCCATGCGCGTTCCGAGGCCATAGGCCGCAAGGTGCGCGTTCCCAAACCGGCCGACGACGCCCGTGAGGATCAAGAGACCAACGTAGTTCGAGAACGTTGCCAGAGCGGCAGGGATCCCTACCCGGAGGATTTCGCGCAGGACCTGTTTGGATGTTCGCGCGTGAGCAGCGAGGATCCTGACGCGCGTCGTTGCACGGGTGAGAAAAACCAGCCGAGGAGGAATGGTGACGAACTGAGCCAGGAGCGTTGCAATTGCAGCGCCGACCAAGTTCCACGACAAGTGGAACATGAATACCGGCGTCAGCACGACCTGGAGAAACAACGAGATCGTTGCCCATGCCGCAGGGGTCCGCGCATCGCCTGCGGCTCGAAAGATGTTGTCGAGCGTGGCGGCCGTGAACGAAATCGCTGCGCCGCCAAACAGGACACGTGCGAACGTCACGGCTTGCTGCAACACCTCTGCCCTTCCCCCCATCAGGGAGAAGAGCCAGGGCGCACCGACGAACAACACCGCGGCAAATGCGAGCCCTAAAAGCACCCCGAAAACTAAAGCGGTCCTGGCAACGGCCGACACGGTGCGTTCGTCTCCGTGTCCGAGCGCCCGTGCAATAGCCGACGCAGTTCCGGCGCCAAGACCGCCACCCACAGCAGTAATGGCGATTAGAGTGACGGGAAATACCAGCGACACGGCCGCCAGCGCTTCGGGGCCGAGGCGGCTCACGTAGTATGTGTAGAGTACGTTGGACAACGCTGCGGCCACCATCACCCACAAGGTGGGAATGGCCAGTCGCAAGATGGCTGCCGACGGTGCTAGACGGAGCAGCTCCGCACCGTGCACATTTTTAGCGTGGCCGGTGTTCTGGGGGAGCACTGCAGTTTCTGCTCCGTTGGCCCGGGCGGATCCGGAGGATGTGGTCCGTATCGGGGCCCGAGGCCTCATTGGATGACGATCGCGTCGGGCAGCAGCGGAGCCGGCGCCGAATCGATTGCGGAAGGGAACAGGCGGATCAGCTCGCGTACGAGGCGTGGCAAGGATGCCGCAACCCTGGTCTCCAGAGCCTCTTCGAGGGCCTCGAAAAAGCCCTTTGGTGCAGGCAGAAACAGCAGTGCAGGGTCCTGGTCGGCCGGAATTCCCGCTTCCTGCTTTGCAACATCGAGCGCGGTGTAGAATCCCCCGAGAACGTCGACGAGACCAACATCTTTCGCTTGCCGGCCAGTCCACACGCGCCCCCGCCCCACTTCGTGGACTTGCTCTTTGGGCAACCCGCGACCCTCGCTGACTCGGCGGAGAAACAGGTCATACGTCCGCTGTACCTCCGTGCGTAACCGCTCCCGGCCGGCATCGCTGAGTGGACTCGTCACGTCGTCGAGGGTTGCCCACTGGCCGCGCGCGATCGTTTCCGTGTGGACCCCCCAGTGTTCCAGAAAGCCGCGAATGTTTGGCCGTGCGAACACCACGCCGATGGATCCGGTCAAGGTGTTTGGTTGTGCGACCACACGAGTGCTGCCGCTGGCGATGTAATAACCACCGGACGCGGCGACATCGGAGAACGACGCAACGACAGGTTTGCGCTTCCGTGCTTCTTGAACAGCACGCCACACGACGTCCGACGCCAGCGCAGAACCTCCTGGGCTGTCGACCCGCAACACGATGGCTTGCACCGCAGGATCGCGGCTGGCCTCGTCGAGTGCACGGTGTAGCGAATCGGCGCCGGCGACAGCGCCCACACTACTTCGGTGGCTTTCCCCGGGCGCGATGGTGCCGGCGGCGAGTACGACGGCGACGACCGGTCCTCGCTGGAGCCCCAATCGTGTCGGGGGTACCCGCGCGTACGTGGACTCGTCCACCAGACTTCGCTGATCCGCCCCCAGTTCGAGGCGAACATCGTCGAGGAACTTGGCGCCATCGATCAGCTTCGCATCGTAGAGCGACTCTGCACCCGAAGGACCTTGTTGCTCCACCAGCTCTCGCACCGCCTCCACGGGAAGCGCCCGAGCTAGTGCAATCGTGCCGAGGTAAAAGTCGTTGACATCGTCGAGCAGGGAGTTTGCCATCTCGCGGTGCGCGGTCGTCATCTCCTTTCCGGCTAAGAAGTCGCCAGCGGTTTTGTATTCGGCCATTTTCTCCACATCCATCTCGATGTGGAGTTTCTCCCACAACCCACCGAGGAACATGTAACGAGCAGCCAACCCGCGCAAGGCAACGTTCCCTGCCGGAACCACGTACACCCGCTCGCTGGCACTCGCGATGTAGTAGGGGAGATTGGCGTTTCCACCTTCCTGCTCGAGCAAGGCGATCGTCGCTTTGCCAGCTTTGCGAACCGCTGCAATGGCCTCTCTCAGGTCGGTTGCCTTTGCCCAACCAACTTCGAGATCCGAGATGCGAACAATGAGGGCGCGGATCCGCGAATCGGCAGCACACTTCCGCAGGGTCAATAGGGCTTCCGGCAAAGGAATCTCGCGTGGGGCGAACAGTTTGCTCCAAAGACCCTCAGGGGCAGCCTCGGGATACGAACCGTGGAGATGAACCACGAGAACTGCGTTCGCCGGAATGTGCGGTCCTTGCCGCACGTACCACCAGTAAGCACCAGCGCCAAGCAAGGCGACCAGGAAGAGAAGGAGTTTGCGCTTCCGCTTCACGAACGGCTCCTAATGTTGTTGGCTACACATCAACCCCAGCCAGGCAGAAGATGCGCAAGTTTGTATACGTCGTGAATCACTGGAAGGTCGAGTTCTCCCCATACACCCTTGTGGGTACGGTCGATGGCCTCGATAAACTTCAAGGCGGACCGGAACAGTGACTCGCCGTCCTTACCCGTGTCGATCTCGTAGGCGACCGCCTCGAAAACCGCCTGTGTGTACCGCACGAGCAAGGCCAACGCGTGCAAGGCCGGACTTCCCGCTGCCTCTAAAGCCGCTGCGATGGGCTCGAAGCGCGGAAGATGTTGCTCCAGGGCTTGCCGAAGTTGCAGAACTTGGCCCCGGCGCTTGGGTTTCAGTCGTAGATCTCCGTATTGCACCAGTGCTCGCAAAGTCGCTTCGAGCTGCAAGAACAGATGTTCCAGACGTTCGGGCTCGTGGTGCCACCCTCGCCAGAGTGCGCGTAAAGCGTCATCGACCGGTCGGCCTCGCGTGCTTGCCGCAAAGCTGGTGAAGTTCGGTGCGTACGCCCATCGGCTAAAGGCGCCAAACTGGAGAAAGAAGATCTCTGATACGCCCGCGTTCCGATAAAACGCCACATCATCGGCGATGAGGGAAGGAATTGGCACGAGGCAGCCAAAAAACAAAATCGCGTCGCCGTAGTACTCGAACACCCGCAGGCGATTTTCGAACCGACGTTGGTACAGTTCTAAAGCGGTGCGGTAGTACAGGTTGGTGCCGCACGCGGGATCGCCCATGGAGTGGCCGTAACAGCGCTCGCGTGGTGCGAACTCACAGTACACTTGGGGGTGCGGAGTCACGTGCAAGTTCGGTTCGATCGTGTCGTGGTACGCCAAGTAGTAAACACGTGTGGCAGGGTGGCGCCGCTCGCACTCGCGGGCCACCGCGTTGCAGACCAGCAAGCTTTGGTCTTGGGGTGTCAGTCGGTTGCAACTTGCGCAGCGACACCAGCCTCCGCCGAGAACGTCAGCACCCCAGATGTGCAGGGCTGCAACGGGTCCAGCTTGGTCCAGCAGCCGTGCTGCCTCTCGCGCGACAACGGCTAACGCGTCGGGGTTGCTGGGGCACATGTTTCCCTGGTCGTGCCGCTGCCCGTCGTGGCTCGCGGGAAAATATTCTGGATGTTCGGCAAACAAGCTGCGGGCGAGAAGGTTGGGGAGCACGTGGCCTCCAATCTCGATCTCGATACCGCGATCCCCGAACTGGGGGAGCAGTTCGGGAACAGTTGACTGGGTATCGAACGGGTGCCGAATGAAGAAGAAGTGCGTCGCTCCAGTTTTTCCCATCCAGTCCACCAAATCCAAGTCTTCGGCGACGCGGGCGCGGTAAAACTCAGGTTGGGTGTAATGCCAACTGATCAGGTCGCTGCAGTATCCGATTCGCTGGAAACAGCACTGGAGGTTAGCGGGAGCGAGTTCGAAGCCCTGTGCTGGCGGCGCAGGCAACTGCTCGTACGTTCGTCCCAAAATCGACCAGCGGCAACCAAGAGTTTCGAGGAAACGGTAGACGGCGTGAAGCAACTGACGAGGGGTTGCGCCGAAGAACACGACGCTGCTTGAAGACGCGTGGAAGCCGGCTTCTTGTTCCCTTCCGAGCAGGTCCGCGCCTGTTCCGCTGCCTTTGGGGTCTTGGAGCACAAGCACATGAGCCGGAAGTTGGGCGTTGGTTCGAACCGCGTACTGACCGCCAACGATTCTTTGCAGGTAGCTTGTAAGTTCTTTGGTCGCGAATCGAACGACGGGGTCGCCGGTACTAGGAGCCATCACCTCGCAGCGAGCGAGCTGTTCTCTGGTCCAACGGTGTCGAGCTTCCGGCGTGAGCATGGGAGTATGGTTCCGCGCAAAATGCGCGGCGCTCTTGGTACCCGAAACAGTCCCTTGTGCCAAGCGAGATGCAAGCCGCGGTGACTAGCGTTGGCCCGTGGGATTGCGTATTTGCCTCTGGAGTGCCGGAAGCGTTGGCGACAAGTTTGCTTGATACAGCACTGGCCATGGCTGTGCCCTTGCTGCTGGCAGCGCTTGGGGAGCTGCTAGCCGAGCGCGCCGGGATCGTGAACATTGGACTGGAAGGCATGATGCTCACCGGCGCTTTTGCTGCCATGGTGGCCGCATATGCCAGTGCGCAACCGTGGCTCGGAGTGATCGCTTCGGCAGGGGCGGGCGCGTTGCTCGGAGCGGTTCTGGCCATTGCCGTGGTTGGGTTTGGAGCGAACCAAGTGGTGTCGGGCACAGCAATCAACCTACTCGCCCTTGGAGCGACGGGAGTGGGCTACCGAGCCATCTTTGGGGTGACAGGAAGCGCGCTCACGATCGATGGCTTTGCTCGGAGTCCGATTCCAGGACTTTCCGCGTTGCCGATCCTTGGGAGCACGCTCTTTGCGCAGCCCGTGCTTGCTTACGCGGCGCTCGTGCTAGTCCCATTGATTGCCTGGTGGTTTCGCGGAACGCTGTCTGGGCTCGCGTGGCGGATGGTTGGCGAGGACCCGTATGCCGCAGCGACTCAAGGGGTGCGGGTGCGTCTCGTACGTTTCCTTTCGCTCGTGTCGTGCGGCGTGCTGGCCGGGATCGGCGGAGGGTACCTCGTGCTTGCGTACGCGAAAACGTTTGTCGAAGGCATGTCGGCTGGCCGAGGATTCATCGCCCTGGCAATCGTGATCCTGGGGGCCTGGTCGGCATGGGGAATTCTCGCAGCGGCGGTGTTGTTTGGACTCGCCATCGCGTTGCAGTTCCACATTCAGGCATTAGGCCTTGCAATTCCTTACCAAGCGGCGCTTGCGCTCCCGTACATGCTGACCTTGGCCGTGTTGGCTCTGTACGGCTCGCACTCGCAAGCCCCCCTAGGATTGGGTCGAGACGAGTCGCGATGATCTCGCTGGCTGGAGAAGCCGGGGCGTTCCCAGCGGGCGTCGACTCCGAGCGTCAATCGCGAATTTGCTGCGCCAGGTAGTTTTGCTCGCCAACTTGCTTGAGGAGCGTCAGTTGCGCTTCGAGCCACTCGATGTGTTCTTCTTCACTTGTGAGGATCGACTCTAAGAGCTCGCGTGTGCCGTTGTCACCGACTTCGACGGCGAGCGCAATCGCTCGGTTGAGCCGGTCGACAGCTTCCTTTTCCAGCGCCAGGTCTAGCTTCAGTTGTTCCGGAACGGTTTCCCCGACACGGACCTTCCCGAGGCGTTGCATGTTGGGGACCCCTTCGAGATACAAGATGCGCTCGATCAATTCGTCCGCGTGCTTCATTTCCTCCACGGACTCCTGCCGAATCTTCTCGTAGAGGTGTTTGTAGCCCCAGTTTTCGCACATTTTGGCGTGGACAAAATATTGGTTGATGCCCGTGAGTTCCCCGGTGAGGATTTCATTCAGCATCTCGATCAGCTTCGGGTTTCCCTTCATCGTCGCACACTCTCTTCTTCTTCCTTGTGCCCTGAAACTTCGGCGGTGGCAAGTTCTTGTGTTCCAGACCGATTGGCGGCCATTTGTTGGAGGATGCGCGTAATCTCTTGGCGACAGGCGGCGCTACAGCGCCCGGCGCGCGTGATCCGCAGGAAGACGCGCGGGTCGGTAATCCCGGAAGAAACGTATTTGGCCAGGCACCGGTCGGTTATCGAAGTGCAAAGGCAGATCACCATGGTAGAGACTCCTTGTCAGCAGGGCGGCTGAACTTCTGAGTTGTGGGCCCAGGGGAAATGCTTCGTGCAGGCGAGTCCTTCCGCATCGACGATCATGGCTTCGATTCCGTGGGATTGTGCTAGCGGAAGTCCCGCACGGCCCAGTACGACGAGAGCCGTGGACCACGCATCTGCACTGGTTGCGTCAGCCGCCCACGCTGCGGCCAGGCGGGGGCTTGTCATGGGGGTACCGCTTCGTGGGTCGAAAATGGATCGTGCCCCGTCGCGCGGTCCTGACTCCGATGTGGAAAGCGAGCCGTGGCGTAAGTCCAACGTGCCCAGCGGCGTGCCCTCGATACTGGGTATGAGGATCCTACGGCCCGAGTGGCGCTGCGATTGGGGGTGCCAGACCGCGAAGCTGGAACCGCCAAAATTCACGAACACCTCGCGGGCACCGCGTGTCGCGAGCGCAGCGAGAATGGCATCGATGGCAATACCTTTTCCGATGGCGCCGGGATCGATGTCCGCGAGCGGATGCACCCATGCCCATCGCGGGCCGACCTCTACAGCACAAAACCATTTTCCCGAAAACTTTGCTTCCGCATTATTGCAGTCGAGGTCAGAGGAAAACGCCGGATCGAATGCTCCCCGCGTGGCACCTGCCAAGGTCTGCATGCGCGCGAGGGCGTACTGCAGATCCGGAGTCACGTAGGTGCGGCTTCCGCGCCGGCGGAGGAGATCGGCAAGTTCCGCGTCGGGACGAAATGTGCTGAGTACGTCGTCCCAGTGTCGCGCGATCCCAACGGCTTCCAGGGCTAGCTCGCGGGCCATCGTTGCAGACTCGGCCTTCACTTGAACTTCCAACACTGTGCCCATGACGAGTTGCCCCTCGCTCGCTGTGGTTGCACGTGCGGTCCGCAGGGGGGACCAGATGCCGGCTATCAAGAGAAGAAACACCGTGGTTAGGTTGGCCATTAGTCGATCGGATACCTCGGTGGAGTTGGCCGGGCGTAGGCACTGGGCGCAGAGGTCCACAGAGCCCAAGCAACGACCACGATGAGGAAGAGAATGGTCCCTTGGAGCGTGAGGAACGCAACGATTTTCAAGTACGCAAACGCAGGGTGGACGAAACGCACCCCCCAACCGGCCAGCTCGCCAAGCAATGCGGAGGAAAACGCCGTCGCAATGCCACCGGCTTTGACCCCCATGGATACGGGAACGAACAGCAACAAGTGTGTGAGCGTAAGCAGGAGGATCCCCATGGCAAACGTATGGAAATGCAGTTGCTCGAGAAGGCCGACGACCGAACGCGGCTGGAGGAATTTTTCCTCGTTACCGCGGTAGTAATCCACGACGGACGACGGCCAGAGACTCATGCGGTGGAAATACAGGGCACCATTGGTGATCCACAGGAAAAATGTGTACACGAGGAAGCACCAAACGATGACTTTCAGTAGGCGGTTACGGGTCCACTCCCCAGTGACGACGAAGCGCAAGGCGTTACTTCCTCTCCGAGAGCAGCACGGAGTGCACGGCAACAGCTCGGGCCACGGCGCTGGCCACCGCACGCGAGGTTAGGGTACTACCAGCGATCGCGTCCACGGAGCGGCCGAGCTCCACACGCCGCTCCCGTCCGGCACCGGTGAATTTCTGAAGCCAACCCTCCGGCGGCGCATACTCCGGTGGTTCATAAAAGGCGAGCAAGTGGACGGCACGGACAGTCCCCGTAGGCGTCAGCACGATGAGCAAAGTTTCCGGAAGGGTGCGAACGGTGTGGGTGTCGAAGATCGCGTAAGCGGCCACCCGCCCGTCCTTGTAACCAGCGTACACCGTCACCAGGTTCGATTCGAGTTTGGCGCGCGCCTGCTGTTCGATTTCGGAGCGCTGCTCGGGCGTGAGGTAGAAATCGAGCGGCCGTACTTCCTCTCCGTTCGGAAACGCCATCGCAAGGGCTTCGTCCCGTGCGTGCAGGACTCCCGCACGCACGGGACCGGCCGCCACGGTTATGAGCAAGCTCAGCAAGAAAAATTGCCGTCCGGGAAAGCAGGGCATCTTTAGAACACGAACCCCGCGCCAATGCGCACTTCGTCAGGCAGGGTGCCGGTTTCTGCGTCGAGGTTCCGGTAGTCGAGTTTCAAAACCACCTGCGGAATTGGTTTGTACTGCAAGCCGGCCTCGAAGTAGTCACGGTTGAATCGGTTGTCGGCGACACGTCCGGTTGGAACGCCCTGCTGGGTGTCGGTGTGTGAGTATCGGAACCATGGAGCCAGGTATTGAGTGGTTCCCGGCACGAAGAGAGGGAGCACGTCGTAGCCGATTTCGGCGTAGTAGCCGAGCATTCGGTTACCGATCGTTTGATTGATGGAGGGGTCGACGCTCAGGCGTGTCGCGTCGTCGAGAAGAGTGACCGTGCCCAGTGCGCGGAACTCGAGTCCCTGCCAGCGGAGCTGTACGTGACCCTCGTACAGTTGCATGAACACACCAACGTCTTTCTGTCCGAGCACAGGGTCGCCGTATAACCGGGCTTGTCCTTGGTCGCCAACGTAAGCCGAAGCGCCAACGAAGGAGTTCGGGAGAAACGCGTAGTCCAAACGGCCCACCCAGGAGAAGTCCTCGGCGCGCTCGAGACTTCCGCTTTGCCGCCCGCCTCGGATGCCACTGCTACGGAAACCACTGGCATCGAGGCTGGTAATGCCATAGGTGCGGTAGGTTAGACCCGGCAGCAACTCCCCAAAGAAACCGAAGCCGTTGGCCCGCCAGGTACTTGGCAACAGGACCGTTTCCACCGGTGGCCGAACATTGCCGAAGAAAAACGGTGGCTCGTGAATTTCGTTGATGAAGCCGACCGGAACGAGCACCAAGCCAAAGCGGGCGTTTGCCATTTCGTGGAGCAAAAAGTCGAGGTTGGCAAATTCCACCGACACTTCCCCACTTTTGCCGGTGCTAGCATGCTCGAACTCGGTCTCCGAGTTGAACACGATCCGGTCGTTGAATTTGTAACCGACGTAAAGAACCAGCCGCAGAAAGTCGAATACGTCGTTGTCGTTCCCCTTGTTGCCCACGACCGTCCGGAGGTTGGCTTCGCCATACCCTCCGATCGAAAGGCCGCGCTCAATCCCGTACACCTTCGAAGCCGCCGGCCCGAGTCCGTAGTAGCTTTTCAGCTCGCGGGTCTCCGGCAACACGAACGCTTCCCGCAATCGCCGCAGCTCGTCGGTGACGATGCTTTGGCGACGTTCCACCTCTTCGAGGCGCCTGCGGTCCACCTTAGGTGTCTCGATTTCTCGCTTCAGACGCTCGATTTCCTCCCGCATGCGCCGCTGCTCTTGCTGGAGTTGCTCAAGCCGCCGTTGTGTCTCGGCAGCCGACTCGGCGCGGGCCGCGCTCGCAAGGCCCGCCAGACAGATCGCCACAGCTGGAATCCACCAGTTCCGCATCCCGTTCTCCTTTCGTGTCTGTGATTGGCAAGTCCTCAGTCAGATTTTGAAAGTCATTTTCAACTTCGCACGAGTTACCCAAGGCGGGCGCTTGCGTCAAGTGTCCGGTCCGAAGGGGTAGCGGTTGCAGTGTCGTGTCCGCGCGCGGGCTCCCGAAGGGGGAGTCGACCCGAAGCGGTCCAGTGTGCAGCGGCTTGCCGTCGCTCTGGGCTGTCAGCAAAAAGTTCGAAGCGCCCCGACGGCGTGGTTTACAATGTGAGTTCCATGCGGCAGTGGGGAATGCCCGCTTCGTCAAAGGGTCCACTGGCGACCGTGAAGCCGTGCTTTTGGTAGAAAGGCACGGCTTGGATTTGTGCGTGGAGCACTACGCGAGCAACGCTCAGGCTCGCACAATGATCGAGGAGAAAACGCAGGAGTGCAGAGCCCACCCCGCACCGTCGGTAGGGAGGCAGCACTGCGATCCGGCCGATGCGTGCCAGGTGTTCGTCCCGCAGCAAGCGCGCGGTCCCCGCGGGTGCCCCAGAAGACAGTGCGAGCACGTGCATGGCGCGGAGGTCATCGGGGTCGAATTCCTCTTCGAGGGCAATGCCTTGTTCGCGGACGAACACCGCGATGCGGATGTCGGCAACCGCCGATCGTAGCTCCTCCGTCTCGGCGAGGATCACTTCGATGCCGGCCTGAGAACAACGGGGCGGCACGTCGCGCAGATGGGGACTCACCACGGAGGGAGAAGGGTTCCGAGGCTCGGTTGCCATGACCTTACGGAGTCGCCGCATTCAGCACTCGTTGCAAGTACGCGCGCACTGTTGCCGCGGTGGGGCCTTCAGGTTCGAGTGCAAGGGCGGTTTCCAGATGTCTTTGGGCCCCTGCACGATCATTCAAAGAGAATAACACCTGACCGAGTAAAGCGTGGGTTTTCGCAGGGTTCCATAACTCGCGGTAGCGCGAGGCGCGCGGGTCGCGCTCGTAAGTCAGGGCGCGCTCGAACGCCTGTTTTGCTTGGAGAACGTAGCGGACAACCGCCGCACCTTGGCCGGCTTGCTGGGCTGCTTCGGCTGCCATCATGGCGGTCAGTCCAAGGTTGTGGAACAAGGCGGGATGCGGTGCGATCGTAATTGCCTGCTCCAGTTCCGCGAATGCCCGGTCGAAGTCTCCGCGCCTGCGATGCAGCGAGGCCAAATTGCTGCGCGCCATGGCCTGTTCCTCGGGCAGACGAGAGAGTTCGAGCGCACGCTGTAAATACGGCTCGGCCTCTGCGAGCTTCCCGCGCTCGAGCCATGCAAGGCCGACTTCTCGCTGCGCAGCCGGGTCATGGGGTGCGACCAGGGCAGCAGCCTGCCAAAAAGTGGTATTGTCGCGCCACACCTGCGCGTACGACAACGCGCGCCATGCGCTTAACGTGCAAACGAGCGCGATCAAGCCGGCATAAACCCACTTGCGGTCGCGATGGAGAAAAACGCTTGCTCCCCAAGCCAACAAGGCCGTACTGGCGACGGAGGGAAGGTACAGGTATCTGTCGGCGACAAGGGTAGTTGCACTCGTTCTCCACACGACCGTGAGTGCGGGGGCGAGGGTGACTAGGAACCAGAGGCCGAGAAAAGCGGGAGCGGAACGCGGAGCCCGCGCGAATACGACCGCCAAGGTGACGAGTCCGCTGGTCCCGAGAAGCCCATAGGCCAGCGAAGACGGAACCTCCGGTGCGTACGGAGTGACCAGTCCAGGGAAAAAAGCATGGGCCAAATACACTCCGAAGGCTGCCAGTGTGTCGGCTACCAACCCGAACACTGCTTGCTCACGCAACCATCCACCCAGCGGGGTTCCAAGGTTGAAGCTGCGCAGCCCGAAGTACAGGAGGAACACGGCGCCAATCCCGAGGTAAAAACTCGGTTTGCGCGGGCGGCGCTGCAAGAGATCGACCGACGGCAAGAGTACCGCCGCGGCGATCGCACTTTCTTTACTCAGGAGTGCCGCGAAGAGACTGGCGCAGACGGCCGAAGTTCTCCAAATCGTCGCAGCACCACGCGCGTGCATAAGCACGGCGAGCAGCACGAAAAGCGTCGCGAGGAGGTCTGAGCGGCCAGCCACCCAGGCGACTGCTTCGACATGGACCGGATGAACGGCAAACAGAAACGCCGCAGCTGCGGCCACCTCTGTGGGGATCCCGACAACGCGCCGGAGAACCAGCGCCACGAGCAACGTGTTCCCCGCGTGAAGCAGGATGTTCGTTGCGTGGAACCAAAACGGCTGCTCACCCGAAAAGACCCGATCGATCAGAAACGAGGCAAAAACAAACGGGCGATAGTAAAACCTTGGGACGGCGTCGGGAATCAACCACAGGTCGCCCGGGCTTCGGAAGCTCCGAAGCTGTTCGATGACGGTCGGATCGTCCCAAACGAAGCCGAACCGTAAAGTGGGCAGGTAGAGGCAGCCGGCCAACCCAGCAGCGGCAAGTGCCCACCACGAGCCCCGCCACCCCGCCTCGGCGTTGGCCGGTGGTGCGTGCACTTGGCTGCGACTCATCGGTATACGACGCCAGAAAGCCCCGTTTGAATTAGCTTGGTTTCGATTCTCCCGCTGGTTGCGGGGGAGCTGGATTCACCAAATCCATTCCTAGGGTATGTGGAAAGAGTTGCGCGATCTCTTCCGGCGTCCAACGCCCGTCTTTCGTGATTGTGCGAATCGGTGCCGGGTCGTTCAACAGTGCGACCACGCCTCCGCGGACGAGAAAAATCTGTCCGTTGATGTTGTGGGCCGCATCCGTCGCTAGGTAAACGACAAACGGGGCGACGTCCTCCGGCTCCGCACGCAACGGGGGCAGTTCGCTGATTCGCTGCCCAGGCAAGGCGACGCCACGCTGGGCGCGCACTTCCCGCGCTTTGGCTGGGATCGTGGCAATCATGCGCGTTTGTGCTGCCGGGGCAATGGCGTTTACCGTGATGCCATACTTGCCTAGTTCCCGGGCGACAACCCGAGTCAGCCCTGCGATCCCATCTTTGGCGGCGCCGTAGTTGGCTTGGCCGGTGTTTCCGTACAAGCCGGAAGTGGAGGACATGCTGATAATCCGCCCCGAGCGTTGCTGCCGCATGCGCACTGCAGCGTGCCGCGTACAATTGAACGTGCCTTTGAGGTGCACCGCAATCACCGCATCCCAATCTTCTTCGCTCAGGTTGAACACCATCCGGTCGCGCAAAATGCCAGCATTGTTCACGAGGATATCGATGCGGCCAAATTCGCGGACGGCTGTGTCGATGATGCGCTCAGCGGCACGGAAATCGGCCACGTTGTCGTAGTTGGCAACCGCCTGCCCTCCGCGCGAGCGAATTTCCTCCACGACAAGCTGGGCTGGAGTGCTCTCCCCGCCGCTGCCATCGACGTTCACACCAGCGTCGTTTACGACCACCGCGGCCCCTTCTTCAGCAAGGAGAAGGGCAATCCCGCGGCCGATGCCGCGCCCAGCCCCTGTGACCACTGCTACTTTGCCACGTAATCGCTGGCCCATGGCGACTCTCCTACGCGTTCCCTGCGCGTTCGTTGCTCGAGGCGCTATCCTGCCGCGGCGGCGCTGGATTGACGAGCCCCTCGGCAAGAGTGACCGGCACCAGTCGGTCAAGTTCGTCCAGTGTCCACCGCCCGTCGGGTTTGAAAATGGTCTTGATCGGCCGCGGCTGCGACAACAGCGAGATGGATCCGCCGGCACAGAGAAAGAACTGTCCGTTGACGTTCGCAGCATGATCGCTGGCTAGAAAGACAACCATGGGAGCAACATCCTCTGGCTTGAGTTCTTCCAGCCGAGCCAGTGCCCGCTCTTCGCGGATGATCCCCTGTTGTCGCCGAATTTCCCTGGCGCGGAGGAACTCTTCGGTGAGGGTCATTCGTGTAGCGGCTACCGGTGCGATCGCGTTGCACGTGACCCCGTACTTCCCGAGATCTCGCGCAACGACCTTGGTGAGCCCGCCGATCCCTGATTTTGCAGCGCCGTAGTTCGACTGGCCCGGATTGCCGAACAAGCCAGCCCCAGAAGTGAAGGTGACAATGCGACCGTAACGCTGCTCGCGCATCAACGGTGCTGCATGGCGGATACAGCAAAACGTGCCCTTGAGGTGCACCCCAATGACCGCATCGAACTCTTCCTCGCTCATGTTGAAAATCATCCGGTCGCGCAAAATCCCTGCGCAAGTGACCAAAATGTCGATGCGCCCGAACTGGTCGAGCGCCGTGCGGATGATTCGCTCGCTACCGCTCCAAGTGGCAACCGAGTCCGTATTTGCGACGGCAGTGCCTCCGCGAGCCTGAATTTCTTGGACGACGTCAAATGCCGGCCCACTCGTTGGGGCCTGGCCGTGTACGTCGACCCCATAGTCATTGACCACCACTTTGGCCCCCGCCTCGGCGAGCGCGAGCGCCACCGCGCGGCCAATCCCGCGACCGGCGCCAGTGACCACCGCCACACGACCTTCGAGCATTCCCGACACGGTAACCCTCCTCGCTCTTCTTGGGAGTCCATCTAGGGAAGGCCGCAAGCGTGAGTCAAGCGAAGGGGCTACCAGTTGTCTCGGTCGCGCCCGTATCGCCGCAAAACGCGAATGTGCCGCATGGAAGAGCCGGGTGCACGGTGGACCCCAACCCGGGGCGCGCAGTTTTTCGGTACCTCGCAACCGAAACGCGTGTCACCCGCTAGACCACGCGGCTACGAGGGCGCGTGCTGCTGAACTTGGGTCAGGCGCTGAAAGGATTGCACGCACAACCGCGATGCCCGCAGCCCCCGCAGCGCGAATCGCAGAAACTTGCTCTGTACCTACTCCGCCGATGGCCAACACCGGGCAGGAAACAGTAGCGCAAACGCGAGCGAGCTCCTCGAGCCCGACCGGAGGGCCAAAAGCAGCCTTCGAAGGCGTCGGAAACACAGGCCCGAAGACCAAAAAGTCGGCACCCAGGCGGGCCGCCCGCTGGGCTTCGTCGAGCGTGTGGCACGAGGAGCCAACGATCGCTTCCGGTCCAAGCAGAAGGCGCGCCTCCGCGGGGGTGAACGAACGCACGGGCAAGTGAACGCCATCGGCGCGAGCAGCGTGCGCCACGTCGATGTGGTCGTTGACGAGGAGCAGCGCCCCGTTCCGGTGGCAAACTTCGCGGAGCGTACAGGCTAGTTCATATAGCTCGCGCACCGATAGGTCCTTTTCGCGAAGCTGCACGGCATCCACTCCTGCCTCGACCGCAGCCTCGACAGTTTCGATCAGCCCCCGGCCTCTTGTTTGGTGGCGGTCGGTCACCAAGTACACTCGGGGGATCGCACGCGTGCGTGAGGCGCTCGCGACCATCGTGGGCAGAACGCGGGCTAGCGACCAATCACGCCTTCGAGCGGGCTCGAGGCGCTTGCATACAGCTTGCGAGGAATCCGACCCGCGAGAAACGCTTTGCGCCCAGCCTCGACGGCAAGGCGCATGGCTTCCGCCATCAGGACCGGATTTTGTGCCCCGGCGATGGCCGTGTTCATCAGTACGGCGTCGCAGCCAAGTTCCATTGCAACGGCGGCATCGGAAGCGGTGCCGACGCCAGCATCGACGATGACCGGGACACGACTTTGCTCCAAGATAATAAGCAAGTTGTACGGGTTGCGAATTCCCAACCCCGAGCCAATGGGAGCGGCTAGTGGCATGACAGCCACGCAACCAATTTCCTCGAGCTTCTTGGCTG
The DNA here is from genome assembly GCA_964534275.1 of uncultured Binatia bacterium (SeqCode). Taxonomy (GTDB): domain Bacteria; phylum Desulfobacterota; class Binatia; order HRBIN30; family HRBIN30; genus HRBIN30. Next base: position 96,396 of record CAZHQG010000003.1, on the reverse strand, counting down.
CGACGGGATCGTCGTTGATGTACGGCAGGACAGCGAAGCCTTCGCGAACTAAGATCCGCGCAGCTTCGATGGTCGCCGGTACGTCGGGGAAAAGGGTCTTCTCGTCGCCAATGACCTCGAGTTTGACCCAGTTGCCCACGCCTGCCTCGCGTGCCAGCCGTGCAGTGCGCACGGCATCCTCTGCCGTGTAACATCCGGCAGTGTTGGGGAGGATCCAAAAGCGCTCCGGGTTCAGGTAGTCGAGCAAGTTTTCCCGATTCCGGTCGGTAATGTTGACCCTGCGCACGGCAACGGTCACGATTTGCGCCCCAGAGGCCTCGATGGCGCGCCGGGTCTCCTCGAAGTCGCGGTACTTCCCTGTGCCCACGATGAGGCGTGAGTGGAACTCTTTATCGGCAATTCGAAGCAAGTCGTTCATGGAATTCATCCTCCGCCGACGAAATGCACGACTTCGACCTCATCGCCCTCTCGCAGGCGATGCGCTGCATGGTCCCGGCGCGGGACGACGTGGCAATTGACTTCGACGGCGATTCTGCGGTTCTCAAGTCCGAGTTCGGCAAGGAGCTCGGCAACCGTAACGCCGTCGCGCACAGATTGCCATTCTCCGTTGAGTCGGATGCGCACAGCCGCGACGATAGAAGCCGCGCGTTGCCTTTACAACGTGCGGGGGCGCTGGTATCACGGCGCGCACTGCGAACTTCCCATGATTGCTCCGTCGGATGTACGCACCGCTTGTGCCGCAGTGGACCCTTCGGCGTTGCGGCACAACCTTGCGCTGTTGCGCAGCCGCTTGCCACGCGAAACGCGCTTGCTGGCTGTGGTAAAAGCCGACGGTTACGGGCACGGTGCTGTGTTGGTTGCGACCCAACTCGCAGCAGCGGGGGCGGATTGGTTCGGCGTGGCGACCGTCGATGAAGCTGCGGAACTCCGGGCGGCCGGGATTCGCCACCCGGTGCTCGTGCTCTCGGGCGTGCATGGAAAGGACCTGTTTGCGGCGGCGGAACTCGAATTGGCCGTTGCGTTGTTGGACATGGACCATTTGCACGAGATCGAGTCGTTGCGCCTATCGGGGCCACTTCCCGTGCACCTGAAAGTCGACACGGGCATGGGGCGGTTTGGGGTCGATCTGCATCAACTTCCAGCGCTTCTTGATGCCATGGCCAATTCGGCAGCCGTTTCCGTGGGCGGTGTCTTCTCTCATTTTGCTCGGGCAGAGGCGGTTGACTCGGACTTTTGCCGGAGCCAAGTGGAAACGTTCCGCCAGGCGGTGGCTCTGGTGCGCCAGCGTTGGCCGCGCGTGATCGCGCATTTGGCCAACAGCGCCGCGACTTGGACGCTTGCCGAGAGCCACTTCGACATGGTCCGGCCCGGCTTGCTTCTCTACGGCGTGCCCCCTGGTCCCGGTTTGGGTACAGAACAGTTCCGGCCTGCGATGCAACTGACCGCACCCGTGTTACAGGTGCGCGAACTGCCTGCTGGGCGACCGGTTGGTTACGGCCAAACGTTTATTACCCAACGTCCGACCCGCGTGGCGGTATTGGGGATTGGCTACGCCGACGGCTACGACCGGCGCCTTTCGAACTCCGGTGCCGTCTTGCTTCGTGGTTGCAAGGTCCCCGTGATCGGTCGGGTTTGCATGGACGTTACGTTGGTAGACGTAACCGAGCTGCCTGCCGTCAAGGTCGGTGACCGAGCGGTTCTTTGGGGCCCAGCCGGCGAACGCTGCCTGCCGGTGGAGGAAGTTGCCCGCTGTGCCGATGCAATTCCATACGAACTTCTCACACGGTTGGGCCGAAGGGTGAAGCGTTGCTTGGCGGAAATGGAACTGACAACACACTCACGGTCGGAAGCAGACGCCACAAACCCAGAAGCACTCTGGAAAGAGGTAGGAACATGGCAAAGATCGAGCGCGCTTTGATTAGCGTGAGCGACAAGCGTGGAGTGGTCGAGTTCGCTCGGGGCTTGGCGGCCCTCGGGGTGGAAATCCTGTCAACGGGAGGGACAGCCAAGGAACTTGCAGCAAACGGAATTCCGGTGATCCAAGTCAGTGACTACACGGGCTCGCCCGAGATTCTCGACGGCCGCGTGAAAACCCTGCATCCGAAGATCCATGGCGGCATCTTGGCAAGGCGCGACGTGCCGGAGCATCTGGAACAGCTTCGCCAGCTTGGCATTGGCCGAATCGATCTCGTGGCCGTGAACTTGTACCCATTCGAAGCCACCGTTGCGCGCCCCGACTGCACCTGGGAAGACGCCGTCGAAAACATCGACATTGGCGGACCTTCGATGATCCGCTCGGCGGCGAAAAACCACGACGCCGTCACTGTCGTGGTGGACCCAGCCGACTACGAAGTCGTGCTGGAGGAACTACGGTCCCGAGGCGAAGTCTCGAGAGAAACCAACCGGCGTCTAGCGCAAAAAGCGTTTGCGCTGACCGCTCGCTACGACGGAGCGATTGCAACCTACCTTGGGTCATGGTCCGACGGCCAACGGCGGCGCTTCCCGTTGACGTTTCATTTGACCCAACCCCAGGCGCAAGAACTTCGGTATGGGGAAAATCCTCATCAGAGTGCGGCCTTGTACGGTCGCTTCCTCGATGTTGTCCAACAACTGCACGGCAAGGAGCTCTCTTACAACAACATCGTCGACATCCACTCGGCACTTGCCTTGATGTTGGAATTTGTCGACGCTCGCGATGCCTGCGTCGCGATTCTCAAGCACAACACACCGTGTGGCGTCGGGTTAGGCGCCACGGATGTGGAAGCGTACCGGCGTGCTTTTGCCACCGACCCGGAGTCGCCCTTTGGCGGAATTTTGATCAGCAATCGTCCCTGGTCGCTCGCGCTTGCCCGCGAAGTAGACGAGATTTTTACCGAGGTCCTGATTGCGCCTGATTTTGCACCCGAGGCGCTCGAATTCTTACGCCGCAAGAAGAATCGGCGTTTGATGCGTTGGAACGTGGACGCCACTCCTCAAAGCGAGTGGGATTTGCGGAGCGTGTTTGGGGGCGTGCTCGTGCAGGAGCGGGACCGTGCCATGGAAGACCCGCGTGCGGGCCGGGTGGTCACGCGCCGTGCGCCAACGGAGGAAGAGTACGCCGCGATGGCGTTTGGGCTAAAAGTAGTCAAGCACGTAAAGTCCAATGCGATCGTCTTCTGCAACGCCCAGGGCACGCTGGCAATTGGAGGCGGGGCCACATCGCGCGTAGATCCAGTGCATGCAGCGCGTGCGAAAGCCGGACGTGTCGGCATCGACTTACGCGGCTCCGTGTTGGCGAGCGACGCCTTCTTCCCCTTCCCAGACGGCGTGGAGGTTGCGGCCGAGGCCGGCATTCGTGCGGTCGTGCAGCCCGGAGGCAGTGTGCGGGACGAGGAGGTCATCGCCGCTGCCGATCGGTTGGGCTTGGCGATGGTGTTTACCGGTGTGCGTCACTTCCGCCACTGAAAGTATTCGGAATGCCCAACAGTGAGGCACACATGCGAATCTTGATCGTGGGAGGCGGGGGACGCGAACACGCGTTGGCCTGGAAAATTCGCCAATCACCCAAAGTGGCAAAGGTATACTGTGCGCCGGGAAACGCGGGGATTGCCGAAGTTGCAGAAGTGGTACCGCTTGCGCCCGACGACGTTTCTGGACTGTTGCGCTTCGCCCGCGAGCAATCGATCGACCTCACGGTTGTCGGGCCGGAGTTACCCTTGACCTTGGGGATTGCCGACGAATTTCAAAATGCTGGGCTTCGAGTGTTTGGTCCCACACGCCAAGGGGCGCAACTCGAAGCGAGTAAAGCGTTTGCCAAGGAGTTGATGCGGCGTTGGAACATTCCCACTGGGTACTTCAGCGTCTTCGACAATCCGGACGAAGCGAAACGTTACGTGGCCGAAGTCGGTCCGCCGGTGGTGGTCAAGGCGGATGGACTCGCAGCCGGCAAAGGGGTGATCGTTTGCCAGGACCTTCACGAGGCCGAGCAAGCGATCGACGAGATCCTGGTAGCGAAACTGTTCGGCGACGCTGGCTCGCGGGTCGTGATCGAGGAATTTCTCGAGGGCGAAGAAGTCTCGTTCATCGTGCTCACGGATGGTGTCGCTGTGCTTCCCTTCCCGTCTTCTCAGGACCATAAGCGGCTGCTGGACGGCGACCTCGGTCCGAACACGGGCGGGATGGGTGCCTATTCTCCCGCACCCGTACTCACGCCGGAACTGCATGCACGGGTCATGGCGGAAATCGTCTTGCCCACGATTCAGGCTTTGCGAGCAAACAAAATCGATTACCGAGGCGTGATCTACGCTGGGCTCATGCTGACGAAACAAGGTCCGAAGGTCCTCGAGTTCAACGCGCGGTTTGGGGATCCCGAATGCCAGCCTTTGATGATGCGGTTACAAAGCGATCTCGTGGACCTGCTCGAGGCTTGCGTGCAAGGAACCCTCGACCAGGTGCGTCCGGTGTGGGATGAGCGTGCTGCCGCGTGCGTGGTGCTCGCAGCTGCCGGCTACCCGGGAGCGGTGGAAAAAGGCAGAGTGATCACCGGGCTGGAGAAGGTCCGTGAGCTTGCGGACGTGATGGTGTTTCACGCGGGGACCGCTCGGCGCCAAAACCAATACGTGACCAATGGTGGGCGGGTCCTCGGTGTCACAGCGCTCGGGAGGGATGTCGGTGACGCAGTGGAGCGAGCGTACGCCGCTGTGCGCAACATTCACTTCGAAGGCATGCATTACCGGAAGGATATCGGCCGGCGGGCATTGGCGCGAAGCCGCGCCGAGTGATGGAAAGAGACCACCCATGGGACATCCGCAACGGCTGCCCTCGGCGTCGGCTTCAGGATTTGCTGGCACGATCACGGCCGCGCTCGAAGCGCTTCGAAATTCTTTCGCTGTCGTCTACCCAACCGAAACGCTGTACGCCTTGGGGGTTCGCGCCTTCGACCAAAGCGCCCTCGAGTTGCTGGTGCGCCTGAAAGTGCGCGCGCCAGGGAAACCTGTGAGTGTGTTGGTTGCCAACACGGAGATGCTCGACAGGCTCGTAGAGGAGGTATCGCCTGCGGCCGAGCGACTGATGGAACGGTTTTGGCCGGGGCCGCTGACCCTCGCCCTGCCAGCCCGGCGAGACGTTCCTGAAATCCTCACTGGCGGCCGTGGCAGCATTGGCGTGCGGGTGAGTTCCCATCCGGTGGCCAACGGGTTGGTAGCTCTTCTGAATGAACCGCTGACAGCTCCCAGTGCGAATCCTGCTGGTGCACGGCCCCCGAGCACGGTTGCCGCGGCGCAGGAGTACTTTGGCGATGCGGTTGCGTACTACGTCGACTGGGGACCGACCGCAGGCGAACCGGCTTCCACGGTGCTGGAAGTGGTCGGCGACTCTTTACGTCTGATCCGCGAGGGAACAATTCCCGCTGCTGCGATACAGGCTGTCAGTGGACTGCCCGTAATACCACTCCAACCCAACGAGTCGAATCCATAGGAGAAGCTGTTCATGGCCACATTGCGTTCGTTCCGACCCTACCGCTACAACCCCGCACTGTTTCCGGACTTGGCGCCGCTCGTAGCTCCTCCGTACGACGTCATTGGCCGCGCGGAGCAGCAAGCGCTCTACGAGCGCCACCCCCTCAACGTGGTCCGACTCATCCTCAGTGCTGAGGAGGATCCGTATACCACGGCGGCTCGGCTTTGGCGGGAGTGGAGAGAGGAACGCTACATCGTGCAGGAACCGGAACCCTGCCTCGTGTTTACCCGCGAGCGTTTTCGGGTGGACGGCGAATGGCGCGAGCGCGCCGGTTTTTATGCAGCCGTGCGCCTCGAGCCGTTTGCCGCTGGCATCATCCGGCCTCACGAACGCACGTTTTCCGCGCCAAAGGAGGATCGCCTGCGGCTACTTCGTGCATGCGGGGCAAACTTGAGCCCGGTTTTTTTCTTGTACCCGGACCGCGAAAGCGTGCTGCGCGAATTGGGTGCGTGGAGCGATCAACGCAAGCCGGATCTGGTGTTTCACGACGCTTTGCAGACGGAACACCGCGTGTGGTTCGTACGCAGCCCGCGCTTGCGCCGCTTTGTGTGCGAAGAGCTTGCTCCCGTAGAGCTGATCATCGCGGACGGCCACCATCGTTACGAAACCGCGTTGGCGTATTCGGAAGAGCGACTTCGAGCCGGCGACAACGCCCCCGAAGCAGGGCACCGCTTCGTGCTCGGGTACCTCACCAGCATGGATGACAGCGGATTGGTCGTGTTGCCAACGCACCGAGTCTTGCAGGAATACGCTCGGTTGGATGCGTTCGTGCAGTCTCTTGAACAGTGGTTCGAGTTGCAGCGGTATCCGCTAGAGAACGCCGGTGGCTTTTTCGCAGCCCTCGACAAAGGGGCCGGCCGGCACTGTCTCGGCGTTGGGTGGCGAGGGACAGGGGAACTTGCTTTGGCATTTTTGCGCGACGAGTCGGCGCTGGAGCGCTTCGCAGGGGATGCGGATCCATCGGTCCGCGCGCTCGATGTGACGCTGCTAGACCGCGTCGTTCTTCAGGGCTTAGCGAACATTGTTCCTGATGAAGCCGCTCGCTCGGGTCAATTGTGGTACACCCACAGTGACTCGGAAGCATTGGAGGCGTTACGGAAAGGAGCCGCGGCGGTGTTTTTCATGCGCCCGCCCCGAATGTCGGATATCTTGGCGGTTTGCCGGGCAGGTCAAGTCATGCCGCAAAAATCGACGTACTTTTACCCCAAGCTCCTGAGTGGCCTCTTGTTCCAGGCAGTCGACGAACCAGTCGCTCACGAAGAGGCTGAAAAGCTCGCACAAATGGCCAAGTAACGCCGCACGGTGTCTGCCATGCCGAACTCGAGTGCGTCGGCAACGAGGGCATGCCCGATGGACACTTCAGCCACAAACGGAACCGAGGCCAGGAACGGACCGAGATTGTCGCGATTGAGGTCGTGCCCAGCATTGACCTCCAACCCAAGCTCGTGCGCGACGAGGGCGGCTTCTCGGTAGCGGTGGAGTTCGGGTTCGGCTTGGCCCGCTGCAAAGGCACGGGCATAGGGCTCGGTGTAAAGCTCGATGCGGTCCGCACCCAGGGCCTTCGCCTCCCGCACCACGTCAGGGAGCGGGTCGACGAACAAACTCACCCGGCATCCCAGTGCCTTGAGTTCTGCAATGGCCGCGCGAAGCTGAGTTTTCGCTGTCGACGACATGGTCGTCAGCGGCCAGCCGTGGTCGCTGGTCAGCGCGGCAACCTCGTCGGGAACCAATGTGGCTTGCGCTGGCTTGGCGAGCGCACAGTGGTCGCGAAGGCCATGGTAGGGGTTCCCTTCGATGTTTAGCTCGCGGTCGGGATAACGAGACAAGAGTTGGGCAATCTCTTCCACATCGCTTCGGCGGATGTGGCGCTCGTCCGGCCGCGGGTGAATCGTGATCCCATGGGCGCCGGCGTCGAGAGCAATTTGGGCGAACCGAACCACGCTCGGGATGCCGATATTGCGGGTGTTCCGCAGCGTAGCGATTTTGTTGACGTTTACGGACAGGCAGGTCATTGCGGTCGAGTGTATAGCAGACGGCGGACCCACTCAGCGCGACGGTGCCGGGCGCTCCTGCTGTCGAAGTTCCCGCGCGCGCTCTGCGCCAAGGCGCTCCAAGTCCACGGACTCGTAGTTCACGAATTTCATGGCTTCCGCGATCGCACGATGTCCGGCAACCTCGGCGATCAAACGGTGCATTTGTTGGCAAACGCGACGATACACAGGGTGACCTTGAGGCGAGGTGCGTAGTTCGAGCACGTGCATGGCCTCGCGAGCATTCATCTGCATGTAAAAACGGATGCGAAAGGCGAAGCACAGCGCATACGGAGCTACCTCTTCGAGTCCGGCTCGGCACAACCGCTCGTACAATGCTGCCGAACGCTCCATGGCAAGGCGCCAGTCAGCAGCGGCGCCAGCGTCGTTTACTGCTTCCGGCACCTCGTATCCATGGTCGGGGGAGAACGGCTGCCACTCGATGGTGAGCATGCGGTGGCGCTGCAAGTCGCGGAAAGCGCCATAATCGGTGAGAACGTCGAATCGATAAAAGGTACGCTCGAACGCTCGTCCCGGCTTGTGGCGGCGGTTTTGCCGCTCTCCAACGTATGCGCGCAGCACCTGCTCGCGTTCCTCCGCCGTCATGCGACGCGCTAGGGCGAGAAGCTCGTCGTCGGGAAGGTGGCTGCTTGCGTACAAGGCTGCTGCAACAACCTTGGTTTCGCCGTCGGGGTCGAAATCGGTGAGCACGACCTCCGGTCGCGGCTCGACGGTGGCGTTGCCCGTAAACGCGCGCGTGATCTTGCGCGTAGCCTCTCGGGTCGCGCGGAGATAGGCGCTCCACTGCTCCCCTCGGTCCGGACGATCCACGCGGCGAAGAAACGCCGGGATGACCTTGCGAAGTTCGGCCAACATCCAGTCGGCGCAACGCCGCGCTTCGCCCAGGGGGTGCGCGCGCATCCGAAGCAGCAAGAGCTCGTAAGCTTGCGCGGTGCCGAAGAGCCCGACGTTGGCTTGCGTGGCGGCCGGGAGCAAACCGCGTAAAGTGTCCAGCGCCTTCGCGCGGATACTGCGACGATACGCGGCCTCAGGATCGCCTGGTTCCCGCGGGAAGCGTTGCGCAAAGTAGTTCTCGAGTCGCGGAAGCCACTCCGTGTACGTGGTAAACAAGTGGTCGAGGGTCTCCTCGTAGCTGGCGCGCAAGGGATGTTCTTCAAGTTCCGGGGGGACCACATAGCGCCAACGACCACCGACCTTTGTGTCGTACGGAATGTAGCGGGTGGATTGCTCGAGGTAGGCCATCAAACGTCCCCACTCCAGTACCTTGGTGAGCACGTTCGACACCCCTTCGCAGGCCACATGAACCCCACCGAGCTGGGCAACCGAGTCGTCGCCATACTCGTCGAATACGCGCTCGTACAAACGTTCGGCGCGCTCGACCCCGACCTCGACGCCCGGCGTGCCTTCGGTACGATCGAGAAATTCCTCGAGGAAAAGGCGGCGGACCGACTTGGGCGAGCGAGAATAGCGGGCAAACAAAGCGCCTTTGACAACCTCAGGTAAGTTCCGGAGGGCGAACACCGGACGGTCGAGGTTGGTAAAGTACGGTGCCAGGATCGCTCTCTCGTCAGCAGAAAAAACCTCATGCTCTTGTGCGTGCATCGCCAATCACCCTAGGGGCGGAGTGGGGTCACTGATACGCGTCTACTCGCTGCAACGCCAGCGGCTGCAAGTGGCTGTTATCGCCAGGCGATTGCTTGCACCTCGCAGTATTCGAGCAAACCCCACTTACTCCCTTCACGACCAATGCCGCTTTGTTTGAAGCCCCCAAAGGGTGTGTGCAGCAGGTTCACCGCCCCGTTGATGTTCACCGTTCCGGTGCGGATCCGCTTGGCAAGTTCGATGGCCTTTGGTGTATCGGCCGAATAAATGGCGCCACCGAGGCCGTATTCCGAGTCGTTCGCGATGCGAATCGCATCGTCTTCGTCGTCGTACGGGATGACCGATAACACGGGCCCGAAGATCTCCTCGCGAGCAATTCGCATTTCGTTCCGCACGTCGGCAAAAATCGTGGGCTCGAGAAAGTACCCACGCGCAAATTGTTGCGGACGTTTGCCGCCAACGACCAGTCGTGCTCCCTCGCGAATACCGAGCTCGATGTACTGTTCGATTTGCGCTCGGCGTTCGGCGCGTATGACCGGCCCCATCGTGACACTGGGTTCCGCTGGGTTGCCCATTTGCACCATAGCCTGCAGGTATGTTTGCAGGCGTTCCAGCAACGCTTCTTGCTGGGAGCGCTGGACCAACACGCGAGTGCACATCGCACAGCCTTGCCCGGCATGGAAAAATGCGGGCGTCAGGGCGTACATGGCGTAAGCGTCGAAGTTGGCATCGGGGAGAAAAATCGCCGCCGATTTGCCTCCCAGTTCGAGGTGTACTCGCTTCAAGGTCGGGGCAGCGGCAGCCATGATCCGCTTTCCGGTAGCCGCGCTCCCTGTATAGCTCACCTTGTCCACTAGCGGGTGCGCAACAAGCTGCGCCCCGAGTTCCGGGCTTTCCCCAGTGACCACGTTGAAAACTCCCGCAGGGAGGTCGCACTCCTCCAACGACTGTGCGATCGCCAGGTCGATGAGCGGCGCGTAGGGAGAGGGCTTGACCACCATGGTACACCCAGCTGCCAGCGCGGGGCCAATTTTCTGCACGCTGACGTAGAGCGGAAAGTTCCAGGTGGGGATCAAGCCGCACACGCCGACGGGTTGGTAGTAAGCCATCGCGTGGCTCATTTGGTTCCCTGTTGGGCCTAGGCTCGCAACGGGCGGCAGCATCTCTTCGAACGAAAAACGTTCCGCCCACTCGGCATACTGGGCGAGAAGGGCAAGCGGTGTCTCGAGTTGGATCGGATGGGTGATCCACGCTGCGCCCCCCATTTGGATCAGCAAGCTCCGGAGTTCCTCTTTACGCTGCTCCAAGCGCTGCACGAGTTGCCAGAGGATTTTGGCGCGATCTCGCGGAGTCGTCCGGCGCCAAGGCCCCTCGTCGAACGCGCGCCGCGCTGCGGCAATCGCTTGCTCGAGGTCTACCGCCGTCGCGTTCGGAGCGAGGGCGACGGTTTCTTCTGTCGCTGGATTGATCACCGGGAAATGGCCCCCGCTGGGGTCTTTCCAGCGGCCATCGATGTACAGTCGGGCTTGCTCCATGGCAGTAGTCCTCCCGTGCCTTCCTTGCACTCCGGGGGCGCATTCTCACCCGCTACCGCAATCGGTTGCAAGAACCCCTTGCCGCATCCTCCCCCTCGCGATACACGGCGCCAAGAGTCGGCCCGATGGAGTTGCGATTCAAACCAGAGCATGAAGCCTTTCGTGCGCGCTTGCGCTCGTGGCTGCAGGAAAACCTGCCGCCCGGCTGGGGAACTGGTGCCCAGCCGGCGTTCGAGCGGTTCGAGGACGAAGTGGCCTTTTTGCGCGAGTGGCAAGCGAAGCTTCACGCCGCCGGTTTTGCGGGGATCCTTTGGCCCAAGGAGTACGGCGGTGCAGGTCTCGGAATGATCGAGCAGGTGATTTTCAACGAAGAAACTGCACGCGCGCAAGCCCCGGAACTGATCAACAAAGTTGGGGTGCACAACGTGGGCCCGACCTTGATTCGCTTTGGTACGGAAGAGCAAAAGCGGCGGTACCTCCCGAAAATTCTGTCCGCGGAAGAAATCTGGTGTCAGTTGTTCAGCGAACCGCAGGCTGGCTCTGATTTGGCCGGTCTGCGTACACGCGCGGAGCGCGATGGCGACGGGTACCGGTTGACGGGTCAGAAGGTGTGGACCAGCTACGCGCAGGTTTCCCGTTGGGCAATTTGCTTGGCTCGAACCGATCCCACCGTGCCCAAGCACGAAGGCATTTCGTATTTCATTGTGGACATGGAAGCTCCCGGAATCACCGTGCGGCCGCTGCGGCAAATGACCGGGGGGGCGGAGTTCAACGAGGTTTTTTTGGATGCCGTGTTCGTCCCAAGGGAAAACTTGATTGGCGAGGAAAACCAAGGGTGGCGGATTGCAATGCACACGCTGGCCCACGAACGCGGCACGGGTTACTTGTTCAAAGAGCAGGTCAAGCACAAGATTGCCGTGGATCGGCTGCTTGCCCTGCTACGCCAGCGGCAACGCCGAGGTGAACCAGTTCATCCGGTGCTCCGGCAAGCGGTGGTCGATGCGTTCATTCGCGTAGAAATCTTGCGGTTGCACAACTACGACACCATGGTGCGTCTCGAACGAGGTGAAGCGCCCGGCCCAGAAACTAGCTTGAAAAAGGAATTCTGGAATCGGTTGTCCCAGCAGTTGTACGAGACTGCGATGGCCATCCAGGGACCATGGTCCCAGCTTTACGTCGGCGACCCTTTGGCGTGGGATGGAGGACGCTGGCAAAGCGCGTTCCTTTACAGTCGCTCGGTGACGATTTCCGGCGGAACATCGGAAATCCAGTTGAACATCATAGCCCAGCGGATGTTAGGGTTGCCGCGCTCGTGAAGCGCCGGGTGGCTGCCTTGCGCGTTGGGGAACATTCGGCGTAGGAGAGAACCATGGAAGCGGTGCCGGCGCGGCCAGCGGCCACGGTGATTTTGGTCCGAGACTGCCCCTCGGGATACGAGATATTGATGGTGCACCGGAGCGCGCGGCTAGACTTCCATGGTGGAGCTTGGGTCTTTCCAGGAGGCCGCGTGGACGCTGCGGATTTTGCCGCCGCTGCGAGCGACGACCCGGTTGCAGCAGCCCGCTACGCTGCCGTTCGCGAAGCACGCGAGGAGGCCGGGGTGGACGTCGAGCCAAACGAGCTAGTGCTGTTCTCTCGTTGGATCACGCCGGTCAACGTGCCGAAACGGTTCGACACGTGGTTCTTCGTCGCCCCCGTTGCTGCCTGCCAGGTCGAAACCGACGGTAGCGAGATCTCGGAACACCGCTGGTTCCGCGCCGCGGATGCATTGGCTGCACACCATCGTGGCGAAATCGAGCTGCCAGCTCCAACGTTTGTCACCCTCACGCAGTTGTCCCCTTGCCAGACCGTGGCCGAGGTCCTGCATTTGGCGCGGAGTCAAAAGGTGGAATGCTTCCAACCAGAGTTGTACTTCGTCGATGGCGGCGCGTGCACCGTGTATCACGGGGACGTGGCCTACGGAAACGGCGACTTGAACCGGCCGGGGCCGCGGCACCGCTTGTGGATGCTCGAATCGGGCTGGCGTTACGAACGTTCGGAGGAAGCACGGTGACGGTAGTTTTGAACATCGTTCGGGTAATTTTGGCGAGCGCGTGGACCGCGATTCTGGGCATTCCTGTGTTGCTGGTGGTGTATTCGCGTTACGCGTGGGGATGGCTGCAACACCGGCTAGGGGCATCGGAGGGGTTGGATCGAGCAATTGCCCGAAACACGTACTTTGCTTGCTGGGTGGCGCAGCGCCTGTGGACCGGCGTTTTGCTTGCCATTGCTGGAATTCGCTTGCGCGTGCGTCACGCGGCACCCATCGATTGGAGCCGCACGCACGTGATTTGCGCCAATCACGCAAGCATCTTTGACATTCTCGCTCTGGTGCGCGTCGTGCCGATCCCGTTTCGTTTCGTCGCCAAGCGGGAACTTACAAAGTGGCCGATCATCGGTTGGGCGCTGCGCCCCTCGGGGCAGATTGTCATCGACCGGAAGGACCGCGTAGGTGCAATCCGCGCGATCGCCGAGGCCGCGATGCGCAAAATTCGCGGACAGATCATCTTTTTCGTCGAAGGCACCCGCAGCCGTACTGGAGAGCTGCTGCCGTTTAAAAAGGGTGCGTTTCACTTCGCCATCGATCACGCGCTCCCGGTGCTGCCCACTGCGATTTGCGGAAGCTACGCTGCACTTGCGCGCGTGCCCTGGTGGCGCCTGAACCCCGGACGTACGATCGAGGTGCGTTTTGGGGTGCCTCTTCCTGTAGAGCACCCGGCGCACGAGTCGGTAGAAAGCCTCATGGCGGCGACACGGGAACAAATTGCCAGCGAACTTGCGGCAAGCCCATTCGAAGGGAAGCAGTCGAGCTTCGAAGCAACTCGCGCGGCAACTGGTACCGTGTGAGCGGCAACGAGTCTTTTGTCGCGGCGACGCGTGCGCGGCCTTTTAGGGCGGCGAAGTTTGCCCACTATCGGAGACCCCTGCCGTGCCCGCGTTTTGGTTGACTGCTGCCTCTTGGCCAGACTGGCGTTGAGGGTCAATAGGAAGCTGCTAGGAGAGGACCTCATGGATCCCAAAGAAATCCAACGGTTGATCGCTGCTGGTTTGCCCGGCGCCGAAGTCGAAGTTGTGGACGAAGTTGGCGACGGGAACCACTTCCGTGCCACAATCGTGGCGCCACAGTTCGCAGGAAAAACGTTGGTCCAGCGGCACCAGATGGTGTACGCGACGCTGGGTGATGCGATGCGCGATCGCATCCATGCCTTGTCCATTGGCGCCTACACGCCCGAAGAGTGGGAACGGCGCTCGGGCGCCGCGCAGCCTGCTGCCACCTCGGCAGCGCGAGACTAAGAAGTTCGAGAGGGAGGACCCGCTATGGGCCGCGACGTGTTTGCAGAAATCCGCGAGGAAATCGCGAAAAACAAAGTGATCATTTACATGAAGGGTACGCCGACGTTCCCCATGTGTGGCTTCTCGGCTGCTGCCGTGGAGTGCTTGAAGCAGTACGGATACCCGTTTGCCCACGTGGATGTGTTGGAGGACCCGGAGAAGCGCGAGGCGATCAAGCAGTTTTCGAATTGGCCAACGATTCCCCAGATTTACATCAACGGCGAGTTCATTGGCGGCTGCGATATTATCCGGGAACTGCATGCGAGCGGAGAGTTGCGGGCCTTGTTGGAGCGTGCATTTGCGCCGCAGCAGCCCGCAGGCAAAGAGGCGTAAGCAGGGGCAGGAACATCGCGGTTGCAATTCGTTGTGCGCTGGCGCAAGCATAGCCAGGTGAACGCCGGCGCAGGGAAACGCGATCGCTACGGAACAACTGCAGCGCACTGCGCAGCAGTTGGGTTTGTCATTTGGGCAGCTTGTTGTTCCTGGCTCATTGCAGCGGCAGACGCTGCCACCCCCCGGCCAACTCGAACGCCCACCTGGACCCGCACCCCACGGGGCACGGTACGCGCGACGCTGACTCCGACCCCGTCGGTACGTGGTACTTTAGCTTCGCCCACACCGACTCCCACACGGGCTCCCGGATCGGTCACTCCGGGCACTCCGGTAGAAACGCCGGCGACCCTGACGCCAAGGGAAACTAGGCCGACTGCAACCGCAACCGTGACGCCCTCAGCCACGGCGAACCCGTTCGGCGCTACCGTGGCATTTCGCAGTGCGGTCCAAATCAACGGCGTCGGCCGAGACGTGGTGGGCATCGCCGCGGGCAATGTGGACACGGCGAGGGGCAGCATTGCGACGGACCTGGTCGTCGCCGATGCCGATGCAGGTGCGGTGCGGTGGCTTGAAGGGCGGGGTACGGGTGCGTTTCAGCTGCGGGGGCTTTCGGGTCTAAGTGGAAAGCCGCAGGACTTGGCCCTCGCTGATCTCGATGGTGACGGCACGTTGGATGTGGCCACGTTCGATCGCGACAGCGGAACGGTGTTCGTGGCATTTGGCCGTGGCGACGGGACGTTTGGTTCGGAAGCCAGTGCGGAAGTTGGCGGCGACTTGCGCGCGATCGTCGCGGCCGACGTATTCGTTGCCGTTGCGGATGCCGCATCCAACCGTGTGGTCCTGTTGCGCGTCGACCCAGGGCCTGAACTCGCGGTGGTCGACTCGCTTCCAGTGGGTGCAGAGCCCAATCGTCTTGCAACGGGTGACTTTGACACGAACGGCCTTGCCGACCTGGTCGTGGCCAACCGGGGAGCGGGCACCGTGACTGTTTTGCGCCAGGGTGGAGGCCGTGTCTTTTCGACCTTTGCCACGGTCCCTGTGGGCCCGCTCGTAAGCGCCGTTGCCTTAGGCGACGTGAACGGCGACGGCTTGCCCGACTTGTTGGCCGCGCGCGAACCCGGGGAGCTGGTCGTGCTGCGCAATGACGGCCGGCGTGCGTTTACACGCGTTTTCGCGATGCCTCTAGGCCCGGATCCGATTGCGCTGCGCGTCGTGGACGACCGGAGCCCAGGCCAGGTTGCCACCGGTGACGGTCGAGCAGACGTGCTCGTGCTGCAACGCGGCAGCAACGACGTGGCGGTACTTGAAGGTGTTGGCGATGGGAGGTTCGGGCTCTCGTCGCGGTTGGTCGTCGGTGCGGATCCAGTGGGGTTTGCTGTAGGCAACTTCGATGAAGACCAGAGTGGAGCCGTGGATTTTGCCACAGCAAACCATGGCAGCGGATCGGTCAGCGTCGTTCGCGGGCAGGGGGGTGGCTCCTTCGTGGCCGCAGTGTCGTTCGGGACCTCCTTACGACCGGTTGCTTTTGCCATTGCGGATTTCGACCGCGACGGCTGGCTTGATCTGGTTACGGTGAACCAGGGAGATGGGACGGTTTCGCTCCTGAGTGGGAACGGGCGGGGCAGCCTCCGGCCGCGGAAAGATTTTGCGGGTCTGGCAAATGCAGCGTGGGTGGCCGCGGGAGACTTCGATGGCGACGGATTTGTGGACCTTGCTCTTGCCCGACCGGAGGACTCGCGGATCACCATCTTGCCGAACAGCGTAAGCGGATTTGGCTTGGCAAGAACGGTAGGCGTCGAGGAGCCGGTCATTGCACTGCAAGCGCGCGACCTGGATTTCGACGGAAAGGCGGATTTGCTGGCATTGCAGCCGGGCTCGAGGCGTGTGTTGGTTTTGCGTAGCGCTGGCGCAACCTTCGACCCACCGCGGTCGTTCGACATTCCCGGGATCCCGACGACCATGACTCTTGGCGAGGTGGTGGGCGACGGCAATGTGGACTTGCTTGTCGGCACGGCCGACCCCGCCGCCGTGGCTGTCTTTGCGGGACTCGGAGGCGGCGAGTTTGCGTTCGTCGGAAGTACGACGGTGCCAACGGCGCCATCTCACCTAGTTGTGGATGACTTTATTGTCGACGGTTTTCCCGACGTTGCCGCGCTCAGTTCCGGAGCCGGCCGCTTGTACCTATTGCGAGGAGACGGCACGGGAGCCTTTACTCAGGCGACCGAGGAGGGAGTTCCCCCCGACACGAATGGACTTGCCTCTGCGGACCTCAATGGGAATGGTGTTGCAGATTTGGTGGCGGCGCAGTCGGACCAGAGCACGGTTACCGTTTGGTCGGGAGACGGCAGCGGACGCTTTGCACAGTTTCCGTTTGCGGTTGGACGTGGCCCGGTCGATGTCGCGGTGGCAAATTTGAATGTCGTGTCTGACGCCACTGGTGGGCTACCCGAGGTGGTTACTGTGAATGCAGAAGCCAGTTCGGTGACGGTGTTGCGAAATGTCAGCAGGGCTACGGCTCCCCCCGCAACAGCGACGCCTACTGTCGGTCCGGGTACGCCGCTGCCCCCGGACACACCGACGCCGCTGCCAACACGAACGCGCCGTCCACCGAACTCCAAAGGGGGCTCGGGAGGTTGTACTGCGGTAGCCCCGGGAAGCGGCCCCGCACGCCGAGCGGGTATGTGCTGGCTGCTCGTTCCGATCGCCTTGTTGATGCGGCGCCGGTGGCGATGAGCCCTCGGCGTACCTTGCGGCAGCAAGTTGCGGCGCGTACAGTCGCATTCGCGCGCACCGCCGGGTACGAGTCGGGCGCCTGTCGAAGTTGCGAGTGCCACAGGAAATCGCGAAGGAGTTCCGAGTATGACCCAACTCGAAGCAGCACGGAAGGGAATCATTACTCCAGAAATGGAGCGCGTCGCCATTCGCGAGAATGTGACTCCGGAGTTCATCCGACAAGAGGTTGCGCGTGGACGCTTGGTGATTCCCGCCAACAAACGGCACCTAGCGGGGAGCGGCGGCTTGCCGCCCGGTAGCAATGGCAGCTCCCGGACTTACCCCACAGAGCCGGTGGGACATCCTGGCGCTCGCCCCAATGCGCGATTCTGGGTCAACCAAACGGTTGCACAACGCTGGCAGCTCATTCAGGACCCCAACTATATGCGCGGCGAACGCGCACCGAAACGGCTGGACCCAACCGGCATTGGCCGGTGCATCACGACCAAAATCAACGCCAACATCGGTGCTTCCCCGGTGCAAAGCAGCCTCGAGCAAGAAGTACAAAAGCTTCGCTGGGCCCAGAAGTACGGTGCGGATACGGTCATGGACCTATCCACAGGTGGTGATCTCGCGGCTTGTCGCCAGGCAATCATCGATCACTCCACCGTGCCGATTGGCACGGTACCGATTTACAGCATGATCGTGGGTCGCAACATCGAAGACCTTACGTACGACGTCATCTTGCGCGAGATCGAGCGACAGGCGCAGCAAGGAGTGGATTACTTCACCATCCACGCAGGCGTGCTCAAAGAGCACCTGTCGCTGGTCCGGTCACGGATCACCGGGATCGTTTCGCGCGGCGGCTCCATACTCGCCAAATGGATGCTCTACCACAACAAACAAAATCCCATGTACGAGATGTTCGACGAGATCAGCGCCATCATGCGAGAGTACGATGTTACGTACTCCTTGGGCGATGGCCTACGCCCAGGGTGCGTTGCTGACGCCTCGGACCCGGCGCAGCTCGCCGAACTCCACACGTTGGGAGAACTCGTTCATCGCGCAAGAGAGGCTGGCGTGCAGGCAATGGTAGAAGGGCCGGGCCACGTGCCGCTGGACCAGATCGCTTTCAACATGCAGTTGCAACAGCGCGTCTGCGACGACGCGCCGTTTTACGTGCTGGGGCCGCTCGTGACCGATGTATTCCCCGGTTACGACCACATTACGAGTGCCATTGGAGCCACTGAAGCTGCACGGGCCGGCGCTGCCATGCTGTGCTACGTGACGCCCAAAGAACATGTTGGTCTCCCACGAGAGCGCGACGTTCGCGACGGGTGTATCGCTTACAAAATCGCGGCGCACGCAGGAGATATCGCAAGGGGCATTCCGGGCGTGCGGCAGTGGGACGATGACTTGTCGAAAGCGCGAGCGGCGCTGAACTGGCCGAAACAGTTCGAACTGGCGTTCGACGGCGAGACCGCGCGTGCTCTGCACGACGAGGATCTTGAGGTGGATACGGATTTTTGTGCCATGTGCGGGCACGACTGGTGCAGTATGCGCATTTCGAAAGAAATCGCCTTGTTTGCCAGTGGGAAAGATCCGGAGTTTCAACCTGCCCGCAAGGCCCAGCGGAGCCCAGGGGTGAGCGAGGAGGGCCGGGCGATTTTAGAGTACCGGGCACAAGCGCTTCCGGTGCGCAAGGGCAAGCATGTGTGCCACAGCGACTATGTGCCTGACCGCGCGCAAGCCGAGCAAATCCAGGCCACGGCGTTGGAGAAGTAATTCAGGGGAATCGGTGGAAGGAGGAGGACGATGGGAGATAGCCGACGATGGATGATCCGCGGAGCACTTGCAACACTGGTTTTGCTGACTGCCTGGAACTCCGCGGGCGCTGGAGCGGAGGATTGGAACGACGCGAAAATCCAGTGGCGAAGTTACGAGGAAGGGCTTGCGGAAGCGAAGAAGAGCGGCAAACCAGTATGTCTCATTTTTTACACCACATGGTGCCCGCACTGTGCGAATTACTCTCGCGTGTTCCAAGACCCGAAGGTCGTCGAGCGTGCACGTGACTTCGTGATGATTCGCGTGGATGCCGACAAACGTCGGGACTTGAGCGAGCAGTACAAACCCGACGGGGCGTACGTCCCGCGGAGCTTCTTCCTTTCCCCCCAAGGGGTGCTCGATCAGGAGATCAATGCGGGACGCGACCAATACAAGTTTTTCTATCACGAGCATGACCCCAACCACATTTTGAAAGCAATGGAAGTCGCCGCGCAGAAGTATCGGCAGAAATAGCCTTTGGAGCATTTGGTGGCGCGGCCGCCGTCCCGACGACCATCCATGCGAGATTCTCCTTCGCAGCCCTGTTGCATTTCCTCCTGATCTTTTTGGATGGCGCCGCGTCGGTTGCGCACGCGTGCAGGTGAACGCGTGCGAGGCTTGCACGTTGGTGTGGCTCCCGTGCTGGGCGCGGGGCCAATTCTCCAATTGTTTCCAAAGAACAGAATACGGATCGAGCCCACGGCCGTGTCCAAGCGTGGCTTGGAGATTCGGAGCTTAATTTCCTGAGGCGGACGAGATCCCCCGAGCGTGGGTTTTTCGTTTGCGGTGGCCCCTCCTGTTCAGAAAATGTGTTGACAAAGGACCGCAAACGCGTGCTATGAAGCGCGGCATCACGAGGGGTCTTGAAGCTGTGCTCCATGGAAAGGGTCGGCGGATCTCGTCATCAGGCCAAGCGATGCTTGCGGGTACACAAGCGTCGTGTTTTGGCCGGTTGCTCTTGCGCGCCCGAGGGGAGGGTTTCCAAGTGCTACATTGGGGTCGATTGCTGTTGATCAATTCGTGCGCTTGCGCGCTCGTGTTGTTCGTGAACGGTTTGGTGCCGTGGGCCGTTTACGGACAGGGAATTTCTGGTCTCTCCATCACGGACAACAGTGACGCAGATCTACTGGAGAACCCACCCACGGCTCGCCAGCGGCGCCACCAGGTGGGGATTCTCAGCAGCAGTTCGACCGGGTTCAGTACGCGCTACCAGGCCGTCGTTGGTACCGACACAGAAACGACGGCTGCACGATCGATCAGCTTGAACTCGGACTACACACTGAATTTTACGGTCACAGCGCCAGGAGCGTATCACCTGAACGTTTCTACAAGCCGAGTGGGCGCCTTTACGGTGGTGGACGACGGCGGCGGAGCCGCCCACGCTGACGCAACGTCGATCAATGGTACCCAAACCGGTGGCACTGTGGTCAGCGGGTCGTTGAGTTTGCCTGACCCGGGCTTCCTGGAAAGTTTCTCTGGCAGCGGGAATCTTCCCTTCAACGATACCGGCACTGCGACGATCCGCAGCTTGAGCAACGGTGTGCCCCAATCGCACACGATTCGTTTTGTGTGGAGCCAAAGCTGCGGTAGTGACAACGGTGCCGGAGGTGGTGACGAGTGCGCCGTGCGGATGGGAATGGCGCTGACGTTTTCCGGCCAGACAGCGGGTCAGTACCCTGGTGTGGGCAGTCGGAACATCGACAACGATGGTCACTTTGTTTCCGTGACGTTCACCTCGTTTTGTGGTGACGGCGTGGTGCAGCCGGAGGTCGGGGAGGACTGCGACCAGGGAGGCTTGAACGGTTCCGTAAGTTCCTGCTGCACGGCAAACTGCACGTTTAAGTCAGTGGGGACGATTTGTCGCAGTTCGAACGGGCCGTGTGACCCAGCCGAAACCTGTACGGGGACCAGCGATGCCTGCCCTGCCGACTCGCTTGCCCCGAATGGAACGATTTGTCGGGCTGCTGCGGGACCGTGCGACATAGCGGAGACGTGCAGTGGAACCAGCGCTTCCTGCCCCGCAGATGCAAAGTCCAGCGGAGTGTGCCGGCCGGCCGCAGGGGTCTGCGACATTGCGGAATCTTGCACCGGCACGAGCAATGATTGCCCTGCGGATGTGCTCCAGCCGGCAACCGTAGTCTGTCGTCCCGCAACGGGGTCGTGCGACATTGCCGAGCACTGCACGGGATCCGCCCCCAACTGTCCGGAGGACGACTTCGCTCCCGATGAAACTCCGTGCGACGACGGGAATGCATGCACCCAGGGAGACCAGTGCTTTGGTGGCCAATGTCTCGGAGGCGATCCCGTGGTGTGCGATCCGTGTCAGACGTGTAACCCGACGTCTGGCTGTACGGGGCCTGTTTGCACCGCAACGCCTACGCCGACAAACACGCCGCTACCAACTTCGACACCAACGAATACGACGACACCGGTGCCCACAGCTACGTTCACGGCCACGCCCACACGGACGCCGACGCGCACACCGACAAACACCCCGACGGCCACGAATACTCCGCTACCCACGGCCACACCGACGCCCACTGGACCTTGTGTCTTGAATGCCCCAGCGAATCCATGCGTGCCTGGTGGAGGCAGCAGCGTGACTGATTGCGGACTCGAGTGGCACGCCCGACCGGTGCCGACACTCGACCGGAAAGGCCGGCCGAAAAATAAGATCATTTGCTACGAGGGCGACCCGCAATGCGACAGCGACCCGGACTTGAACAACCGGAGCTGTACGATTCACGCGCGAGTGTGCATCAACAATACGGATCCGCGTTTCCCCGTTTGCATCGCGAACTTCGGCTTAGCCTCTGTAGAAGTACTCAAGCCACGCGCTACCAGCCTGAACCCGACGGACGTTGCGAATCTCAACAGCATCGAGAGCGTCTTCGGCCCCTCAGGGTGGGGACTGTCGGTGATTCGTGCCAAAACGCCGACGCCGGGTGCAGTGTACTCGACGTTGAATCAGTGCAGCCCGCCCGTAGGCATCAAGGTGCCACTGAAGGTCACGTACCTGAGCGACGGAATTACCGTGAAGAGCGTGCGGCCAGGTCGCTATACCGTTCGCGTGCGTGCGCGGGATCCGTTTGGGAAAGCGGAAACGGACTCTTTGAAGTTCGAATGCCGCGTGAGCACCTGCGGAAATGGGCTTCAGGAGCCATGGGAAACCTGTGACGACGGCAATCGTGTGGATGGTGACGGGTGCGACCGTGGGTGTCAGAGCGAAGCGACCCCAACGCCGACGCCAACGAATACCGGTACGTTCACGCCCACACGGACGGCAACCCCGACCTTCACGCCAACGTCGACTCACACACCTACCGAAACTCCGACGTCTACACCAACCCCGAGCTTTACCCTACCTCCGGGTGCCCCCACGTACACTCCCACGAACACCGCCACCCCAACGAACACGTTCACTCGCACACCGACACGTACGCGCACGCCCACTCGGACCCATACACCGACGGTGACTTCGACTCCCACGCAGACGGCAACCTTCACCCCGACACCGCTCACCCGCCTCTGTACGCTGCGGCCGAACGCCACGAACGGAGCCGTGGTGAAGCTGCAAACCACGTCGGGCATTAACCTGAACTTGCTGTTGAGTGGCTATCAGACCTGGGAGTTCTCCGACCTCGATCCGAACACGGGTGTCCGAACGATCAACATCCCGGCAAGTGGCTCGCACTACAATCCAATCAACCTCCTCGGGTTGGCCAAAGTGTGCGTGCGCCCGGGCGGTAACGGCACGGGCAAACTCGATTGCGACGGTGGTGAGCCGGATTATCACTCCAACGCCGAACAGGACCATGATACTTCCCAGCCACCTGGACCGAATGGCGGATTGCCGATCGATCCAGAATGCGACGATGTGTTCGTCAATCCGGGCGGGCTCGTGTCGCAGGCACAACCCTCCACACAGTTCCCACCCGCGTGTATCTCGCCTATTCAGGTGACGTTGAGCGGCACGTACGCGGCAGGCGGAATGACGCTCACAGAGTCGCTCTTGCTGCGGATCTTGACGAACGTGAACGATCCGTGCCCGGCGGACTCTGACCCGTTCGATCCGAATGCCGGCGACCTGTCGCTCACGGGTCTGGTGACGACAGGGAACGTGGCCGCCACTGTGTACGAC
The DNA here is from genome assembly GCA_964534275.1 of uncultured Binatia bacterium (SeqCode). Taxonomy (GTDB): domain Bacteria; phylum Desulfobacterota; class Binatia; order HRBIN30; family HRBIN30; genus HRBIN30. The sequence goes on along the minus strand of CAZHQG010000003.1, from coordinate 73,330 downwards.
GCAGTGAACTCGAGTGGCACGGCTTTGACCCAGACCAACCTCAGTACATCGGCAACCAACGTGCCGTTCGGCTGCACCAACATCGAAAACGGGGTCCTCAACACGGGCCGCCTGGGGTTTGCCTTACCGTTCGCCGAGCTCGTCTTGCCCGGGTTCCCGACCATGGATGCCGTCGGGACGGTGCACATTGCCTGTCAGTAGGAACTACACGAGATAGCCGCGGGGGTTTGCTTCCCCCGCGGCTTCCCTGTGTCTCCGCTTTCTTTCTTGCCAGGGGCTCGGTTACCGGTGCACAATACTGCGCGTGCAGTTGGGCGCGCAGGGCCTTACGGAATGGAGATGGAGGAGAACCCTTGCGTGGGTTCCACTGTGGGTTGCGATTGTGTGCGGTTGCGGTCGGCATTCGTCTCGAACTTCTCCAACTCCTCCGTCGCCTGTGGGGCCGAGTCCTACTTCGACCGTTCCCCCCGGAACTTCGCCCAGCTCCTCGCCAACTCAGGCGCTTCCGACCGTCACAGCAACGGCGCGTCCCACGGCAACAAATACCGGCACCACGACGGTGACACCCACGGTTTCTCCGACACCGACGCCGACAGGCACGGGCACACCAAGCCCTAGTCCGACACCTACTCGAGCGAACCGGGCTCCGGAGGTCGCTCCTCTTACGATCTACGAAATTCTGCCGGGAATACCTGTTGAAGCACCGGTGCGTGCAAGCGATCCCGACGGGGATCCGCTCCGTTACAGTCTTGCTTACGCGCCGTCGGGGATGAGTCTCGTTGTCCGATCGCCTGGTGCGGTACTGGAGTGGTCGCCGTTACCAGCCGATGTAGGTCCACACTTTGCGCGGGTTCTCGTGTCCGACAGCGGCGTGCCTGCGTTGGCGGTGACGGCTGATTTCTTGTTCAACGTCCGCGAGCGTTCTCCGTGCGTCGAGAGCCAGTGCGATCCGGCGCGCGGCTGCAAGTTCACTCCGGTGCCGTTAGATCGGCCGTGTTGCGCGTTGGAGAAAGAACCCGAGCGGCGGCCCCAGGCGGCAGCGCCGTGCCCGGCCGGAAAAGCGTTGCTCGTAGGCCGGAACTTGATCGAAGGCTTCGGCGAGTTGGAAAACTGTGCGCGTTTCCGCGTGATCAACTTCGGCCAAATTGGCGCCACGGTGCGGCTGAACTTCGCCACGCGCTGTCTCGATGTAGAAGACCCGTTGGTTTTCCGGGCTCGCATGCGTACCGCGACGCGGGAACTGTTCGATGCCCCGCGCGTGATCGTGCGCATGCAGCCAGGCAGCGATGGCTTTGCTCGCCGGCTCGGGTTGGCGTTTCCAGTGCGGGGCCCCGGACCGTTCTTTGAGTTCGAAGGGGCGGAAGCAGAACTGGTCGTGGGTGCGGTCGATCGGCACGGGGAGTCCGTCGATACGACCTTACGGTTGCGACTCACTTTCGAAGAGCTTCCCGACCTGCCGGACTTGCCGGTGGTTCACCCGCCGTGGGCGAACACTGTGCTCCAAGGAACAAGCGGAGAAGTCGAAGCGCGCCAACGATAAGGAATGATTTCTCCTTGTATGTTCAGCTCCCGAGCACATTGTGTTAGAGGTCTCGGTGGTTGCACGACGGAATGGTTTGCGGAGGTACAATGGTTGCTGGGATGCGTTTCGTGTTGTTGGCTGTAACCGTCGGGAGTATAGCCCTCGGCCGACCGGCGTACGCGTGCACTGGAGATTGCAACCTCGATGGGACCGTCACCATCGACGAAATCCTGCGGGGCGTGAATCTGGCGCTTGGACTCGCGCCGGAAACGCACAGTTGCGGTTCGTTCGACCGTAACCTGGATGGTCAAGTGACCATTGACGAGCTGCTCCGCTCGGTAGCGATTGCGCTCACTACCTGCCCGCTGCCCGTGATCCGGACTGTTGCCGGGAACGGTCTCGCTGGGTACGACGGGGACGGTAGGGATCCGTTGGCGACGGCTTTTTACTTGCCCCAAGACCTTACGGTTGGTCCGGACCGCCTACTGTACCTTGTCGACTGGAACAACCACCGCTTGCGGCGCATTCGCAACGGTGTGGTCGAGACAATCGCAGGCACCGGGGAACTGGGCGACGCCGAGGATGGAGAGGCCCTGTATACGAAATTCAATCACCCGACGAACGTTGCGTTCGACCATCAAGGGAGGTTGCTCATCGCAGCGTGGCATAACTCGCTCGTAAAGCGCTTGGATTTCTCGACCGGACGAATCGAGAACGTCGCCGGCACCGGCCTGCGCGCATTCGGCGGAGATGGCGGACCAGCGAACGAGGCCAACCTAGACCTGCCGAGCTCCGTAGCGTGCGACAGCAAGGGAAATATTTTGATTTCCGATCAGGCAAATTACCGCATCCGCCTGGTGGATTCGGCAGGCATCATCCATACCATTTGTGGCACGTCGACGCCCGGATACAGTGGCGATGGCGGACCTGCCGCACTGGCTCAGCTGCGTGCACCCAAGGGGCAAGCGGCTCCGCCGGCTGGACGCATTGCGATCGATGCCCGCGACCAGATTTACATTGCAGACACCGGGAATCACGTGATTCGGATGATCGATACCGACGGGATCATCCACACGATCGCTGGCACTGGCCAGCCCGGATACTCGGGCGACGGTGAGCCGGCTACCCAGGCACAGCTCAATACCCCGAGCGACGTCGCGGTAGGCCCTGACGGCTCGGTGTACATCGCCGATACGATGAACAGCGTGATCCGGCGGGTTCGGCCAGACGGTATCATAGAAACCATCGCCGGCACTGGGGAGCAAGGATTCGAGGGAGATGGCGGCCCAGCCACGAACGCACGTCTCGACCGCCCGTACGGCGTCGAAGTCGCACCGAACGGCCACGTGTACATCGCCGATACGCACAACCACAGATTTCGCGTGGTGGGCGACGTTGCCGACGAGCTCGCGCCGCCGCCCACGCCCACGCCGACTCCGACGATCGTGCCGTGCACGGATGAGGTTGGCTCGATTTGTACGTACGCAGGGAACGGTGGAATGGGCCTCTCGCGCGATGGAACCCACCGCTTGGCGGCTACGCTGTACTGGCCTTTCGACATTGCCTTTCTGCGTAACGGCAGAAAAGTGTTCCTCGACTGGAACAACCACTTGGTGCGGGAAATCCTGCCTGACGACACGATTCGTACTGTGGTGGGGACAGATTTTGTCGGAGACGGCCCTGATGATCTGAGCGACCTGACCCCGGAAGGAGCCGATCCGCGCACCGTAGCTTTGAATCACCCCACCGATGTGGAGCTGTTTCCCAACGGCGATCTGCTCATTCAAGCTTGGCACAATCACAAGCTTCGAATGGTGGACCACGTTACTGGACGGGTGCGTGTGCTTGCGGGCCGAGACCCTGGTTTTGCGGGCGACGGAGGCCCGGTTGGCGAGGCGCGGCTGAATCAGCCGCCTCACGGCACGTTCGATGCCCAAGGAAACTACTTTTTCGTCGACCAACGCAATCAGCGCATCCGTGTGATTTATCGCTTTGCGGAAGAACGGGAGCGAGCGGTGATCGACACGGTCGTGGGCAACGGTACGAGCGGGTTTGCTGACGGGCCCACCTCGGTGGCCCTCGTGAATTTCCCAACCGGCCCGAATCCGGAGCCTGCAGGAGGAATCACAATCGACGCGTATGGAAATCTCTACTTTGCGGACACGCTGAACCACCGGATTCGCCGCGTGCAATTTTGTAGCAGCGACTTCAAATGCGGCGTGGTCACTACCATTGCTGGCACGGGTGTTCCCGGGTACTCCGGTGACGGGGGCTTGGCGACCGAGGCGCAGATCAACTACCCGCAAGACTTGGAAATCGGACCCGATGGGAACCTGTACTTTGCTGACACGAACAACCACGTGGTGCGCATGATCGATTTCGCCACTGGTGTGATCCGCACCGTGGTAGGTACCGGCACGAAGGGGTACAGCGGGGACGGTGGTCCGGCTTTGGCTGCACAACTCAACCGGCCGTTTGGCATTGCCTTCGACGAGAACGGCGACCTGTATGTGAGCGATACGTTCAACGGGAGAATCCGGAAGGTCAAGCGTTGAGCGGTGGTTTTGTGCGCCTAGGAACACGCTGGATGAACGCGAGATGGGTGCGGCATGTGCTCGCCAGCACGTGCGCCGTGTTTGTGATTGGGCAAACTCCAGCCAACGCTTGCACGGGCGACTGCAATCGGGACGGCCAAGTAACCATCGAGGAAATCGTGACGGCTGTGAACATTGCCTTGCAGTTGGCCGACTCCGGTGTTTGCCCACAAGCCGACTTCGATGGCAATGGCGATGTGACGGTGGACGAAATTATTCGGGCGGTCAACAATGCGCTGGGCGGTTGCCCTGTGGAGCGCATCTTGCCCCCTGATTATGCGCAGACGTTCATGGAGGTGCGGAACTGTAGGCTCAGCACCGAACACGAGGGTTATTATATTCGGGTGCTGACCGACCCTGGATCTGCTCAGCCTTACCGCGAGCAGGTTCCTTCGCTTCCGGTAGGAAGCGTCGTGGTCAAGGAGGAGTTCACGCGCTCAGATTGCCGCCCAGACTCTCTCGCTCGCTGGAGTGTGATGCGTAAGGAGCCGCCCGGATTCGACCCGCAAGCGGGCGACTGGCAATGGCAGCGCATCAGCAAGGACGGCACGATCATCGCCGACGGAAAGGCAACCTGTATTGGCTGTCACGCTCGGCCAGCATGTATGCGGCGCGACTTCATGTGCACCGAGGCTGGTCCACCCCGAGGCCAGATGCAGTTCGTTCTGCGCAGCCTGCCGGCGGCGTTGCTGTCCGTTACCGGAACATCGCCCGACGATGTGTACGCCGTTGGTGCAGATCCGGATGGAGACGATTTCGGTCCGTACGTGCTCCACTACGACGGGCGCCGGTGGCGACGTTTGAATGCCGGAGTCGAAGGCGACTTGTGGTGGATTAGCGTCGAGCCGATTGACGGAGCATACTATCTCGCCGGGGATGGCGGCCTGGTTGTCCGTTTTGACTTGGAAACCAGGCAGTTTACGCGCTTGGTCACACCCGGTCGGGCGACGCTCTTTGGTGTTTGGGGAACGAGTGCAGCGAACTTGTACGTGGTCGGCGGCAACCCCGATGACGAAAGCGCCGGTGGAGTCCTCTGGCACTACGACGGGGTGGTGTGGTCCGCGGTGGACTTGGCAAACGTGTTACCGAACGGCGTTCCCACGTTGTACAAAGTGTGGGGACGAGCTGAGAACGACGTGTATGCCGTGGGGCGAAATGGCACGGTGCTGCACTTCGATGGGAACGCCTGGCAGTTAGTTCCGAACGACTCGCGTCGCCCGTTGTTTACCGTGCACGGGAACGAGGCGCTGGTGGTTGCTTCGGGCGGTTTTGCTGACGGGGTGTTGCTGGAGCTCGAAGGCGGGCGAATGGTCGATCGGGCGATGCCGGGCACACCGCAGATGAACGGAGTGTTCGTGCGTGGTTCTGTTGCTGCCGCTGTGGGAGTTGCAGCGTCTCTCTCTTTGCGGGGCGAGCGTGGTTGGGAAGTCGTCGATACAACCTTGAATACTTCGCGCGACTTTCACGCCGTGTGGGTGGATCCCGAAGGCGGTATTTGGGCTGTTGGCGGCGACCTCAGCACCACACTCAGCGCGGGCATGGTGGCCTATGGCGGAACCCGGGTCATCGGGTCGGAATTCGTGGATCTCACGTTGTGCCCGCCACCCGAAGGAACCCCGCCGTCAAGTGCGACGGTGAGTTACCTGCGGGACATTGTGCCCCTCCTAGAACGCAGTGGCTGTCGGAGCCCAGTGTGTCATGGCGGACCGTTCCCATCGTCGAACTACGATTTGCGTTCTTACGCTGGGATGTTTGGCCCAGGTGCATGGGCGCGCTCTCTGCGAAGCTGCGAGGTCGTTCCGGGCAATCCGGACGCGAGTTTCCTGTTGGAAAAGTTGTCCTCGCCACGCGTCGGCCAGCGGATGCCGTTGGGGCGTCAGCCCCTGTCCGACGCGGACATCGATCTGCTCCGAACGTGGATTCTCGAGGGTGCATTCAGCGATGCCGAAAGCGAGTGGACTCCAACTCCCATACCTACGCGCGAGCCCACGCCGAGCCCGGTGGCAACGGGCAACTGCGAGGATGCGGGCACCATTTGTACCGTCGTGGGGACCGGCAAAGCGCTGTACGATGGCGACGGGAAGCCAGCGCTACAAACTTCGCTCTACTACCCTTGGGGAGTGGCATTCGACGAACTTGGGCGGGCGTTGATCGTGGATGCAAACAACCTGCGGATTCGGCGCCTGGAGTTCGACGGGACGGTGCGTACGGTCATGGGAACCGGCATCGAGGCATTCCCGGAGGAAGGCGCGCTCGCGGCCGACACGCCCTTGCACCATGCAAGCGAAGTCCAACTAGACGGGAGCGGCCAGTGGCTGATTGCGGGAAATCACGTGCCGGCTGTGTTTCGTGTAGATCGTGACGGTCGCGTCTTCGTAGCCGCTGGTGGGGAAGAGGTGGGAAACGATGGTGATGGTGGGCCGGCCCGCCAGGCCCGCTTGACCACGCCGTTCGGTGTCGCTCCTTCCCGCCGAGGTGGGTTTTACATTGCTGATCTCGACGCCCATGTGATTCGATACGTGAATGCCGAGGGGGTTATCGATACGGTTGCGGGAACCGGAGTCCCCGGGTACGCCGGCGACGGCGGTCCAGCCAAAGCTGCTCGACTGAACGGACCTGCCCGGGTCCGCGAAGATGCAGAAGGCAACATCTATTTTACCGAGACGAAAAACCACGTGGTCCGGCAGGTAAGCACTTCTGGAATCATCAGTACGGTGGCGGGCACGGGACGCAGAGGATACTCGGGTGACGGGTCCGCGGCGACCGCCGCTACGTTCGATAGTCCGTACGACATTGTGTTGCTCGACGGCCAAGGCTTTTTGGTGGTCGATACGGGCAACAGCGCGGTGCGCTGGGTTCGGCCTGACGGCGTGGTCGTGACGGTTGTCGGCGCCGGCACAGCTGGGTTTGGGGGCGATGGCGGCAGTGCCGCCAATGCTCTCTTGAGCCGCCCTGTGGGAGCCGCTCTCGGGCCCGACGGGGCGCTTTGGATTGCCGATACGTTCAACAACCGCGTTCGCCGGGTGGCGAGACTCTCTTCGCTACTACGGTGAAACTGGCGGGTCGCAGTGAACAGCGTCTTGCACGTACGCTGCTCCAGCGAGGCACTCACTTGCCCGTGCAGCAGCTGACAGACTCTCGGTCAGGAACGTTTGCAAGTTTGTCTGCATCGAAGCCGCCGGACAACGTGCGTTGGCAAGTTGGTGGAGTTTGTTCGTGGCCCTAGCAATGCGCTGCCGAGCTTGCTCGAGCATTTGGCTCTTCCGCGTGGGAGAAACGTTTCGTGTTGCGATCCGGTCGAACGTGTGCTGCCAGATAGAACTGGCGTGGCGCAACAGCTTGAGAGAGGCGTGGGCTAGAAACGTCGTGCAGGACCCTGTGGCCGACTCCTCGATCGCTGGAGGTAAAATAAAAGGGGACAATTGTTGGTCGACCTTTGCGCAAACGTTGCTCGCATCTGCTTGGGCTTCGAGAACTCCCAAAAAGCCGAGCTGAACGGTAGCGCGATCGGAGCAACTGCGAGCGATCAGGTCGAGTGCCGCGAGTTCGATAGCTCGCTTTTGGTCGCGGACATGTTCGGGTGTACAGGCTTCGGGCGACGCGGCACATCGCAGTTGCAAGCGCAGCTTACTGGTTGCACATCGCCGGACAGCCAGGCTCAGCGCTTGTTGGCAGGGAACGACGGACCGGGGAAAGCCTCCCCAAAACGCGAAAGGCAATCGGCCTCCATGAGCGAACGCACTGATGGCGAACGACGACACAACGAATGCCGTAAACAGGCCGGAGCGCACGACCGCACAGTACCGTGTAGATTCTGGCAGGACAACCGTTGGTTTTGACCGATCCAACTAGAGCGCACCCCCGCGTTTCAGTATGAGCGAGAACCAATGTCCGGTCGGCTTCCTGCTTGGGATCATTTCAGCCGTCACCTAGTGTGGTCGGCGTTGACAGCCCCTTGGCGAATCCTCCGCGAGGGGCGCCGGCAGTTGACCGCTTACGAGTGGCAAGTCGTGGCCGTGCTAGGTACGGCCAATTTCATCGATAGTTACGACGTTGCCATTCTCGGATTAGCGCTGCCACAGATCCAAGAGGGGTTGGGCATCGAAGAACGCGCAGTGGGGGCGCTGACCGCCATCATCCGCCTCGGAGTGCTCCCTGCCGTTTTGTTCACACTGTTGGCCGACTCGCTCGGCCGCCGCCGGTTGCTGCTGATCACGATCCTGGGGTTTACAGGTGCGACGTTCGCCACAGCCTTTTCGGGCGACGCCGCTCAGTTCGCAGCGTTGCAGTTCATTGCGCGCATGTTCATCGTCGCTGAGGGAATGCTGGCTGTCGTGGTGATCGCCGAGGAGATCCGCGCCCGGTACAGAGGGTGGGGAATCGGGGTTTTGTCAGCATTTGGTACGCTCGGTCATGGGTTGGCCTCGGTGATTTTTGCCGTAGTGGACTATCTCCCCTACGGCTGGCGTGCTTTGTATGCGCTCGGGGTCTTGCCCCTTTTGCTCATCGCGTGGTTCCGCCGCTCACTTCGAGAAACGCGCCGGTTTGTTGCCTACCAGGAGCAGCAGTTGGTTGCCCAGGAGCCTGCGTGGCGCCAAGCCGTAGCTCCTGTCGGCCGCCTTGTGCGCATGTACCCCGGGCGACTCGTTGCGTTGTGCGCCGCATTGTTTCCTGTGGCTTTCACACTGGATGCGGCTTTGATTTTCGTTTCGAAGACCCTCCAACAAGTTCACGGTTACGCGCCTGGCCAGGTCACTTTGTTGTTTCTCACGGTGGGCGTGACGGCCCCGGTTGGCAACATCGTTGCGGGGTGGCTCGGTGACCGCTGGGGAAGAAAACGGGTGCTCGTGTGGGCCATGTTGGCAAACGGGCTAGGCGTGGCGGGGTTTTACAACCTTTCTGGCGTTGGCGTTCCGCTAGCCTTCGGTGTCATGCTTCTTTCGTTACAAATTGTTTCGCCGCTGTTCGCGGCACTTGGAGCCGAACTCTTCCCGACATCCTATCGGTCCACCGCATCGGGGGTACGGCAAGTAGTCACCACCATAGGTGGAGCGTGCGGTCTTTGGGTCGAAGGGCAGTTGTACGGCCATCTGGGTACGCACACCGCAGCCATCACCGCCCTCCTCATTGCCCTCCCGATCGCTCCCTTGATTGTGTGGCTGTTCTTGCCGGAAACAGCCAATCGCGAACTCGAGGAGGTCGCCCCGGAGAAGTGAACGGGCAGCGAAGCAGAGCGGTGGGAGCCAGCCGAAGGGCACTCCGGAGCACCGCGGCGCGTCCGATGTGACTCCATCAGGTGAGTCGTGGTCGGGCTCGCTCTTCAGCCGCGCTCGGCTTCTGCACACAGTTGCCGGCTGGACGTTGCTCGGTGGAGCGATAGGGTGGTGGCGTAAATGAGCTACTTCCGTTTCGCTCGGTGGGATTGATTGAGGAGTGAATCGAGGGTGCCGGTGAGAACCTTTTGGAGCCTACTTTGCGCGGGACAGGTACTCTCCCGTTTCCGTGTCCACGCGAATGACGTCTCCTACCTGGATGAATCCCGGAACTTGCACTGTAGCTCCCGTTTCGAGCTTTGCCGGCTTGAGAACATTGGTGACCGTGGCACCCTTCAGGGCGGGCTCCGTTTCCACGACCCGTAAATCCACGGTCTTGGGCAGGGTCACTCCAATGGGCTGCCCTTCGTAGAACTCTACCTGCACGCGCGAGTTCGGGGTGAGGAATTGCACCGCGTCTCCGAGGGCCTCGGCATCCAAGGTAATTTGATCGAACGACTCCGTGTTCATGAAATGATACAGGCCATCCGACTCGTACAAAAACTCCATTTCGTGCTGCTCGAGGGTTACTCGCTCGACGCGGTCTTCCGAACGGAAACGGTTTTCGATTTGGGTTCCTGAGCGCAGGTTCCGCATCTTGGTTTGCACCATCCCGCGCCAGTTCCCGGGCGTGACGTGCACCACGTTCGACACACGATACAGGTCGTTCTGATGCTTAATGATCATCCCGGCTCGAAGCTGGGTTGCTGGAATCAGTGGCATGGTCAGAATACTCCGAGGTCAAAAAAAGTACCGGTCGAGGTGAACCGGCTGGCCTGGTTAGCTAGCATCGGCTCCCCTAAGCCGCAACCAACACCGGTGCGACATCGATGCGGCAATTTGGAGAATGGTCATGGAGTACTTTGTCAACGTTCTCGGCGCGGTCAGATTTCGCGCTGACAAAATGTGCAAGACCAACTTGTTCGAAACAGAACGGATGTTTTGCGATGTTTACGGCCTCGAACCACAACAAAGTCAGACCGGTCACGTGCATCCGGGATCCGACAAGGTGTATTACGTCGTGAGCGGTCAGGGCATGTTCGAAGTCGGCGGGGAGGAACGGGAGGTCGGGCCAGGAACAGCGGTGTTTGCCCCTGCGGGAGCCACACACGCCGTGCGGAATTCAGGTGCGGAACGGCTGGTCCTGCTTGTGTTCATGGCCCCGAAGCCATGAGATGGGTTCGTTCCTGCGCGTTCCAAGTGCTTGATTCGTGCTACGCTTTTGGCAATTGTTGACCTAAAAGGGAATCGATCTGGGAGATTCGAACCGAGGAGAGCGAGGCGCATGCGTGCAACAGAAGAACTACGCTGGCAAGCGTTACAAGCCCACGCCGGGAGAGTAGAGCGCTACCGGCGGGGCGAGTTAAGCGACGACGAATTTCGTCCAATTCGACTCAGTTATGGGTTGTACTACCAGCTCGATCACACCAGCCACATGCAACGGATCAAGCTGCCGGGTGGGGTGATCACTGCTGAGCAAGCTGAGGCGATGGCCGATATTGCCGAAGAGTACGCACGGGGCGTGCTACACGTCACCACGAGGCAAGACATTCAGTTGCATTGGGTCGCCCTGGAGAATGTGATCCCGATGTACGAGCGCTTGCACGCGGTTGGCATTTCTACTCGTGGTGCTTGCGCCGACAGCGTGCGCAACATCACCGGTTGCTTTCACTCGGGCCTGTTGGACGGAGAGCCGTTCGACGTCGTGCCCTACGTCTTCGCTTTGAACGAGTATTTTCTCTTCCACCCGCTCAATGTCACGTTGCCGCGGAAGTTTAAAATTTCCTTCTCCAGTTGCGCCTACGATTGCGTACAGGGCCCCGTCAACGACATCGCCTTTTACCCGCATCTTCGCGACGGGCGCCCGGGGTTCTCGGTGCTCGCGGGTGGCGGCCTTGGAGCGCAACCGTTTTTGGCGAAACCAGTGGCAGAGTTCATCGACGCCCAAGACATGCTCGCCATTGCCGAGGCCATTGTCCGCGTGCAGCATCGCTTGGGCGAACGGAAGAACCGCAAGAAAGCGCGGATGAAATACGTGGTGCAGCGCCTCGGGCTGGAAAACTTCCGCCGCGAGGTCGAAACCACGTACGCTGCAGTGCAAAAGGAAATGGGCGCGCAGCTCCGGCAGGAACTCGGGGAACTGCTTTCCGCGTACACGCCCCGAAAGCCGCAGCACCCACCAGCAGAGTTGCCGCAGCAAGCTGATGGGGAGTTTGCTCGTTGGTTGAAGACCAACGTGTTTCATCAGAAACAGGCGGGCTACTTTGGCCTGACCGTGCAGCTTCCTCTGGGTGACATCACGAGCGAGCAACTGCGTGGCTTGGCAGCCTTGTCCCGCGAGCATGGCGCTGGAGAACTGCGGGCCTCCAACGATCAAAACCTCTTCCTCCCTTGGGTTCCAGGCAACCGCGTCGAAGCGGTGTGGAGAGCCTTGGCAGAGATGGAGCTCGGAGCCGCCGATGCGTTGCACATCACCGACGTCGTTTCCTGCCCGGGTGCGGATTACTGCAGCCTGGCTGTGAGTCGGTCGATGGGTATGGCCGAGGTGCTCCGGCAGGAGCTCGCGCAAGCTGGAAGTTTGATCGGCGACCTCGGCGTGTTCCGGATCCGAATCAGTGGGTGTCCGAATGCGTGCGGACAACACCACGTGGGAGACATTGGTCTGACCGGGATGTCGCTGCAAGAAGCCGACGGCCAGCATCGGCCGTACTACTCGCTCCTTGTTGGTGCGCGTTTGGGAGAAGAGGGTGCGGCTGTTGGGAAACGGGTAGCTGGCCGATTTCCGGCGCCCGAGGTGCCAAAGGTGATTCTTTCCATCGCGGAGTTCTATCGGCAGGAACGGCGCGGGGCGGAGCGGTTCGCGGATTTTGTCGACCGTGTTGGCGTGGAACGAATCAACCAAGTCGCTCGGGCTGCCGCACCTCACGTGCGGTGATGGCTGCGGAACAAGAAAACCAGCTCGGGTTGCTCGGTAAGTTTTACCGCGGGCGAGTGGTCAAACTTCGGCGTGGTACCCAAAGCGGCGTGATCGAGTCGTGTTCCAGCGGCCGCCAGTTTGTCTTCGAGTGGCCGCTCGTGCGTTTGCTTGGTGCCGAGAAATTCGACGCGCTCCAGGTAGGAATGGAAGTGGGGTTCGATGTAAGCTGGACCTCGCGAGGTTTGCGCGTTTCGACGATCCGGGTGTTTCCCCCTTTGGAACGACAAGGGGCGGAAGAAGAAAGCGCGAATCCCCGCCCAGATGAAGGCCCTGCGCTTGGTACAACCGAAACTGCAGACTCACCCATCGAGAAGCGAGACTGAGCGCAACTTTCCGTCTCTGCCCGAAAGGACGCCAACGACCGCAAGACACCCGGCTGCGACCATCCCGGTTTAGCCACGAACCGCGCGGTTTCCGTTATGTGCCTGCCGGAGCAGGGTCGAGCCAACGACAATCAAACCCAAGAGAGTCATCACACGCCCGCCTGCCTCGACCACCCGATAGAAGTCCAGCTTTTGCTCCAAGGCACTCACTCTTCCGGAGGAAACCCGAAAGGGTTTGAGCAGGGTGGCGTTTGTGCGCTCGTTCAATTGCTCGAAATCATCCGGAGGGGCAAGCGTGACTGTGGCTTCCGTGCGCCGCAAAAGTTCGTGGTGGTCCAGCACTTTGTCGTGCCCGACAATCCAGTTCCCGAAGCCGAGCAGCGTCAAAGCCACCCCCAGCCAAAATCCGGGGCTGCGCAAGACCTCCATGCCGAAGCCGCGTAGCACTCCGTCGCAACCAGAGGCAAGCGCTGCGCTCGCCGCGAGCTTTTGGTGCGGTCTTTCGTTGCTCAGCAGCATGCGCTGGGATACAAGGAGGCCCTGCCCACCATGAACATCGACAAACTGATCGACCAGATGCTTGCGGGCGACCGTCGTGCCTTGGCACGACTCATGACTCTGGTTGAAAACGGCCACCCGGCTACGAGCTACATCCTAAGTCGGATTCACGCTCGCTGCGGGCGCGCGTACGTCGTCGGGTTTACGGGTCCGCCGGGAGCGGGGAAATCCACGTTGGTGGACCGCTTCACCGGCGCGCTGCGCGAGCGAGGGCATTCGGTGGGAATCGTGGCTGTGGATCCATCGAGTCCGTTTTCGGGTGGAGCTCTCCTGGGCGACCGCATTCGGATGCAGGCGCACTACCTCGACGAGTCGGTGTTCATTCGCAGTATGAGCAGCCGGGGTAGCCATGGGGGCCTTTCGCGCGCCACTCGCCAGGTGGTGGAACTCCTCGATGCTTTTGGCAAGGAGTTTGTTTTGATCGAGACCGTAGGCGTGGGGCAGACAGAGCTCGACGTCATGAGAATCGCGGACACCACGGTGGTCGTGTTGGTTCCTGAAGCTGGAGACACCGTGCAAACCATGAAGGCGGGGCTACTCGAAATTGCCGACATTTTCGTGGTGAACAAGGCCGACCGCGAAGGCGCGCAGCGGATCAAGACCGAACTGGAAACCATGCTGCAGTTGCGACCAGCGGGGAGCTGGACGGTGCCGGTGCTCCTGACTCGCGCCGTTACTGGGGAGGGCGTCGATGTGCTGTTGGAGAAGGTGCTGGAACATCGTGCCTTCCGGGAGCGCTCGGGATACCGAGCACGTGCCAATGCAGCCGCCCGCCAAGAAGAGTTCCTGCAAGCGTTGCAAGAAGAAATTGCGCGCCGGCTGAGCGCCGCTGCAGAGCGAGGAACGTTTGCGGTTGTGTTCGATCGCTTGCGCCGGGGCGAAGTCGATCCCTATCGGGCTGCGCTCGAAGTGGTGGAAGAACCGCAACTCCTCCTCGCGGCGCTGCGGTCCTGAGGATCGGCGATGCGGGCTGGCAAGGTGTACGTGATCGGCGACATCCACGGCTGCGCCGAGGAGTTAGGTGTGCTTCTCGACGAACTGGCTCCGAGGAGCACGGACACCGTTGTGTGTTTGGGCGACTATATCGACCGTGGCCCCGATGCCAAGGCGGTGATCGAGCGTTTGCTTGCGTTGCAGATGTCCGGACCCCGCTGTGTCTTCCTCAAGGGGAATCACGAAGACATGTTCCTCGCCTACGCTGGCCAGCACGGCCACTTTGGCGATGCCTTCCGGTTCAACGGAGGCGACGCCACGCTAGAAAGCTACGGCTTGGGCGATCTTAGCGGCGCGGAGTTGTGGGAAGCCCTGCCACCGGAGCATCGTGCGTTTTTTCAAAGCTTGCAGTTGACCTTTCGCTGGCAAGACTTCCTTTGCGTGCACGCTGGGCTCGACCCGCGACGGCCGCTCGGCGACCAGGACGAAGAAGACTTGCTGTGGATTCGACACGAATGGATCCAGCCCCCACACCCATTTGGTTGTACGGTGATTTTCGGCCACACGCCCATGCGGCAGCCTTTTCTGCAGTGGCCATATAAGATCGGAATCGACACGGGCTTGGTGTATGGGAATCGCTTGACGTGCCTCGTGCTTCCGGAGCTCGAGTTCGTTCAGGTCCCCCGTGGCGGAACTCGGGCCACGAGGTGGCTGCCGCCCGAGTCTTGGCGCGATCCGGCGTGAACTCGGCCTGCTCGCCTCGAGCTTGTGCGTTGCAGTCACACCACTGCTGTGCAGCTAGCTTCCTTAGCCGTGCGCGGCAGCGCTCAGCGCCACTTCGTAGTCAGCAAAGGCATGATTGCTCGAACGAGCGGATTTCGAGCGGCGGCGCCGTCGTCCCTCGACAACAATCCGCCCACCGAACTTCCGCTGACGCAACCAGCTTTCCTCGACTCGAGCAGCATACCGACGGACGGGTAGTAACACCGCGTCTTTCGGAGGTTGGAAGACACAACGCCGAATGTACTCGGCATCGAGGCCGAGTGCCTCGCAAATCGTTTCGAATGCAAACGGTCGCTCGCGTTCCTCGGACTGAAACCAAGCGTATTCGCGCAAGAGCTGGCGGCGCTTCAGTAGAGGCAAATGACCAGTTTCCGACTGTTGCGCTTGCAGCGACCGCGTGAGCCTTACCGCGTCGATCAGCACCGCGAGCATGAGCCGTCGTTCCCCGTCGGCCGGCAGCGCATCGACGAAGTCCAGTCCGATCCCCCTTCGTCTCGGCATGGAACCCTCCTTCCGAGGGTCCGTATAGGGCGAGGAGAACGCCAGCGAAATTGAGGGAATTGGTGAGTTGCCCAACCGAAATTGGGGATTGGTTCTCAGCCGAGTTGTCGGGCGCTCCGCAACCGGTGCCAGAATCTGCTCAACCAGGTGGTGAACGGCGCATGTGTCGATCGGAGACTGTCTCGTAGCCCGAGGGGTGCGGAAGGGCTCGGGCTTGGAGCCGAGGCTGGGAGTTTCCTGGTGTGGTACGTTCCGGAGAGGCTAAAAAAAGTCTGGCCAGCGAGCACACGCCGGAGGGCGGGGATTAACCACCGGTCTACCCCGCTCTTTCCGACAAACCCGGCCGCTCCCGCGAGCATCGCGCGGCGAACGTAGACGGGATCCTCGTCGAACGACAACAGCAACACCTTCGTCTTTGGGCACAGTAAACGGATTGCCGCTGCCGCTTGGACCCCGTCCAAGCAGGGGAGCGCGATGTCCAAGATCACCGCATCCGGGCAAAGCCGTTGCGCTTCTGCGACTGCCGTCGGACCGTCCGACACCTCGGCCAAAACGTCCACCCCTCCTGCCGATTCGAGGAGCTGCCGCAAAGCTCTGCGAACCAGCACGTGATCGTCCGCCAACAGCACGCGTACCCGGCGCGATGAAGGAGCTTTTGCGGTCATGTTCAAGCTCCCAACTGTGGGTCATCGTGAAGCCTGAAGCAAGGGAAAAAGTGCGCCCTTGCAGCGCTACGCAAGCCTCGCTCACCAAAGTCGCCTTGGGTTCGAATGTCCGAGGGGCACGCGTCCTACTGGACGAGCCCCTTGCGAATCGCGAAGCGAACCACTGCAGCAGTGTTGTGGAGGTTGAGCTTCTCCATAATGTGTTTGCGATGGCTTTCGACGGTGCTGACACTCAGATCGAGAATTTGCGCGATTTCTTTGCTGCTCTTGCCTTCGGCAACGAGCTGCAGCACTTCACGCTCGCGGTCGGAGAGTCGCGCGAGCTCTTCATCGAGTTCTTCACTGCCCTCGAGAAAACCTTCTAGCAACACGTTCGAAACCGCCGGGCTGAAGTATGAGCTGCCGCTGGACACGGCAAGCACAGCGCGAACAAGGTCTTGGTCCTCGGCATCTTTTAGCAGGTATCCCTTTGCGCCGGCTTGAAGAGCGCGTCGGACGTAGGCGGGGTCGGCGTGCATCGACAACACGAGCACCGCTGTGCGCTCGCAGACGGCTTTCAACTGCCGGGTGAGTTCGATCCCGTTCAACAACGGTAAGCCCACGTCAACGATCGCCACGTCCGGCTTCAAGCGCTGCGCGAGCTCGAGGGCATCTCGTCCGTTGCTTGCTTCAGCCACGACACGAATGCGCTCGTCGTCCTCCAGCAGGCGCCGGATGCCTTTGCGGACGACGGTATGGTCATCAACCAGTAGCACGGCGATGCTGTGCGACCCCTCTTTCACGATCCCCCTCCGCTGTATTCACGAGCGGTAGCTCCACGATGACCTCCGTTCCCTCCCCGAGCTTCGATTGCACACGCAGGTTGCCTCCGTACAGTTGCGCCCGTTCTCGCATGCCGGCGATGCCCAGGCCAAAGCCGGATGGTGGCGCTGTGCGTTCCGCAACCACGAAGCCCTTCCCATCGTCGCGGACAGAAAGCCGGATGCGATCCTCCGTTCGTTCCAGGGTAATGTGTACGTTATGAGCCCGCGCATGGCGCGCCACGTTGGTAAGGGCTTCTTGCAAGACGCGATAAAGCGTGAGTTCGATCTCCGGTGGCAGCGTGGGTTCGCTACTGGGCAACTGTAATTCGACGCTAACGCCAGTACGCTCAGAGAAGCGCGTTGCGTAGGATTCGATTGCCGCGACCAGACCGAGATCGTCCAAAACCGCGGGACGCAAAATTTGCGAAAGATTGCGCACATTCTGGAGAATGTTGGCCAACTGATGCCGTGCGCTCCGCAACTGCTGGCGAGCCGTACTGGTTGGTGGCAGTTCTCGTTCGACCCGATTCAAGTCCATCCGAACCGCTGTGATTGCCTGGCCAAAATCGTCATGGAGTTCGCGCGAGACGGCTTGCAGCGTGGCCTCGCTGACTTCCACGAGGCGTTGGGACAATAGGCGCAATTGTTCCTGTTCGACGAGGAGCTGGGCATACAACCGCTGCTGCTCTTCGAGCGCGGCGGCAAGCCGGCGCTCTCGGTCGGAAAGTTCTCGGAAGAATCGGAGGGCCCCGTAGCAACCGATGCCGAAGAGGAACGCTCCAAAGCCAAGTGTGAGGCGTTGACGTGTCTGCTCCGGTACAAGGTGCAAAGCGGCGGATGGTCCGAATCCCAAACGGGCAGTCAGCCCGAACGATCCCAGTAGCAAGATGGTAGCCCCAAGCGCACGGACCCCTGTTTGCACGCTGTAAATCAGGCCGTAGTTGCCAATCTTGATGACGAAAATGGGCAGCACGGGGCTATAGAGACCGCCCGACCAGTGAGTCGCGGCAGCCATGGGCGCGATGTTGGCAACGATGTCGAGCCACAACATGGACCGGTTCAGCGTCTTGCGCCGCTGTGGAATCAGCAGCGCGAGGTTCACGAGGAAGTAAGCGAGAAACAGTCCACGCGCGAGCCACAATTGCTGAATGGCCGGAGCGTAAAACCACTCGAGGATGCCCCAAACCGTTAGGCCCTCGAGCGCGCGAGCGACAAACATGTGGAACGCGCGGTCATGCACGCGCTCGGCGCACAGGATCCAAGAATCCCCGAGCTTGATGGCTCCGCTATGCATTGGAGAATCCTCGAGTCACGACCCTGGTGAGGCCCCCTCCCGGTGCCTCCCACGACAATCATCATTGCCAGAATTGCGAGGAATAGGAAAGCGGTTTGGTCGTAAAACAGAGTGCTGCGGTTATGTGGCGGCGGTTTGCCTGACTCGCACTGCAGTGAAACTGCCATCGCTGCGGAGCCAACAGAAGGATGCTGCTCATCGGAATGCTGCCCCTCCTGCTAGAGGCGTGGCTCGGAAGAATCGGGTCGGAAACCAGCCGATCGTGCTACGGCGATTTACAGGCAATCGAGCCCTAGTGGCGAAGAAGCCAATCGAGCCGGCGATTCAAGTGGTCGATGAGAGATCGAGGGGAGGGCGGAGTTCCGGTGACGTGCTGCAGAAGGTCGGGCGCCCGAAAACGTTGCCCCAGTCGGTGAATGCGGTGTTCGAGCCAGGAACGGAGCTGTTGGAAATTCCCGCGTTCGATGTGCGGGGACAGTGGCCCAACCTGACGTTCGGCTGTTTCCATGAATTGGGCCGCGTATAGGTTGCCCAACGTGTACGTAGGGAAGTAGCCAAATGCGCCGCTGGCCCAGTGGATGTCTTGTAAAACCCCTTCCCGGTCGTCCGTCGGAGCGATGCCAAACAATGCCAACATCCCTTCGCGCCACGCTTGGGGAAGGTCGACGACGCTTAGTTCGCCAGCGACGAGTTTACGCTCGAGTTCGTACCGTAAGAGAATGTGCAAGTTGTATGTGAGCTCGTCTGCCTCGGTACGAATCAGCGATGGCCGTGCTTCATTGACCTCGAGCAGCACCGCATGCAGGTTTACGCCGCGGAGCTGCGGGAACACACGGCTCGCGTGCGGCAACAAAAAGCGCCAGAACGCCTCGGAACGGCCCACGAAATTTTCCCAAAGGCGGGACTGTGATTCGTGCACTCCCAGCGAGCACGCAGTGCCCCGGGGGAGTCCGCGAGCAGCCGGGTCGAGCCCTTGCTCGTACAGGGCGTGACCAACTTCGTGGAGAGTGGAGTACAAGGCAGATTTGAGGTCCTGGGGATCATATCGGGTGGTAATTCGGTGGTCGCGGCCGATGGAAATGGAAAAGGGATGCGCGGACTCGTCTAAACGCCCGACCTGGAAATCGAAGCCGAGAGCCTCAGCGACGAAGCGGTTCAGTTTCTTTTGCTCGGGCACAGGAAACGTTCCTTGCAACGCACGGGGATGACGACCCGACCGAGCAGAAAGCTCTCGCAATTGGTCTACCCAGCGCACGAGGTGGGGCCGAAGTGCGGCAAACAACTCGTCGAGCAGCTCTGTGTCGAGTCCGGGTTCGTATTCCTCGAGCAACGCGGTATAGGGGTCGCCACGGTCGCACAGTGCTGCGGCGTACTCTCGTTCGAGCTGCAGCACCTCGGTCAGTTGCGGCGCGAGCACAGCAAATCGGTTTTGCTCCCGCGCAACAAGCCAAAGGGAGCGAGCCGTGGCTTGAGCTTGTGCCCGAGCCGCCAGGAGGTCTGCTGGTACACGGCGTAGCCGGTCGACTCGCCACTTGGTTTCCCGAACATCGACAGTTTGCTCCGGAGTCAGGCTGGCTTGTCGTTCTGCGAGTTCGTCTACAAGCGCCAAAAATGCGGGGTCGGTTCGACGCGCGTGCAAAAACCGGGTAAGAGTTGCCATTTGCTGCGCCCGGTCTTCAGCTGCGCCTGGGGGCATGTAGGTCGCCTGGTCCCACTCGAGCAGCCGGAGTGCGTCCTCGAGGTCCGCTTGCTCGCGGAGCGCGGCAACGAACTGGCGATAGGCAGCTTGAACATCCATGGGTGGTCTTCGCAACGAGCACGAACGGCAAACAGGCGAACGAACGCAAACTGCTAGCCGAATTTCGGGGATCCAGCTACTTGGGCTCGTGTCGTGTAGTGCCACGGCAGGGTAGAACGTGCCTCTGTGACGCGGCACCGCTCAGGATCGAAAGACCCGCGCCCTGACGAGCGCACAACCGTCGCTAAGCGGAAAAAATCCGGCGCTGCACAAATCGTAGAGAATGCACTTGCCGAAGGCGCCGGAGGCCGGGGCGGTCGTTTGCAGAGTACTTTGCGCGTGGGAGAAACTCAGGAGGTCTCCGGACGTCGCCCACGCCTGAACGCGGGTGGACGGCAAGAGCAACTGGGTGCGTCGCGGTAGGTCAGGCAGGGCTCCGCTTGGCGTTGGAACGCCAGCGTGTTTGCGGCAGGTCCACGGCGCGACTCAGCTTACGTGCACCGTTTGCGTACATGTTCCGCAGCCAGAAAGAGGGCAACAGCGGATTTTGCGTCGGCGATGTCTCCCCGCACCACCATGCCTACTGCTTCCTCAAGAGGCACGCGGCTGAGAGACAGGACCTCGTCATGCTCGAGCTTTTGTGCGGTCGGCGAGAGGCCCTCTGCGAGGTAAAGATGAATCCGCTCGTCCGTGAAACCAGGAGTGGTCAGGATGCATCCCAGCCGTGTGAGCCTAGCCGCAGCTAAGCCGGCTTCTTCAGCGAGTTCGCGGAGGGCACATACGACTGGGTCTTCCCCGTCGAGCTTTCCAGCGGGAATTTCCCAGATGAAGCCTCCCGCAGCGTGTCGGTACTGCCGGATCAGAGTGACTTCGCCGTTGTCGTGCAGCGGCACCACGGCGGCGGCTCCTGGGTGGTGGATCACCTCCAGCGCTACCGTGTTCCCATTGGGCAGGGTCACTTCCTCCAACCAGAGATCGACCACTTTTCCCTGGTAGAGGTGCTTTGCGGTTGCGGGGCTCGTCGCCATGTCACCTGTATGCGCGGAAAGCGATGCGGCTGCAAGCGGCACGCTGCCCGTGTCGCCGATGGGTCAAATGACGGTTCCCGGGGGCACTACGGCATTTTTGGGGACGATGACGATGCCATCGCGGATGAAAAAGTTGGCTCCGTCCGCGTTCTTGATTTGACCCTCGTTGACGATCCGCACGCCAGGACCGATCCGAGCATTCTTGTCGATGATGGCGTTCTCGATCACGCAGTTTTCCCCCACGCCAAGCGGGATTTGCCCGGCCGAGCCGTCCTCGTAATAATCCGCGCCCATCATCACCACCCGGCGCAGTTTTGCCCCGCGGCGGACAATGCTGCGAATTCCGATCACGCACTCATCGACAACCGCTGCTTCGAGCTGACTCCCTTCGCACAAAATACTGTTTCGTACCTCGCATACGCTCACCCGGGAACCAGGCAAAAAACGCGGCCTGGTGTAAATGGGGCGCTCTTCGTCGAACAAGTTGATCGGAGGGTTCTCTCCAGCCAGCTCCAAATTTGCGGCGTAAAACGTGCGGATCGTTCCAATGTCCTCCCAGTAGCCAGGGAAGAAAAAGGCGCGAACGAAATAATTCTGGATGGCAAACGGGATCACTTCCTTGCCGAAGTCCACCCGCCGCTGGTCTTCCAAACATTCAACGAGCACCCGGGGCTTGAATACGTAAATGCCCATGGAGGCAAGATAGCGACGGTCCAAGGCAAGACTCCGCCGACGCAGTTCGTCCTCGCCCAGTGCAAGCCGGCGCAACACTTCCGCGTCACGAGGCTTTTCCACAAAATCGACAATGCGAGCAGCGCGGTCGACCTGCAGAATGCCGAACTCGCTTGCGTCGCGCTCAGAAACCGGAGTGACCGCGATGGTAATGTCGGCACCCGTTTCGGTATGTTGCTTGAGCACTTGTGCAAAATCCATCACGTACAGTTGGTCGCCGGACAAGATCAGGATGTGCTCGACACCGTGGCGCAAAAACCGGTGGAGCTGTTTCCGGACGGCATCGGCGGTGCCTTGGTACCAGTCCATACTCGATTCGGTCTGTTCGGCCGCCAGAATTTCCACGAACCCGGGTGTGAACGGATCGAACCGGTAGGTGCGGGCGACGTGCCGGTTTAGGGAGGCCGACTGAAACTGGGACAACACGAAGATGTGCCGCAAGCCGGAATTGATGCAGTTGCTGATGGGCACATCCACCAGTCGGTACTTTCCTGCCAGCGGAACGGCTGGTTTGCTGCGCCACTGCGTGAGCGGGTACAAGCGGGTACCTCGGCCACCACCAAGTACGACGGCGACAACGTCTTTCACAAGCCGCCAGACTACCGCAAGCGGCAGAGGCCGTCTACCCAGTTTGACTGCGGAGAGAGCGGGTTATGCCACCGTTTGCGGCCAGTCGCGAAGTCTCGAAGGCGTTACGCGGAAGGTTGATTGTGGTGCCGATCGAGTAACGGACGCAGGATCGGGCTTGGAGTGGCGACGCTGGTCAACCAGAGTTGGTGGATCGCGCGCGTCGCGCCGACGTGCAACAGGCGGCGTGCTGCGGGCGAGTCGGGATAAAAGGTCGAGTTCACCTCGACGAGGATGACATAATCGAACTCCAGGCCTTTGACTTGCGTGACTTCGGTGACTTCCACGCCCGGCGCAAAGGAAAAATTTTGCTGATCGACGCGCCGGAGCTTGCCCACTTCGCAGGTTTTCAAACCCTCGTAGTACAGGCTCGAAAGGGAAGGGTCTGGAGTCAGAACCGCAACCGAAGCAAGAGGCTCTCTTTGTTCGAGTTCTTTCAGCGCCTCGGCCAGGAAGTTTACGCAGGCGCCGTGGTCCGTGAACCGGAAGAACTCGACCGGAGGCCCGGAGCGCACCGTCAGTGGTGGTTGGGCATCTTCGCGTAGCGGACCAAGCACCTCCATGGCGAAGGTCGCGACCTCGCGCGAGCAGCGGTAGCTAATGTCGAGGGTGCGAACTTCAGTGCCTTGAAGGCCGAGGTCGCGAAAAAGCTCGGCCCACGAGGTAAAGCCACCTTCTTCGACGATGTGCTGTTGTGTGTCGCCGGCCAAAGTGAGGCTTTGGTGTTCGTCGAGACAGTTCAAGAGTACGCGAACTTCGATGGGTGCAAAGTCCTGTACTTCGTCAATGGCGATATGCCGATAACGCAGGGGCTGTCCTGACGGACTCGTAAGCGCTCCTACGCGCCGCTGCCAAAGGTACAAAAACAGCGCATCGTCCTCGGGATCGAGTTCGGCAATGGTCGACAGGTCCCCCTCGGTCCAGTTGAGCACTTCGCGGCAGCGCTCTCGGCACCAATCGGCCGCACGTTTGAGCTCTCCTTCCGTGAATGCTCGTGGAGCCACTTCCGCGAAGACTTGCGCGAGGAAGTCGTGCTGACTGAGGATGCTTGCCCAATCGTCGATCACCTGTTCGGCGGTTCCAGGGCCGGGCTGGCGTTCGAGGTGGCGCTCGATTGCCACCAGCAAGGCTGGATGAAGTTTGAGACGCGAGACCACCGCAGGGGTGAACTCGCGGATTTTTCGCGGCAGCTTGGGGAACAATCGGCGAGCGTGTTCTCCAGCCCACTCGGCAAACGTGCGTACTTGCACGTGTCGAACCCCGAGCGCAGGTAGCACGTGGCTGACGTAATCCCGCAGTGCACGGGAGAATACGATCACCAACGTGCGGGGCGAATCGACACTTCGGTCCTGGTACGCGAGGTACGCAATGCGGTGGAGCGCCACGGTTGTCTTTCCGGAGCCGGCGGTGCCTCGGATCACCACGAATCCGGCTGAAGGCTGGGTAATGAGGTCAAATTGTTGGGGGTCGATCAGGCCGGCGATGTCGGGAAGATGCTTGTCGGGACGCATGGGCGCTCCCCGCGCGTCGGTACCGAGCCTCCGCCCTTGCGCATCCTCATGCCCGTAAGCCCGTAGTGCCGATACTTCTCCGCCAGCTAAGCGCGGAGGTTCCAAGTGCGTCTTGCGCCAGCCGCCCGGAGCGCTCGAGTCACGCACGAAAATGCCTTCCGGCGCTTCCACCCGCTGAAGTTGCGCATCACGAATGGTGACGGTTCGGCGCACGACCAGCTGGCCCGTGGTGATGCGGCCCGCAATTTCTTCTTCGTACTCCTCGCCTTGATGGTACCGGTAGAAAATCTTCGAGATCGGGGCGTGGCGCCAGTCGACGATGCGGACTTCCTTCGAGAGCTTTGTTGCCTTGCCGAGCAAAATGTCGCGCTCTGTGCCGTTTTCTCTAAGCCGCATGTGGCCAAAGTAGGGCGACGATGGATCCACTTGCGGTGCAGCCCGCGCGGCTCGGAGCTGCTGAAGCAAAGCGTTCTGGCGGTCCCACTGCTGCAAGAGCGCGGCATGATCTTCGCTTTTTTCCCCCTCACGAAGCATCTCCCGAAGCCGCTCGAGTTCGGCCACCACGTTGGCTTCGGAGGGACCCTCACTGCGAGGTGCCTCAGCGAGAACCTTTTTCACCCGCTCGAGGAGCTCGAGCTCTTCCTGTACGATCGCTTCAGGCACGATAGCCAACTATCCTACAGTTCGGTTACACGCCGGTACAAGCCTGCCTCGAACCTTGGTAGTCGACGGAGCGTTGCCTGGAAGGCCGCGGTGCAGGCCTCTCGGGGGCGACTACCGCTGGCGCTTGATGCGCGTGGTTCCCAGTGGCACCACTTTGCCCGTGGATGCAGCGCGATTCTTCAGCGCTTTGGCTGGAGCGACCGGGCGGGTGTGGCGTTTGGCGTGGCGGTGGGCTTCGAGCCAATCGGCGATCAGCGGGTACACGTCCTGGGGCGCGTGCAGGCCGAGAATGAGGTCTGCGTGCGCGTAGTCGTTGGTTGCGCCGGTTGCCTTGCCGACGACGCGAAACTGCTTGTCACGCGAGCGAACTCGCTCGTACACGGTTCGCAAATCTTCCACAGGAGTTAGGCCGTCGCGACTGCCCGCAACGATCAGGATCGGAGTGGTAATCCGTTCCAAATGTTCCGTGAAATCGAACATGCCGTAACGGTCGGTCATCGAACGCAGCTCGTACCAGCGGGCAAATTCACGCAACAGGGAACACGGGATATCATCGACCGCTGTCAGCATGAGCGTGCGGAACAGATTTACGTCGGCGTTGCCTTCATGCCAACCGAGCTCGTGAATCTGCTTTTCGAGCAAACGAGCAAGCCACGGGGCGAGCGGTGCCGCGAAGCGCGCAACAGTGCCGACCGGAACGCGTTCCGGGAAAAAGCGAAGCAAGCCTCGATAGGGAATGCCTACGTCGAGCAAGGGGTGCCCCACTTGGGTCATCGTGGGCGATCCTAGCGTGACTGCACTCGCAATTTTCTTTGCCAGCGGGCCGATGAGAATTGCGTAGGCAATCATGCCACCCATGGAATGCCCGACCCAATGGACCTGCTCCGCTCCCGTCTCGCGCAGGACGACGCGCAGCAAAGCCGGAGCATCGTGGTACACGTAATCCTCGAACGACCAGTTGTACCGCTTCCCGTTCCACCACGTCGGGCGCATCGAACGCCCCGCACCCCGAAGTTCGGCTACCCAAACGTCGTAGCCTCGGTCGTATAAATAGCGAGCGAGGGAAATCTGCCCGGGCCCGTCCATGTCCCAGCGGTTCGAGGACATCCCGTGACACAGCACCACAGGCGTGCGGTGATTGCGAGGCTCCGGAGCGTAAC
The DNA here is from genome assembly GCA_964534275.1 of uncultured Binatia bacterium (SeqCode). GTDB lineage: Bacteria > Desulfobacterota > Binatia > HRBIN30 > HRBIN30 > HRBIN30. The sequence continues at coordinate 47,606 of CAZHQG010000003.1, read as the reverse complement.
GGTGAAGGGCTAGCCACCATCCGTCCCGGGTTCTGGCCCAATACAACCGCGGCCGAACGGTTCGGTCACGCGAGAACCAAAAATCGAGCAGCCACTGCATATAGGCGCTCTCTTACCGGATAGCCTGCATTCAGCATAGTACCGGGCGCGACAGAACGAATGCGGAAGCACGCGCCCGGTGCCCCACGGCCCAGGTTGCGGCGGACCATGTCTGCGCAGCCCGACGGAGACGTACCAAGGGGCTCGCAGACGCCAAGGTTGCCTGCCCGGGAAAGAGGCGAAGAATATCGCTGCCGCCTGGGTGCAACCTACCCCACCGGGAGAACGCCACGGGCGCGTGTGGCAAGGATGGCGTGAACTTCACTGAACAGGATCTCGGGGGCAGCGGAGAGGATCCGGGGGTGAAAGGGGACAACTACGCTGCGTGGGCGGTAACGAGCGTCTCCGCACCGACCTTAGGCCACTCAGGCCACCTGGTGGGCTTCCGTGCTTCGCGAACGGGAATGTAAAAAGAGCCGGTGCGTGACAACGTTCCCGGGAGCCAAATCACGTAGCGGCCAGTGGGAAGTTCGACGACTTGCAGCCATTCCCTGCGCGTTACCCGGACATGGAAATAGTGGGCTCGGCAATTTGCGCCCTGGCCGGCCGGACGAGCTGTCATTGGCCGATGGAACGCCAGTGGAACCCCATTGACCCGCGGGCGCTGGCGAGGGGCGACATCTACGACCCAACCATGCCGTTGTGCTTGCATGAGGAAGCGAACGATTGCCTTACCCATATCACCACGCGAGAGCAGAGCCTGCCATCCGGCGTTTACTCGTTGAGTCGCGGCACGTTCTGCTAGACGCGCAGCGCGAGCCTGGCGACGCCAAGCCTCCAGCTCCGGGCATTTGCGGAGCTGCACGTGGACGCACTGCCGCGACACTCCAAGGCGTTTGGCAATTTCCTCAAGAGACAACCCCTGCTTTACCAAGCGCGCCAAGGCTGCGGCTCGCTCCGGAGCAATGCCGGGTGGGCGGCCGCGCCGTTTGCGAGGCTCCGTACGCACCGGGATTCCTCTGGGTGCCCAGAAGGCCGGGCTCTCGAGCTCTCCAATCTTCAGGTTGTGCCGTCCGTCGTCCATAACAGGAACCCATGGACGCAAACTCTGGGCCACGGCCGAGAGCAGCGCTGAGGGCAGTCGGCGTGTCTACAGGGTCCGTACGGGTGCGCGATTTTTTGGACGGTTTGCGTTTTTCTGTGCGGAATTGTGCCACGAGATGCTTCCGGGCGTTTCCCGCAGGCTGCGGAGCCGTTGGGCTAGACGCTGGTGGTACGATCGGCTTTGGGGCCGTGGAGCGAGCCACGCTTTGGAGCAGTTGCAAGGTTTGGTTGCAGTCATTAAGCAGCGCCTACTTTACGGAGAGGTGCGTGAGTGGACGAAACGGCACGCCTGGAGAGCGTGTGTACCCAAAAGGTACCGTGGGTTCGAATCCCACCCTCTCCGTTACTTCGACCTTGAAGGAAAAATGCCCTCGCCGGACCGCTTGCCACGCAAGCGTCGCACAGTTCTGGTTTTTACCGACCCACACGCTGAGTCAGGCCCTAACCCGAGTCTGAAGGCTGGGCTCGTGCGTAACACTTGCCGCGACCGCCAGCCGGGGAATATGGGAGTTCGAAGACACCCGACGGGCGGGGGATGATCGGCAAATACGAGCGGATCACCATCTTGCTCGTAGTCCCTCGTCTGCGTTCGATCGTAGTGGGAAAAGGCACCGGGAACGGTGAGAGTGTTGGGCGGCCGTATCGGCTCGCGATGTTAGAACATGCTGCTTGCGTTCGGGCGGATGTGCCACGTTCCTCGCGCAGTGTCCGTTGCGATTGTACGCGGGTACGGTCCCCCACCGGCCGAATCCCCTGCCTCGTTGCATTCCCTCGGCCAAAGCGGAAGGTGTCGACCGTACGCGCGGCAGGGATGCCCCGCGAGGACGCTAAGACGGATCGCGCGCGGTCAGTTGGCTTCCTTTCTTTGTGGTGTCGATGCTACAAGGGTTCCGTAATGGCGCGCGTCGAACCAATTGGTACGACAACACGTGAACTCGCTGCGGTAGCGGCGGCAGGGCCGGGACTGCCGCGGGGCGTGCGCTTGCCTGCGGAGGTGTTGCGTCCGCTCCTGGAAGTCCGCCCGATCCGGGCGGTGGCAGCGTTGGTTTCGACTTGGGGGCTGATCGTAGCAGTCATTGCGCTTGCCTTGGGGTGGCCGCATCCGGTGACCTGGTTCCTCGCAGTGCTTGTCGTGGGGCGTTGCCAGCACGCGCTCGCGGTGCTGATGCACGATGCCGCGCACTATCGCTTGTTCGACCACCGGTGGTGGAACGATTTCGTGGGGCAGTGGTTGTGCGCCCGCCCGATTGCGAGCCACTTGCTGGCCTATCGCACGGTCCACTTGCGTCACCATAAGTACTTGCTGACGGACAAGGATCCCGACCTTTCCCTTTCCTTGCCGTTTCCGTGTGGGCGCGCGAGTTGGTGGCGGAAGCTGTTTCGTGACGCCGTAGGGATCTCCGCGTTGACGATGCGCGGGTATCTATCTGTCGATCGCGAAACTGGGCGCATGCGGTTGGCACGGGGAAACCTGCTACGGCGTTGGAGTTGGAGCACAGCTTGGCAGCGGCTTGCTGTCGCTGCTGGCATCGCGCTCCTGTTTTGGTGGGGCTACGGCTGGGCATTCCTGGTACTTTGGTGGCTTCCTTTGATGACCGTGTACCAAGTGATCCTCCGAATTCGCGGTGTTCTGGAGCATGCCGCAGTTCCAGATCGCGCCGATCCACTGCGCAACGCGCGCACGATTCTCACCAAGAATCCGGTGGCCCGGTTTTTTCTCAACCCACATCACGTTGCGTACCACTTGGAGCATCATCTTTATCCTGCGGTGCCGCATTACAACTTGCCCCGGCTGCATCGGGCCCTGGCCGCTTCCGATGCGTTCCGGGCAGCACTTGTGGAGCGCGGGTACGGCCCGGCGCTCCGCAGTGTCATTGGCGGTTGAGCGGAGTCCCTGAAGAAAAAGGAGTCTCTTGTGAGCGGAAAAGTTTTAGCTTCGGCGTTGGGTCTCGGTACGGTCTTGTTCGGTGTCGGCGCGCTCGTGTTTCCGCAGCGGGTGATGGACTACGCCGGGTTTGCCGTGTCCTCGACGGCCAGCGTCGCGCATGCGACCGGTGAAGTGCGGGCGGTGTTCGGTGGGTTGTTCGTCGTCTTGGGCGCTTGGATCCTGCTGGCCGCTTTGCGCGAATGGCGCTTGGTGTTGGGAGTATGTGGCTCGTTGTTCCTGGGAGCGGCTGCCGGGCGACTCGTTGGCGTGTATGTGGAAGGAGTTCCAGGGGTGGGTGGTTGGACGGGACTGTTGCTCGAGATTGGGTTCGGGGGCGGATTGCTTTGGTCGGCTTGGTCTTTGGGGCGGCCTGGCGAAGAGTGGGAATTTGCTCCGACTGCCGGAACCGCTCCCACTTCTTCGCCAAGCTCGGTGGCACCCTCGCCAAACTTTGGCCAGTCGCCTGGGTCCTCAGCAGGGGGGAGTTCGCCCACGGCTTAGGACCCTACCGGTTGGTGCTGGTTCGCAGCCGATGGGAGGCAGCGTTCCGAGTTTCTCCATTCACGATGTGATTGCCTCGCTTCCCGCGGGGCAGCTCGGGTTTGGCGGGATGGCTGGGCTGGTTGCGGGATACGCCGCAAAAAAAATTGCCCGTCTCCTCGCGTTGTTGCTTGGGTTGCTGTTCTTCACCTTGCAAATCCTTGCCTACCAGGGGTGGATCACCATCCACTGGCAAGAAGTGCAGCAAACGGCCGACGGGTTGTGGCGCGAGGCTCAGCAGCAAGGTTGGCTCGAGTGGGCGTGGTCGATCGTGACCGGCAATTTGCCATTTGGCGGCGCGTTCGCCCTCGGATTTGCCCTCGGATTGCGGTTAGGTTGAGGCGCGCTTCGGCCCTGCAACGACGGGACCGCCCCAAGTAGGTTTCGGCAGCACGAGCGCTGGTGGCTCGAGTTCCACCAAGTACTCGAACTGGCGGCGAAATTCTTGGGGAGTGAGATGAGCGACGCGCGCGAACCGTGCAATTTCTTCCTCCCGCTCGAAGTCGTCGCGCCGCAACCGGATCATGTAGCGGCGAGCGATTGCGTAGCGCGTGGAGTAGATATCGACCAGCCGCACCCGGGTGCGTCCAGTTTGGGGGTCGAGGAGCTGCTCGAAGGGGATCGGCACGAACTGGCCACCCTGTAACGAAACCATCACTTGGTCGCCGCCCTCGAGCAGAAACTTGGCGGCGCAGTAACCCAGGTCACGTGTGTATTCCAAGTCGTACGGGATCGGGTCGGCGCAACGCAGCTCGTAGCCGATGTTCTTAGCCGTCAAGGTTGCTTTGATGCCGAGAGCAGCGAGCCGCTGGGACAAGGCTCGCTTCACGATGTCGCCCAAGTCGATTTCTGCGAGCCGAACATGCCCGTGCTCATCGCGTTCGACGTGTTCGAGTCCTTCGATGTCCGCGGGATCCATGTCCAGCACGACCCCCTCGGCAATCACTGCCACGCCGTCGCGCCGGCCGTCAGCAAGCCGCTTGATCACGGCCCCGGCGAGGATGTCCGCGATGTGCTGCAGGCGGATGCGACGCCCGAGGAACTCTTCGGCAATCAAGGTCAGCGTGGCTCCTGCGGCCTTGCCAATGCCCAGGGCGAGGTGGCCTGCTTTACGCCCCATGCTCACCACGATGTACCACCTGGAGGTGGTGTAGGCATCGACCATCAGGTTCTTCACGAGTTCCACGCCCACGTGACGAGCAGTTTGGAATCCGAACGTGTCCACATGCGGCGGGAGGTCGAGGTCGTTGTCGATCGTCTTGGGTACATGCACCACGCGCAAACGCCCTGCTGCCTGTTGTGCAAGCCGGAGTGCTGAATAGGCCGTGTCGTCGCCGCCAATGGTGATCAGGCGATCGACTCCGAGGGAGTCCAGCGCTTGCACGCAACGCTCGAGCAGCTCGGGGCTTTTCGTCGGATTCGCCCGCGAGATGCCAATGACCGAGCCGCCGCGAAAGTGGACCCGACTCACCTTGTCGATCGTGAGTTCTTCGACGCAGTCGGTTCGTCCTTGCATCAGGTGCTCGAACCCGTCGCGGATCCCGAGCACCTGGACTCCCTCGAGAACCGCTCGAATGGTTGCCGCCCCGATCACGCTGTTGATCCCTGGCGCGGGCCCGCCACCGACCAAAATTCCCAGTTTCTTCTCCATCGCAATTCCACCTCTTTCTCGGCAGGGTTCCCCCAAATAGATCGCAGCCGACGAGAAGGTTTCCAGACCAGCTCCGGTGTACCGCCGAGCGTCCAAGCGAATCTCTCCTTCTGTTTGCCGCCGAAGTTGGTGGTGCTCATCGCAAACCTCCAGCTCGACGAGCTACGCGCGATACCACTCGTACCGGTGGTTCCCCCGTGTGCTCGTGCCCAGCAAGGGCCACCGATGCGATCGAAGGGCCGCGCTTTCGGGCTGTCGTTCGTCCATCTCCCACTGGGCGACGCAGGGCCGGCGGTTCGGCCTGGCGGCTTGACTTCAGGTGTTGTCTCGGTGCTTTGTGTTCGGGTGACGCGAATCACGAATCCGGGGCAAATGCTGTAGTGGGCAAAGCGGATGGAATCGGTTGGGCTTGCGTACCACGCACGTCATCGAGGCGAAGCGCTGGCGATCGTTAGCGAAGGGCGATCGCTGACCTTTGCAGAGCTGTACCGCCGCTCGAACCAAGTGGCGCACGCTTTGCGCGCAGCTGGAATCGGCTTGGGCGACACGGTCGCCTTGGCCATGCACAACCGTTGTGAATGGCTCGAGATGATGCAGGCCGTGGGAAAAATTGGCGCCCGGGTGGTGCCGATTGGCTACCGCGCGAAGGCCCCCGAAATTGCCTACCTGTTAGCCGATTCGTGCGCGCGCTTGCTCGTGGCCGAAAATGCCCTTGCGCCAGAAATCGATCGTGCCTTGCACCAAGCGGGCATGACCGGATCGCTGCCCGTTTGGGTGGTGGGCGAAGAGACTCCATGGCGCGGCACGAGCTACGAGGCGCAGCTAGCCGCCCAGCCGCCGGAAGAAGCTGGCGACTTTTTTCCTGGGGGTGGCTTCGACGTACTCGTCTACACGTCTGGCACGACGGGGCGACCGAAGGGGGTCGAACGCGACGTCGATCCCGCGCACAGCCACGAGCAGCTTGCAAGCGTGGTGCAGTTGTGGGGCTTTTCGACAAGCGACGTCCATCTCGTGTGCGGTCCGCTGTACCACACCGCTCCCGCGAGTTACGCGCAGGCGCATTTGCTCGCTGGGGCTACCGTTGTCTTGCTTTCGCGGTTTGAGGCGGTGGCGGCACTCGAGGCGATCGACAAGTACCGGGTGACGACAACCTTCATGGTTCCAACGCACTTTTCGCGAATCCTCCAAGTACCAGAAGGACAACGCCGTCGTTACGACTTGAGTTCGATCCGCTTGGTGCTGCATGCAGCGGCGCCCTGCCCGGTGGAGGTCAAGCGCGCCATCATGGGCGTGTTTCCCCCGCACACCGTGGTCGAGTTTTACGGCGCATCGGAAACCGGTTTTACGCGTGTGACCGCTGAAGAGTGGCTGCGCAAGCCTGGCACCGTGGGCAGGCCCTGGCCTGGACACGAGCTGCGGATTCTCGACGAGCATGGCCGCCCGTGTGCTCCTGGTGAAGTTGGCCTGGTGTACGTGCGGTCGCCGAATTTGAGGTTTGCGTACCGCAATGCGCCCGAGAAAAACCAGCAGGCCTTTCGCGATGGCTGGTTCACTGCCGGAGATTTAGGCTACCTTGATGCTGATGGTGACCTCTTTTTGGTCGACCGCAGAACGGACTTGATCCTCGTCGGCGGCGCCAATGTGTATCCAGCGGAGGTCGAGCAAACCTTGCTTGCGCATCCGGCAATAGCCGATGTTGCTGTGGTCGGCGTGACCGACCCGGATTTGGGCCGCCGTGTGGTCGCCATCGTCGAGGGCCGGCCTGGAACGGTTCTCTCGGAGCGCGAGGTGATCGATTGGGCCCGAGAACGGCTAGCCGCCTACAAATGCCCGCGAAGCGTGCTCTTCGTTGCCGAGCTACCCCGCGAGCCAACTGGAAAACTTCGCCGCTATGAACTTGCCGCTTGGGCCCAGCAGCAGCTCCGGCAGTGAATGCCGCTGGGGCAGTTGTGTTCTCGCCCTGGCAGTAGGTAAAAGCGAACACTGATGGATGGCGTTCCGATCCGTTTCACGTTCCATGAGCGTATGCTGGGGCCGGTGGCACCAGGAGCACAGACGCCGCAAGAGGGCGCGGCACTCGGCCGTGCACGTGGAGTTACGTTCGTGGCAGACCTGAACGTGAGCATCTCGGACCTGAGCGCGTTTTTTGCCGACCCGCGCCACGCAGCGGAGCTGGGTGGCACGGTGACCTGCCCGGGCCTTGCTTCCCGACAGCCCGTCGAATCGGGCCGCCTAGAAATGTACGTCGCCGACCCAGGGCAAAAGGCCAAACTGATGCGCTACACGTTCCGGTTTTGCGGGGACGACGGCAAGCCGTACTGCTTCGAAGGCATCAAGATCTTGCACACGCCGTTGCCCTCGTTGCGCTCCCAGGTCACCCTGCTCAGCAGCATTCGCTGCGATCGTCCCGACGGCCCTCTGTGGGGAGCGGGCATTTTGGTGTTTCGCTTGCGCGACCTTCCGAAGTTCCTCGCCTCCATGCGTGCCGAGGGTTTGCCCCGGCTCCAAGCCCTATGGCGCTTCAGCCGGTTCGCTCAGCGCGAGTTGTTGCACGCGCCTTCGTGAGCAGCGAGGCTGGCCAGGGAAACGATCGGCTTGGGAAGCCGGGCGAGAGGCGCCATGGAGTACTGTGCTGGCTTTGCGGTGCGGTGGGAACCTGTCGTGTGTGGAATGTGGACCCTGCAAATCGCCACCGTGGCGGATCTCGCACGTCATGTGAACGCTGCAAGGTTGTTGCGGGACCCGGCTGCACCCGAGCCCCCGTACTGGGCGCACTTGTGGCCGGGCAGTCGCGCTCTCGCAGCGTACTTGGCGGAGAATCCTGAATGGGCATCCGGGCGAGTTCTGGAGGCTGGTTGCGGGTTGGGTCTGGTCGCCGTGTTGGCAGCTCGTTTGGGTGCGACGAGCTTTGCGTTCGACCGGGATCGGCACGCTCTGGCATTTAGCCGGTTGAATGCGCAGCGAAACCAAGTGCCCATCCACTTGTTCCGCGCGGACCTTTGCCGGCTCGGCTTGCGCACGCGATTCCGGCTCATCTTGGCAGCCGATGTAACGTACGACCCCGCCTTGCAACGGGCCTTACTGGATCTCGCTGCAGAAAGCTTGGAGGAGGGTGGACGCATGCTTTGTGCCGAGTCGGTGCGCACTTTCGATCGCGCCTGGCTGCAAGAAGCCGTGTGGCGCGGGCTTTCGGTCCGCGAGCAAGAACGGGAAGAGACCGAATTTGGTCGCCCGGTGAGGGTACGGTTGATCGAACTCGTGCGCCCGGGCGCCAGCGGCGAATGAGGGCGGCGCCCTGTAGCTCTGTGCGAGCAATGTACCACCGACGGGTAAGGAGAAAGAGATGACTGGTCGAGCAAGGATGCACGAGGTGCTGCGCATGCAGCGTCCCCTGGTGATGGGCGGAATTTACGATGGCATCTCGGCCCGGCTGGCGCATGCGGCGGGCTTCGAGGCCATGTTCATTGGCGGGTTTAGCGTGGCAGCCTCTCTGTTGGGTGAGCCTGATGTCGGGATTCTCACCCAAACGGAGATGGCGGCCACCGCTCAGCGACTGTGCCGGCTCACGGACCGTCCGGTTCTGGTCGACGCCGACACGGGCTACGGCGGCGTCGTTAACGTTCGGCGTACAGTGGAGCTGTACGCGCAGGCGGGTGCAGCCGGCTTGTTTCTGGAGGATCAAGTTTGGCCGAAACGCTGTGGCCACATGCGTGGGAAACAAGTCGTGGAGGCGGACGAGTGGATTGCCAAAATACGCGTCGTGCGTGAGCACCCGGTGGGGAGAGACCTTTTTCTCGTCGCGCGAACGGACGCGCTTGCGGTACTTGGAATCGATGAGGCGCTGCGGCGGGCTCGAGCAGCACACGAGGCAGGAGCCGATGCGATTTTCGTCGAGGCTCCGGAGTCGATCGAACAACTGCAGCGCATTGGGCGTGAAGCGCCCGGAATCAAAGTCGCGAACATGGTGGAGTTCGGTCGCACGCCACTGCTGAATCCCGAAGAGCTGTTTGCCTTGGGCTTTCAGATTGTCGTGACCCCGCTTGCTCCGATGCTGAGCGCCGCTCAGGCGCTCGAGGAGACGTATCGCATCCTTCGCACCGAAGGCACGTTACGTGCGCACCTGAACCGGCTCCTTCCACTTACGCGGTGGTACCAACTGGTCGGATACCGCGACGAGTAAGTGCGTCGTGGAAATTTGTTACTCGCTTCCGCACGCGAAGGCTCAGCCCCGCGAAAGGCACACGAGGGGCCGCGCACGAGCGTCCGCCGTCGTTGCAGCGAGCAACGGTCTCGCCTTCCTTGGGGGCCGGTCGATCCGGGCACTGCAAGCGACTGACGACCTTGCATAGGTCGCTGTCATCCGGAGCAAAGAGCAGGTGGCATCGAGGTCGAACTGACGGTCCTTGGCGACGCCAACGGGGAGCGTAGCGCCGACCCCACACCGTGCGAGGTCGTTTCCATCCGAGGGTGGGTTCGCCCTGAAGCGGTTCGTAGGTGCTCGGTCGACCACCGCGGTGCCGAGAGGACCCGGTGGTGTCAGTGAACCGGCCTCGCACGGTGTCGACGGCGGGATCGCCGCCCCACACCTTCGCCATGACCGATCACGACCGCGGCGTGATTGACGACGTCATCTTTGTCGGCGCATCGTGTGCGAGTCAGCCGTAGGAGAGGCCTTGTGCCTGCCTAAAACGGCTCACGACGATTCTTGGATCCGAGAGGCCAACTGGCGTTCCGACTCAGAGGCTGCAACTGGATCGTGGCGGCATGAATAAACTGGGCGGGCACGCTCACTGGCATTGGAATTGAAAGTTGCATGCGCTCCATGGACGCCGCCCTCACTCCCGAGCAAAAGCCGTTTGCCCGAACGCTCGACCTGGACCGGGCACCGTTTACCGTCATTTGGGAGGTGACCCGCGCGTGCGATTTGCGCTGTGTCCATTGCCGCGCCGACGCCCAAACCTGGCGCGATCCGCGTGAGTTGAGCACCGAGGAAGGGAAGCGCTTGCTGGACCAAGTTCGTGAACTTGGCAGCCCGGTGTTCATTTTCACGGGTGGAGACCCGCTTCGGCGTCCGGATTTGTTCGAGCTGATCGATCATGCTGTGGGTCTCGGGCTTTCCGCGGCCATTACCCCGAGTGGCACACCGTTGCTGACTCCTGAGGTGGTGCGCCGGTTTCGCGCTCACGGGATTCGCCGGATGGGCTTGAGCCTCGACGGGCCGGACGCGGCCTCGCACGACGCTTTCCGGCAGCAACCAGGATCCTTTGCTTGGAGCATTGCTGCGTTGGAGGCTGCCCGAGCGTGTGGATTGCCGGTGCAAATCAATACGACCGTGACCCGGCGGAATCTCGACTTGCTGCCCCGAATGGCAGAGCTGGTCGGTGGACTGGGTGCGGTGACCTGGAGTGTTTTCTTCCTCGTTCAGGTTGGGCGAGCGCGGCAGGAAGATCAGTTGACCGGCGACGAGTTCGAGCAGGTATTTGGATTTTTGTACGACCTGTCGGGTCGCGTAGCGTTCCAAGTGCGCACGACGGCGGCACCGCACTACCGCCGCTACGTCCTGCAGCGCGAGGTAGAAGCGCGCCGCCGCCAGGCGTCTGGCGTGCCGCACTTGTTGGGTACCGTTTCGCCAGGGCGCCCGGGAGACATGCCGCGCGCCCTGCAGGGAATTACCGATGGGCGTGGCCTGGTGTTCATCTCCCACATTGGCGACGTGTTTCCGAGCGGCTTTCTCCCCATTCGTGCGGGCAGCATCCGCGAGACGTCGCTTGGCGAGATTTACCGCGAGTCGCCGCTTCTGCGCGCCCTGCGGGATCCGCGGCAGTGGTGGGGCAAGTGCCGGGACTGCGAATTTGTGCGGGTGTGCGGCGGTTCGCGGGCGCGGGCCTATGCGGTGTATGGCGATCCGCTAGCGGAAGAGCCGCTGTGCATCTACCAGCCGGGGCGCAAAGCCCACGCGCCGCGGCCGCCACTCGCGTTGGCGGAGTAGTTCAGTTGCGGGCTGGGTCGGGCTTTTCCGGATCGATCCCGAATTCCTCGATCGCTTCCGCGACAACCTCAGGTGCAACCTGGTTTCGCTGTGCCAGGAGCGAGAGCGCCGCAACCGTGATGCACTCCGCGTCCACTTCGAAATAGCGCCGCAATACCTTGCGCTCGTCGCTGCGCCCGAAGCCATCTGTTCCCAAGGCGACGAGCCCCGCAGGAACGAAGGGGGACAGCGCATCGCCAACCACTTTCATGTAGTCGCTGGCAGCGACGACGGGATACGGTTCTTCGGCCAAAATTGTTTCCAGGTAGGACCGCCGCGGTCGTGCCAGGGGATGGAGCATATTCCAGCGGCGACACGCAAGCGCATCGCGCCGGAGCTCGGTCCAGCTCGTCACGCTCCAAACGTGGGCAGCCACTTGGCGTTCGGCAAGCAGGTCTTGTGCACGCCAAGCTTCGCGGAGAATCGCCCCGCTGGCAAACAAATGAATGTGAGGCCAGTCGCCTAGAGGGTCGGCTGCTTGCAGCTTGTAACAACCGCGCAAGATGCCTTCGCGTGCACCTTCTGGCATGGGCGGATGTCGGTACAGCTCGTTCGTAACGGTCAAGTAGTAAAAGCAGTCTTCGCGTTCGTGGTACATGCGGCGAAGGCCGTCCTCCACAATCACGGCGATTTCGTAAGCAAACGCAGGATCGTAGGCGCGGACGGTGGGCACCGTGGAAGCGAGCACGTGGCTATGGCCGTCCTGATGCTGCAAGCCTTCCCCGGCCAGAGTCGTGCGACCGGACGTGGCGCCAATCAGAAAGCCTTTGCCACGAGCATCCGCGTTTTGCCAAATCAGGTCGCCAATGCGCTGAAACCCGAACATGGAGTAAAAGAAGAAAAACGGGATGGTGTTGACCCCGTGCGTGGAGTACGCGGTGCCCGCAGCTTGAAACGAGGCCATGGCACCCGCTTCTGTGATGCCTTCCTCCAACAATTGGCCGTCGGTTGCTTCGCGGTAAAATGCGACGACGTCCGAGTCGACCGGCTCGTACAGTTGCCCCTTGGGTGCGTAGATGCCGAATTTGCGAAATAACGCGTCCATCCCGAACGTGCGCGCCTCGTCGGCGACGATCGGGACGATGAGGCGGCCAATTTCGGGGTCGCTCATCAATTGGCGGAGCAAGCGCACGAGGACCATCGTCGTGGCAACTTCTCGGTTACCGGAGCCTTGGTAATACTCCTCGAACAACGAACGCGGCGGTGGGGGTAAACTGACGCTGTGGCCGCGTCGGCTAGGCACGAACCCTCCGAGGGCCCGACGGCGTTCGAGCAAATACTGGATTTCCTCGCTGTCGTCTGGCGGTTTGTAGAAAGGCGTTTCCCCGAGTTCGGCGTCGCTGATGGGGATTCCGAGACGGTCGCGGAACGAACGCAATTCGCGCTCGTTCAGTTTCTTTTGTTGATGGGTAACATTGCGACCCTCTCCAGCCTCGCCCAAGCCGTAGCCTTTGATCGTTTTCGCGAGGATCACGGTTGGCTGGCCACGATGTTCGGTTGCGGCTTTGTAAGCCGCGTAAATTTTCTCCGGATCGTGGCCGCCACGGCGGAGTTTGCGGAGCTTGGCATCCGTCAGGTCGGCCACAAGCTCGAGCAATTCCGGATGGACGCCGAAGAAGTGCTGGCGGATATACGCCCCGGACTCGACGGTGTATTTTTGGTACTGGCCATCCACCACCTCGTTCATCCGCTGCACGAGCAATCCCTTCTTGTCGCGGGCAAGCAGCGGATCCCAATCGTTCCCCCAAATGACCTTGATCACGTTCCAGCCGGCGCCGCGGAAGAGCGCTTCGAGTTCCTGAATAATCTTGCCGTTCCCACGCACCGGACCGTCCAACCGCTGCAAGTTGCAGTTGATGACCCACGTGAGATTGTCGAGTTCCTCGCGCGCTGCCAGCGTGAGCGCGCCCACCGCTTCCGGCTCGTCCATTTCGCCGTCGCCCAAAAACGCCCACACCCGTCCGCCATCGTGGTCGATCAACCCGCGCGCCCGCAGGTAGCGATTGAAGCGCGCTTGATAGATTGAGGCGATCGGCGAAAGCCCCATGGACACGGTTGGAAACTGCCAAAACTCGGGCATGCACCAAGGATGCGGGTACGATGCCAGTCCTTCTTTCTCCGCAAGCTCGCGGCGAAAAGCGAGCAAGTGGCGTTCGGTTAGCCGGCCTTCCAGGTAGGCGCGTGCGTACACTCCAGGCGACGCGTGCCCTTGGAAAAATACCTGGTCTCCCGGGTAGTCGGCGGAAGAAGCACGAAAGAAATGGTTGAAACCGACTTCGAACAACGTCGCCACCGACGCGAACGTAGAAATGTGCCCGCCAATACCGGGGTAGTACTTGTTGGCGTGGACCACCATCGCCATGGCGTTCCAACGAATGATGTTGCGAATGCGGCGCTCGATCTCGAGATCGCCAGGATACGGCGGCTGCTCCTCCACCGGGATGGTGTTGATGTAAGGAGTGTTCAAACTCGGCACGATGCGCACGGGACCACGGCTGACGTCCATGGGCGCGATTCTATCGCGCAAGGCACACGGGCGCTATTGCAAACACACGCGCCGAGATGCCCCCCGGTGGCCAACTGCATCCGTTCCCACGCGCGGGAAATCTGCGCGAAAAGCGTCCGGTCTTTGCGAACCTGTGTGAGCGTGGCTTAACTTCTTTTGCCTCGCGCTCCCGGCACAAACTGCGCTAGTCGGACTCGACATGGCACAAGGAGGATCCATGGCAAAGCGGTGCTGGAGCTGCGGAATCGCTTGTGGTGTGGTCGTGCTGATTGCCGCCCGTGTGCTTGCGAGCGAGGGGCAGGGGAAGAACGGGTGGCAGTGGACGCCGTTGTTGAGCGACCGTGCTCGCGTGGAAGTTGTGAGCTGGTTCGCTCCGCCTCCCGGCCGCACCAGCGCAGATGCGGAGGACTACTCCTTTTACGCGAACCAGTTGCGTTTCGGGGGCGAGGTAACCTGGCAGTTCGTTCAGTTCATAGCCGAAGGGCAGTACACGCAGTTGCTCGGATTACCTGAAGACGCGAGCTTGCCGCCCCCCGAAGGAAATTTGGGCCCGGGCGCGGTGTATTTTGCCCACACTCGCCGCCACAACCAGGGCGAAGTGTTTCTCAAGCGAGGCTTCGTTGCCCTCCGCGGCTCGGAGGCTCTACCCGAGTTGAGCGTTACGCTTGGCCGGTTCGAGTACAGCGATGGCCTGGAAACGTTGCCCAAGGATGCCTCGTTGGCGTGGTTGAAAAGGGCCCGCGTTGCCGAACGTCTTGTGGGGCCTTTTGGTTACACGCATGTCACGCGGAGTTTCGACGGACTACGGGCTGGCTGGGATCAGGCTCGCTGGAACCTGACCGCAATGGTGTCGCGCCCGACCCAGGGGGGCTTCGAAATTAGCGCCAATCCTGAATTGCGCGACATTTCCCTTGCCGGCTTGGCGTGGACCCTGAAGGAACAGCCGGAACTGTTTCCTGTCGATGCGCGGTTGTTCTGGCTGTATTACGAGGACCAACGGGACAACGCCCTCAAGGTCGACAACCGCCCGCGCGAGATACGCGCCGCCGACCGCAAGGACATTGCCATCCACACGGTGGGCTTGCACGCGCTTGGGGTGGTGCCGCTGGAAGTTGGAAAAGCAGACTATCTCGTGTGGCTCGCGGTCCAGCGCGGGCGATGGGGAGATCTCGATCATGCCGCGTGGGCTTGGTCGTTGGAGGGAGGCTACCAACTGCCGTCGCTGTTTGCCCAACCATGGCTACGGGTTGGGTACACGCAAACGTCTGGCGACACGAACCCGAACGACAACCAGCACGAAACCTTCTTCCAGATGTTGCCGACCGCCCGAGTGTACGCGCAAACGCCCTTTTACAACCTAATGAACGTGGAAGATTTCTTTGCCCAAGTGCTGCTCCGGCCGCATGCTCAGGTGAACGTGCGAGCCGACTGGCATTGGCTGCGGGTGAACGACTCGCGGGACCTCTGGTACGCCGGTGGCGGTGCGAGCAACGCCCGCATCTTTGGTTTTTCGGGAATCCCTACCGGAGGGCACCGCGAACTCGCCCACTTGGCGGATTTCAGCATTGGTTGGAACATCCATCGCCGTCTGACCGCGTACGCGTACTACGGGCACGCGTTCGGGCAGAACGTGGTTGGGCGTACGTTCACGGGTAAGCAGCTCGACTACGCATACGTGGAGCTTACCGCTCGCTATTGAGTCCATGCGCAGCACGGGTGCGAATTCCTGCCTGCTCGAATTTTCCCGGGTGAGAACGCCCGCCAACGCGCGGGGTGGAACGAGCAACGCCGGGAATACGGTACGCTTGTTGCTGCCGCGGCTGTGCGTTTGCGCTCGTGGATCGTAGACCAAGACCGAAGGAGAAGAGGTGATGGATCGCCGCCGTTTTTTGCAGCTTGCCGCGATGACCGGGCTTGGCACCGCAATCGCGCCGCGAGAACTCCTGGCGGGTTTGCGCGTGCTGGCGCCCATTCGTGTGGGAAACCCGCTGGAGTCGTACCCGAACCGGGACTGGGAGCGGCTGTATCGTGACATCTTTCGCCACGATGCCTCGTTTGTGTTCCTGTGCGCCCCGAATGACACCCATAACTGCTTGCTGCGGGCGTTCGTGAAAAACGACGTCGTGGTGCGGATCGAGCCGACGTACGGGTACTCCAAAGCAACCGATTTGGCAGGTAACCACGCTTCTCCTCGTTGGGACCCACGGTGCTGCCAGAAGGGGCTCGTCCTCGGGCGCCGGCTGTATGGCGACCGGCGCGTGCGCGGTGCGTTCGTACGCAAGGGGTTTAAAACTTGGGCCGAGCGCGGCTTCCCGCGCGACCCGCGCACCGGGCGGCCGCCGGCGGAGCTCATGCGCCGCGGGTGGGATTCGTTCGTCAAGGTCAGTTACGAAGAGGCCTTCGATCTTCATGCCCGTGCCCTGCTGAACATCGCGCAAACCTACAGCGGGGAGGAGGGCAAGAAGAAACTTCTCGCACAGGGTTACGACCCTGCCATGGTCGAAGCGGTGCAAGAGGCCGGGGTGCGCACGCTCAAGTTCCGGGGCGGAATGGCAAAACTCGGAGCGACGCGGATTGTCGGGACTTACCGCATGGGGAACATGATGGCGCTGCTCGACGCACACGTGCGGAAGGTAGGCCCCGATCAAGCCAAAGGCGCGAGCTTGTGGGATTCTTACTCGTGGCACACGGACCTTCCACCCGGGCACCCGATGGTCCACGGAGATCAAACATCGGACTTCGAGCTGTTCGACGCCGAAAATGCCGAGCTCTTGCTGGTGTGGGGGATGAACTGGATCACCACGAAAATGCCCGACAGCCACTGGATGACCGAAGCGCGCCAGCGAGGCACGAAAGTCGTGGTGATCACAGTGGAGTACTCGGCCACAGCCAACAAGGGCGATGAAGTCATCGTGATTCGGCCTGGAACCGATCCGGCATTTGCCCTGGGGTTGGCACACGTAATCGTGAAGGAACGACTTTACGACGCGGGTTTCGTCCGCCGTTTTACCGACCTACCGCGCTTGGTCCGTTTGGACACGCTGGAGCCTCTTCTCGCACGGGACGTTTTTCCGAACTACCGCGAACCGGAGCTGGCCAACTGGACGAAAGTGCTGGCAGAAGGTGAAAAGGCTCCACCGACACCTGCCCAAAACGGGATTCACATTCCGGCCGCCCTGCGGGGCGAGTTTGCCGATTTCGTCGTGTGGGACCAAAAGCGGAACGGTCCCGCCCCCCTCTCGCGGGACCATGTCGGGGACCGCTTCGACGCAACCGGCGTGGAGCCGGCGCTGGAGGGGACGTTCCAAGTTCCGCTGGCCAATGGTGAAACGGTCGAAGCACGGCCCGTGTTCGACTTGCTGCGCCAGTACCTGCTGGACACAATGACCCCGGAGACGGTGCAACAAATCACTTGGGCTCCGGCATCCGCCATCGTGAGTTTGGCTCGCGAGATTGCTGCGCACGGCGGCAAGACGTTGTTTGCCATGGGCATGGGCCCGAACCAATTTTTCAACAACGACTTGAAGGATCGCGCGGTGTTTTTGGTGGCTGCGCTCACGGGCTCCATCGGGCAGCACGGCGGCAACGTCGGGTCCTACGCGGGAAACTATCGCACTACGTTGCTCTCGGGTGTGCCACGGTACGCAGCAGAAGACCCGTTCGATCCCCAGCTCGACCCGGACGGTCCGCCCCACATCAAACCCTACACGCGTTACGAGTCGCTGCACTATTACGCAGCGGGCGAGCGAATCTTGCGCCAGGGCAACAAGCAGTTCACCACCGGTGCGCACGTGCCCACCCCCACGAAGGCGATTTGGCTGAGCAACTCGAATTCGCAAATCGCGAACACGAAGTATCACTACGACGTGGTCTTCAACACGCTCCCACGACAAGAGTGCGTGGTGGTGAACGAGTGGTGGTGGTCGGGCTCCTGTGAGTACGCGGACATCGTCTATGGCGTCGACTCGTGGTTGGAGTTGAAGTACCCGGATCTCACTGCCTCGAACACCAACCCGTTTCTACAGGTGTTTCCGCGCACGCCGTTGAAGCGCACGTTCAACACGGTCAGCGACATGGAAACTTATGCTGGCGTCGCTGAGGCCCTGGCACGACTCACAGGCGATCGGCGATTTGCGGATTACTGGCGCTTTGTCCGCGCCAACAAGGTGGAAGTGTACTTGCAACGGATCCTCGACGGCAGTGCGCCGACAAAAGGGTACCGGTTCGAGCAACTCGAACGCTTGGCGGCGCAGGGAATCCCGGCGCTCATGAACACTCGCACCTATCCGCGAACGTTTTCTTGGGAGCAGGTGCACGAATCCAAACCTTGGTACACGCGCACTGGGCGGCTCGAGTTTTATCGCGGTGAACCTGAGTTCATTGAGGCGGGGGAAAACCTGGTGGTGTACCGAGAGCCGGTGGATTCTACGTTCTTCGACCCGAACGTCATCGTTGCCCGAGCCCATCCGGCAATCCGGCCGCGCACACCCGAGGACTACGGCTTCGACCGCGAGCGACGCGATTGGGCGGCACGCCAAGGGCGCAACATTGTGGTGAGCCCCGACGAGCTTCTGAAAACTCAGCATCCAAACGTGCCGCTTGGATTCCGGTACGTCTTTCACACCCCGAAGTATCGCCATGGTTCCCATACGACTCCGATCGACACGGACTTGATGTCCAACTTCTTCGGGCCGTTTGGCGACATGTATCGGCGCGACAAACGCTCACCGCATGTGGGTGAGGCGTACATCGACATCAACCCAGAAGATGCCCGGGAGTTGGGGATTGCGGATGGCGACTATGTGTGGGTAGACGGAGACCCGAACGACAATCCGTTCCGCGGATGGAACCAACCGGGGCGCGAAGCAGAGTATCACGTCGCGCGCTTGTTGTGCCGCGCCCGTTATTACCCGGGCACGCCGCGCGGCATCACGCGCATGTGGCACAACGGCTACATGGCCACCCCG
Source organism: uncultured Binatia bacterium (SeqCode) (assembly GCA_964534275.1). GTDB lineage: Bacteria > Desulfobacterota > Binatia > HRBIN30 > HRBIN30 > HRBIN30. Next base: position 28,844 of record CAZHQG010000003.1, on the reverse strand, counting down.
GGATCGGTCAAGGGTCACGAAACCAGGCCGGATGGTTTGGCCAAAAACCCGGAAACCAACTATCAGTCGTTCTTCCGGTACGGATCGCACCAGTCGCTGACACGCTCTTGGCTCAAACCGACGCACCAGACGAACTCGCTGATCACGCGCAAGTTGTTCGTCCACGAGTTGACCAAAGGTTTCCAGGCGGACGTCCACTGTGTCACCGGCGCTCCTCGTGAAGCGATGTGCAAGATTACCAAGGCCGAAGACGGCGGAATCGGTGGCAAGGGCTTGTGGCGGCCCGTCGCTCTGGGTTTGCGACCAGCGAACGAAAACCCCGCCCTGCAGCAGTACTTGCGCGGCGGGTTCGTCGCGGTCCGCAAAGCGTGAGGAGGCGCTCATGGCGAAAGTGTACAACTGGCAAATCGGACGCGAGATGGATTACCCCTTCGAGGGGCACCGGCCGCAAAAACAGTTTGCGATGGTGTTCGACACGAACAAGTGCATTGCGTGTCAGACCTGCACCGTAGCGTGCAAAACCACCTGGACCCCAGGCCGCGGCCAAGAGTACATGTACTGGAACAACGTCGAGACAAAGCCGTACGGTTACTACCCGCTTGGTTGGGACGTACGCATTCTCGAGGCCCTGGGCGTGCAAGACATGAACGGCCCCGTGTACCAGGGAAAGACGTTGTTCGAAGCCACGCCTACGGGCGAGGTGGTGCTGGGGTTTTTGCCAGAAGACATCGATTATGCGCACCCGAACATCGGCGAAGACGACTGTGCCGGTACGATGGCACAAGGGGCGCACCTCACCCTGCCTCACATGCAGTGGATGTTTTACTTGCCGCGCATTTGCAACCACTGCACCTACCCCGCCTGCTTGGCTTCCTGTCCGCGGCAGTCGATTTACAAGCGCCCGGAAGACGGGATCGTGCTCTTGGACCAAAGTCGCTGCCGCGGCTACCGCGAATGTGTTCGTGGCTGCCCCTACAAGAAGACCTATTTCAACGCTGTCACCCGCGTGAGCGAAAAGTGCATTGGCTGTTACCCAGCGGTCGAACAGGGCCGCCAGACCCAGTGTACCATCGCTTGCATTGGCAAGATCCGGTTGCAGGGGTTCCTCGGCAAACACGACGCGCCCGACGAAGACAATCCGCTCGACTACTTGGTGTTCGTGCGCAAACTTGCGCTGCCCCTGTACCCGCAGTTCGGACTGGAGCCGAACACCTACTACATCCCACCAGTGCACGTTCCGCCGGAATTTCTGCGCCAAATGTTTGGTTGGGGCGTAGACGAAGCGATCGCCTTGTACCGAAGAATCAAGGACGACAAAAAGCTCTTGGGCGCACTGACCTTGTTCGGTTCCACGCCGCAAATCATTCATTACTTCCGCGTCGACGGCGATCATGCCATCGGGTACGACGCGGCCCAGCGGGAAATTGTGCGTGTACCGCTGCGCGAACCCGTGGTGGTGCGCGAAGCGTACGATGCCCAGTACGAGGCGTATCGAACCAACATCACCTGAGGAGGAGCCATGAACGCGTTGCGCTCGTTGTTTGCCCTATGGCTCGCTGCCGTATGGGCGGCTGGTGCGGCTACCAGCGAGGGGCAGGAAGGACCCCAACTGGTGGCGGTGACCGTTCCAGGAACGAACCCGATTGTCGACCCCGATGCCCGGCTGTGGCAGCAGGCTCCCGCTGTGGAAGTGACGATGCTGCCGCAAACGATTGTCGTACCGCAAAAACCCGATGCGGCCGTACGGCAATTGAAGGTCCAGGCGATCCACAACACAAATTGGCTCGCGTTTCGGATCGAGTGGGCAGACCCGACGCGTTCTGACCGCATTGTCCTCGACAACTTTGGCGACCAAGTAGCGGTAGAACTGCCCGTCGATCCGCATGGACCCGTGCCCTCGCCCATGATGGGGAACCCGGGCGGGCGCGTGAACATCATGCAGTGGCGTGCTGCCTTTCAGCACGACATCGATCACGGACCACCCACGGTCCAAAGTTTGTATCCCAATGCGTGGGCGGATGTGTACCCAGACCAAGTACTGTCCGCCGCCGACGCTCGCGCCTACACTGGCGCGCTCGGTGTGGAAAACCCAATCTCCCGTGCTGTTGCGTCTCCCGTGTTGGACCAAATGGCGGAAGGGTGGGGCACGATGACGGTGAAACCCGAGCAATACGCTGTCGGTCGGGGAGTGTGGAAGGATGGCCGGTGGGCGGTGGTCATTGCTCGCCCGCTCGTGTCCGATGATATGGCCGGTCCACGCCTGAGTTTAGGCGACCGCACCGTGGCTGCTTTTGCAGTGTGGGAGGGTGGCAATCGCGAAGTCGGCTCGAGGAAATCGTGGTCGACCTGGGTGCCGCTGGTGATCGGTGGCTCCCCGAGCAACCGTGGCGGCCAAGCCCGAGGAAAGCCATGAGCGCAGCCCCTTCGCCAACTGCACCGCGCGAGAACGGGCAAATTCCTGCAACGCGCGAGGACTTGGAACGGCGAGTCCTCGAAGCACTGTGGCGGTCGTCCGTCTACCGGCTCCTGGCCACGGCGCTCGTGCTGCCGACAACGGAGAGCTTGCAGGAGGTGGCCCGGATCGCCGACCGCTTGGCACACGGCTTCCCCACGCAGGCGCAGTTGTTGGCGGCGCTCGCGAGAGCCGCGCGATCGGCAAGTGCGGAGGACGTGGCTTCTGAATACCTGCGCTTATGCGAGCGGGCGGCACCGTGCCCACCGCGCGAAGGATCGTGGGGCATTCAACCAATTTCGGGGCGGCCGGCTTTGCTTGCCGATCTTGCCGGCTTTTACGCTGCCTTCGGAATGCGACTCTCCGACACCATGGGGGACACCGAGGACCACATTGCCGCGGAGCTGGAGTTCCTGAGCTTTCTCTGCCTCAAGGAAGCGTACGCGTTCGCAACCCAGGCAGATGCTGTGGCTGTGGTGGCCGACGCGGTTCAGTCGTTCTGGCGCGACCACTTAGCTCGGTTTGCGATCCCGTTCGCCAAAAGCTTGCAAGATGCCACCGCACTCGATTTTTACCGTGTGGTGGCTGCGCTGTTGCAATGGTGGGCGCGCCTCGAGTGCGACCGACTGCAAATTGCAGCGGAGGAAACCGCGTCGCTTGCATCGGGAAACGCAGCAGAAGCCGAGTGCTTCACTTGTCCGTTCGATACGCAGGCGCGCCCAAAGGTGACCTAGTTGCAGGCCTTGTGCCTGCCCGAGGCTCGGGGCGAACCGTAACGTGGGCACGAGCCTGACCCCTGCCCGGCACGGCCTCCGGTCCATAGAGACCCCCAGGCGTCCGTTGTCTGGAGTGCGGAATTGGGCTTAGGGTGAGGCGCATGATCCCTGAGCGGTTGCGCGCTCGGCTGCGGGAAATCGTCGGTCCTGAAGGCTTGGTCGAGCCGTTAGCGGCGCGGAAGGTGTACGAATGCGACGGCTATACGCTGGAACGCGCGGTGCCGGAACTGGTCGTGCTGCCGGGATCGACCGAAGAGATGAGCGCGGTGGTGCGGCTGCTTTGGCACGAGGGTGTGCGGTTCGTCCCGCGGGGGGCAGGCACGGGACTGAGCGGCGGCTGCTTGCCGTTGGCCGCACCAGTGATGATTGGCACGAGCCGAATGCGACGCGTGTGGGAAATCGACAGTGCGAACGGGCGGGTGCTCGTGGAAACTGGGATTCCGAACTTGGAGGTCACGCGTGCAGCGAGCCAATACAGGCTGTACTTTGCTCCCGACCCGTCGAGCCAAGCAGCATGCTCGATCGGTGGCAACATTGCGGAGAACTCGGGTGGGCCGCACACGCTGAAATACGGCGTGACGACAAACCATGTGCTCGGCATCGAGGTTGTTTTGCCCGACGGGGAAGTGACGTGGCTCGGCGGTTGGGTGGACGATGTTCCTGGATATGACTTGCGCGGGTTTTTCCTAGGCAGCGAGGGAACGTGCGGAATCGCAACGCGAGCCATCCTGCGCTTACTGCGAGTACCGGCAAGTTGGCATACGGCGTTGGCCGTGTTTCCCACGGTGGCAGCAGCCACCGCTGCAGTGTCAGCCATCATTGCTGCCGGGATCGTTCCGGCGGCGCTGGAAATGATGGACGAGCTGATTGTTCGCGCGGTGGAAGAGGCGTACCACTTCGGCTTTCCGCCGGATGCAGGGGCCGTGCTGATCATTGAGCTGGATGGCCATCCGGCAGCCATCGAAGTGGAAGCCCGGGATGTGGCCACGCTTTGCAGGGAGGCCGGAGCGACTGCCGTGCGCACAGCGGCCACGGAGCGTGAACGAGCCGAGTTATGGAAAAGCCGCAAACGTGCATTCGGGGCCGTGGGGCGGCTCGCACCAAACTACTGCACGCAAGACGGGGTCGTGCCGCGCTCGCGGCTTCCGGAAATTTTGCAGCGCATTGCCGATGTGGCGCGCCGTTACCGCTTGCGCATAGGCAACGTGTTCCATGCCGGCGATGGAAACATCCATCCCATCTTGCTGTTCGACGAGCGCAACCGCGACGAGGTGGAACGTGTGCTCCAAGCGGGCAGGGAAATTCTCGCGGCATGTGTCGAACTTGGTGGCAGCCTCACCGGCGAGCATGGCATCGGTGTGGAAAAGATGGGTCAGATGCCGCTGTTGTTTAGCCCGCAAGATTTGCTCGTGATGGCTCGCTTGCGTCGAGTGTTCGACCCGCAAGAACGTTGCAATCCGGGAAAGATCTTTCCGACCCCGGGCAGTTGTGTCGAGGTCACGCTGCCTCGCCGGCAGGTTCCCGTGTAAGTTGGCAGGAATGACCACCACGGCGCTGCACGAGGCTTTGAACGGCGAGCTGCCTGCGGAGCGGGTGTGTACCGACCCCGAAACGTGTGCCTCGTTTTCTTTGGGCGGGCGCACGCCAAGCTTCGTGGTCGCGCCGGCGACCGAGACGGAAGTTGCCACGGTGCTGGCGCTCGCGTGCAAATATCAGGCGAAGGTGGTGCCGTGGGGCGGAGGCACAAAACAACGGCAAATTCCGCCGCCTGAAGGGTACGACTTGGCTCTGGACCTTTCGCGGCTCGACAACATCGTGGCCCACGATCCAGCGGACCTGACCATGGTGGTGCAGGCGGGCTGCACGGCTGCCTCGGTGCTTCGACTTGCGGCAAAGCATGGGCAATGGCTGCCGTTCGACGTGCCGCTTGCCCCAAAAGCGACTGCAGGCGGCATCGTGGCGAGCGCTGCGTTGGGCTTCGAACGAACTGGCCACATGTCGGTGCGCGACGTTCTCTTGGGGATTCGCTGCGTGACCGGCAAAGGGGAGCTCGTACGTGCTGGGGGCCGGGTGGTGAAGAACGTAGCGGGTTACGATCTCATGCGCTTGCTTGCCGGTTCGTTCGGCACACTGGGAGTCGTGACCGAGGTCGCGCTTCGGCTTTGGCCTGCAGCGCAGGTAGGGGCGACGGCCTGGGTGCCAACCTCCTCGTGGCGAGATGCATTGGAGCTGGGTACTCGCTGCGTAGCCGAGCAGCCGGAACCGACGGCCCTGCTGGCACTCGCAGCGCCGCGGGGGCCCGACGGGGGGCACGACACAGAACTGTCGTCTCTCGGGCTTCTCGTCCGCTACAGCGGGGTTGCAGGCGAAGTAGATGCAGGTCGCGAGCGGTTGCATTCCCTTGCCGGGGGCTGGGAGGTTCGTTGGTTGTCTGGCAGCGCGGAAACAACAGTGGTCGAACGCCTGCGGGACTTCCCCCTCGTCGATCGTGGGCGACCCTGGCAGGCAGGGATCCGACTGGCCTTGCTTCCGAGCGACGTCGTCGAGTTCGGGGCAGCGCTTTCAGCCGCGATGCTCGAGTGGGGTGCGTCGTTGTGCGCCAACCTTGCGCGTGGAACCGTGTACGTGCGCTTCCCTCAGGTGGATCGGCACGCTTTGCAGCGCGCGTGCCGCGCGTGTGCCGCGTTTGCTGAGGACCGGCGCGGCTGGGCGTGGGTAGACTGGTGGCCTGACGATTGGCGACCGGAGACCCCGCCGTTACCCCACTTGCACCTATCGCGGGGAGTCAAGGCCGCGCTCGACCCGCGTGGCATTCTCAACCCCGGCCGATATTGGGGACACTGGTGATGGATGGAGCAAACGATTCGTCGCGGCGATTCTCTCTTCGTTCTTCGAGCACAGTTGAACGGTTGCTCGAGTGCGTGCACTGTGGCCTGTGCTTACCAGCGTGTCCGACGTACCTGGAGCTGGGGAACGAAGCCGATTCTCCGCGCGGACGCATCCACCTCATGCGCGCCGTTGCGGAAGGTACGATGGCGCTCGACGCCGAGGTCGTGCGGCACATCGACCTGTGTTTAGGATGCCTCGGATGCGAAACTGCTTGCCCGTCGGGTGTGCGCTACCATGAACTCATCGAGACGGCGCGTGTCGCTGTGGAACAGTCGGCGCGCCGGCCGTGGTGGCAGCGAGTGCGCCGCCAACTCATCTTGCGTTTGTTCCCGTATCCAAGCCGGCTCGCCGCCTTGTTGTGGCCAGTGCGGATGGCCGACCGTGCAGGGCTCGGCAGTTGGCTGCGTAGGTTGCCGATCGCGGAGCTGCTCCCCGAGCTGTCGGAAGTTGGTGTGGCACAGCTCCCGCCGCGGATTCCGGCGAATGGCCCGCCGCGGTTTCGCGTGGCACTGCTTCGCGGCTGCGTGTCGCGGGTGCTGTTTCCCAACGTGGAGCGAGCGATTCTCCGCCTATTGGCTGCCGGTCGGTGCGAGGTGATTGTGCCGCCAAGCCAAGGATGTTGCGGCGCCTTGGCTGCCCATCAGGGAAGTGCGTCGCTTGCAGCCCACTTCGTTCAGCACACGCTGGCGGCGTTCGGCGAGCCCGTGGATGCGATCTTGCTGTCCGCCGCTGGTTGTAGTGCGTTCTTGCGGAACAGCGAACGCTGGTTGGAAAGCGAGGCGGATCGGGCGCGAGCGCGTACCTTGGGCGCCTGCGTGCGGGACGTCACGGAATTTCTTGCGAAGCTCGACTTGCCGCGGCCGTCGCAGCGGTTTCCTTACAAGGTTGCCTACCACCACGCCTGCCACCTGGCGCACGCACAAGGGATCCACGAGGAACCTTTGCGCCTCCTCGAACTTGCCGGCGCCGAGCTGGTAACGCTGGAGGAAGCCGATGTGTGTTGCGGGAGTGCGGGCTCCTACAACTTGCTGGAGCCGGATTTGGCGCGCCGTTTAGGGACCCGCAAGGCTCGAAAGATCGCGGCCAGCGGTGCGGAGGTCGTGGCTGTGGCAAACCCCGGCTGCGCGCTGCAAATTCGCGCGGCGTTGCGGCGCTTGGGCCAGGCCATTCCCGTGTTGCACCCGGTGGAAATTCTCGACGCTGCGTACCGGGGAGACCTGGTGGCCGCGACCGGAGCTCGCGGCCGAGGATCTCTGCAGCGGATGGATCTCGAGCCGCCCACCGCGGGATGAACGGTGCGCCGGCAGAGGCTGGCACCGTTAGTGTGTGTTCGCCTTTCCCGTTGGGTTGTTCGGCAGCGTTTCGGATGCGGAAGGCGACTGGGCTGGTTCGAGGTCTTCGAGCAGTCCGCGCGCGGCGGCCCTGACCCGTTCTGCTGGAAACAGCTCGGCGTACGGTCGCTCGTAGTAAGAGCGCGCCACGAAGACCGCGGTCCATTGCACAGGGATGCTCACGGCGTACAAAGTGCGCCCGTCGGGTTCGATGAGGAGGAAGCCGATGCGACTCACGAGGACCCTTTGGGGCATGTCGAGAATCGGCCGCCCGTCTAAGTGCATGCGCTCTCCAAGGAACTCCGGCCACGGAGGTGCGCCGGAGCGCAAATAGTAAACGCCTTTGCGGGTCCACGTAAACGCCAGGGCATCGACGTTGTGAGACCGGGCAAGTTCCCGCCCAACGTACTTCCGGACGAGTTCGACTTTTTCCTCGATCGGTTCGCCCGTCAGCGGGTTGAACAGGCCACCGATCTCGCTCGCGTAGCGACGCCACACGGGACCGACAACGTCGCTCCCGATCACACGGTAGCCTCGCTGTTGGAACCCCTCGGTGAGGGCACGCTCGAGTTCCACCGCAACCAGTTTGCGTTGCTCCCCCGGTAAAGCCACGCCGGGAGGTAAGAGGCCAATCGTGCGTACAAGTCGGCGGAATTCTTCCCTCGGCACCGTGTATGGGTTGTACAGTGGAGCCGTGGCGCAGCCGCAGGCAACGAGCGCGCTAGCAAACAACAACCAAAACGACCTTCGAGCACGGAACCTAGGGGCATTGTTGCAAGTCACGGTGTTCCTCCTTCGAGTTCGCGCAGCATCTTGATGGCGATCGGGCGATCGAGGGCCGAGGGTGCAAGCTCCAGGTATGCCAGCAAATGGCGCCGGGCGCATTCCGAGTCGCCCTGATCCAGGCACAGCAGGGCCATTTCACGGTGCGCAGGAGCGAACGTGCCGTCCAGATCCAGGGCCTTGCGGTAAGCTTGCGCGGCGAGGGTGGCATTGCCTTCTGTTGGGTGCCGGCGATACCACTCGCCGAGGGCCATGTAACCGTCGGGCCGTGTCGGGAAGGCGGCAAGGTGCCGGTCGATCAAGCGCCGCGCTCGTTGGAAGCGGCGGATTTTCATGTTGGTTTCCGCCACCTGGATGCGCAGAGAGGCAATGGCTTCCTGGAAGGACTCGCGTCTACGCTCGCCTTGCGAGGGGCCGGGATCGCTGCGCCTCTGGAGCCACTCGGTCAGCTTGGTCAGCCGTTCGGAGGTGGCGGGATGGTCGCCGTAAAAATACGGTTCGCGCACGAGCTTGTCGGCGACCAGTTCCTGCTCTTGCTCGAGGAGTAACTGGAGCACCTCCGTGCACGCTCGAACTTCGTAGCCTGCAGCGCGTACCGCTTCCCACCCACGTTGATCCGCTTCGTGCTCGAGTTCTTTGCGGAATCCGCGCAGTTGCGCCGCGAGGAGCGAGCCGTTGTCACCGGCCAGGAGATCCGCAAAGACCGACGGGCCTGGGAGGGCCACTGCTCCACCGGAAACGACGATCAAAACGGCGAGGACGCTGCCCACAGCAGTACGAGCCCGCTCTCCGTACTGCTCATCGAGCAGGGCGTGGCGGCCAGAAACGTGCGCGAGTTCGTGTCCGACCACGCAGGCGAGTTGAGCTTCGTCGTCCAGATGGGCGAGAAGACCTTGCGTGAAGACGAGCGAGCCGTTCGGAAGGCTGCCAGCGTTGAGAAAGGGATCCTTCAAAACATACGACCGGATCCCGCCGGGATGCAGGCGGAAATACGGCAAGAGACGGTGTGCGACACCACGGAGATACTCGTTCAACTTTGGCTCGGGTTCGAGCACTTTCTCCTTCTCGAGAGCCGCGACGATTTTTTGCGCCCGCTCCCAAAGCTTGCGTTCCTCGGGGCTTGCCGGTGTTGGTTCTCCGACCAAAGGCTCCACGCGTGGCTTGGGGCACCCCGCGATTGCCACCATGAAGGCCAAGTACGTGACCCAAATACACGAACGCTGCCACCGGAATGGATTGCGAGAGCCCACCTTGCGGAACCCCAACGCAAAGACATGTACGTCAGCCTTGCGTTGCTCTGCAAGCGCGTTTTGGCCTCCCTTCGATGGGCGTCGGTTCTCGGTTGACTTCGTTGCTGGGTCAGTCCAAGGATACAATCCGCCGATTGTAACGAAGGCCTGCACGAGCGAGCGGAAGAGGGATGTCCGGTGAAAAAGCGCGACGGTTGGATCCGGCACGTACTCGGGAGTTTGCTTTGGGTCTCCTTTGGTGGCCTTTCCGCTTGTATATCGTTCCCCCCGTTGCTGCGTATGCCGGAGGCGAATCCGTGGCGCCTTCCCGTGGAGGAAGTTTTACCGCGCCTGCGCACCATTTGCGTGTTTCCCACGCGCATTGGTGACGAGGACTTCACCGAGCGTGCGCAGCGTTTTAGCGAGGTGGCCGTCGTGGAACTTCGAGGGGCGGGGTATCAGGCGGTGCCTCTGAGGGAGGACGAGGCTCGAGGTCTTTTGGAGCATGCGGTTGCCGAAGTCGGAGGCGTGTACGATCCCGAAGTGGGGTGGGTCGACGTCGATCGAGTCCAGGCGGTCGAGAAACAGCGGCGACAACTGGCAAAAAATTTGTACGGTTGCGACGCGTTTCTGGAGCTCTCCGTCCATCTCGTCCACGCGCCCATGAACGATGGAATCGCCAAGTGGGACGGGCGCACCGTCCAACTGATTTCTTGGTTTTTCGGTTCCGGCACCTCTGGCTGGGTGAAGGCACTCTCGCTGTACGCCAGGCTCACCGATGTCGAGGCGCGCGAACTGTATTTCTTTGCCGGGGGAATCCAGCCAGCGGTAAAAGCGAATGTCACCCTGAATCCTCTCGATCCGACGTACCGCATCGTACACGAAGAGGAGGTCCTGACCTCGGAGGTCGACGTGGTAGCTGCATTGCAGCTTGCACTGGGCCCGCTGCTTGCCGTAGCCCCGCGATCGTAGCCGCGACACACCGTGCGGCCCTATGCGAATTTGACCATGGTGCTAGCCGCATTTGCGGTACTGCTGCGACGCGGGTTCAGTTCGCTGGCAGCGTGCCGTTCAGCCAGAAGCGTTGTGGCGAATCCGTGTATTCCTTCTTCGTGGTTTGGCACAGCCCCCTGCACCTGCACTGCACGTTTCCCGGGTGATCCCGGTGGGTCTTGTGCACGGCTGGGGACAGCCTGCAACCTTGTCGCCCGGCAGCACGCGCTTCGTTTGAAGGTTAGGGGCGTGACGAGCCGCCCAACATAGCACCACGATGCAGCGCGAGAAGAGTCCCCTCCTCGCCCTCGTGGGGCGAGGGACGATCTCACCACGCGGCCACCGATCGCGAGGCGGCGATGCGTGTCCGCGACGGCCGAACTTGCCACTTCCTACCCTTTCTGCACTCGGGCGCCCGCGGTGGTTGCGTTGTAAGGGCGACCCGGTAGGTCGCATGTGGTGCGTCGTGGCACTCTGGGCCCAAGAGCGACGCACCGCTTCGCCCCCTAGGATGGCGGAGCCGCACGAAGCGAATGTCCGGCGTGTGTGGAGGGTGTGATGGCCGCCACCACATCGGCAACGACAGGACCGTGGAAATGTAGGGGCGACGCGGCAAGTCGCCCGTGGATTCCGTGGAGTCAGGAAAGGAGGAAAATTCGCCTCTCCGTTCCTAATCTTTACGTATGTCTCGGGTTTCTGGACACCGGAGATGTGTTCCGCTGCAGCGACAAGTAAGGTGCAAAGCGGAGCGCGCACACGGCTGTGTAACGTCCCCCAAAACGCGTGGGGATGCGGCAGTGTGTGCGGGCGAGACGCCCGCGGCCCCAGGCCATTCCACCGCTGCTTCCTGCTGAGGTGCAGCTGTTCCGAACGGCTATCTGCGCACCCGTGTCCAGAAGATCGAGATGTGGAACATGGCGACGTTCATCCTCGGGGGCAAACAGCCGGGGCCCTTTTGAGTGACGACACAGCGGTGTGCATCAGCGCCGCTTGCCGAGAGCAGCCCGGTCGAGTTCGTCGGCAATTTGCTCCAGGGTCTTGCCGCGCGTTTCGGGCGCATAGCGTAACACGAGCAGAGCCCCGAGCACGGGGCCGATCGCCATGATCCCCACGGAGAGCGGAATTCCGATGCGATCGGCAAGGATGCCAATGAGCAGCGGCGTGGCAATTTCCGTGACGCGGCCAAACAAATTGGTCGTCCAACTGTAGCCGGTGGCGCGGATTTCCGTCGGGAAGAGTTCGGTTGCGTACGTGGAAGTTGCCGAGTTCGCGCCGAGGAAGCAGACGATACACGTCGACATCAGCAGGGTTTGCAGGAACACGCTCGGGGCCGGGACCATGAAAAGCGCGAAAATGAAAATGGCGGCGCCGAAGTAGTAAAGCGCACACGAGAGGCGGCGACCGATGCGGTTCATCAAAAACCCAGCCAAGGGGGCACCGACGACGAAGCCGACCACGTATGCGCCGGCCACCACCACCGTGTACTGCTGGGGAGAAAAGCCGAGATTGCTTGCAGCGTGAATGGTCCAGAAGGTCACCGCTGGCGACGTGACCATGTGGTTGCAGTTCCAGATCAATGTGACGAGGAGCGACCTAGCCCGATACCGACGCTGAAACGGGATCTTCAGCGCAGCGAGCTGGTCGCGCCAACTTTGGAGGACCCCGCCGTTGTCTTTGAGACTCTCGAAGCGGCGGGTCTCCCGCATGCCGAGGCGCACCAACACCACCAGCACGACAGGCACGAGACCTAGCAAGTACATGGTGCGCCAGTCGTAGTGCGTGAGCACCCAACGCGCCGTCAGGAACGAAAGGATGGTTCCGAACGCGCCCATGCCGGCGAGTACGGAGATGCCGAAACTGCGAAAGCGAGTCGGGTACTCTTCTCCGATGATGATGAGCGCCAAGGCGAACTCTGCGGCCAAGAAAATGCGCGCGCAAAACTGCCACAACGTGAAGCTGTAAACGTTGGTCGCGTAGGCCGTCAGGCCGGTGAACAACGCGTAACCGAAGATGGTGAGCGTGATGATGGGGCGGCGTCCGAAACGGTCGGCCAGCATCAGAACGAAAAACGAGACCACCGCACCGATCCGGATGACCAGATTGATGAAGCCCCATTCCGTGTGGTTCAGCTCGTAGAGTCGCTGGATCTGGGGAGCCACCGTCGACAGGATAGCCAGGTTGAACGCGTCGAATACGGTGGCGGAAACCAACATGCCGAGGAGGGCCCACAAATACGGGCTCATCGTTGTCGTTTCTGCGCTCGGCGGGTGCACGGTTGGCTGTTCCCGTGCCGCCCGTTCCTCGGCAGTTGAGATGTGTCGGAGCTTCCGCGCGTCGTGCATGGTGCGCAAACGGAGGCGCGCTAGCGAACGCTCCACTGCGGAGCGCGTTTTTCGAGGAACGCACACATTCCTTCTTGTGCGTCGGCAGCCAGGGCGTTCAAGCTCATGACTTCCTTGGCGTATGCGTACGCTTTCGGCTGGTCGAGATCGATTTGCGCATAAAAAGCCTGTTTCCCAATGCCGATGGTGAGTGCGCTCGCTTCGGCAATGCGGGCGGCGAGTGCTTCGCATGCTGCATCCAGTTCCTCCGCCGCCACCACGCGATTGACCAGCCCCCACGCGCATGCGGTGGCGGCATCGATGGGCGTTCCCGTCAGCAACATTTCCATGGCCCGTTTACGCCCGATGGCACGAGTCAACGCAACCATGGGCGTGCTGCAAAACAAACCAATGCGCACGCCAGGCGTGGCGAAGGTGGCTGACTCCGCAGCCACAGCGAGGTCGCAGGTGGCGACCAACTGACAGCCCGCCGCGGTGGCCACACCGTGCACGCGGGCAATGACCGGTTGAGGCACGGACTGAACTGTATCCATCAAGCGCGTGCAGGTTTCGAAGAGCGTGCGATAGAAGGCCACATCACGCTGCGGCATCTCGGCTAGGTCGTGGCCAGCGGAAAACGCGGGCCCCTCCCCGGCGAGAACAATCGCTCGGGTGCGCTTGTCCTCGGACACCTCGTGCAGCGCTGCGACGAGCTCGCGCATCATCTCGAGCGACAGTGCATTTCGCTTTTCTGGACGACACATCGTGACGCGCGCAATCGTACCGAAAGCGATGCGGACGTTACGGTATTCCATGAAAGACCTCCTCGAGTGCAGTGCTCACCACCATACCACATCGGCACAGGGAAATGGCGAGAAGCTTGCGCAACTTCTTGCACCATGGGCGCGGCTGCGGGGAAGGTTGCGGTGCTGCCGAGGCCGCGTGTGTTGCCCGTCTATGGCCAACGCCCTGTACCACTCTTGTGGCACGCCAAAGTGCCAAGCGGCGTGCAACCACAGGGCAGTTGCCCGCTGCAGCCGGCAGTGTTCGTGTTCCCGGTGGCGCGACCAGCCATCAGCCTGACCGGCGCAAATGGGAAAAGGTTGGCGCGGTTTCGACCATGTTTGCCCTCGAAGCCGACATGCTCCAGCGCCCGCAGTGGCGGTGCTGATCAGCACACCGCCAGCATCTCACCGTGTTTCCGTGCGGCGGCTTTGGGCCGCGGGCGTCGGAGCTTGTCCGCAAATTCTGGTGGAAGCGCGTGGCGAGATTCGATAACGTGCGCGGCGCCGGTCGTTCGGGTGCCGGCGTGGAAAGGAGTCGAAGCGATGCGCCGATTTCTTGCTTGGTTCTTGGGGTGTGCGTTGGCGGGCAGCGGCGCGCCGGCACTAGCGAGCGCGTTGGAGCCTTACGTCGGGGCGGACATCGGCATGACAGAGCCACTGAACGGGAACTTCCGCGGGCACGTCGATGTGGGCTTTCTCGTTAGCCCCTACGTTGGGGTCGAGCTTCATCCAAACGTCGGTTTTCAAGCAAGCCCGACGTTTTACTTTTTCAGCCAAAGTGGCTCGTTCCCCGGCATGCCGGGACAAGGCCGACAAGAAACCACGATGGTTGCCATTTCCGGCGGGCCGCGGTTCCAGCTACCGATGGAGAGTGAACTCGGGACGTTCGTGCCGTTCATCTACGGGAGTGGCGGTTACTATGCGGGCACGAGCGGGCGGCTGAGCCAAAGCGCTCCCGGATGGTTCGGTGGCGGCGGTGTGGATTATCGTCTGAGCGACCGTTTTTCTCTTGGTGGGTTTGTTCGTTACGAATACGCCTACATGGGCCCGCGACCGAAAGATCTTGGTCCGCTCCAAGTGCCGGAGGAACGCTTTAGCGAAGACATCCGCTGGCTCTCTTACGGCTTCTCCTTGCGCTACGTGTTCACGGTGCCAGAAGAGGCCCCTCCGGCGGCACCACCTCCATCGGCGCCGCTGGCGAGCGAACCCGCACCGGTTTTACCCCCTCCGAGCAAACGGAAGGTGGTGCTGCGCAGCGTGCACTTCGAATTCGACCAAGACCGGATCCAGCCCGAAGCGCGTCCGGTGCTAGACGAAGCCTATGGCATTTTGCGCGACGAGCCAGAAATCCATGTGCGTGCGGAAGGGCATACGGACGCCATCGGTACCGAGGAGTACAACCTGCGGCTCGGCGAGCGGCGGGCCCGGGCGGTGCGGCAGTACCTCGTGTCGAAGGGCATCGCACCCGAGCGTATTCAAACGGTGAGTTTTGGCGAATCGCGCCCTGTCGCCACCAACGATACTCCCGAAGGGCGCGCCCAAAACCGCCGCGTAGAACTGCACGTCGTCGAGTGAGTGCCCCTGGACGGCCGGGTACGGCTGTGTCCGCACCCAGCCGACGGGCATTCGATCCCGGAGCGATTGCGGTCCTATCGCAGGCTCACGCACTTCTTTGCTAGCTGCACATTCCGATGGATCTTCCTGTGGTACGCCTGAAGCCTGGCCGCGAACGCCCCGTGATGAGTGGCCACCCCTGGATTTACGCTGGCGCATTGGCGGATCCACCAGCAGTCACCGAGCCCGGCGAGCTGGTCGAAGTGCGCACCACGAGCGATGCGTTTTTGGGTTACGGCACCGCCCACCCGCGTTGCACGATCGCGGTGCGTGTGCTCACGCGCGAGCGCGAAGCCATCGACGTCGCGTTCTTTCGCCGGCGGTTGACCACTGCGATGACGCTACGGAAGCCCATCCTGGCTGCCGGCGACACAAACGCCTACCGGCTCGTCCATGGAGAGGGTGACCTGCTCCCGGGGTTCGTCGTCGACGTATACGGCCGCACGGCTGTGGTGCAGTGTCTCACTGCGGGCGCCGACCGGCTGAAGTCGCTGCTGGTCGAGGCGTTGCGCAGCGTTTTGGACCTCGAATGCATTTACGAGCGCAGCAGCGGTGCCGTGCGTCGCGAAGAGGGACTGGAAGACGCACACGGCTGCTTGTGGGGTACGCTGCCGCCAATGCCGATCGCAATACGAGAACATGGGCTCGAATTCGTGGTCGACGTCGTCAGCGGCCAGAAGACCGGGTTTTTTCTCGACCAGCGCGACAACCGTGCGCTCACGCGCAGCTTGGCCGAGGGACGCGAAGTGCTGAACGCTTTTGCGTACACCGGGGCGTTTTCAGTCTACGCTGCCGCCGGAGGAGCTACGCGGGTGGTATCCGTAGAAAGCTCTCGACGCGCGGCCGCCTTGATGGAACACCAGTGGCGGGCCAACGCGCTCGCGACACCCCACGAGGTCGTCGTGCAAGACGTGTTCACGTACCTGCGGGAGACGAACGAAGCGTTCGATTTGATCGTGCTCGATCCGCCTGCGCTCGTGAAGCGAAGACCAGAACTGTCGCGGGGCACGCGCGCGTACTACGACTTGCACACCTGGGCCTTGCGACGGGCAAAGCCTCAGTGCTGGCTCCTCACGTTCAGTTGTTCGCAACACGTGACCTTGCCGTGGTTCGCCCACACCCTGGAACGAGCAGCCGCTGTGAATCAGCGCACGGTCCAAGTAGTCCGCGTGCTGGGGCCGGGAATGGACCACCCTACCTTGATTTCTCACCCGGAGGGTCAGTACCTAAAGGGTCTGCTCGTTCGAGTTTTGTAGGCGCAAGCATCGAACACTGAAAAGATGAAGATGCATCCCCCCGAGGCTCTTGGGCAACTTGTCGACATAGAGGCAATCAAACAGCTCAAATACCGGTACCTGCGGCATCTCGATCTCAAGGAGTGGGACGCCTTACGGGACTGCTTTCTCCCGGATGCCCGGGTCGCGTACGCGGACGGCGCCTACTCGTTTTCTGGCTGCGACGCGATCGTGGCGTTCTTGCGCGACGTGTTGGGCTCGACGGATCGCATTTCTCTGCACCGTTGCCACCACCCGGAAATCTCGTTCGTGAATCCTGATGTGGCCCGTGGTCGGTGGGCACTCGACGACTTGGTCATCGATCGAACGTCTGGCACGGTGTTGCAGGGAGCGGCCTACTACGACGACGAGTACCTCCGTACCGCGGAGGGTTGGCGTATTGCCTTCACGGGCTACCGGCGGGTGTTCGAACAAGTCTGGTCGGAACGGGATCTGCCGAGCTTGGTCCGCCGCGTGGAGTGGTGGGAGCGCGCTTCGTCGCCCAAGTGATGCATCGTTCCACGAGTTCCGGGCTGCGCGCAATCGCCTGCCAGAGTGGCCGCGGCCCTGCCGGGAAAGAGGGCTCCTCACGGAGGCTGTGCGGACGGTGGGCTCGAGCACACGAGCGGGTGAACTTTGTGCTTTTTTCAGGGCTGGTTGGGTTGTATAGCGGGGACTGCCACAGGTGGAGGGAGCGGTGCCTATCCCTCGCACGGGTATAGGGTCGATGCCGGAAAACTCTGCAAAGAGGGGAAAAGGACCGAAAAACGCGCTGAACGGTTCCCCGCGTGGGTTTGGCCGAGAGTTGTTCCTTGCGGACTTTTGGTGGCGGTGGCGACGAGGGAAGGAAGGCGAGTGGCGCACCGTAAAAGCCAGTCAGGAAAATTTTCTCGGTTACCAACTATCCCGCGCGACGACATGGCAAGAGTTTCTGTCGTGGTTCTCCGCGGAAGACCGCGAGCGCTTTCTCCGCACGTTGGGAAACGTGGCTCCCGGTGGCGCGGACCGCGTCGATGTGTGCATGCGCGACTACGATCGTGAAGAACACTGGGTGCGCGTGGCTGTTGCAAAGTCCGCGCATCGCGGAACGGAAGAGACGACGCTCGCATTCGTGGTTCTGGGCCCGCGATGGACCTTGGCAGCCGATTCCGAGTTCAAGAACGAATTTCTTGCTGCGCCAAAGATCGAGCAGCAGCTTCGTGACCGGGTCACCCGGATTGTCGATCGCCTGCGCCAAGCGACGGGGCGTCCGTGCACGTTAGAACTCACCGGGGATTGGCTGGACCTTGGTAGCGAGCTCGGATTCTCCTCCCGTCCCGAGGGGATCAAGCTTGCGCTGTCAGAAACGGGAATGTCGTGGGAGAGCGGCAAAGGAGCTGTTGCCATCTCGTTTGCTGGGCGTGAGAGGGGGTGGCTCAAGTTTTCCGGCTTGTCGGAAACCGATATACGGTCGCCACACCTGCAGCGAACGTTCGAGCAAGCGCGGGAGGAGCTACGCGCGACCTTGACGGAGTTGTGGTTCATCCACCGCAGTCGGCACTGGGCCCGGTTTCACGAGTTGCTGCGGGCCGCGGGGCGTACCTTATTTGCCGATGCGCGCCGCGCGGATCCGCTGCGCGAGTTGTGTCGCGCCGTCGGGGCCGCGTTGGGCGCTCGCCGAACCCATTTGTGGTTCGCCGAACCTCCGGCCGAAGTGTATCACCTGGTGGCGCATTGGGGCTTCGAGCGCGAGGAAATCGAAGCGTTGCAAGTGATCGAGATCACCGGCCCACTGCTGGAGGAAGGAGAGAGTCAGCGGCTTCAGATGTCGCCTCAGTTGCCGCGCTTGCCAACCGAGTTTGCGGCAGGTGGCGGAGTGCAACGAGCGGCACTGAGGCTGGAGCCGGGTGGCGTGCTGGTATTGGAGTGGGCCGAGGCAAGCGCAGTTCCGCGCTTGGACGACGCCCTGGTGGAAGCGGTACGCGTGGTTGCGTCGTTGTGGTGCTTTTGTACGCGGCTCTCCGTGGAACTGGATCAGGCGACCCGTGTGAAGTCGGACTTTGTAGCCACGATGTCGCACGAACTGCGTACGCCGCTGAACACGCTCATGGGATACACGGATTTGCTTGCCTGCGAGGAGTTTGGCCCGCTAACGGAGGAGCAGCGCGACG
This sequence comes from uncultured Binatia bacterium (SeqCode), assembly GCA_964534275.1. GTDB lineage: Bacteria > Desulfobacterota > Binatia > HRBIN30 > HRBIN30 > HRBIN30. The sequence continues at coordinate 10,247 of CAZHQG010000003.1, read as the reverse complement.
TCCTCGATCGAATGAATCACAGCGCACGGGAGCTCCTGGATCTCATCAACGCCACGTTAGATTGGGGGCGCTTCGAAGCCGAGCCGGTTGCGTTGGATGTTGCGGCTTTCAGTCTGCCGGACTTGATTGCGGAGCTCGACCGCGAGATTGCGTACCAGCGTCGGCGGCGCGGTCTGCACTTTGTGGCCGATATCGAGCCGGCTGCCGCTACGGTGCGAACCGACCGCAACAAGTTGAAGGTGATTTTGAAGAACCTGCTTACCAACGCGGTGAAATTCACGGAGCACGGGGGTGTCGAGGTCAGCGCCCGTGCGGTGGACAACGGCGTGGAGATCGCTGTGCGCGATACGGGGATTGGGATCGATCCAGCGGTATTGCCGGTCATCTTCGAACCGTTCCGCCAAGGAGAGCCTGCGGCAACACGCCGGTTTGGCGGCGTGGGCTTGGGGCTGTACGTCGTGCGACGATTGGTCGAGGTTCTCGGAGGCACCGTGACCGTGGATTCTCAGCCAGGAAGAGGTTCCGTGTTCCGGGTATGGCTGCCTGCGGCGCCACCCGCGGCCACGTCTTAGTGGACTCCCACTCACGAGCGTACCCGGAGCACCACCTTGCCGAAATGCTGGCTCGACTGGACCCGCCGGTGTGCCTCCGCCACTTGCTCCAAGGGGAACACCGAGTCGATCACCGGCCGGATGCGCCCAGCCTCCAGGTCGGCACCGAAACGTTGGCGGAACGCTCGGACAATCTCGGCTTTGTCTTCGACCGAGCGGGTGCGCAACGTCGAACCGATGAGCGTCAAGCGCCGAGCTAGCAGTGTGGCCAAGTTGAGCTCCGTTTTTGCGCCCCCCATGAGCCCGATGATGATCAGGCGCCCATCGTTCCGCAACGACTGAAGGTTTGGCTCCAAATATTTCGCGCCAATGTGGTCGAGGATGACGTCCACGCCAGCGCCCTGGGTGTGCTCCCGAACCACCTCTGCAAAGTTTGCAGAGCGGTAGTCGATGGCGACATCGGCGCCATGCTGCCGGCAGCGCGCACACTTGTCGGCTCCTCCCGCGGTAACGAAGACGCGGACGTCATGCAGCTTGAGAAGGGTCGTGGCGGCGGTGCCCACGCCGCTCCCGCCGCCATGCACGAGTGCGGTGCCGCCGGCAGGCACTCGACCTAGCAGAAAGAGGTTGAGGAAAGCGGTCAAAAACACTTCGGGAAACGCGCCCGCTTCTTCCCAGGTCAGCGTAGGCGGAATAGGCAGTGCACTACCGTAGTGCACGACTGCCTCCTCTGCGTAGCCGCCTCCTGGGAGCAGCGCCATTGCCCGGTCGCCCACTTTCCAGCCTTGCACCCGCGTGCCCACTTCTGCCACTTCACCTGCGCACTCGAGCCCGAGGATCTCCGAGGCTCCTGGGGGCGGAGGGTAGAGCCCCTGCCTTTGCAGGATGTCGGCGCGGTTGACGGACGTGGCGTACACCCGAATGCGAATCTCTTCTGGCCCTAACTTGGGGGCCGGCACTTCAGCAATCTTTAGAACTTCTTCGCCGCCAGGACGTTCGCACACCACTGCCTTCATCGTGTCTCCTCCGTTGTCCGTTGTTCGGTGGGGGCACTGCCTTGCCTTCGTTCCAATCGGCGGCGCTGGCGCTCCGTTGCGCGCAATCGGGCGTCCACGTCGTCCAGCCGTCGCAACAAGATCTCCCGGCGTTGCCGCAACGCTTGCTCTTTCTGCTGTACGCGTTCCAAGGGAGAAACAGGCCCCTGCCACCACCGCTGGAAACCGATGTGGGCTTCGGCAATGGCCAGGGGCACGATTCCCCAGAGCACAGCGAGAAGCAGAACCATCGCCGCTCGTCGCCGCCCGTTGTCGGGTTGCCCATCGGGAAACCGCCACCACTGCCCAAATTGCAAGTTCCAAAGCTCCGCGACGAGCCCCACCAAGACGGCAACCGTGAACACGCGGAGCCAACCCGCACGCGGCGTCAAGGTGGCCAGGCTCCCCATGACCAAGCCGTACATGCCGACCACCGCCACGAGCACGAAGATGCGCCGGCGAAATTCCCAAAGCCGGAACAGCCAGGCAACGGTTTCCACGAGCGCGCCGAGCAAAACTCCCAAGGCGACAGATCGCCACCACATGGGGACCCTTTGTGGCGAATCCCGCCAAGTTGCACAAGCCAATCGCAGCGACTCGCGGAAGCTCGCGGCACAACGAGGAACTCTGTTTCGTGGGGCGGTGCGAAGTTCCTGATTCTGGTCCGGTGTGCGGAGAGCCCAGACCTTTTTTGGGGCGCGCTTTCACTTCCGGTGCATGACGAAGTGTGGCGCTGTTCCGGAGAACGAGCCTTTGCGCCTGGACGGTAGAGACCCTTTGCATGGACAATTGGCCAGGGTGCTGAGGTTGACATCGGGGGCCGCATTCCTCAGCAAGAAAAGCAATGGAAACCAACAAGGTAGTTCGGCGAGCGATCGTGCTGTCGGGCGGTGGGGCACGAGGGGCTTACGAGGCCGGGGTGCTCGCGTACTTGTTCGAAAAGTTGCCGGGTAAGTTAGGTCGCCCGGTGGCGTTCGACATCGTTACAGGTACGAGCGTCGGTGCAGTCCACGCAGCCTATCTGGCGGCACACCAATTCGATGCCGACGTGAGCCGCCGCTTGCAAGACGTGTGGTTGTCGCTCTCATTGCAGCGCGTATTTACACCGCGGGGCGTGGGCGACTTGTTGCGCGCGCCGCTTCGATTGCTGGGATTCGGTTCTCAGCCTCCTCCGTTGCCGCCCACGCGGAGCGGAGTGCCGGAGCGATTGCCCGGGTTGTTCGACACCAGTTGGCTCGAAGAGATTATTCTGCGGAACATCGACTGGAAACGGCTGCGACAACAGATCGACAGTGGTGCCCTCGACGCCCTGGCACTGGCAGCCACGGAAATTGCCACTGGCCGCTCGGTCGTGTTTGTCGACCGGGGTGGCCGGCCACTGCCGCCCTGGAACCGCGACCCGTTCGTGGTGGCGCGTGCGGTTACGATCGGTCCTGCACACGCCTTAGCATCGGCAGCGATTCCGTTGTTTTTCCCCGCCTTGCGGATCGACCGCACCTACTACTGCGACGGCGGCTTGCGCCTGAACACACCACTGGCGCCCGCGATTCGGCTAGGAGCGGATCGGGTGCTGGTAGTCAGTCTGCGACATGCTCGCTCGCCGAAGGAAGAAGATCGTCTGGCTCGCCGCCGCGAAGCCGCATACAACAGCCTGAGTTACCTTGCCGGCAAAGCACTCAATGCCTTGCTGATCGATCGGGTAGAGCAAGATTTGGAGCGGCTGCGCGCGATCAATGCAATCTTTCGGAAGGGTACGGAAATTTACGGGCACGACTTTCTCGCTCGCATGAATGCGGCGCTTCGTGGAGAGCGAGAAACCGGGTATCGAATCATCGGGAACTGTCTACTGCGACCGTCCCGCGATCTCGGAGAACTGGCCGCGGAGTGCTTGGAACATCGGGGCCGCGCGGCATCCGTGCGCGACTGGCTGAGCCGCAATGTGGCCTGGATTGCTACACGCGGCACGATCACCGAGGCGGATTTGTTGTCATACATTTACTTCGACTCTTGCTACGCCGCGCACCTCTTGGAACTCGGCCGGGCTGACGCGGAGCGCGCGGCACCGGAGCTACTGCGCTTCTTTTCAGACGAGGCAGAATCCGAGCTGTAAGTGTGCGGCTCGTTTCCAGATTGTCCCTCTTGCTCTAGCCGCTGCCCCAACTCGCGCTTCTCAGTGCATACCGAGTGCGGGCGAACCATTACCGAGAGCTGGAAGGCTTGAAGTTGTCGGGTTGGCACATTGCGAAGCGCCATCCCTTTTCCTGCGAGCGTAGGCGTATCGGTGCCAGGGTACGGAGAATGCTTGCCTTTCGTGCGCAATGCCGCTGAGTTCGCCCAACGCAGAGAACACCTCGGAACGTGCAGGCGGTCCAGTAGCGAGTCCGCCCAAGCTACCCTCCTCGGGCGAAGTGGTGCAGCTTGCGACCGATGTGGCTCGTCGCCTGGCCCGGCGCTGGGGCAAAGAACTCGACCGGACCTCACCGGACGAGCAGCGCATGCTGGAAATCGACGCGGAGTATGAACGGGCTGGTTTTCTAAGCTTGTTATCTGGAGAGCCAATGCGTCTGGGCGACCCGCGCGCACAGCTCATTGGGGCCGCCCTGGGGGCAATGGCTGAGGTCGATTGCGGTCTGGCGGCAACGTTGCTGTCACGTATGGCAGCGATGCTACCGTGGAGCGAAGCAGAGATCGGCGCGGCTCTGGTGGACGGATGGAGCGCCTCTCGCTTGCACCCGCGGTACCGCGACTCTTTGTGGGCTTGGGGTTGGCGATCGAGCCTGCCCGCGACCGTGTTCCGAGAGGGCCCCGATTTCCACCAGTGGGAACTCGTGCCTCCAGAAGGACTGGAGTATCTCGTGGTACACGAGCGCATGGGTTTGCGCGCATGCACATCGGCCGAAGTGCGCCTCGTTTCTCGCGCCCGTCTCGACACGATCGCAGCCGACCCGGAACTCGTGCAGGATTGGGCTGAGTCGGTTGCGGGTTGGTGGGCGACCATTGCCCTGTCCGCGGCACGTGCGGCTCTGCGTTACGCCGCGGACTATGCGCGCACCCGATACCAGGGTGGTGCCGTGCTGGCGAGACACGCCCTCATCCAGACGATGTTCGGGCGCGGTATGGAAGGGTTGTACGCTGCCGATACGTTGCTCCAGCGCGGGTTCGCGGGCGACCGTCGTACGCTCCGGCTCGGTACTCGCCTCGCAATCCGAGCAGCGGAGCAAGCGGCGCACACAGCCCAGCAGGTGCTCGGTGGCTATGGCTACATGCGCGAGTACCCAGTGGAGCGCTGGCTCCGGGATGTCAAGATGGCGGCAATCGCTTCGGGTGCGTCTGCGATCACCTGGGCGCACGCTGCGCGAGAGGAATTCTGGGGCGATGACAGTTCTCCTTGAGGCGAAGGAAAACGTGCGCGGAAATCCGTTGCCACGGGGGAGGGCACCTTGCCGGGGTGCCCGAGGCCACGTCGTCCGGGTGGTTCCGAGATGACCTGGGAAGCTTTGTCTGCGCGTTTAGCAGCGCGACTGTTTGCACGGTTCGAAGGAAACCGTGGTGCGGCGGCAAGTGCCGCGCTTTTCCCGCCAGCACTGGAGCGGCTCCGCAGTACGGTCGCACGCTTTGCCGCAGACGTAGAACCACTGGTGGCGGCGGCCGACCGAGCAACGGCGGACGACTCGCAGTACGCGCGTGAGGTACTGGTTCGCGCGGCTCAGGCGGGGCTTTTGACCCGATTCTTGCCGCGTTGGGCCGGCGGTGAGGCCAGCGTCACAGCGCTGCAACGGCGTGGCTCGGTGCCAATCCTTATGTTCGTCGAAGAGTTAGGCGCGGTCTCGCCTGGTTTAGCGACACTCTTAGGAGCGCACTATTTGGGTGCGATGCCAATTCTCCTCTCGTTCGACGTTGCTGCCATGCGGCGCTTGTTACGGCCGCTATGCGAGCGCTTGCACGCCGGGGATCCTGCGATTTGTGCGTTTGCGATTACCGAGCCGGAGGCCGGTTCGGACGTGGAGGACGCCATGGGAGCGCAGCAGGCGCGCTTGTGCACGCGAGCACGACGGTGTCCCGGTGGATACGTGCTCTCGGGGCGCAAAGTATTCATCTCGGGAGGCAACCTTGCTGCGCTCACGACCGTGTTCGCAACGCTGGAGCCGCAACACGGGATCGAAGGCTGGACGTGCTTTGCCGTGAGGATGGACACGCCCGGGGTGCAGGTCGTGCGGGTGGAGGACAAAATGGGGCAGCGCATCAGTCCAGCGGCCGAACTGTGCTTCGAGGAGGTGTTCGTGCCCGAGGAGTGCCGCGTGGGTCCGGAGAGACGCGGTTGGGAACTCAATCGGGTGACACTGGATCTTTCGCGGCCACTGGTTGGCGGCCTTGCGTTAGGGGCCGCCCGCACGGTGATCGGCGATGTGCTGGCATGGGCGGAGCGCAATGGACTAGGGGCCGACCGGCTGTTTCACCACGCCGCAGCGCGGTGGATCGGCGCATATGCTGCCGCTCATGCGTTGGTTGTACGCGCATGCCGGGTGGTTCCCCCACTGCCGGATCTATCCGCAATGGCCAAGTTTGTGGCGACCGACACCGCGATGCGAATCGTTTCCGAAGCAATGGAATGGATAGGTTTGGAAGCAACCGTGGTGGGGAGCCGGATCGAGCGCCTGTACCGCGACTTGCGGCTGACGCAAATTTACGAGGGTACGAACGAAATCAACCGGCTAGCCGTGTTCGAACGGGTCGAGCATGGCCAGCCCTTGTCCTGGCCTCGCTTTCTTTGAGCCAGGCCGGAGCAAAAAGGAGGTCGTATGCGTTTTGGATTTTTGGATGTTCCGCAAGCAATGGTCCCGATCAGCACCGGACCCATCGGGGTGCCGATCTTGTATCGTGAGGCGAGTTCGCTGCTAGCGGTGTTCCCGGTCGAGGCGGCTGCCTTGGCGTCGCTGCTAGGGGGCACTGGATTGGTTGCCGTGCCGCTGTTTCAGGGCCGGCCAGTGGTGGTGGTTGCGATGTTCGATTACCGCGACACCACGATTGGCCCGTACCACGAGGCCGCTCTCGCGACCTTTGTGGTCCCCGAGAACGTGGCTCTTCCGCAGCGCCCGCTCTTGGACTTGGTCCTGCCCTCGCCGTGGCGCAAAGTGGGCCTGTACATCTTCGATTTGCCTGTGACCACCGCCGTAGCCAACGCAGCGGGACGCGAACTGTGGGGTCTGCCGAAGTTCGTTACGGAGATTCCCATTTCCTGGCGTGGCGAGCAGTTCGATGGTGCCGTGTGTGCACCCGGGAGCAGCGAACCGCTGTTCTCCCTGGTTGGGTCTGTCGGCGGCGGAGGCCGCGTGCCCCTGCGCGCTCTCGTGCTGTACAGTTGGCTGCAAGGAGAGTTGTTGCGCACGCAAGTAGACTTGCGCGGGTGGGCACGGGCGATTCGTGGCCCTGCCATGGAGTTGCGTGTGAAGGCACGGATGCATCCCATGGCCGAACGGCTGGAAAAACTCGGGCTCGACGGCGCTCGGCCCGCACTGGTGCAGGCGGCTCCCACGTTTCGTGCGCGACTGAACTTGGGCCAGCGCGCTTACCCGCAGCCTCTGCCCTCGCGCTCGGAAGCACAAAAATACGCCGCGTAGCGCGTCTTTGGCGTACGACGAGATTCCGCACGCGCGCGGAACTTGCGCCTACGAGGAAATCTGAGGGAGTGGGGCGGGTTGCGAACCCGCCACCAGGTGCACGCTTGGCTGTTTTTCGGTTTGCAAGTGGCGGGACAAGCCGACGCTGAGCAATCCTTGTGTTTGTTGCCCTGTTTTGGGGGCAGCGAGCTTGCAAGCACGCGCGTTTGCGCCGGTGCGAAGATTGCTCCGCGGTGCGAGAAAAGACCGGGCACTGCGGGATTCTCGTGTCGGAGTCAGCGGCAGGCTTCGTCGGGAGCGGCCTTGCACGGCTAGAGGTGAGAGCTGCCTGGTTGCCACGGTCGAGCTCGCTCGACCCGCTCGGCATGTCTGGACTCCACCAAACAACTGGATTCTGTATTTTGTTGACTAAGCGGTGGCGAGCCTGTAGTGGGGCGCGCCATGACCTGTTCGCTTTGGCGCCCGGCCTCGTGGAGGCCGCTGATTGGAAGCTCCACCGTAAGGGCCTGGTACGCGCATTCTTGCGGGGCAGTACGAGGGACACGTTGGCTACGGCAGGCTGTCAGGGGAGCCCTTGCGATTGCTTTGGGCCTCTTACTCCCTTGTGCCTTCGTCACTTCGGCGGAGGCGGTGACCCGTTACGTCGATGCGGCGGCCGCGGGCGCGAACAATGGCTCTTCTTGGGCCAACGCGTTTATGAAACTGCAGGATGCCCTCGCCGTGGCTGCTAGCGGCGATCAGATTTGGGTAGCGCGAGGTGTCTACTATCCCGACGAAGGTGCTGGGCAGACCAACGGCGATCGCAGCGCCACGTTTCAGTTGCTCAACGGTGTCACACTTTACGGCGGGTTTGCTGGAACGGAGACACTGCTGGCCCAACGGAACCCGTCCCTCAATGTAACTGTGCTGAGTGGCGACATCGATCAGAACGACACTACCGACGCAAACGGCGTGGTTCTCTCCGATAGCGGGATCAGCGGCGACAATAGCTACCAAGTGGTGACCGGTAGTGGAACAAATGGTACTGCCGTGCTCGATGGCTTCACGGTGACCGCGGGTTTGGCCAACGGAGGAGTCGGTCCGTGCGTGAACATTTGCGGTGCTGGGCTTTTCAACAACGGCGGCAGCCCGACGTTGCGGAACCTGGTCTTCTCCGGAAACCTTGCTTCGAATGCTGGCGGCGGAATGGCCAACATCAACAGTAGTCAGCCGACCCTGCAGCAAGTCACCTTTCGAGGGAACCGTGCTGGACAAGGCGCCGGGATGGCGAACCTTGACGGCAGCAGCCCTACTGTGAGGGACGCGCTCTTCACCGCCAATCTGACTCCCGGGAACGCCGGGGGGATGTTCAACTTGAACAGCAGCAGTCCGCTATTGGAGCGGGTGGTCTTCGTTGGCAACGGAGCCCTTGTCAATGGTGGAGGAATGTTCAACCAGAACAACAGTAGCCCGACGATTTCCTCCGTGGCTTTTTTTGGCAACTCCGCCGGCTTTGGTGGCGGCATGTATAACATTGCAGGCAGCAACCCGACTCTGGTGAATGTCGTTTTCTCGGGGAATAGCGCCTTGGGCACAGGGGGCGGTGCCGGTGGAGGAATGCTCAACAACGGGAGCAGCCCAACGCTGACCAACGTGACGTTCTCCAGCAACGTGGCTGCCGGCAGTATTCAGCAAGCGGGCGGGATGCTCAACGGTGCGGGCAGCAATCCTACTTTGGTGAACGTGATTCTGTGGGGGAACATCGCAACCAGTGCGAAGGAGGTTCTGAACTTGGGCGGTAGCACGCCCACCATCTCGTTCAGCCTCATCGAGGGTTCGGGCGGCAGCGGGATCGGGTGGAGCACGGCGCTTGGTACCGACGGCGGAGGAAACATCGATGCAGACCCGCGCTTCGTCGATCCTGACGGGGCGGATAACACCGCTGGGACGGTAGATGACAACTTGCGCCTTCTTCGCGGCTCTCCGGCGATCGATGCTGGGAACAACCTGGCTGCAGGACTTGTCGGTGTAACCACTGATTTGGACGGCAAGAGTCGGTTTGCCGATGTCCCGGAGACGATCGATACCGGGCAGGGAACTCGGCCCATTGTGGACATGGGAGCGTACGAGTTTCCCAGCTCCGCCGCATCGGTATCAGCGCTGTCGCTTTGGGCGAGTCTCTGCACCGTGCTTGCTCTGCTTGCAGTGGCTTGGAGCGGTCTGCGCGATATGGCTCGGGCGAGCTAGCCGCGTGTTGACGGACCGCGGCGAACTCCTGGCGCTGCAGGGCGGAATGCGCCGGCGAAGGCGCTTCGTTCGGGCCCTTTGGCTCGATGCACCATGCTCGCGCAGGATGGCTGGTTGGCTTGTCGGGTACCCCCTGCCGCGACAGGTCCAAGTGTTCCTTGCGGACCACGGACCACCGCTCGCTCAGGCCGGGTGAACAACTTCGACCGAGCAAGGAGCGCGGGCAGCCACCGCGGCGGAGACGCTGCCAATGAGGAAGCGCTCCAGGCGCCTTAAGCCGCGCGCACCGAGAAAGATGCAATCGGCATCCCACCGCTCTGCCTCGTCGACCAGAATCCGCTTAGGGTCGCCACTCTTGACCACCAGCGACACCGCCAGCGGAGCGGCACGAAGCCGCTGCAGGGCGGGTTCGAGGAGCTTCTCCAACGTTGCTTGCGCTGCGGGCTCGTCAAAGCTGCTCCAGCCCAGCATGGTGGCCAGGGCCTCGTCCACCACCACGACGAAACGCACTTCGGTGCCTGCAGGCCACGATCGCACCGCGATGGTTTGGACAGCAGCATCTGCATCCGGAGAGCCGTCCGAGCCGACAACGAGGCGGATTGGCGTTCCGGCCGCGCGCGCCCGGCCGCGCGCGATTCGCACGGTGCAGCGGGCTTCCGTGAGGACTTTGTAGGAAACGCTGCCCACGAACCAACGTTCCAACGCCGACCGGCGGTGCGCACCAACGACCAGTAAATCGGGCCGCCACTCGTCGGCTTTCCTGATAATCCCCCAAGCAGGGGAGTCGGCACACGCTTCGGCATGCAGCGTCCACTGCG
>CAZHQG010000002.1:0-214998 GCA_964534275.1 uncultured Binatia bacterium (SeqCode) | reverse complement strand
CGCGGCGCCGCCCCACTCGGAGCGCTCAGGCCGCGCTGGCTCGACCAGTTCAGCGCTGTGAGATTGTCCGGCCCCCAGCACTCGCACCACGGGCTGCCGCAAGTCGCGAGCCCGCTCAAGACTGGTCACGACGATCGCACCGCCACCATCGGTGTTCGGGCAGCAATCGAACAACCGTAACGGCTCCACGACCCACCGCGAGCGGAAATAATCCTCCAGGGTCATCGGCTTGCGCATCTGTGCCTCTGGATTCAATTGTGCGTGCGACCGCCAAGTGACCGCGATCCGCGCATACAGTTCATCGGGAAAATGGTACTCGTACTGTTGGCGTCGCTTGATGTGCGCCATCAGGCACATCGCCCCAACGTCGCCGTACGCTAGCTGAAACTCCGAGCCGAACAGTTGCAGCGGGACTCCTTGCGGCCAGTTTTGCGTGCCAAACGCGCAGAGCACGGTCTGGCAATACCCGGCCGCAATAGCAGCTTGCGCAATCTGTACAGCACCACACGCAGTGGCCCCGCCCATGTCGAGCGTGGTGCAAAAACTCGGCTCGAGGCCAAGATATGCGGCGACACGCGCAGCCCAACCGTGCTGCTCTCCCATCACCGCGGGCATCAATACCAACACGCCGTCCACTTCGCGGGTGCGCACACCCGCATCTTCCAAAGCCCGCTTGCTCGCTTCGAGGGTAAACCCCATGGCGCTCACGCCGGGAACCTTCCCGAAGCGCGATACTCCCACACCGGCAATCGCACAAGTTCCTGCCAACGTTCCCATCGCTGCGCCGATCTCGCTTTCAATCAAGTGATTAAATCAGTTGCTTGCCACCACGGTGGAACCAAGTCAAGGCAACGCTCCCGAGATGCGCTGCGACCTTCGAGGCACGCGCAGCGCCTACCGAGCGCGGCGCGGTCCATGCGGCACCGGTTCCCGCGGAATTTCTCCGATGCGGCTGAGCTTCCGGAAACCCGCGGGCAGTGCCGCGTCACAAGACACTCAGGAGAGAAGGTTGCGTCGGTTGCGGATGCATCGGCTGGCCGTACGGGCGCGTGCGGCCGCATCTCCCGCTGCATCCCTCACGGCGCCCGCGCTGCCCCGGCGGCGGTAGCGTCTCTGCTGGAGCACGTTCGCTATGCATCGGTTTTCCGAGAAACAGGAGTCAGTGCATCGTTGCTCGACGTGCACGACCCGCCGGCGTAGCAACGCAACCTTCTTCGAGTGATTTGCCGCGGGCCGACTACATCGCCGGCGTCACGGTCCGATGAGCAAGCGAGCCAGATTGGCTGGAGCCAAAGGTGCCGCCTCGGTACACGAATGGTGCGTGTCCAGATTTTCATGTTCGCACGGCCCGGGAAGACGCAAAGCAAATCTACTGCTGCCTCGAGCTCGATCGGCCCAGCAGCCGAGCATCCTCCGCGCTGGTAATTTGTGCCTTCAATCCGGGGGCGGTGCCTTGGATGTCGGCGTCCTCGTCGGGGTTCGGCTGGGCGTGGGCGTGGGAGTGGATGTCGGCGTGAGCGTGGGTAAGGGGCAGCGATTACCGAACTCGATGTTCACCAACTGCCCGCAGGTGAGTGAGAGCGCGTGGATGCCCGGTGGAGGAGGAAACGTCTGCACGCAACCGCCTTGCAGCACCTCCTGAACGTTGTACGTAGCCGGTGCTGGGATGCCAGCGCAGATCGTTCCGCTGGGGCCAGTGACCACGCTGCTCACAAGCGCGCCGCTGCTGGAATCGAGGAACTGTATCGTCCAGCCTGACAGGCCCGGCTCGCCGTTATTCTGGCCGTTCCCGTTCAAGTCCCAGAACTTGGTGACGCACACCTCGGCGAAGCACGGCGTCGGCGTGCGCGTCGGTGTGTGCGTCGGCGTCCGGGAAGCGGTGGCTGTCGCGGTTCGCGTAGGCGTCGGCGTCAGCGTGGGCGTGCGCGTCGGGGAAATCGTCGCGGTGCGTGTACGAGTGGATGTGGGTGTTAGCGTCGGAGTCGCGGTGAAGGTGGACGTAGGAGCCCGGCACGCGACGATGGTCACGGATCCCTTCAGGGTCCCGCTGAGGTCCATGCCGGTCGCGGTGCCACCGCCTCCGCTAAACGGGTTATTTTGCACGTCGACCCGCAGGGTATGGACGCCCGTACCCAACGGAGCCAAGGCGCTGGCCGGGATGCTCGCGGGGGTCGTGAACCCGATCGTCGGCGGAGTGGTCGTGACGGGAATCCCGTCAAGGTGGACCGTCGCAGTGTTGTCCGCGAGAATCTCGAGCGGCGACGGGTCGAGCCGACCGCATTGCTCCCAACAGAGTTCGTATGAGTATGTCCCAGCCGGACAGTCGGTTGTGAGAGTGTTCGTGCAGCCTGTATTCGCGGAGATCCACTGCGTGCCGGACAGCGTGAACCAAGAACCGTTCGGTGCGATGACCGTTGCGGGACCGGGAGAAGAGAAGCCCGTCGTCCCCGATGGCGCCGCGATCAGCGACCAAATCGGGTCGCTGCCCCCAATCACAGCCTGTCCGGTCGAAATGTCCACGGACACGCTTGGGCCGCACGTTGGCGTCGCCGTGGCGCTTGGCGTCGCTGTGAAAGTGGCCGTCGGCGTGCGCGTGGCGCTGCCGGTGAGGGTCGGACGCGGACTTGGCGTCGGGCTGAACGTCGCGCTGCGCGTGAACGTGGGCGTGGGCGATCTCTCAGGCGTGCTGCTGTGCGTCGGTGTCGCCGTACAAATCGCCCCCGGGCAACCCACTGTAGTGGTCGGCGTGGGCGTTTCTGTCGCCCGAGGCTGGCCCGGGACGCACTCGCAACCAGAGTCATCGGGCTTGGGCACGCACACGTCGGTCGGATTCGGGCAGGTTCCGCCACACATCCTCGGGCCGATGAAATCGCATCCACCCTGCGGGGAAGCCGTCGGGGTAGCGGTCGGAGTTCGGGCCGGCACTGTCGGCGTCTTGCACTTGCCGCCAGCACCCGCGACACCTGCAATCTCGCCAGGGTTGAGGACGCGGTCGAAGATCTCGATCTCGTCGAGCGCAAACTCGAAGCCGTTGTCAGCCAAGCGGGACTTGCCGAACCAAACGGGAAGCGTATTGTTGGTGCCGGCAGGAAGGGTGAACGGCGCACCCCAGGGAACGCCGTTGAGATAAAACTGTCCGGTGTTGCTCGTGCGGTCCACCGTCACCGCAACGTGCAGCCACTGTCCATTGTAAGGCCACGCTGGTATGAGAGGCGGCCACTGCTGGTTCGGCCCCGGATAGCTGGTCGTACCTTGGTGGATCTGTACGGCAAATCCCGCGTTGCCAAGAGCGAACACCAGGTCCACCGTAACGGTCACCGGGAACCCGACCGGTGGAGGCGACGGCAGCGCCGTAGCGAAGGTGCGCAGGTAAAAGCCGTACCCAGAGTTGCCCGCGGGATCGAGTTTGTCGACGATCGAATAGAAGAAGGTTGTTCCCGGAGAAAAGTTCGGCACGCCTCCGAAGCTGGGCGACCCAGGCAGGAACGCTGCGAACCATGCGTCAATGGTCAGGTCGGCATTGGCTCGGTCGAGACTGCTTCCAGGTGGGACCTCCACGAATTCGCCCCCGGAATAAAAATACAGCGCTCCGCCCACTTGCCCTGCCACCGGTGCGGGGCCGCTCCCGAATCCTAAAGCGCCGGGCTGGGAAGCACCGTTATTCCCCGCTCCGCTGATGTCGGCCACAACCAAGCTACCCACCTGTTCGTCGAGTGGCCACCAACCCACAGCACCCGCGGGGATCCCGGTGCACGTAGGACTGGGGGTCGGAGTTGGAGAAAAAACCGGACTGGAAGTCGGGGTTGGACTTGGTGACGGCAGAGGCGAAGGCGTTCCCGTGGGAGAGCGAGACGGCGTCGCTGTAGGTCGTGGCGTCGACGTCGGTGTGCGAGTGCTGGACGCGCTCGGTGTGGCAGTGAGCGTTCGCGTCGGAGTGCGAGTCGGTGTGGGGGGACGCGTATGTGTCGCAGTTCGACTGAACGTTGGCGTGGGCGTGGGGCTCAAGGGCGCGCAGTCCGCTTCCAACCGCGCATCCACTACCAGCCCGGTGATATTGCTCAGATTGGCAACGTTCACACGCAATGTGTTGGCGCCGGCCACGAAGGGAGCAAAGGGGAACGCGGTGGCCTGCAAGCTCAAAGGTTGCAACGAGGCAAAGCAGTTGCTGCTTGCGGGAGTGCACGAGGCAATTGGAGTACCGTTGAGCAAAATCGAGGGCACCGTGTTGTCAGCAGCGTACTGGCCCACGAGGCGCAACGCCGTGTACTGAGTCAGCGGCCCCGGAATGGTAAACGCAACCACGTAACCCGCGGAGGGTCCGGGCTGTGGATTCCCGCTCGCATCAGGCTGGACCCACCAGGAACCGGAGGGCGCCGGTGCCCATGCAACCGACGGATTGGTGGTAAACGGAACCGGTCCCACCGCGGGTGTCGGCGAAGCAAAGCGCCAAAACGGATCCGCCACGCCTGGGCCGCTCACGCCCTGGCCGGTGCTCAAGAGCACCGTGGTTTGTTGCTGCGCACCGCAAGGCGGCAACGACAGAGCTGGTGGAGTCGGTGTGGGGCTCGGCGTGGGACGCAATCGGCACCCGTGCAAAACTGCCGACACGGCCTCAACGATTTCCTCGATCGTAATGTTTCCGTCGCCATTGGCATCGCCAGCAGCACACGCATCCGGTGGGGATAGCTCCAATGCAACGCGCACCAACGTGATCACTTCGTCGACCGTGACTTCGCCGTCGCCGTTGCAGTCGCCGACGCACGGCTGCGCCTCGACCCCACCGGCCGAACCGAGCATGCCCACGAACAACCACGCGACAAACACTCGGGTGGTGTGGCGCGCTCCCCGCCGCGCGCTGGGTTTGTCGCTCTCCGCGACTTCGTGTGTTGGCATGTCGCCTCCTCGCGGAGGGGCGCTCCAGGGCGCCGCACCGCACTCGCCCTGTCGCCAAACGGCAGAGACGCATGCATGCTACGCCTTCTCTGGAACACAATGCAAACCGCACGACAACTTTTTATTGGCACGCGAGACGCACGTTGCCGCATTGCGCGTCGCGTCGGGATCCGTGGCCTTGCGTCCCGCGGCTTCACAAAGAGCGTGCGCGGCGGCAGTTGCATCGGCTTGGATGCACTCGGGAGAGCTTCGGGCCCGACCGAGGTTCCTGTGGAAGGTCGTGTTCGAAGCTTCAGCGAATTCGAAGCTCGGCCTCTTCGTCGGACGCGCCTTCGTACGTACAAGCGTACGTACAAGGCACTCTCGCACGCTTGTATGCGGTCGCCAGCGTGGTGGCGCGGCTTCGCTCGGAGCCGGTGCGTCCGGAGCCCAATACTGCGCAACCTTCGCTTGCGGCTGTCCGCCGCGAGCGAAGCGTACCCAGCACATCGCGGCCGGGCTTCGGGGGCTGCACTCAGGCTCGCATCTCGTCCGCCTGTCCGGCGGGGCACGCTCGCCCGCAAAAGCAAGGCGCGAGCGGTGGGGAGGGCCGGGGCTCCACGCGAACCCTTGCGGCGGTCCGGGGGCCATGTTAACCACGCGCGACGAATTCAAAGTTGGAGGAAAGATGGGACTGGCTCCCGAACAGGTGAAGGAGCTTATCGGAACGTTCCAGCGACACCCACGGGACACCGGGTCTCCGGAAGTCCAAGTGGCGCTGCTGACGTCCCGGATCGAATCTCTTACGCAGCACTTGCAAACTCACAAAAAGGACCACCACTCGCGTCGCGGGCTACTGATGCTCGTGGGGCAGCGGCGGCGCCTGTTGGAGTACCTGAAGCGGGAAGATTTCGACCGGTACAAAGCACTGATCGAACGGCTGGGACTCCGAAAGTAACGAACCGCGCTGTACTCGTGAGGGTACGGCGGTTGTCTTTCCCTCCCGCTACGGGGCCAAGGGCCCGGGAGGTAAAACATGTATCGTAAAGTTGAAACCGTGTTCCACGGTCGCCCGCTGTGGATGGAAAGCGGGCGGATGGCCAAACAAGCCGATGGCGCGGTGGTGATCGGCTATGGCGAATCGATGGTGCTGGTCACCGTCGTGGCCGAGAAGAAAGGCAGAGAAGGCATCGACTTCTTTCCGCTCACGTGCGACTACCAAGAGCGCACGTTTGCTGCCGGAAAAATCCCTGGCGGGTTTTTCAAACGCGAAGGACGGCCTACAGAAAAGGAAACCCTGACGTCGCGTTTGATCGATCGCCCCATCCGGCCGTTGTTCCCCGACGGCTTTCGTTCCGAGACGCAAATCATCGCCACGGTGTTGTCGCACGACAAAGAGAACGACCCGGATGTTTTAGCTGTGACCGCTGCATCTGCAGCGTTGCAGATCTCGGATGTGCCGTTCTTGGGCCCGATCGGCTGCGTGCGGGTCGGTCGTGTCGACGGGAATTTCCTCATCAACCCTACCGTGAGCGACTTGGAACGCAGCGACCTGAACCTGATCGTGGCCGCCAGCCGCGATGGCATCGTGATGGTGGAAGGGGGCGCGAAGGAACTTCCGGAAGACGTCGTCCTCGACGCCTTGTTCCTTGCCCACAAGGAAATCCAGACGCTTTTGGATTTGCAGGACGAACTCCAGCACGCTGTTGGCAAACCCAAACGTACCGTTACGCCGCCGCAAATGGACAAGGAATTGTTCGCCTTGTTCGAGCAAGAGGCGGCACCACGGTTCCAAGCTGCATTCGCAATCCCGACCAAACAAGAACGCGCGCGCGCAGTCAAAGAAGCCGAGGAAGAAGCCATCGCTGCCTTCGCAGCGCGCTTCCCGGATCGCGTCGCCGAACTCAAGACGTTCAGCGAGGAGCTCAAGTCGCGCGTGATGCGGCGGGCCATCGTTCAAGAAGGCCGCCGCGTCGACGGACGCGGGCTCGAAGACATTCGGCCCATCACCTGCGAGGTCGGCTTGCTCCCCCGAGCACATGGCTCCGCCCTGTTCACTCGCGGAGAAACTCAAGCACTCGTGACGACGACGTTGGGTACGTCGTCGGACGAGCAAAAGATCGATGCTTTGATCGGGGAGCAGTTCAAAAAGTTCATGCTGCACTACAACTTCCCGCCGTTCAGCGTCGGTGAAGTGCGGTTTTTGCGCAGCCCCGGCAGGCGGGAAATTGGCCACGGGGCATTGGCGGAACGGGCGATCCAAGCAGTGCTACCACCCGAAGAAACCTTCCCGTACACCATTCGGGTGGTTTCGGAGATCCTCGAGTCGAACGGATCGTCCTCGATGGCCACCGTTTGCGGAGCGACGCTTTCGCTGATGGACGCCGGCGTGCCGATTTCCGCGCCCGTGGCCGGCATTGCCATGGGGTTGATCGTCGAGGGCGAGGAAGTTCGCATTCTCTCGGACATTCTCGGCGACGAAGACCACTTGGGCGACATGGACTTCAAAGTCGCCGGAACCAGCCGGGGCATCACCGCGCTCCAAATGGACATCAAAGTCGGCCGCGTGAGCCGCGAAATCATGCAAGCTGCTCTGTACCAAGCGCAGCGCGGGCGGCTGAAAATCCTCGAGCAAATGAACCAAGCCATCGCTGCGCCGCGACCAGAAATCTCTCAACACGCTCCACGGATCGTCACTCTAAAAATCAAACCCGAGAAGATTCGCGAGGTCATCGGACCGGGCGGCAAAGTGATCCGCGGCATCATCGAGGAAACCGGAGTGAAGATCGACGTGGAAGACGATGGCACGGTGATCATTGCTTCGAGCGACTCGCGTGCCCTCGAACGCGCGATCGCGATCATCCAAGGGATTACCGCGGAACCGGAGGTCGGACGCATTTACAAGGGGACCGTGCGCCGCATTGTCGACTTTGGCGCATTCGTCGAGATCCTGCCCGGAGTCGATGGTCTCTTGCACATTTCTCAAATTGGACCCGGGCGGGTAGCCAAGGTGTCGGACGTGCTGAAAGAAGGCGACGAGGTGTTGGTGAAGGTCCTCGAAGTGGACAAATCTGGCAAAATCCGTCTAAGCCGCAGAGAGGCGATGCAAGAGACGGAGCAAACGAAACAGCCCCAACCCGGTAGCGGTGCGAAATCTCGCGGTCGCGATGCCTCCTGAGTGCGGGGGACCTCGACCATGAGCGCCACCAACCCACCCCTAGTTCAGCGGGCACAGCTTGCCAACGGGATCCGCGTCGTCACCGAAGAAATGCCCGGCATTCCGTCGGTGACGGTCGGTCTGTGGGTCGAAAATGGCTCCCGCCACGAACGCCCGGAACAAGCCGGGATCTCCCACTTCCTCGAACACCTGTTTTTTAAAGGGACCGAACGTCGCTCGGCAGCTCAAATCGCCGAAGAGGCTGACGCTGTCGGCGCGGTGCTCAACGCCTTCACGGGCAAGGAATACACTTGCTACTACGCAAAGGTGTTGCGGGAGCACCTCCCGGTGGTGCAAGAGCTGCTCGCCGACATCTTTCTCCATTCCCGTTTCGATCCGGAAGAAATCGAGCGCGAGCGCTCGGTCGTTCTGCAGGAAATTTCGCAGGTAGAGGATACGCCCGACGATTACGTCCACGACCTCTTTGCGCTCCGCTACTGGCCCGGGCACCCGCTGAGCTTTCCCGTGTGCGGCACGGCGGAAACCGTCAGTCGGTTCGGCCAGGAGGATTTTCTTTCGTTCGTGCGAGCCCGTTACCGGCCGAACCGCATGATCATTGCTGCCGCGGGAAACGTGCAGCACGCCGAGATCATGGCCTGGGCGGAGCGCGCTTTCGGGACACTCGACGGCGAGGCCACGAACCCTAACGGCGAGCCGCCGAGGCCGGCGCAGGGCGTTCACTACGTGGAGAAACAGTTAGAGCAGGTTCACTTGTGCCTAGGCACCCCAGGAATTCCGCAAACCGCCGCAGAGCGATATGCGGGCTACCTGCTCAGTACTGCCTTGGGGGGCGGAATGAGCTCGCGCCTGTTTCAAGAGATCCGTGAGCGCCGCGGGCGGGCATACTCGGTGTATTCGTTTCTGTCCTCCTACAGCGATGCGGGCTACTTGGGCATTTACGTTGGAACCAGTGCAGAGTGGGTGGCCGAAGTGGTCGAGATCATCCTCGCCGAGCTGCGCAAACTACAACGAGACGGGTTGCAGCCAAACGAACTCCAACGAGTAAAAAACCAAATGAAAGGCAATTTGTTGCTCGGTCTGGAAACGAGCGACAACCGTATGACCCGGATCGCGCGGAACGAAATTTTCTTCGGTCGCGACGTGCCGGCGGAGGAAATTTCGGCAAGGATCGATGCGACGACCAACGATGAAATCATCGCCCTCGCCAAGCGCCTGTTCGACCCGAGTGCAATGGCCGTCGCCCTCCTCGGCGACATGAAAGGCCACCCCCTGCCGAGCCTGAGCTGAGCTGCCAGCGTCCGTACGGAATCCCTCGACGGACACCCGCGGACGCACAAGCAGCCCGAATCACCTATCTCCTAGCTACCCTCCCGCAGCTCTCCGTCACACCAGAAAGAATCGCTTCTTTCTCGAAGCGCAGGGCTAATGGACAGCAACGAGCAAGGACTTGGTGCCTTCTAACGGGGGCCTGTCCTTACTGCGGCGATCCGTCTCCAGGCCCCAACATGGGGCCGGGTCGGCTTGCGCGGCATCGATCGCGGTCGGCGGCTCGCCGCCGACTGCGAGTATAGAGCGCAGGCGGGAAACCGCCGTCGCGCTTTGCGTCCAGCACATCTTCGGACTCAAGCCGCCTCCACAGTCTCCGCGGAGGCAGGGTACACGCGCGGGGGCAAGGGACGATAGCGATCGAGCGAAGCCCGCCAGCAAGCGAAACAGAGATCATGACGTCGCTCCCAGCGCACACGGTGCCGATAGCGATACTTTGCCGGCCGCCGGCCGCACAGGCGGCAGAGTTTCAAGTCCTTTCGTCGTTTGTTTCTTGTCCTCGAAGCCTTTGCCATACGGGTGTCAACCCTATCCCCGCACGGCATCCGGGTGCAAGACCGAGAACCCCTTCCGGCCGCAAAGGCAACGATTGGCGCCAACCGTTGGTAGCCCCAAAAACAAGGGGCAGCCTGGTTCCAGGCTGCCCCTTGCGGCTTCCGGGACCTGTCCGGAGAGCTACGGGGCAATGTAGTACTGGCCCATCAAGATGAACATTTCATCTTCCGTGGTCACGCCGCCCGTGAGCGGACACGCATCGCAGAGGCCGTCGCCCGCTCCTTCAGAAGAGTCGCACGACGCATTTCGCTGACGCTGATTGTTGCCCGAGCACGGCGCACCCACCTTACCAGCGACACAATGGGTTGGCACCTGACACGGGCCCCCTACGCCAGGAATGGGCACTGGCGGAACCGGCGAGGTGGACTTGCGTTTCACCTCGGTCGGGTTGGTAAACCCGTTGTCGTACAACGCGCAGTACGTAAACGTGCGCTCGCTGTCGGTTTGCGCGTCGTACTTGCGCGGTGGGTCGAACGGCAACACCACGGGGTCGTTGTAAATCAAGCTCACGTACAGCAGGCTTTCGTTCGGGTCGCGCTCCACGGGTGCGGGGGCGCCGAACAATACTGCGTTCACTCCACGCAGGATTTCGTCCACCGTCACCTCCCCGTCATCGCTCACGTCCGCATCGACGCACTCGCGCACTGAATCCTCACCCAGCACGATGCGGACAGCTTTCACCAGCTCGCTCACGAGCACTTGTCCGTCTTCGTTGCAATCGCCCGCGCGCTGCCGCTTGAAGGCCTTGCAGGGGGACCCCTGGCAAACGTCTGGGCTCGTGAAGTCGTAGCCGAGCGGGCTGCACGCTTGGCCGTTTGCGGGGCCACCCTGGCAAGAAAACTCGCCCTCGAAGGTTCGCCACCGCTTCATCCGTTTATGCGCGTGCGAACTCAACTCGAATAGCCGGGCAAACCGCGGCAAGGTGTAGTGACTGCACACTTCCTTAGTTTGGAACGGGGGCACCGGCGTCATCTTGAAGATCGTCCGCGTGTCGAAGATTTGCAGCGACGGGGTAACCTGTTCTTCCGGAGGCGCGAACTCGAAGTTCAACCACGCACGCAGCAAGCCGGGTTTGTCCGTCAAGTTAAATGCGTGGGAGTTCCAAATAATCATCCCGCGGATGGGCACTTCGCGGTACACGCCGTGCGGAAAACGAAACTCCGACGCTGTTTCCTGAGTCCCGGTAAAGCCCGATGCTGCCAAGCCAAGATTCAAATCTTGCGGACCAAAGCCAATACAAGCAATGCTGTTGACCGGCGTCGTAGAGCAAATTCCCTCTCCGCAGAAGGTCAAATCGGTCGGGTTGCACGGCGTGCCGTCGCGTTCCCCACCCCGACAAGAGAACGGACCCCAAGCTGGATCGTCAGGAGCGGCTTCTCCAGTATACAAGCTCACGATCAAGTGATGGCTCAGCGGATCTTGTCGAATCTCGTTGCGTCGGTAACGGAACGTCTTCCCGTCTGGCCCGCGGAACTGCTCCGGAACTTGATCGCTCACGTCGAAGTAGCTCACGAAGCAGGTTTCCCGCTCGGAGTGCGGCGCGAGCGTGTACGGCGGCATGCGGATTTGCACTCCCTCGCCCGGAGACGGCGGATCCAAGGGTTTAATGGCAATGGGCTCTGGCGGCGGCAAACAAGCGTCGAGAAGTTCCGCGGTGCCGGCAACCGTACCAGAACGCGGCGCTCCCGCTTCCACCCAACGGCGGACGGCCTCTACTTCATCCGCACTCAGCGCAGGGAGGGGATCCAACGGCATGGGCCGCAACGGGGCTTGGTACTGCCGGGGCAGGGTCTTCGCTGCCAGGTTGATGAACAGCAAGCTCAGATCTCGCCGGCCAGGCACGACCCTCTTCCAGCCAGGCACAGTGGCCGCAGGAACTTCGATCAAGTTCTCGTACGAAGCCTCTGCGCGCAAATCCAGCCCGCCAGCTCGGGCCTCACCATGACAAACTTGGTTGGTGCAGCCCTTGTTCTCGAAAATGGCTCGCTGAATCAGCTCGTAGGTACTCGAAAACGTGTTGGTGCACGGCTCCGACGTCCCTTCCGCCCGTGTGCAGGCCGGTCCCAAAAGAAGCGCCGCGATACAGAGCGCTCCCAGTCGCGCAACTTGTTCCCTCCGCATAGAACTCTCCCTGGTGTCCAACAGTCCCGGCTTTCCGCCGCGACATTTTGTGATACCCGCATGACACTCGGTTTTCAAACAAGGAAGTGGGGGGCAGCAAAAATTCGGCGTAATCCTTCTTCATCGATGCGTAAACGGCTGCTTTTCAAGGCCCAAACGACCGCGCTCCCGGCAAGATGCCCGGGTGCCGTCCAACCTGCGTGCCGGAAGCCAGAAGAAGGGCGCCAGCGAGGAGCCCGGCCATCACCCGCCAAGGGCAACGCACCGCGTCGCCGGGATGCTGACTGCGGTGGGGAACGGTCGGCGTGGATCCCACTCATCACCGCCCAAGGGCGACCTACCGCGTCGCCCCTCCATGCGGTGTGTGACGGCAGGGGGATTTCGATGGGTGCAGGATTCCCTTACCCGAGGGGAAGCGTGTTCCTGCGTACAGGAAGAGGCGCGGAAACCGCGCGCCTACGGCTTGCGTGCAGGGGTTTTCGTAGAAGTTGAGTCTTCCCGGGTGTGTGGCGCTGTCCGCGAACAAGACGCATAT
Source organism: uncultured Binatia bacterium (SeqCode) (assembly GCA_964534275.1). GTDB lineage: Bacteria > Desulfobacterota > Binatia > HRBIN30 > HRBIN30 > HRBIN30. The sequence continues at coordinate 202,411 of CAZHQG010000002.1, read as the reverse complement.
CGCCAGCGCCAGGGGGTGCAGCTTGCAGGTTCAGGACAAATGCCGTAGCTCTGGAGTGAACGTGTCCGAGGCAACTTCCATGGAACCTCATCTCTCCCCGGCAGCGATTGCCGTCCTCGAGGAGCGCTATCTGCGGCGCGACGACACGGGTGCGCTGATCGAAGATGCGGATGGCATGTTCCGTCGCGTGGCGCGGGCGGTGGCGGCCCCGTCCGAGAAGTTCGGCGAGTCGCCACAAGAGTGGGAAGAGCGGTTCTATCAGCGTCTTTCGAGTTTGCAGTTCTTGCCCAACTCGCCCACCCTCATGAATGCGGGCCTTCCGGGCGGGCAACTGGCGGCGTGTTTCGTTCTTCCTGTCGACGACGACCTCGACTCGATTTTCACTGCTTTGCTGCGCATGGCCCGGATCCACCAAACCGGTGGCGGCACGGGGTTCTCCTTCAGCGCGTTGCGGCCGCGCGGGGACCGGGTGCGGAGTACCGGTGGAGTGACCTCGGGTCCGGTCTCGTTCATGGAGTTGTTCGACCACACGACGGCCGTCATTCGCGAGGGCGGGCGCCGCCGCGGCGCCAACATGGGCGTGCTCCGGGTGTCGCATCCCGATATCGAGGACTTCGTCCGTGCGAAGGTCACGCCCGGACGCCTAGAGAACTTCAACATCAGCGTGGGTATGACGGAGGGCTTCTTCGAGGCGTTGGAGCGTGGCCAACCGTTCCCGCTCGTGAACCCGCGCACTGGCGCCATCGTGCGCCACGTCGATCCGAACCATTTGCTCGACCTCATCGCCGAGGCAGCGTGGGAGTGCGGCGATCCGGGCCTCGTATTTCTCGACGAAATCAACAAGCACCATACGGTACCGGCGCTGGGCACGATCGAGGCCACGAACCCTTGCGGCGAGCAGCCGCTGTTACCGAACGAATCGTGCGTGCTCGGGTCGATCAGCCTGCCCCGCTTCGTTAGCGGAAACGACCTCGACTGGCCCGAGCTGCGATCGGCGATTCACGACGCCGTAGTGTTCCTCGACAACGTCATCGAGGCCACCGCCCACCCCTTCCCGGAAATCGAGGCGGCAACCCGCCGCACCCGCAAAATCGGCCTCGGGGTCATGGGCCTGGCCGACCTGTTGATCGAGTTGAACATTCCTTACGACTCGATCGAAGCGGTGTCGCTTGCGGGCGAAATCGTGGCGTTCCTGAGTGTCGAGGCGCGGATCGCCTCGCTCGAGCTCGGGAAACGCCGCGGCTCGTTCCCCGCGTTTCCTGAAAGTATTTGGCCCGGCATTGGCTACCGCGCGCTACGCAATGCCACCGTGACTTGCATTGCCCCGACCGGAACCATCAGTCTCATTGCGGGCGTTTCGAGTGGCATCGAACCGTTGTTCGCCTTGGCTGTCTGCCGCCGCTTGCTCGATGGGCGGCATTTCGTCGAAGTTCACCCCGCTCTCGAACGCCTCCTCGCGGAACTTGGCGACCAAGCCCCCGCTGTGCGCGAACACGTAGAGCAGCACGGATCGATTCGCGACCTCGCCAGCCTGCCGGAAGAAGTGCGGCGGCGCTTTCCAACTGCGCTGGAAATCGCCCCCGAATGGCACGTGCGCATGCAGTCGCAGTTTCAAGCGTACGTGGATGCGGCAGTCTCGAAAACCATCAACTTGCCTGCTGACGCCACGCCGGCCCAAGTGCGGGACATTTACCTGATGGCACGCGAGCACCGGCTCAAGGGCATCACGGTGTACCGCTACGGCAGCCGTCGGGGACAGGTGCTGTCGCTGGTCGACGACGCGGCTCTTGCCGAGTGCCGCGAATGTGCAGTGTAATGGGCGACGCTGGAGGCCCGATGAGTTCGATCCGCGAGGCGATGTTCTGGAACCCCTGCCCCGACGGGAGGGTGGCATGCACGTTATGTGCTCTCGACTGCAAGATTGCTCGCGGGCGTCGCGGGGCGTGCGGAGTACGGGTGAATGTGGAGGGCAAGCTGTTTACCCTGGTGTACGGCCGCCTCGTGGCACGACATGTCGACCCGATCGAGAAGAAACCGCTGTTCCATTTCTTCCCGGGCTCGCTCTCGTACTCCATCGCCACGGTGGGGTGCAACTTTCGCTGCTTGCACTGCCAGAACTACGAAATCTCCCAACAACCCAAGGAAAAAGGAGTCATTTGCGCCGACACGGGCAACGGGGCCGAAGCGGGAGGTGAAAATCCCGAAGTGCTGTGCCTCAGCTTGCGCGAGGCTGGCGCCCGCATCCCTGGTGAAGATGTCAGCCCGGAAGAAGTGGTGCAGGCAGCGCTGCGGAGTGGTTGCACCAGCATTGCGTACACCTACACGGAGCCCACAATTTTTTTCGAGTTCGCGTACGACACGGCACGGCTTGCCCACAGCCGCGGGCTGCGCAACGTGTTCGTGACCAACGGGTACATTGGCAAGGAAGCCCTAGAAGCCATCGCGCCGTACCTAGATGCAGCCAACATCGATTTAAAAGGATTCCGGGAAAGTGCGCACAAGCAAATGACCGGCGCCCGTGTGGGTCCGGTCATGGAAAACATTCGCCGTTACAAAAGCCTGGGCATTTGGGTGGAAGTGACCACTTTGGTCATCCCAGGCCACAACGACAGCGACGAGGAACTTCGCCAAATTGCCGAGTTTCTCGTGAGCGTCGACCGCGACATTCCTTGGCACGTCACGCAGTTTTATCCCACCTACCGCCTGCTCGATCGGCCGCGCACTCCTGTGCCCCGATTGCGCCGCGCCAGGCAAATCGGGCTCGAGGCCGGCTTGCACTATGTGTACGAAGGCAACGTACCCGGCGAAGGCGGCGAGAACACGTTTTGCCACCAGTGCCAAAGCTTGCTGATCCAACGGTACGGGTTCACGTTGCTCGCCAATCGCGTGGTTGGTGGCCGCTGCCCCGACTGCGGAACCGCTCTTCCTGGCGTATGGCAGGCAGCCGCTTAGCTCCCATCCACATCGGCTGTTCCGGCTGGCTCTATCCTGGGTGGCGCGGCAAATTTTATCCGGACGACCTTCCCACTGCGCAGTGGTTTTCCTTTTATGCGCAGCGCTTCGACACCGTGGAGGTCAACAACACGTTCTATCGCATGCCGACCGTAGAGGCCGTTCAGAACTGGCGCACGCTGGCCCCGCCAGGGTTCCTGTTCGCAGTCAAGGCCAACCGGTTTGTTACGCATCGCAAGAAGCTCAAGGAGGTCGACCGCGCTCTCGAGCAATTCCTCCGTACCGTCGCGGAGCTCGGCGAGCACCTGGGTCCGATCCTCTACCAGTTGCCCCCGCAGTGGCATTGCGACCCGGAGCGCCTGGACGCCTTTTTGCGCTTGCTGCCCAAGAACTGGGTGCACGCCTTCGAGTTCCGCCATCCGAGCTGGTTCGTGCCAGCGATTCGACAACTGCTCGCCGAGCACGGCGCCGTGTTTGTCGTGCATGATTTTCCCGGTCTGCGCGTACCCCGCGTGAGCGTCGGACCCGCTGCTTACGTACGCTTTCACGGCCCGCTGCCGGGTTACGCCGGACGCTACACCCGACCAAAACTACGGCGTTGGGCCCGTTGGCTGCGCAGCCAAGCGCGGGCCGGGAAACCTTGCTACGCGTATTTCAACAACGACGTCCATGCGGCTGCGGTGTACGACGCCCAGGTTCTGCGCCAACTCGTCCTCCGCCGTGCAGTTGCACCGGGAACAGAGGAAAGGTAAGCAAAGCCGCCATCTAACGCTTGGAGAGGTGGCCGAGAGGTCGAAGGCGCACGCCTGCTAAGCGTGTGTAGGGCTAAAACTCTACCGAGGGTTCGAATCCCTCCCTCTCCGTTCCCCGTTCGGAAGCGCTGCACAAACTTCCCGGAGTCCGCCGCTTCGCGCCTGCAGGTGTGTGAAGAACTCGCGTCCCCACGATCCCGATTCCTGAAGGTCAACATCTCGCTACGGCTCAGCACACTCCTCCGCCGTTTCGACGGGCGTGCGTGAAGCGACTCGGGTCCTTGGATGCGGTGGCAATTCACCGGGTTGCCGTGGAAGGGAGAGCGGTCCGGTGCGCGGTCTTGGCGCCACGGTCAGGCACGCGCGCTACAAGACTCGCGCCGATGCAGGGGCATCGAGCACCGGGGGCGCTGTCTCGCTCGTTTCGGCTGTTTCCGGGCTGGTAGGCGCCACCAAGCCGTGCAGGGTGCGGAGCAAACCTTCGGCGCTAATGGGCTTGCTGAGGTACGCGTCGGCGCCAGCAGCCAAGCAACGATCGCGGTCTTCCCGCCAGGCGTGAGCGGTCAATGCAACGATCGACAGGCAGTTGCCCTGCCGCGCGAAGCACTGCCCTGCTTGCTCGCGGGCGCGCACTTGTTCGATCAGTTGCAGCCCGTCCAGTTTGGGCATTTGCACGTCGGCTAGTAAAAGGTCGAAGCGCTCCGCCTCGAGCAGCCGAAGGGCTTCCTCACCGTCACTCGCTACAGCTACCTCGTGCCCGCGGCGCTCGAGGATTCGGCGCACGAGCAACTGGTTTACCGGATGGTCCTCGGCAACCAAGATGCGCCAGGGAGGCGGAGGTAAACTGCGGCGACCGACGGCTTGTCGGTCCGGCTCGTCGACGGCAACTGCAGTGGGAGCCGGCAAATCCACCGGCAGCACAAGGTGAAACGTGCTGCCTTTGCCTTCGCTGCTTTCTGCCCAAAGCTGCCCACCCATGTCTTCTGCTAACCGCCGCGCGATCGCCAATCCCAGGCCTGCTCCGCTCGGGCCGCCTTCTGAGCGGCCTCGCTCGAACGGGGCAAAGATCCGTTCGAGATCCACCGCCGCGATGCCCGGCCCGGAGTCCCGCACGGAGAGATGAAGCTGGCAAAGAGCGCCCGTATCGGAACGCGACCGATGCGCGCTCAATTCCACCCGAACAAAGCCTCTGGGCGTAAATTTGAAGGCATTACCGACTAAATTTACCAAGATCTGCCGAACTCGGGCCTTGTCCGCGATGACCCACTGTGGAACTTGCGGGTGGACTTCGATCTCGAACGACAGCCCTTGGCTCCGTGCTCGCACGGCAAACATTTGCCCGACTTCAGCAAGCAAGGCATGACAATCGAGGGGCTCGCGTCGGAACTCGAGTTTCCCGGTTTCGATCTTGGAGAGGTCCAGCAGGTCGTTCAATAAACCGAGCAGGGCTTGTCCCGACGCTACCGCCGTTTCGACGTATTCCTTTTGCTCGCCGTCGAGCGCCGTCTCGCGAAGCAAGTCCAGCGCTCCAAGCACTCCCGCGAGCGGTGTACGAATCTCGTGGCTCATGTTGGCAAGGAACATCGTTTTGGCTCGGGTAGCTTCTTCCGCAGCCTCCTTTGCGCGTTGCAAATGCCACTGGAGTTCCTTGTAGGCGCGCACGTCCCGCAAAATCCCCACGACGCGCTTTTGCTCGTGGGCGCCAATGACACTCAGGGAAACCTCGACCGGGATCTCGCCGGATCCCTGAGAGCGGAGCCACAGTTCGCGCCGCAGCCCTGACCCTTCTTGCACGCATTGGCGCAAGACCTCCAGAAACGGACCCTCGCTCGAACCGCCTGGGTCTTGTATGTCCAACAGCTCGCTCACGCTTCTTCCACACGCTTCGTTGCGAGGGTAACCGAACAGTTGCTCTGCCGCGCCATTCCAAAACAACACGGTGCCGGCAGCATCGGTCACGACAATGGGATCGAACGCAGCCTCCGCCAAAGAGCGAAACCGCTCCTCGCTTTCGCGAAGTGCCTGCTCCATGGCACGCCGCTCGGTGATATCCTCGATGAGCGAAACAAAATGCACGGGTATCCCCTTCGAGTCGCGCACCAGCCCGACCAGAAGGCGAGCCGTCACCAGGCGCCCGTCGCGCCGGATGTAACGTTTTTCCATCTCGTAGGTGTCCCGTGCGCCAGCAAGACACTCCTCAACCAACACGAGGTCTGGCCCTAGATCGTCAGGGTACGTGAGCGACTGAAAGTCCCGTTCCAGAAGCTCTTCCGCGGTATATCCGAGCATGCGGCACAGCGCGGCGTTCACACGCAAAAACCTGCCGTCCGGCGCCACCAGCGCGATCCCAATTGGGGCGCGCTCGAACGTGCTGCGGAACCGCGCTTCGCTTTGCCGAAGCTGCTCGACGATGCGAACCCGATCCGTGATCTCGCGAGCCACGGCGTGGAAGCCCTCCACTTGGGAGCCGCTGCCCCACAACTGCACGGTTTGGCTGACCCACTTTTCTCCTCCCGCAGCGTCGAGCAGAGGAATTTCGCGAAACGTCACCGGAGTTCTGTTCCGATACTGATCGGCATAATATGCACGCACCTCTTCGCGCGCTCGCGGAGCAACGAGTTCCCAAAGGTGCCGCCTTATCAGCTCTTCAAGCTTCAGCCCAAACAAGTGCGCGGCCGCGGCATTGGCAAAGACGATGCGCCCATTAATGTCGGTGCGGTAAATGGCTTCTACCGCGGTTTCGACGACCTCACGGTAGAGCGCGCCGGCGGCCTCGGCCAACAAGCGGGCCTCCACGGCCAAGGCATGGGTCTTTCGCGTTTCCACCGCCACGCGCAACGAAAGGATCTGCGCGAACAGCGCAAAGACCCCGTGCGGCGTAGCCAACTCCCCCACTCCCGTGGTGACCGCAAAAACAGCAACCACCGATGCGAGGGAACTCCCCGCCAGAAACAACTGCGGAACTAGTCCCCAGGGAAGCACCGCCGCCGCCGTGAGCGAAAATGCCGTGACTACAAGCACGGCAAGGAGCGACAGTTGTGTCCACCAGCTCCCGACGACCAGCAAAGCACTCACTGCAAACCCTACTACCAAGCCTATCGCCACCGCTCGGTCTCTGAACCAGCGATGCCTCACAAGTTCGGCTTCGCCCCACAACAAGAACGCTTGTAGCCCAGAAAGGAGCACAGGAATCCATGACACGGGTGGCGCAGCCGCAAAGGCCTGCACAGCGCCCACACCAACGAACATGCCTGCCGCGATGGGGGCGTAGCGGGCAATCCGCTCCGCGATGATCTCCGCAATCGCGCGGTTCACCGCTGCCGGGCTGGCTGCCGTCGACGCAACCTCTGTGTCGTTGCGCATCCACACGAGCCGCGGGTTTTGCAACTCCCGTACCGAGCTGCACGGCAACGCGGCGTGACGAACTTTGCTTTCCGCAGAGGATCTTCGTGTTACAACCAGGCCGCTTTTTTCCGCGGCGTCAACCGCGTTACGGCCAAGCACAAAGGGTTACGCCAGATGGAACCCGCCGTCGATGAGCAAGCAGGCTCCGGTCATGTAGTTACTTGCGTCGGAGGCCAAGAACACGACAGCGCCTTCGAGTTCCTCTGGCTGGCCAAGTCGTTTCATTGGCAAGTCCCGGATAAACTGTTGCCCGCGGTCGGTAGCGAAAAATTCTCGGTTCATATCGGTGAGGAAGTATCCCGGGCACAGTGCGTTGACTTGGATGTTCAATCGCACCCACTCCAGGGCCAGCGCACGAGAAAATTGCACCAGCGCTGCCTTGCTAGCGCAGTACAGCGACATGTAGCGCGCTGCCCGCAGGGCGAGCACGGAGGCGACGTTGATGATTTTGCCTCGCCGCTGTTCGATCATCACCGGACCCACATGTTTGCAGCACAGCATCGGACCGCGCACGTTCACGGCCATGGTGTGGTCCCATTGTTCCACGTCCAACTCGAGGAGCGAGCGACTTTCCCCCACCCCAGCGTTGTTCACCAGGATGTCGATCCGATCGAATGCAGCCATGCTCTGGCGCACCATCGACCGCACGTCTTCTTCTCGGGTAACGTCCGCCACCACTGCCACGGCTTTGCGCCCGAGCTGCTGAACCTCTGCGGCAACTTCTTCGAGAGCACTGGCGGTACGCGCGACCAATACGAGGTCAGCACCCGCGCGAGCCAACGCCAGCGCCATGGTGCGTCCGAGCCCCCGGCTCGCCCCAGTCACCAAGGCAACACGTCCCTCGAGATCGAACCATGAACCTGCCATAGCGAGCGACGTATAGGTGTTCGCCGCAACTCTGCAAAGGCTAGAAGCGCGAGGCAAGGAAGGCGCCTTCGCCAGCAACTCGCGAACGTCCGCACCCGAACCGGCGACTTTGTTTTCGCAGTCGCAAGGCACTGGACTCACCGCCGAGCTGCATTATCAACAGGCGTTGCCACCGGCCCGACATACGCGCCGGTGGAACCCAGTGGTGGAAAGGAGGATTGGGTTTCCTATGAGGCGTTTTCGGTGTTTTGCAGTCTTGCTTGCGATCTTTGCGATCTTTGGGACGCTCGGGAAAGCGGAAGGCGAGTCGCCCGCGGAGCTACGCGCCCGAGCGGCGGCCATTTTTTCGCCGTTGCCTCCGGTGGCCGAGAGCAAAGAAAATCCGGTTACCGAAGAGAAAATTCGCCTCGGGCGGATGTTGTATTACGACGCCCGATTGTCGGTAAACGATAAGATTGCCTGTAACAGTTGCCACCAACTCGACCGCTTTGGCGTCGATAACGAGAAGACGTCCCCCGGCCACGACGGCCGCCGCGGCGACAGGAATTCGCCGAGCACCTACAACGCGGCGTTCCACATTGCCCAGTTCTGGGACGGCCGTGCGCGCGACGTCGAAGAACAAGCGAAAGGCCCCATTTTGAATCCCATCGAGATGGGCATGCCGTCAGAGGAAGCGGTGGTCGCGAAGCTCGAAAAGATCCCCGGCTACCTGCCTCTGTTTCGCGCCGCATTCCCGGGACAGGAAAAGCCGATTACCTACGACAACATTGCGCGGGCCATTGGTGCGTTCGAACGCAAGTTGGTGACACCATCGCGCTTCGATGACTTCTTGGCGGGAAACGACTCGGCCCTGAACGAACAAGAACGCGCAGGCCTGTCCAAATTTATCTCCGTTGGTTGCGTCACCTGCCATAATGGGCCGACTGTGGGCGGCACGATGTTCCAGAAGCTTGGCCTGGTAAAGCCGTATCCCACCGAGGACCCCGGGCGAGCCAAGGTCACGGGCAACGAGGCAGAGCGCGGATTCTTCAAGGTTCCGTCGCTACGAAACGTCGCCAAAACTGCCCCCTACTTGCACGACGGCAGCATCGGCACGTTGCCGGAAATGGTGCGGCTCATGGCGGAGTACCAACTCGGCCGACAACTGAGCGACACAGACGTTGCTGACATTGTCGCTTTCTTGAACGCGCTCACCGGCCGCATCGACGCGCAATACATCGCGAAGCCGGAACTGCCACGATAAGCTACGTGGATTCGAGGCGCGCATCGGTCAGTGGATCGGCGGGTGCTCTAGGACCTGGCGACCGGTAGCCGATGCGCGCCTCCTTGTCTTCTTTCCATCTGGCCGCGATTCCTGGCTCCTGTGCCACGGAGCGCTCCAACCGGTTCGCGTACAGGATGCGGCCTGAGCGAATTGTGGCTCTCCAAGCTCACCGAACCACGGCACATGAAAACTTCTGGAAGGAACAAACACTCGCTTTACGAGGGAGGCGCTCCGAGCACCGGCGAACGTTGGCGCCAACGGTAGTGCGCGAAGGCACGCAGCAGCGTGCTACCCGACGGCCGGCGAATCACCTGCCAAAACGAAGCCGCGCGGGGAGGCCCCTCCTCGTCTCGCTCCCACCGCCCCCACGTGGCAACCTCCAAGAACTCGCCTACGCCCGCATCGTCGAGGTATTCCACATCGATACCTACGGGCCGCAGGGCCCCGCCTTCTGCAAGCATACGGGCAAGCGGCCAACCTTGGCGCCCGCACCACGACAAAGCTGCGTTGTCCAGGAAGTCTACGTACGTGGCGTTGTTCACGTGCTGGACGTGGTCCAAGTGCGACGGCTGTACCGTGACCGTTTCGATCTCCGGGGACTCCGCCGGTGTCTCGAACGGGTGCGGGGCGCGCTCGCAGTGCGGAACGGCTCCACCGCCATGTAACGCAGCAGCCAGTTCTTCGGGGATGCGCACTGGTCGTCCTCGCTGAACATCGCAGTACACCCAATCCGTGGCGGCCTCGGCAACGAGCACCGACCCGGACCACACGCGGTACTCGCGCAAAGAGCGCGCTCGGCGTACGTCTGCCACCTGCGTCTCCACGCGCAGTTGGTCGAGCCCGCCAACCGCCGCCCAGCGCCACACGCGCGTGCGCCGAATCATCCATACTCGCTGCGCGGCAGCGTATGCTCGAGGATCCCAGCCGCAGGCTTGCGAGGCTTCGACCGCAGCCTGCTCGAACATTCCGAGCAAGTCGGCAAGCTTTTGTTCGCCAACGAAGTCCACGTTCGCGTGCGAAACGCGGAGTTCCAACACGTATCTCACGAATCCGATGTTCTCGCGAGTACGACGCGCACGTGCAACCACCGGCTCTCGACCAGTTGCCAGAATCCCGAGAGGCGAGTAGTTTCATGAGCATGGCGGTACCGGCACTAAAGGGCTCGGAATTGAGGAAGAAAGTTGTTCCCGTTGGGCCTGCTACCTGGGAGATTCCGCCTGACGCAAAACCAGGCATGCGGGTGCCGGCGAGGATTTACGCCACGGAAGAGCTACTCGAGCAAATGGACGACGGCGTGTTCGAGCAGGTCACGAACGTCGCCATGCTCCCTGGCATCGTGGAGCGGGCCTTTTGCATGCCCGATGGCCACTGGGGCTATGGGTTCCCGATCGGGGGCATGGCCGCAATGGATCCTGACGAAGGGGTCATCTCGCCCGGAGGCATCGGGTTCGACATCAATTGCGGGATGCGCTTGGTGCGTACCAACTTGGTGTACGATGAGATTCGCGAACGGGTGCGAGAGCTGGTGGACGCCCTGTACCGCCGGGTGCCGGCCGGCGTCGGAGCGCACGGCTTTTTGAAACTCTCCGACGACGAATTCGCGGAAGTCGCCGTCCAGGGCGCACGCTGGTGCGTGGCTCATGGATACGGTTGGCCCGAAGACTTGGAGCGCACGGAAGAAGGCGGCGCGATTGCAGGAGCAGACCCATCGAAAGTAAGCCGTCGAGCGTTGGAGCGCGGGCGGACACAAGTTGGAACGCTCGGGTCTGGCAATCACTATTTGGAAATCCAAATCGTGAAACCCGAGCACGTGTTCGATCCCGAGGCTGCAGCGGTGATGGGGATTACCAAACCGTATCAGGTCGTCGTCATGTTTCACTGCGGAAGCCGTGGGTTCGGGCACCAGATCGCGAGCGACTACGTCCAGCAATTCGCGCCGCTCATGGAAAAGAAGTGGGGGATCAAGTTGCCCGACCGCGACCTTGCTTGCGCCCCGTTCCGCTCTCCCGAAGGGCAAGCGTACTTCGCAGCCATGAAGTGTGGCATCAACATGTCGTTCGCGAACCGCCAGATGATTTTGCACCGGGTCCGCGAGGTCTTCAGCGAGGTCTTGCATCGCGACGCGCGCGAGCTCGGACTCGAAATGGTATACGACGTTTGTCACAACACCGCCAAACTCGAAGAACACGAAGTGGGCGGCCGCAGGCGCAAGCTTCTCGTACATCGCAAGGGCGCGACAAGGGCGTTCGCGCCTGGTATGCCCGACGTACCCGCTCCGTACCGGGAGATTGGCCAGCCGGTGATCATTGGCGGCAGTATGGAAACTGGCTCCTACCTATTGCGCGGGGTGTCCACGGGCAAACAAGCCTTTTTTACCACAGCCCACGGCAGTGGACGCACGATGAGCCGCCACGCTGCCAAGAAGCAATTCCACGGCAAGGAACTCGAACAAGCGCTGGCTGCACGGGGCATTTACGTTCGCAGCGTATCGTACGCTGGCTTAGCCGAGGAAGCTGGGGCCGCCTACAAGAACATCGACGCGGTCGTCGCGGCCACCACCGAAGCGGGACTGAGCCTGCCCGTTGTGCGCTTCACTCCCATTGGAAACGTAAAGGGCTGAGGCGCGTGCCGTTTCGCTGGCTCGAGGATGCCCCGATTTCCGATGCCGGCTTCGAGGCATGGGGAGATACGCTCGAAGAGTGCTTTCGCTCCGCTGCCGACGCGTTGCTGTCGCTCATGGTCGGGAACCCGGAAGCCGTGCAGGAACGGGAGCAGCGTACCGTCGTGGTCGAGGCCGAGGATCTCGACTTTTTGCTCGTACGGTTCCTCGAGGAGATCCTGTACTTCAAAGATGCGGAGCAGCTGTTCTTGCGCGCAACGTCGTGCACGGTGCATGCTGAACAGCCGCCCTATCGAGCGGAGGCAGTGCTCGCCGGAGAACAAGTCGACCCCTCCCGACACTGGTTGAGCGCCGACGTAAAGGCAGTTACGTTGCACCGCCTTTCGGTACGGAAACAAAACGGGCGTTGGGTCGCGACGGTGGTTGTGGATTTGTGAAGCCAGGATCGGAGCACGGGGTGCGGCGGCTGCGGGAGTTTTTGGTTCGGCGCTTTTGGACGCTCGCGTTTTTTTTCGTCCTGGCCATCTGGGTGTACCCGTCGGCTCGCAGGATCATCCTCGATGTGGAGACCACCGCAGCCCGGCGCGGCTATGAAATCGCGCTGCGATCGGGCTGCTTCACCTGCCACGGGCCCGACGGCATGGGTGGGGTCAAGAACCCTGGCAGCGAAGACGAAGAAGTCCCCGGGTTCGCCGGCGGCGTTCCCATGATGTGGGCCAAGAACGAGCAAGAACTCCGGGAATACATCCTCGACGGTGCTCCGGCGCGCAAACGCAGCGACCCGGCGTATCGGGAAAAGACACGTCAGTGGTTGCTCGTGATGCCGGCATACCGCGGCTTCCTATCGGATCGGGAGGTCGATGACCTGATCGCGTACATTCGCGCACGGTCGGATCTTGTTCTCCCCAGCGATCCGCTCGCACGGGAGGGACACGAGCTCGCCGTGGAGTTCGGCTGCTTCCATTGCCACGGGCCCATGGGCGCGGGCGGCGTTCCAAACCCAGGCTCGTTCAAAGGCTACATCCCAGGCTGGTGGGGAAACGACTTTCGCGACTTGGTGCGCAACGATGACGAGTTGCGCCAGTGGATCCAAGAGGGCAATATCGACCGGTTGCGCCGCCATCCTCTGGCACGTCGCTTCATCGAGCGGCAACGCGTCTACATGCCTGCGTACGGCGATCGACTCACCCCGCATCAATTGAACGCCCTCATGGCATACATCCGTTGGATCCGGAGCACTGGTTGGAAACAACCCTTTGGCGACGCGGCCCCCTAGAACGGCAAACGCCAAGGCAAGCGGTTGTCCCCACGCACTCGGATCCTCGAAGAGGCCGAAGATCACCCTCGATTTGGTCGGGTACGGTGCGACCGCTCGGATGACAGGCTCGGCCTTGTCGCGGGCAACGGGGCGCGAGGCAGAATGCACGCCATTTGGCTGTCAGCGCATCGGGGCGCATCGGGTAGAGCGGGCAGCACCCATGCGCCCCTCACCCCGCTCCGGATGGGAACCCCACTCCACGGTGCCACAATCGACTCAGGCCCTACCACCTCGCCCGTACGCCGCCTCGGGGCAGCGCTTGCTCTACCCCCAGGCAGCGTTTGGCAGCCACTTCTCGAGCAGGTTGCTACACGTGGTTCCGCAGCATTAGTTCCCGCGGATGGGGCTCGAGGTACGTTTGCCCTAACAAATACCCGACGGAATATTTGCGCACGAAGTATCCCAACAGCGTGAGCGGCACCACCAGCGGAACGAGGCCGCGCCGATATTCTTCGATGAGCCGCTGCAACTCTGCCCGAGCGGGTGGGTCGAGGTGAGGGCGCAAGTAGCCTGCCATGTGTTGCAGCACGTTCACATGCCGGCGGGTGGGGGCCAGCACCTCCAAACAGCGCATGAACAAGTCGCTGTAGCGTTGACGAAGTTCCGCACGCGAAAGCTCTTTTGCGTGCGCCACCAAGCGCCCGAGCTCTTGATACAACTGCGGGGAATGCGCCATGAGTTGCAACTTGTGCGCCGTGTGGAAGGCCACTAGCGCCCCTCGTCCCCAAGGTCCCGAGAACAATTGGCGCAGACGCTGGTACGCAAATACCCGTTCCACGAAATTGTCTCGCAAGCGAGGGGCGTGCAGTCGGCCTTCTTCTTCGACTGGTAGGTGGGGCATCGCCGAGCGAAGCGCTGCAGTGAACACCCCCACACCGTTGCGACGCGGTGGACCGTGTCCTGCGTATACCCGCACCCGCTCCATGCCGCAGCTTGGCGAGTCCTTTTTCACCACGAACCCGCTGAGATTCTCCCGCAGCAAGCCGGACACACGTTTTTCCGCCCAGCGCTGCATTTTCTCGGTCAGGTCCTCCCCCGTGGAGGGGATCCGCAAGCGAACTTGGTCGCCATCGAGCTCGAGCCGCAGTGTCGGGCGCGGCACCCCCAACCCAACTTCGACTTCGGGACAAACAGGCACCCACTCGACGAACTGGCCGAAGGTCTCCGTCAAAAACGCATCGCGCTTATGACCTCCGTCGTACCGGACCGCCCGGCCCAACAAACATGCGGAAATCCCGATGCGCGGCCGCTCGGCTACAGTTGCGGTCGGGCCTCTGCGCGCTTCCATCCCTCCAGTCAGAAGCCCACCTCGGTAAAGCTGATGACTTCCACGGTCGTCACAAACCGGCCATCGCTGCGGCGCGGCAGTGGCGGAACGATCTTGTATTCCAAATTGTAGGTGCCTCCCGCTGGAATTTCCGCGGGAAGAACGTACGTGTCGGTACGCCCGGGATTGTCCGTTCCCGGGTTCCGCTCGTTGTTCCACAGCCATGCATGTCGAATCAGCAAGCGCACATCCGCCAGCCGGCGTGGCGCATGGTTGACCAACGTAGCACGCACCACGTCACCCTCTACGCGCACGTCGCGAACGGTCAACACCGAGGCGATTTCTTGCGCACTGGTCACCCGCCCACGCTGCGCCATCGCGGGATCGGCCAGTACACACAACAAAGCCGCAACTCCAATCGTCATTCCACGCACGTTTCCCATGCGACCTCCTTCCCAAGGCGCCTCAATTTACGTGGCTTGCCAGGCAAAAGTCAAAAGCGTCCAACACTCGTAATGCCGCATCCGCAGCTCGCGTTCTCCTATGGTGCAACGATTGTTCGAGGCGCACGTCGGCCCGACGAGACATGTGGCCAACCTCCCAAGCACATCTGGCCGTTCTCGATCGCAAAACACAGGACTCCCCGGGGAACTTGAGAAAACGAGTACGCTTGCGTACACGCCCTCGCCACGATGTCCTACTGGCTGCGAGCATGGGGTTCGCCAGCGCGCCCAACTCCAAAACCGTCTTGCACGGAAATTCTTCCGGAACTTTTGGTAGGCGAATATCTGGTGCCAGATGACGTGCCGTGGCTTGCCGAAACGCTCCGCGTTGGGGCCATTTTGAACCTGCAGGACGACGCCGACTTGGCTGCCAAAAATATTTCTCTCGCTAGCTTGCAACGTGCGTGTGCCGTGCGCGGGATCGATTTTCATCGCATTCCCATCGTCGACGGTTCCCACGAAAGCTTGCTCGAAGCCATCGAACCCGCTCTCGAATGGCTTTGCGACCGGGCTGCGGAAGGCAAGCGCGCGTACGTGCACTGCAATGCTGGCATCAACCGCGCGCCTTCCATTGCCATTGCTTACGTGTACCGCACTCGGAACATGTCGCTCGTCACGGCGCGCACATGGGTTCAGGAACGGCGCGCGTGCGTACCTTACTGGTCCGCGCTCGAACGCTGGGCAGCAGCCGGGCGCCGGTAATCGCCTGGCAGCGCCTCGGCAAACACGTACCACCGTTCTGGCAAGACGCGGACGAACACCGTGGAGTCCTTTCGCAATTGCTGCATGCCCGGCATGCGCACGACCCAACGTACGCTCGCTGCGGCCTGCAGGCGGATATACATCAGCGATTCATGCCCGAGATGCTCCACGTGCTCGACCGTAGCCGGTTCGAAGCCGGGGCCACCGGTCGTGCTGCACTCGATGGCTTCTGCACGCACACCAGCGGTGACCACAGGCGAGGGGCCCACAAGCGACTGCGGCAAGCGTCGTGAATCGACCAGCAGGCGGACACCCTCCACCCGCAGCCACGTTTGTCCGTTGCGTGACTCCACGATGGCCGGAAACAAATTCATCGGGGGATTGCCAATGAACCCGGCAACGAACGCGTTGACCGGTTCCTCGTAGAGGACCCGTGGAGGAGCGATTTGCTGCAGGCGCCCGCGGTCGAGCACGGCTACCCGATGCCCCAGCGTCATGGCCTCCGTTTGGTCGTGAGTGACGTAAATCATCGTCGTCCGCGTGCGCTCCTGAATGGCGGCAATTTCCGCCCGCACACTTACGCGCAATTTGGCATCGAGGTTCGAAAGTGGCTCGTCGAGCAGCGACACTGCCGGGTCCCGAACCAACGCCCGTCCCATGGCCACTCGTTGCCGCTGGCCGCCAGAGAGCTCGCGCGGATACTTTTGCAGCAACAGCTCGATGTCGAGCATGCGTGCAACGCGTGCAATCCGCTCGCGCTGCTCAGCCCGGGGTAGTTTGCGCATGCGTAACGGAAAGGCGAGATTTTCCTCGACGGTCAGAAACGGGTAGAGTGCGTAGTCCTGGAACACCATGGCGACGTTGCGCTGCTGCGGCGGTACATCGTTCACCATCCGGTCCCCGAGCCAGACCTCGCCGGTAGTCGCGTCCTCGAGTCCAGCAACGATGCGCAGCAGCGTCGACTTGCCGCAGCCAGAAGGGCCAACGATCACCAACAGTTCGCCGTCGGCTACCTCCAAATCCATCTCCGACAGAGCGACCGTCCCGTCGGGGAAGACCTTGCTTACGTGTTTCAGGGTCACGCCTGCCATGGCTGCCAGGATTGCAGCGGCAGGTGTATGCGCCCACTGGCGCAGAGGCAACCCGGTGGACCGAGTTGCCAAATGGTTTCCCGCGTTTCTCCGCTGGCTACGAGCCCGGCGCTCAAGCTGCGGACGCTTCCACTGCCGAGAGCTTTTGCAGCCGCTCTACTGCCTCGAGGTAATCCTGTACGAGGTCGTAGATCACCTCTTTGACGCTACGCACCGTGTTCAGCCGGCCGACGATTTGCCCGACCGGGTTGAACATCACGTCTTTGGCTTTCTCGGCATAGCGATGCCCGCGGGCAACCGCGTCTGCCGTAACCATAAATTGCAGCGGCATGCCCAACGGCTTTGGGGCATCGGGACGTTCCCACGCCTCGGTCCACGCATTGCGCAACATGCGGCAGGGCTTTCCAGTAAACGAACGGGACCGCACCGTGTCGCGGCTGCTCGCGCGCAGGTAGCACTCCATCTGCGCCGGCGGAACGTCCGCTTCACGCACGGTGAGCCACAACGAGCCTGTCCACACGCCCTGTGCGCCCATCGCCAGCGCTGCCGCGATTTGCCGGCCGGTGCCAATCCCCCCGGCAGCCAACACGGGCAAGGGCGCCACTGCATCGATCACCTCGGGCCACAGCACGATGCTGCCAATTTCCCCCGTGTGCCCGCCCCCTTCCGTGCCTTGAGCCACAACGATGTCCACGCCGGCTTCTTTGTGGGAAAGGGCGTGTTTTGCCGAGCCACACAACGCTGCGACCAGTCGCCCGGTGCGATGAATTTCGTCGATCACCTCTCGCGGAGGCGTTCCTAAAGCATTCGCAATCAAACGAACCTTCGGGTGGCGCAGCGCTACCTCTACCTGCGGCGTGGCTGTTGCTGCCGTCCAGCCCAGCAACTGGCCCACCGGACGCTCCCCGGGAGGCAACTTGGGTACACCATGCTCTTCGAGGATCTTTTCGGCAAACGCGATATGTTCCGGCGGAATCATGGCGCGGAGCTGCGCCTCGAGCTGGGCAGGATCCATGACGCCCTGGCCCTCGTACTTTCCGGGAATCACGATATCCACGCCGTACGGCCGATCCCCAACATGCCGGTCGATCCATTCCAACTCGACTTCGAGCTGGTCCGGCGAGAAACCCACCGCTCCAAGCACCCCAAAGCCGCCGGCCTTGCTCACCTCCGCTACCACGTCTCGGCAGTGGCTGAAGGCAAAAATCGGCAGCTCGATTCCTAGTCGATCGCAAATAGGCGTACGCATCGTTCTCCGTCCTTCCGTCGTGTGAACAAACGTTCACTTACTGGGTCGCCCGTGCTCGGTCAAGACCAGCCCGTTCCTTTTTGGATGGGCCACGCTTCGACGTGGGAGCCGGGCCAACGTGCGGCGGCCGTCCGGTCACGCTTGCAGCCGCATCGGCTGGTGGCCCGACGTCGCTCTGCCTTCCAGCTCGGCACACAGCGAGGAGCGCGCCGTTTCCGGATTTCGGTGCGGCCGGATGCGCACTGGGTCGCGGTTGGGCACGCGAACGTCAAAGCGGGCGTTCGTCTGCGGAAAACAACCGTTCTTCGGCCAACAACGAGAGAGCACGACGCACTTGCGGGTCGCTCACGAAATACTGCCACACTCCGCCAGGCAAGAGGTAATTGGCCAAGGATACCAGGATCATCGACTGGTCGAGGTTCAAGTAGCCGCGTGCAACGCTGCCAGTACTTGGATCGACCGCATCGAAGAACCCGAAGTCGGCATAGATCGGATAAAGCTGCGCTAGTCGCTGCAGATTCGCCAAAGCCTCGTCCGGGGTCACGACGAGTGCAAGGGCTGAAGCATGCGGGCTCACGGCGCCGCCCGGATAGCCACGTGTACCCAGAACTGGAACCCCAAACTCGCGATAGTCCGTGTCGTTCGGGTTCATACTTGGCGAGGCTCCCCAAACCGGCTGGTTCCACTTCTCCATCGCGAACCGTCGCTGCACGATGGCGTGCGCCAAAGCATTTCCTCCCCAGCCCTGGGGCGCCAGCTTGTGTTCTGGCACGAGCAGCAAAGGCATGAGCGCTTCGAACATACTGCCACCCCACGAGGGCACGTAGTACATCCCTCGCCAGCGGTAGTAGCCGCGGTAGACTGGGTACCCGTTTTTACGCTCCACGCTTGGCTCGACCGGCGCCTGACGTTGCCACTTGCAACCCGGCGGGTAGGTTCGAACCAATGCGTACCAGTGACTGCGCGGCACGTCGCCCTTGCCGATGGCCAGCAAACTCCCCAAGCGCGCTTCGGTAAAAAGAACGCCGTAGTGAAACGGCGAGTAGACACCTGGCACGACATAATAGCCGTGACGCATTTGGCCCCGGCTCGGGTCGTAAAACAAAGCGTAGTTCTCCTCAGCCAAGAAGCCTTCGATGCGGGCGGCGAGTTCGGGAAAAGCGTTGCGCGCAACCAGCATGCCGGCCGTGAGCCACGACGAATCGACAAACGAGATCAGGTGGCTGGTCCGCTCGAGCGAGGTGGTATCGTAGTAGTTGAAAAAAAAGCCACGATACCGCTCCAACCGCGCCAGCGTGTCCAGCAGGGCGCGAACGAGCGACACGGCACTGTCATGCGTTTCCAAACCAAGATCGCGTGCGGCTACCACCGCGAGCAAAAACAAGCCGACATTCGAGCTGCTCGTGTAATCACCGATCTCCGCATCTTCCGCCGCGAAGGTCGGCCCGAGCCACCGCACGTGATCGATGGGCAAGCCGTGTTGCCGGTCGCGAAGACCACGCAACCCGCGCCACGTGTCGCGGGCCACTTGCATGGCGAATGCACGTGGGTCGCGGGGCAGGTCGGGCATGGCGGCTGGAGAGCGTTCTGGCCAGGCTTCCAGCCGGGCCCGCAGCGCCGCTTTGAACTCGGCCCGACTGGAAAACCTACGCTCCCACGCTTCCTTGCGGGGCGCGCGCACGGATTCCCTCACGCCGGGGAAGGAAACATCCGTGCGCACTTCCCCGATCGGGCAGCGCGAGAGCAAGTCCTGCGTCGACTCCGCTCGAACTTCGGGGCCGCTTCGGCACCCCGCCGCGACAGTTGCCAGGCTCACGGCCAACCACAACGCTCGTGCTGCGCGCTGCAGAGATCGGCCGATTTGCAACGTACCGCTACGCCACACCACCCCAACCGCCTCGCGCCGCTTGCATGTCGCCAGTGCCCCGCTGGTAGCAGGAAAACAGTCGGCGGCAACTCGCGCCCGTGCCCGGAGCGGCGGTAGCCCTGAAGTGGCCTGCTGTGGTAGCCTGCGTGCATGCAGTCAGTCGGCATCATCGCCAAGCGAGGTCAGCCGCGGGCGCTCGAGGTCGCAGCCCGGTTAGCGGACTGGCTCCGGGCACAGGGAATCGAAGTTTGGGTCGAAACGCCGGTGCTAGCCACTGCCGCCCCCCAAGCCCGCGCCGCTACCCGCGAGGAGGTCGTGCAAAGCGTCGACCTGGTCATCGTGTTGGGCGGCGACGGCACCATCCTCAGTGTGGCGCGCCTACTGCGCGAGCGCGAAGTACCCATCCTCGGGGTGAATCTCGGGGGGCTAGGCTTCCTCACGGCGACCACGGTGGACGAACTGTACGACTTCCTCGGCCAGATCCTGCAAGGGCAGTTGCAGGTCGACCGCCGCATGATGCTGCACGTACGCTGGCGACGGGGCGAACAAGTGCTGGCCGAGCGCTTGGCACTGAACGACGCGGTGATCAACAAAGGGGTGCTGGCCCGCATGATCGACTTGCGGACCTCCGTGGACGACCAGGAGCTGTGCGTGTACAAAGCGGACGGCCTCATCGTAACTACACCCACGGGTTCCACGGCGTATTCCCTGTCCGCTGGCGGGCCCATTGTGCATCCTGCCGTGGAGGTCCTGGTGCTCAGCCCCATCTGCCCCCACACGCTCACGAATCGGCCCATCGTGCTGCCAGACAAGTCGGTCGTGCGGGTGTCGGTCGAAACACCGGAAGAAGACGTGGTGCTGACCATCGACGGGCAAGAGGCCTTTCCTCTGACCACGGGCGACCAAGTGGAGATTCGCAAGGCAGCGTTGCGAGCACCGCTCGTACAGTCGCCGCAGCGCAGCTATTTTGATGTTTTGCGCAACAAGTTGCGCTGGGGCGAGCGTTAAGCACTGGCGCCGAGCCGGCGCGATCGTTCCGTATGCTGCGACACCTTGCAATTCGACAAATGGCGGTCATCGACGAGCTCGAACTGGAGCTCGCGCCCGGCCTGAACGTGCTCACCGGCGAGACCGGCGCCGGCAAGAGCGTGATCGTCCGGGCCCTCGCGTTACTGTGCGGAGGCCGCGCCTCGGCAGACTTGATTCGCACCGACAGCGACGAAGCCAGCGTGGAGGCCTTGTTCGAGGACGTGGCTCCAGAGTGGCTCGACCGTCAGGGCTTGCCCGGCGCCAGCGAAGTCGTTGTGCGTCGGGTGTTCTCGCGTACTGGGCGCAGCCGCGCGTGGGTGAATGGCTCCGCGGTTTCCTCGACGCAACTTGCCGAACTGGGCGCGTCTTTGGTGCACATCTATGGGCAACACGAACAAACAGCGCTGCTGCGTCCGGAAACCCACTTGGACCTTCTCGACGAGTTCGCCGGCCTGCAAGCACGGCGCGCCGAAATGGAACAGGCGTACTCTGCGTGGCAGGCGGCGTACCGCCGGTGGCGGCAAGCGCTCGACAGTGCCGGAACCGTGCAGGGCCGGATGGAACTGTTGCACTTCCAAGTTGCCGAGTTGCAACAAGCGCGTCTCGTCCCCGGAGAACACACACAACTGCAGGCAGAGCGAGAGAAGCTCCGGCACGTGGAAAAACTGCAGCGATTGTGCGGCGAAAGCGAGGCGGCACTGGAGTCGGCGGAAACGAACGTGGTCGACCTGGCCACGCGAATCACGCACGCGCTTGGCGAAGCAGCCCGCATCGATCCAGAACTCACCGCGACTGTCGACCTTGTCCACCAAGCGCGAACGCTGATGAGCGAAGCGGCGTTTCAACTGCGCCGGTATCTCGACCGCCTGGAGTTCGACCCCGAGCGCTTTGCCGCGGTAGAAGACCGCCTCGCGCTTCTCAGCCGCCTCGCGCGCAAGTATGGATGTGAAGCGGACGATTTACCGGATCGGCTCGAAGAACTGGAACGCGAACTAGAAGCGTTGCAGGAGACGACGCCGGACCCACAAGCACTGCGAGAAGAGCTGCATCGGAGCTTCGCCCAAGTGCGGGAAATCGCGCACGCACTGTCGCAAGCACGCCAACGGGCGGCGCAAGACCTGGCAACCCGGGTGCGCCAGGAACTCCGCGCCCTCGGCATGCGAGAAGCTGCCTTGCAAGTGGAGTTTCGCCGCAAGGGGACCGAAGAGCTGGCCCGAGCGGCGGAGCACGAGCTGGCAGAACAGGAATCGGGGGTTTTTGATTACACTGGGGCCGATGCGGTGGAGTTCCTTTGGTGTGCAAACCCGGGAGAAGCTGCGCGACCGCTGGCTCGCATTGCCTCGGGTGGCGAGCTGTCGCGCGTCATGTTGGCCCTCAAAGTACTCACTGGGGCCGCTCGCAGTGCTGCGTTGTGGCTCTTCGACGAAGTGGATGCCGGCATTGGCGGCGCCACGGCTACGGCGGTGGGCAAGCGCCTGCACGCGTTGGCACGCCAGCAGCAAATTCTTTGCATCACGCATTTGCCCCAAATTGCGGCATTTGCCGACTGCCACCTGGCGGTAGAAAAGAACGTGCGCAACGGACGGACGTACACCCGGGCAAGGGCCGTCGCCGGGCAAGAACGCGTCCGCGAACTGGCCCGCATGCTGGGCAGCACTGGGACCGAGTCGGAACGCTACGCACGCGAACTGCTGGCGGCACTCAAGCCGTCGTGAGGTCTCACGCGTCGGCGCTTGTCGCCGAAAGGCGACACCAACGGCCCCCAGCGGTCTAGGCCCATTCCTCGTTTCCCTCACGGACAGCCCTCATCACGTCCCACATCTTGGGGTTCTGGACACGGGCGACGGCCGGAACCGCTGCATTGCCACGGGAACCAGTGGTGGAATGGCCTAGGAGCGCGGGCGTCTTGCCCGGCCAACACTCTTGTATCCCCACGCGTGTGGGGAACGATACGCGGCCGTTTGATGGCTGCGCATCGGTGGCCACTCGTCGCTACAGCGGGACACATCTCTGGTGTGCAAAAACCCAGATCGGGGAAAGATGAACCGATAGCCCCTGCGCGCACAACGCCCACTGCACCGCCCGTGGTGCGTGACGGATCACTGTTTCTACGGTTGTAAAGGACGGGTCGGCAAAGTCGCCGATTTGGGTTATACAAGACCACGTGGCTACCTTTGCATCCACACTTGCCGAACTCAGTGCCGTAGCGGGCCGGAGCCTCGATCCGGATACCGCCGCGGTGTTGGTACGCGCACTGGCCACCCTTTACGACGAGATGCGCGACCAAGTGACCAAGGCTGAGTTTGCAGAACTGCGTGACGCCCTGCGTGATCTTGCGGAAGCCCAGCAACGCACCGACGAGCGATTGAAGGAACGTGTCGAACACGAGCTGGTGGAACTCCGCCGTCACGTCGACCAACGCTTCGCACTTCTCGCCGACGCGCAAGCCCGAACCGAACACCGAGTACAAGAGCTTGCCGCTGCCCAGCAGCGCACCGAAGCCGCAGTCGCTAGCCTCACCGCCGCCCAGGAACGCGCATACCAAGAATTCTCCGAGTTCCGCACAGTCGTTGACCAGCGCTTCGCCGAACTTGCTGCAGCCCAGCAGCGCACGGGGGAAGAGCTTGCCCAGCTTCGTGCCTCAACAGACCAGCGCTTCGCCGAACTCGCTGCTGCCCAGCAACGCACCGAGGCCGCAGTCGCTAGCCTCACCGCCGCCCAGGAACGTGCATACCAAGAATTCTCCGAGTTCCGCAGAGTCGCCAACCAGCGTTTCGCCGAACTCACGGCAGCCCAGGAGCGCGCCTATCAAGAGTATTGCGAATTCCGCAACGCGACAGATCTCCGCTTTGCAGCGCTCACTGCCGCGATGGAGGAAACCCAGCGCAGCCTAAAGGAACTCACCGAATCGCACCGGCAAACGCAGCAGGAACTTCGCCAACTCACCAAACAAGTGCAGGCGCTTGTGCGCGACCATCGGCAAACACGTGAAATGCTTGCCAACTTGTCGGACGCCGTGGGCTACGGCCTGGAGGACCGTGCCATTTTCCGTTTACCGAAAGTGCTTCGAAAGCATTTCGGTCTCGAGGTCCAGGGTGCACTGGAGCGAAAATGGGTAGAGTATCCGGATGGCGGAGCAGAGGAATTGAACATTTTCGGCACTGCCGTACAAAACGGGCAAACGGTCACGGTGGTTGGCGAAGCCAAGGCACGTTTGGGACTCAAACACTTAACGAAACTCGAAAAGCGTTTGCAGCGACTGGAAAAATACGGTTTCGTCGGTGCAAATCGTTTTGTTTTCGTGGTCTCCTACACCGTGGACCCGAAAGTGGCGCGAGCCGCAGCGAACAAGAACATTGTGGTCATTCCCTCGTACTGGCTTGGAGCCCCAGAGTGACGCTGCACGGCCGCTCCTCTCGCGAGCTTCGTTTCCAGCACACTCAGAGATCCAGCCACCCGAAGGTGCGAATCCACGGAGCCGGCCCGCGCCGTCCGGCAGGCGGTCTCGAGCCTCGACGGGCACGACGATGGCTACACCAGTACCGCCGGCCGGCGAGCAGACCCGGCCCTAACAAATACGTTTACAGCGCACGGGTCGCTCCGGAGCCATTGCTGCAAGGGGACCACTCAGGGTCCGAGGTGCCGGTTCGATGGCTCAGCGTGGTCACAAGTGCCCTGATTTCGTGGGCGGACCCATACTTCCCGTGTGGTCGTTGCGGAGTCGGGAGCCCGTTCCAGCTACAAAGCGGCAGCCAACGCTTGACATTTTCGCGGGCGGCGACGTAGCATCGCCAACCAAATCGAACGGCCGAGGAGTCCGAGAGCACACTCTCCGGGTTCACGGCCCAGGTGACAAGGAGGGGAAGCGATGGGTGATGCAATCAGGCGGAGGATTGGGATCGGGCTGATCGCGGCGGCAATGGCCGTGGCATCCCACGCGCGGGCGGTGGAGCTTTCCGGACACGAGCGAACCTTCCGGACATTCACGATCGATGCAGCCACGGTGGACGAGGGACGGTTCCGGCTCGAAGTCCAAGGGATCAAAGTTCAAGACGATCCGGGGGCAAGGTTCAACTTGATCGGTTTCCGCATTCCGAAGCCACCGGCAATTGCCCGAAAGGAAATCAGCACCGACGGCGGAATTTTCAATTTGCTCGGGTCCTATGGTTTGTCCAAGAACGCGGAAGTTGGTTTTCTTTTGCCTGGTTACATCGAGTCGCGCACCGTCGCTGGCCAAAAGAGCACCAAAGAAGACATGGGTGACGTCCAACTTTACGGCAAGTTTACCCAGCCTGTGATGGACATCATGCGTTGGGGCGCGGGCGTGCAAGTTTCCGTTCCGTCCGGAAGCAAGAGCAAGGACTTCGGTACGGACGAGGTCGGACTGAACCCGTTCGTCTCAAGTCGGGTCACCTGGGGGCGCATTGGACTCGGTGGCCACCTGGGATACCAGTTTTTCACTGGCGATGTTCCCGATGTCTTCAACACGAGCCTATCTTTGTTTCTCAAAGGCAACGATTTTTACACGCTCCGCGGCGAAGCAGTGTTGCGGGTGTTCCACCAAGGCGGCTTCCGCAACGTCGACCTCACGGTGTGGCCTGGCGTGGATATGTATTTTTCGGACCGCTTGATCGTCCGGCCCACCGGAATGGTAGGCGGCACGGACGCCGCCACCGACTGGGGCATCGCTCTGGGAATCGCCTACACCCTGTGAGCAACCGGAACTGCCTGAGCAACTAGGCTAGGAAACGTCGTCTGTGTCGGCGCCTGGCTCGGTGACCTCCCGTAGCTGGGCGCCGTTCTTTTGTCCCGGGCGAACGAGAGGATCGGGATAGCGGACCCGCGAAAGGCACAACCCATGTGCTGGGGCAGTCGGCCCGGCTAGCGTACGGTCCTTCGCCGCAAGCAGGCGCCGCATATCGTCCGGGGAACGCTTGCCGCTTCCGACTTCTACCAAGGTGCCCACTACGTTCCGCACCATGTGGCGCAAAAAACCGTTCGCCTCGATGGAGTACACGAGTAAGGGTCCCTGCCCGATCCAGGTGCTCTGCAGCACCTGCCGGCGCGAGTGAGCTGCCGCACAGCCAGCAGCGCGGAACGCAGCAAAATCGTGCTCGCCACACAGCACCGCAGCCGCGTCCTGCATCGCCGCGATGTCGAGCCGGTATGGAACGTGCCACGCGTAACGTCGCCAAAACGGAGAACCTACCCTGTGGTTCCAAATGCGGTACGTGTACGTGCGGCTTAGTGCCCACCTTCGCGGATCGAAATCGTCGGGTACCACTTCCGCTTGCAACACGGCAATGTCCGCCGGCGTGATGGCGTCGAGTGCCCGGGCTAGGACCTCCGGCGCCCAAGCGCGGTCGAGGGAAAAACTCACCACCTGGCCGGAGGCGTGCACACCAGCATCCGTACGCCCAGCCGCGGCAACGCGGACCGCCCCGCCGGTGAGGTTCCGCAAGGCACGCTCGAATTCACCCTGAATCGTCCGGCCATGCGGCTGTACTTGCCAACCCAAATACGCAGTGCCCTCGTACTGGACGAGCAACTTGTAGCGCATGCGCGCTCACAGGTAGTCGCGAACCAACAACTCGGCAATTTGCACCGCGTTCGTTGCCGACCCTTTGCGGGTATTGTCGATTGCCAGCCAGCAAGCCACCGAGGGGACCTCGGGATCTACCCGCACACGCGCGACGTGCGTGGCATCGCTGCCCATGACCGTTGCGGGCGTTGGCAACGGCAGCGGTGCACCTTGCACCTCGCCTCCCGATGCGACGAGCAAGACGCCAGGAGCCGACTGTAAGTGAGACTCGATTTCGTGCACGGTCACCGATCGCGCGAGCCGCAGTTCGACCGCAATCGAGAGCCCAAAAAACACGGGAACTTGCACACGAGTCGCGTGCACCGGAAGTCCAGGGTCCCCGAGCAGCAAGCGCACGTGCTCTCGCAACACCTGCTCCCCGCGAGTTTCTAGGGTTGCCGTGCCCCCGCCCACATCGGGAACGACGTTAAAGGCGATCCGCTGAGAAAAAATCCGCGGCGGAGCTGGTTCTCGACCGTTCAGCAAGTCGTACAGCTCCTGCTCCAGAACCTCGATTCCCTGACGCCCAGCCAACGAAACGGGGTCGAGCACGGTTGCGACAACGTCGCGGATTGCAACGATCTGACTCACTGCACCCAGCACCACCGCTAACGCGATCGCGGCAGGGTCGGGGCTGCCAACGAGGCGCCCTTCGCGCACGCGCGCCAGCGCTGCGGCGTTCACCTCCGGTACCACAAGCGGCATGGATGGAGCACCAGCATTGCCCGCGCCTAAGTCGATCACGAACGCCCCAGCCTCGAGGGCACGGCTACGCCACACGCGCGCTACCGTTTCTTGGCATGCGAGGAACACCAAATCCGTGTCCTTGAGCCTCGTGTCGCCCGTGAGCTCTTCGATCCTCACGCCGGCCACCTCGTTTTCGTCACCGGCCGAGGCCGCGCTGGCAAACAATCGCAAAGAGCCCAGAGGGAAGCCACGTTGGTCGAGAACTGCCACCAGCTCGCGCCCCACAGTGCCAGTGGCGCCAATGATGGCGACGTTGTACTGCGACTTTCTCATTCTCGGGGCAGTGCCTCGAGCGCGCCGACTACAGCAGCGCCCATTTCCTCGCATCCCACCAGGCGGCAGCCTCGTTGCTGGATATCCGGAGTGCGCAACCCGTCTGCGAGCACGCGGGCGACGGCGCTCTCCACTGCGCATGCCGCAGCCTCGTGCCCGAGGGAGTGCCGCAGCAACATCGCGGCAGAAAGAATCGCCGCCAACGGATTGGCTTTGTTTTGCCCCGCAATGTCCGGAGCGCTGCCATGAATCGGTTCGTACAGACCGCGTGGATACCCCAAACGGTTGCGCGCCTCCCCCAGAGAAGCCGAAGGCAGCAAGCCCATGGAACCAGCCAGCATCGAAGCTTCGTCCGTAAGGATGTCGCCAAACAAGTTTTCCGTAGCGATCACATCGAAGTCGCGGGGGCGGCGCAACAGATGCATGGCCATGGCATCCACGAGCACATCCTCGTAGCTCACGTCGGGGTACTCCCTCCGGACTTCGTGTGCCACCTCGCGCCACAACCGCGACGAGGACAATACGTTTGCCTTATCGACCGACGTCAGCCGGCGGCGCCGTTGTCGCGCAAGCCCAAAGGCGGTGTGCAGCAACCGGGCAATCTCGTGCTCGTTGTAAGCCATGGTGTCCACGGCCTCACGTCCGTTCGCGCCCACGCGACGCTCGCTTGGCTGGCCAAAATAAATTCCGCCCGTGAGCTCGCGCACCACGACTAAATCGACCCCTCGCAAGACGTCTGGTTTCAACGGCGAGGCATCGAGAAGCTCAGGAACGGGGCGTACCGGACGCAGGTTGGCATACAAGCCCAGCTCTTTGCGCAACCCGAGCAGCGCTTGTTCCGGGCGGACTTTCGCCTGCGGGTCGTCCCATTTCGGGCCACCCACAGCGCCCAGCAACACCGCGTCGCTGTCGAGCGCCAACTTCAACGTTTCGCTCGGCAGGGCCGTGCCAGTACGGTCGATCGCCGCTCCACCCACAACCGCGGTATCGAACTCCAGGCTCAAGCCAAACAGCTCGGCACAGCGTTCCAGTACCCGCTGTGCCTGAGCTGTCACTTCCGGACCAATCCCGTCTCCCGGCAATACTAAAACGCGCACCAACTCTCTCCCTCAGCAGACTCACCTCACGGCTCTTCGCCAGAAATTTGGCGGTATCGCGTGCGGCGATTCTGAACTTTGTTGAGCGCGTTCACATAGGCCAAGGCACTGGCGTGCACAATGTCCGTGTGTGCTCCTTGCCCTGTGGCGGTCACCCCGTTCAAGCTAATGAGGCACGAAACTTCACCCAGCGCATCGGTACCGCCGGTAATGGCTTTTACTGCATATCGCTCGAGCCGCGGGTGCACGCCGACCAAGTCGGAAATCGCCTTGAAACACGCGTCCACCATCCCGTCCCCATGGGCCGCACCCTCTTTTTCCGTACCATCCACGCGCAGCCGCACCACCGCTTTGGGTACGGAGTTGGTGCCCGCACTGACCTCTAGGTGCAGCAACTCGAGGTAGTCCGGTCCGCGCACCGCTTCTTCGGTAACGATGGCGAGGATGTCTTCGTCGTACACGAACTTCTTCCGGTCGGCGAGTTCCTTGAACTTGGCAAAGGCCTTGTTCATGTCCACGCCATACAAGTCGACCCCCAACTCTTTGAGCCGCTGCGCAAACGCGTGCCGGCCAGAATGCTTGCCCAGCACGAGCTTGTTGCTCGGCAAACCAATCGATTCCGGGCGCATGATTTCGTAGGTTTGCTTGTCCTTCAGCACTCCATCCTGATGGATCCCGGCCTCGTGGGCAAACGCGTTGTCGCCAACGATGGGCTTGTTTGCCGGAACCACCAGCCCGGTAACTTGCGCTAGCAAACGGCTAGCGGGGTAAATTTGCTCCGTCACGATGTTCGTGCGCAGCTTGAAGAAGTCGCTGCGCGTGTGGATCGCCATCACCACCTCTTCCAACGAGGTGTTGCCAGCGCGTTCGCCAATTCCATTCACCGTACACTCCACTTGCCGCGCACCGTTGCGAACAGCAGCCAGGGAGTTCGCCACTGCCATGCCCAGGTCGTTGTGACAATGAGCGCTCCAAACCACCCGGTCGCTTCCCGGAGTATTCGCAATCAGGTACCGAAAGAGAGCACCGAACTCCTCCGGAATCGCATAGCCGGTCGTGTCGGGCACGTTCACCACCCGGGCACCGCAACGAATCACTTCGCCAAAGACTTGGACGAGGTATTCGGGGTCCGACCGTGACGCATCTTCAGCCGAGAATTCCACGTAGTCCAGGTGCTTTCGGCAATACTCCACGGCCCAGCAGGCGGCGTCCAACACTTCCTGTCGGCTCATCATCAGCTTCCGTTCGAGGTGCAGGTCGGAGGTGGCAATGAACACGTGAATACCCGGGTTGCGAGCCTTTTCCACCGCGCGGATTGCTTGCACGATGTCGTTCTCCCGCGTGCGCGCCAGGCTTAACACCACCGGCTGCGTCACGGTTTCCGCCACTTTCGCGACTGCCTCGAAATCGCCGGGCGACGAAGCGGCAAAGCCAGCCTCGATGACGTCCACGCCCAGGCGCTCGAGCTGCCGGGCCACCAACACCTTTTCCTCCACATTCATGCTGGCACCAGGCGACTGTTCGCCATCGCGTAGCGTGGTATCGAAGATCCTCACCACATCCGCTTGATGTTCTCTCATGGTTTCACTCCCTTCTCGATTCCGTGGTTTCCTTTCCATCGACGCCACCGGAGGGAGCTGCTCGCGGCGAAAATAAAAACGCCACGGGCAGCGATTCCCGCCCGTGGCGCCTTGCGGTTCCGTAATCCTGACTCACGTCCCCGCAGACGCACCGGGCGGGCAAGGAAGCAACAGCCCCAGAAGCAGACCCAATTCCCGTGCTTTGCGAAAGACGTGCATATCGGATTTCCAAATCAATTCTGACAGGAGTGGTTCGGTAAACGACTTCGGCCGCCTTGTCAAGCAAATCCTTCGAATTGCACGGAACGGACAAAGTTCTTCCTTTGCAATCTTGCCTCGAACGAGGTCCCCTGGTCCGACTCGTGTGCCCGTCCTCACGGTCGGCTTCGGGCGCCCTCCTGGTAGGAGCCTCGCGCCCGTCATGGCTCGCTCGCGTCTGGTCCTCCGGGCCTGCAGCAGCCCCTGGCTGGACCCAAGCCTTGTCGCAAGATAGGCACGTACGCATGGCGCATATTCGTATCGGAGAGCGACTAAGGTCTGGCAATCACGGCCACGACTATCCGCCCCTCGATCCCGAGCGGGCACGCCTCATTTCGACCCGGTTCAACGAAGACAACCGCTTCTTTCCCGGCCACTTAGGAATCCGCGTGGTCGAACTTCGCCAAGGCTACGCCCGGTTGGAAGTCCAAAACCGACTCGAACTGATGCAGCCGGCAGGCGTGATGCACGGTGGGGCCAGTTTCGGGCTGGCGGACACCGCCGTAGCAGCTGCTTTGGCAACTCTGTACGAAGAGGGCACGTTGCTTCTGACGATCGAAATGAAGATCAACTACCTCGAGCCCATTCCTCCTGGTTTGGTCACCGCCGAGGCCTTCGTACTGCGGGCAAGCAAGCGTAGCGCATATGCCGAAGTCGATATTTGGGCAGCGGGCCAACTTGCAGCGCGTGCAACCACGACATACATGATCCGGCCCCGAACTGCCCCAGCGTAACTCGTCCCTTCCGGAACCCTTCGGGCACGGCCGAGGAATCCACTTGCAAACGGCGGTGGACATCTTGCGGTTCGTGTGGCTAAACGGGGCCGTGCATCTTGCCTCGGGAAAGGATTGGCGCATGCCGCTACGGAGCTTGTCGCTTACTGCACTGTGCGTCTTTGGGTTTGTACTCGTCACTACGTCGGGGTGCGGAGGGGGAGGCAACGGCGGACCCGCGGTTACGCCCGGCACGCCTACCCGCACGCCGACGCGTACGTTGCGCCCTGGGGAGCCGACGTTCACCCCGACCCGCACGGTTGCTCCACCCTCGCCGACTCCCACGCAAACTCCTGTCCAAGTTCAGCCAGGAAGCCGCGGCATCGTAGAATCCATTCGCGTTGCTCCTCCTGGAGCCGTGGTCGCTGTACCTGCAGGAGTGTACGCACCGTTCCGCGTGACAGCGAGCGACTTGAACGGCCCGATTACCGTGGTGGCCGACGTGACTGGTCAGCTCACCGGTTTTCCCGCTGGCGAGGTGGTGATCAACGCCGCCGGCGCAGCCACAGGGATCTCGCTGGAAGGAGTGGACGGGCTCACCGTCGACGGGTTTACCGTGCGTGGGGCAACGCGCGCCGGTATCGAAATCCGCGAGGGGAATGCCGTCACGATTCGCAACTCGATCGTACGGGAAAATTCCCGCGACGGCATACGGCTGCTCCGTGCGGCTGGTACGCGCATCTGGAACAATCTCATCCTTCGCAATGGCGGGCCCGGTGTGTCGCTGCTCGCCTCCAGCAACGTCGCGGTCGTGAACAACACATTTTACGCAAATCGGGGCAACGGCCTGGTCATGGCTAGCGACGAATCTGGCCGACCTTCGGAAGCGATTCTGGCACGGAACAATATCTTCGTCGGCAACACGCCGCGGGGAATTACCGTGGATAGCTCCACTGTTGGGTTCGACGGCGACTACAACCTCAATCGTGACGGCTTTTTCAACGCCAGCGCTGGTCCGCACGACCTGAACGTAGACCCATTTTGGCTGGATCCAGGGAACCAGAACGGTTTCCGCATTCCCGGAACGGATGACGAATGCCGTGGCGGAAGCGCGATCATGGACGCAGGGGACCCCGATACAGACCCTGAACTTGTCGCCCTCCTCGCGCAGCGTACCACGCAAGTGGACAACAAGCCGGATTGCATTGGCGCGGGCTGCTGCCCCCCCGGTTGCGTCCCGGGCACGGAAAACGACTGCGTAAAAATTGGCGCGGTGGACTTAGGCTATCACTATCCGATTCGGTGACCCGCGGAAGCTCGATACAACGGCCGGACGCGATGAGGTTTTGCCTAGCTCTGCACGCTTCGCGCTCTGTCGCCGAGAAGTGTCAGCTCGTGAGCGGCCCTTGCGGCGGGATCGTGATTTCCTCTTCCTCCTTCGCCACACCGCTGCGCTTCTCTTCCCGCCGCTGCAGGCGTTTCCGCATCTTTTCCTCTTGCTTGAGCTTTCGGGCCATCTCTTTGCGTCGTTTCTGGTCCCTTTTGAACGTCTTCCCGCCTGCCATTTGCGGCACTCCTTTCTTCGCCTGTGGGACACTCCAACGCCACGAAGGGAGGCGCGAGCGAACCCTGAGCGAACGTGCGCTGCAGCGTACCACTCTTCTGCAAACGTGGCAAACTTCCTCCACCCACACTGGTGGTTTCTGTTCGCATCCACGAAGCGCCGGCGATGAAAAGAAAATGTTGCTTCGTGGCGCTATACGCTTGCCGGATTGGCAAACACAGAGGTGGACCATGACTCGCGACGAAAAGCTCCGTTTGGCGGTCAGTGTCGCCCGTGCCGCGGCACGATCCGGCGAATACCGCCGCATCGACAAGCTCATCGAAGTTGTGTTCCGCAAACTTGAAGAGCTGGCTCCCACCCCGGACGAAGACGAGGCCGAACGTGGGTTCGAACTGTAGCTCCTGCAGGAGCCAGCGCGTCGCCGTCGCCGCGGCAGCGCTTGTCTCCACGATGCTTGCAGGCGCGGCGATGGCGACTGCCCCTCCGCTCATCGATGTGAGCGTGGCCCCATTGTACGTCGGCGAGGAAGTCACGGTCGAAGCTCGAGTGGAGGCTGGGCGCCGAGAGGGAAACGTGGTGCGTCTGCAGCTCGGGCAGCCGCCTGCCACGCTCGATTTGCTGTTGGTGGAAGGGTTGCTGAGCCGCTTTCCCGACGCCGAGCATCGGCTTCCTGGTCAGACCATCCGTGCCAGCGGAACGATTCGGGAATTCCGGGGGCGCTGGGAGATGGTCGTGCGCGAGCCGCAAAATGTCGCCATCGTTGGACCTCCCGGCCCGGGCACCGCGGGGGAGACAAAGTCCACGCAAGCGACGATTCAAGCGTCCCCCGGGCTCCCGCCCGAACAGCCCGCAGACGAGGTTCGCTTGCAAGCGATCGAGACACGACTGGACCGCTTGGAAAGAAGACTCGAGGCATTGGAAAAAAAGCCGGAAGACGCTTCGGAACGTCAACTTAGTTCGACCGGAGACTCCTTCGCAGATCGCTTGCGCAAGCTGGAGATTCGTCTGCGCGAAATCGAAAGCCGTTCACAGAGGAGACCTTAACCGTTGTCCACCCCTGCAAGCGCGGAACGCAGCTGGGCGCGCACGAGTCTTTCCTTTGCTGCCAAGTGCGGCGTTACTGTAGCGGCATTTTACCTGCTGCTGCAGCACCCAGTAGAAACGAGCGACGGCGCACGTGTTTCTGCCCTCCGAGCAATCCTCGACTACCTGCCTCGCATCGACACCGGGGTATTCTGGCGCTTCGCCCTTTTGGCGTTTGTCGTGCGGATGTGTGGCATGGCCTGTTCGATGCTGCGCTGGAACGTGTTACTCCGGGGGCAAGGCTTGTACTTTCCCCTGTGGCACGTGTTCACCACGTTCTTGATTGGCCGTTTCCTCGGCACCTTCCTGCCCTCGACGCTCGGGCTCGACGGCTACAAGCTCTACGATGCCGCACGCTTTAGCGGGCGCACGGTCGAGGCCGCAGCAGCAACCGCGATCGAAAAGGGCCTCGGAATCGTCGGTATTTTCCTGTGCTTTCTCGTCACGTTCCCCCTCGGCCACACGATTCTCGGAGAACGTGCCGCGATGGTGGGCTGGCTGACCATTCCCCTCGCCGCGTTCGTTTGCGTAGGATTTTTCGCCATTTTACTTCATCCGCGCTGGTTGCTGTGGTTCTTGGACTGGGCGCCACAACTCCGGCGCGTACGAATCGGCAACTTCGTGGAACGCCTGCACGGAGCCGCGGCGGCCTACCGCGATCAAAAGGCCCGACTCGTCGCGGCCGCCGCACTGAGCTTCGGGGTGCATTTTTTCACCGCTGTCACGTATTTCCTTACCGCCATTGCAGTTGGGGCTCACCACGCCGAGTTTTGGGAAGTGATTTTTGGATCGACGATCCAGATTTTTGCCACGGTCATTAGCCCGTTTACCATCGCCGGCGAGGGTGTGCGGGAGATCGTCCAAGCGTTGATGCTTGCACACCGCATCGGCCTCGAAAGCTCGATTCTTTCGGCTGCCCTTGGATTCTGGGTCGCGGAAGCGCCCACGCTTTCTGGCGGGATCTTTTATCTCTTACGCGACGCGTCCTACCGGCCGCGCTTGCGCATTGTGCCCCCAGCAGAGCGCTCCGCAAAGAGGCCCTCCTAACGGGCACTTCCTAACCTCGGCTGGCTGCGCGTATGGTCGCGTCCGAACTTCGGGCCACAGACTTTAGCTGGCCCCACGCAGCACGCGCAAAGGACCAGGCAGCGCACGGGCACGGTGTTGCCCAACTGTTTCTTACGCACGCGTCAGGAGCATGCAGCCGGCAACGGGACCTCCTCCGACTGCCACCACGGCAACTTCGCAGTCCGGCACTTGGCGCTCACCGCACTCGCCGCGGATTTGTCGAATTGCTTCAGCCACGAATCCAAAACCGTGCAAGCGGCCGCCCGAGAGTTGTCCACCCCACGTGTTCAGTGGAAGCCTCCCGCCCAGCCGGATGTGACCTTCTTCGACGAAGGGTCCGCTTTCGCCCGGTCCGCAAAATCCGAGGGCTTCGAGCCAAGACAACGTGAGGAACGAAAACCCGTCGTAAAGCTGGGCGGTATCCACGTCGTTCGGTCTCAGGGTTGTACGACTCCACAGATGCCGGGCGGAATCGTGCGCTGCCATCGTGGTCAAGTCCGGCCACTGATCCCACAACGGGCGTTTGCCGAGCGCGGTCCCCACAGCTTCGATGCGCACTGCTGGCTTGGCCAGGTCGCGCACACACTCCGCAGAGGACACAATCACGGCCGTGGAGCCATCGACCGGAGCGTCGCAATCGAACAAGCAAAACGGGTCGCTCACCATGCGCGCTTGCCAGTAGTCGTCCCACGTGAGCGGCTCGCGGTAGACGGCAGCCGGGTTCAAGCGAGCATGTTCGCGGGCAGTCAGCGCGATCGCGCCTAAGTGCTTGCGCTGGGTTCCATACACGTGCATGTGGCGGCGCGCGTACAGCGCAAGCCAATTGGCTGCCGACATCGCTCCAAACGGTACGAGAAAGGCAGCAAAGCCGGTGATTTCTCGCGCGCCAGCACCAATCCCACGGCGCCCGGTGTCGGCTGCCGCGGTGGCCTCGGTAACGGTACGATACACCAACACGTGTCGCGCCAGCCCACTGGCCACGGCCAACGCTGCCGCAATGATGGGCATGATTTGGCCCGGGCCCTCCATTCCGGACAAGTGCCAGCGCACCGAGAGTCCGAGCGCATCCTGTACGTCGTAAATGCTGGGACCGGAAAAACCGGGCACGTTCGTGACTGGTCCGGGGTAGGCAGCGATCCCATCGATGTCGGAAACCCGCAGCCCCGCGTCGGCAATCGCTCGAAGCGCTGCTTCGCAGGTGAGGTCGAGCTCGTCGCGA
Organism: uncultured Binatia bacterium (SeqCode); assembly: GCA_964534275.1. Taxonomy (GTDB): domain Bacteria; phylum Desulfobacterota; class Binatia; order HRBIN30; family HRBIN30; genus HRBIN30. Next base: position 166,342 of record CAZHQG010000002.1, on the reverse strand, counting down.
AAGAGACGACGACCGATGGCCGATTGGCCAACACCGGAGAGCACGGCGCGCCGCTCCAACGGCTCGCCTGAGGAAACGACTGACGGACTTTCCGGCCGGACCTCGACACGACGCGGTTCTTGAGTGCCCTCCCGCGGGCTCGCGCGCTCCAAGTCAGGAACGAACACCGGTAAAGCCACCTCGTCGTTCAACACTTCGAACTGCACACGTACCGGCATGCCGATCTGCACTTCCTCGGGGGCACACTCGACAATGTTGCTGAGGAGCCGCAAGCCGGGTTGCTCCTCCAGTTCGACGATCGCGATGATGTACGGCACTTCCTGCCCAGGAAACCACGCCTTGTGGTTCACGGTGTAGGTGTGCACCGTCCCCCGCCCCGACACTTGCCGGGACTCGAGCTCTGTCCTGTGACATTGCGGGCAGATCGGCCGCGGCGGGTGAATGAACCACTCACAACGCGGGCAAAAACGGAATTCGAGCCGGCCGTCGCGGCAAGCATGCCAAAACGCAGCGGTTGCTGGCTCGATTGCTGGTGGTGGACGAAATCCCACGGCGAACTCCGACCTCCAATACGCTCCTTATCGCCACACCCGACGCGCAAATGCCAGACCGGGGGCAAGACTGCCGCGACCGCACCGAACGGACCGTCCATCCACCCGGATTCGTAAGCCTCGATCCAGGCTATTCCTTCGCCTCGTGCCTGGCTTCTTCTCGAAAACAGCACGGGAACCTGGCAGCCCCGCCGTCGCCACACACCAACAGCGCCGTTGTTGAGCCGGGCGTTTGTGGGCAGCCGACAGCGAACGCAGGCCAGAATCAGCCGTCTCACCAATCCTCGGGGCGGAGCTGCCACGGCGGCAACCCGACAATCCTCTCCTCGTTCGGTCCGCTCTCCGGTCGGATGAGGAAGTACTTTACCCGGCGCCATGTGGGGGCCGACGATCCCCGCGGGCGGCCCGCAAGGCGAAGGATGCGGTCTTGCTTTGTTCCCCCAAGCTGCGAACGTTGGACGAACCGGGCACCCGACCCGTGGAAGGAGACACGATGGCAACGCACACCAACCGCTTAGCTCGTGAGACGAGCCCTTATCTCCGGCAACACGCGCACAATCCGGTCGACTGGTATCCCTGGGGCCCCGAAGCGTTCGAGCGAGCACGCCGGGAGGACAAACCCATCCTGCTCAGCATTGGCTACGCTGCGTGTCACTGGTGCCACGTCATGGAGCGGGAGTCTTTCGAGGACCCGGAAACCGCCCGGCTGATGAACACGCTGTTCGTGAACGTGAAAGTGGACCGCGAGGAGCGCCCAGATGTGGACCATGTGTACATGACCGCTGTGCAACTATTGACCGGCCGAGGGGGATGGCCGCTGACCGTCTTCTTGTGCCCTGACGGGCGCCCGTTTTACGGGGGAACGTATTTTCCACCGGAAGACCGCCACGGCTTGCCAGCCTTTCGCAAAGTCTTGCAGGCCGTAGCGCAAGCGTATCGCGAGAAACGGCACGAGATCGACCAAACTGCGGCGCAACTGATTGCAGCCCTGCAACGGGTGGAAACTCCCGAAGCATCCACAACTCCGTGCGACCGCGCGTTGCTCGATCACGCGGCGCATCGCCTGGCATCGCTCTACGACCCTGTCCACGGGGGCCTGCAAGGAGCGCCGAAGTTCCCCAACGCCTCCATCTTCGAGTACTTCCTGCAGTTCTTCGCGGTGTCGGGCGACCCGCGGTTTCGCGACATGGTCGAGCACACCTTGCACAAGATGGCCTGGGGCGGAATTTACGACCAACTTGGCGGAGGGTTTCACCGCTACTCGGTCGATGAGCGCTGGCTCGTACCCCACTTCGAAAAAATGCTTTACGACAACGCGCTTCTCGCCCGCCTGTACCTGTTTGCGTACCAGGCGACGCACCGGGCTGAGTTTGCCCAAGTTGCGCGCGAAACACTGGCCTACATGCTGCGCGAGCTTCGTTCCCCCGAAGGCGGGTTTTATTCTTCCCAAGACGCGGACAGCGAAGGAGAGGAAGGGAAGTTTTACGTCTGGAACCCGCAGCAAGTGCGCGACGTGCTCGAACCTGATCTTGCAGAGCTCGCCTGCCGATACTGGGATGTCACCGACCAAGGCAACTTCGAACATGGCCAGAGCGTGCTCCATCGAACCCTCGCGGCGGAGCAGTTGGCAAAGCTCTACCAACGACCTGTCGACGAAGTGACTGTGGCACTTCAGGAGGCTCGGGAGAAACTGTTCCTCGCGCGCCAACGGCGCGTACCACCTGCGCTGGACGATAAAATCCTCACCGCCTGGAACGGCCTCGCGGTGTCGGCGTTTGCGCTCGCTGCCGAAGTTCTTGGCGACCCCATGTACGCAGAAGTCGTGCGTCAGACCTTGCAGTTCCTCGAGGACCGGTTGTGGCCAAGCACGGGACTCTTGAGTACCTACGCGCAAGGCATCGCCAAGTACCCAGCGCACTTGGAGGACGTTTCGTTCCTGCTGCAGGCATATTTGGACTCGTTCGAGGCGCTGCAACAAAGCCGCGACCTCGAGCGCGCCCGCTTGCTAGGCGACGAGCTACTGGCACACTTTTGGGACTCCGCAAGCGCGGGCTTTTTCTTCACCAGCGACCGGCAAGAGGCACTCGTGGTCCGCAGCAAGCCCGTATTCGACGGCGCCACCCCATCGGGAAACTCGGTTGCCTGCCGAGCACTGCTTCGTCTGGCGCACCTGACCGGCAATCCGACCTACGAACGACACGCCCGCAAGGTGCTGGAAACCTACGCCGCCACCATGCACGCGCAGCCTTCGGGATTCCCAAGCATGCTGTGTGCAGCGCTGTTCGACGTGGTTCAACCGTGGACCGCCGTGATTCTGGAATCCCGCCGCGGAGCCGCACAAGATCTCGTTCGGCTCGTCCGACAGCATTACGTACCTCACCGGGTACTCGTCGTCGCATCCCCGGAGGATCCCAAGGGCCCGTTGCCGCTCGTACGCGACAAACCACTGCCCCCACAGACTGAAGCGGTAGCCTACGTGTGCTGCGGGTTTACGTGCTCGCCGCCGGTGACCCAGCCCGACGCGCTCGCAAAGTTACTGCCCCAGCCAGGACTTCCGGTACCCAACTTGTCGATCGGCTAAGGACGGTCCGGGCGCGGACTCCTGGTAGCCCCGAGCGGTCAGATAAAATCCGCGAGAGGCGCCAAGCGCTCGATCCATTCGTCGGGGATGTACGTGACCGTGCCCCCGAACTGTTTGACGTAGAGAACAATTTTTGCCGTCTCTTCGATCATCATCGCGCGGGTCGCGGCTTTGCGCAGGGTTTTGTCTACAGTCATCAGGCCATGATTCTGTAAGATGCAACCGCGGCTTTTCTTCAACGCCTCGTGAACGGCGTCGGCAAGCTCTTTGGAGCCCGGCATATACCAGGGCACGAGGGGCGTATCGCGGAGAAAAATCGCATCCGTGTTGATCGGCGGAAAGACTTGGTTGGTAATCCCGAATGCCGTGGCTACGGGTGCATGCGTGTGCACCGCTCCAGTCGTATCTGGCCGAGCGTCATATGCGCCCCAGTGCATTTGCCACTCGACCGAAGGAACACGCTCGCCCTCGACCACCGAGCCGTCGCGCCGGATGCGCACAAGATCCGGTTCGTGGAGTCCACCTTTGTACAACTGACTTGGCGTAATCCAGATGGTTTCTCCGTCGGCCGCGCGAGCACTGATGTTCCCGCCCGTTGCCGTGAGTAAACCGTGGGCGAACAACTCGTTCGTGATTTGAATGATTTGTTCCTTGGCTTCGCGATCGGTCCACACGACGGTCTCCCTCTCGCGAGAGTACTTGGACCAATCCCGCAAGCAAAATCAAGATCAAGCGATTGATTTGCTAATACCCGCCGGCAGTCCCGTCTTTGCGCCGGTCGGAACCGCCCCACAAAACCCCGGACCGCGGGTGCACCATGATTCCTTGGCCCCCGCCAAATCCGCCACGGATGCGCACTTCCGCGGGGTCGGCAATTGCGTGCCCGCGCTGCGACAAGGCCGCCACCAACACCGGATCGTATTCTTCTTCGAACGCGACACGATTGCGCTCGATGACGTGGAACCGTGGAGCATCCAAAGCTTCTTGAATGTTGGCCCCGAAGTCCACCATGTGCGACACCACTTGCACGTGCGCTTGAGCCTGATGATCCCCACCCATCACGCCGAAAGCCACCACCGGTTGGCCCTGATGCAAGAGCATGGCGGGAATGATGGTATGCAACGGGCGCTTGCGTGGCGCCACGCAGTTGGGGTGTCCACGCTCGAGCACGAAGCCGGCGCCACGGTTTTGCAGCACCACCCCGGTGCCCGGCACCGCGACCCCTGAGCCAAAGGGAAAGTACAAGCTGCTGATCATCGACACCAGGTTCCCCTCGGAATCCGCGGCTGCCAAGTACACCGTATCGGAGCCTGGCAGCATTCTTCCCGGCGCCGGTTGCACTAACGCGCGTTGCGGGTGGAGCACGGCGGCGCGGCCTTGGGCGTAGTCCTTCGACAGCAATCCCTCGACCGGCACGCTGGCAAACTCGGGGTCTGCCACATACCGGTTGCGATCGGCCAGCGCCAACTTCACTGCCTCGATCCGATAGTGGTGCACCTCGGGCGCTTGTGGCCCGTATGCAGGCAGGTCGAAATTTTCGAGGATGTTCAGTGCCAGCAGCGCCGCGATGCCCTGGGTACTGGGCGGAAATTCGACAAGTTCGTAACCGCGGTACGTGGTGGTGAGCGGGTCCACCCAGGTAGAGCAATGTTCCCGAAAGTCCTGCAAACTGAGAACCCCGCCCTGCTGGGCGACCGCCTGCGCGGCGGCTTCTGCGAACGGTCCACGATAGAACCAGTCCGGCCCAGAGCGAGCAAGTTCCTTGAAGGAACGGGCAAGCTCGGGCAAGCGAACGATCTCGCCCAGTTCCGGCGGCTCTCCGTTGCAGGTGAACCACGCACGCGCAACCGGATCCTGTAAAATCCCAGCGTGGACGATCAATCTCCACTCGTAACCGATCACTTCCGTTACCGGAAAGCCGTGTTCTGCGTAGTCGATGGCCGCCTCGAACAAGGTGTCCCATGGGAGCCGTCCGAAGCGCCCGTGAGCGTCCGCCCACGCCTGGACCGCCCCTGGCACCGTGATGCTCCACACACCAGTGAGCGGCATCGATGTAAAGCCTCGCGCCTCCAGCACGTCGACATCGAGTGCGGCGGGAGCTCGGCCGCTTCCGTTCAAGGCGTACAGGCGGTGTTCAGCAGCATTCCAGTACAGCAACAAGCAGTCGCCCCCGAGCCCTGTGTTGTACGGCTCGACCACACACAGTACCAGGTTCGCCGCCAGCGCGGCATCCATGGCCGTGCCTCCACGGCGCAACACTTCCACGCCGGCGCTGGTGGCAAGCGCTTGGCTGGTGCACACGAGACCTCGCCGAGCCAGCACGAGCGACCGTTGTGCACGCCAGCCACTCCCGTATGGTCGATTGCTGCGAAACATCCAGACGAACTACTTGCGCCCGAGTTCCTGCGAGCGTCGCGTGGCCGCGACCACAGCGGCCACCAGCGCGTCCTTGAATCCTCGCCGGTGCAGCTCGCTGAGACCCGCCAGAGTCGTGCCTCCCGGAGAACTCACTTGCGCGCGCAAGTCCTCCGGGCGCTGCCCGGTCTCTAGGAGCATCGCGGCAGCTCCAGCGATTGTTTGGAACGTAAGGCGTGCAGCCAACGCCGCCGTGAGCCCGGCGGCCACGCCGCCCGCAATCAGCCCTTCGGCGAACAAGTACACATACGCGGGCCCGCTCCCACTAAGCCCGGTCACCGCATCGAGCATGCGTTCGTCTTCCACATCGACCGCATCGCCCACCGCTCCGAAAATCTGGAGTCCGAGCTTCACATCCGCAGCCGTGGCGTAGCGCCCGCGGACAAGTACCGTCATTCCCTTGCCCACCAGCGCCGGCGTGTTGGGCATGGCGCGCAGCACCCGCACGTCGCCACCGAGTGCAAATTCGATCTTGCTGGTCGGTACGCCCGCAGCAATGCTGATCACCAAATGCTGCGGGGTGATCGAACCGCGGATCTCTTGGAGCACGACATCCAAGTCCTGCGGTTTCACTGCCAGCACCAGCACCTTGGCCGCTTCGACGACAGCGGTGTTGCGGGTCGCCGTCTGGATCTTCCACTGCCGCTTGAGCGCAGCGAGTTTCGCCTTGTCCACGTCGCTGGCGATTAGCGTCGCAGGAGAACTCAGCCCTGCCTGCAACAATCCCCGCATGAGTGCACTGGCCATGTTCCCGGCACCGATCAAGCCGATGGGAGGCAGTGCCTTTACCCGCGGTTGGCGCGCCCCACGGGCCGTTGTTCGTTTTGTCGCCATCGCTCCTCGACCTCCTTCTTCTGAATTTCCAGCCCAGCGCCGGGAACGTACACCCGCTAGGGCTGGTGCTTTGCAGGCCGCTCGCCAAAGAGCGCGCGGCCAATGCGAACCATGGTCGCGCCCTCCTCGATCGCTACTTCAAAATCGTCGCTCATCCCCATGGAAAGCTCCGTGAGCTCCGCTTGCCCACGAACCGCGGCCTGCCACTGATCGCGAAGCTCGCGCAAGCGGCGGAAAAATGGTCGGCTTCGTTCTGCCGACTCGGTAGGCGGGGGAATACACATGAGGCCGCGAACCCGCACGCGAGGGCAGCGCTCGAGGGCCGCGAACAACTCGCCCAACGCGTGTGGAGCGACTCCCGACTTGGTTGCCTCGCCGCCGAGGTTCACCTCGAACAACACATCCACAAACTCGCGCCCGAGCTGCTCGGCACGCGCTTCGATCTCTTCCAACAAGGCCACGCGATCCACGCTGTGAATCATGGCGAACAGTTGCAGTGCAGCACGTACCTTGTTGCGCTGCAGGTGGCCAACCATGTGCCAGCGGACGGGCCCGCGGACTTTGGCGGCCTTGGCTTGGGCTTCCTGAACGTAATTTTCGCCGATGTTCGTGATGCCAGCGTCGACTGCCGCCTGCACAGCTTCGACAGGCTGGGTCTTCGCCACTGCCACGATGCACACCTCCGAAGGAGAGCGCCCGCAACGCAGCGCTGCGGTAGCGACCCGCTCGCGAACTTGCGCCACGCGTGCTGCAACTTCGGTGTTCATGCACGTAGCGACTCGGCTACTCGGGGCCCAAGCACCCCATGGCGGCGCAAGCAGGCTGCCACTTCCTCCAAGGGTAACCCGACCACGTTTGTCCACGACCCTTCGATCCGTTCGATGAGTCGGCGCCCTTCGCCTTGTGCTCCATACGCGCCGGCTTTGTCCATGGGCTCTCCGCTCGCGACGTACGCAGCGATAGCCTCGTCGCTCAAGGGCTTGAACGTCACCAACGTCTCCACCGAGAACAGCTCCAGCACGGCCTGATCCTCACGCAAGCATACACCGGTACACACGCGGTGGGTGCGGCCTGAAAGCTGACGCAACATCGCTACAGCGTGGTCCGGAGAACTCGGTTTGCCGAGCACCGCGCCGTCAAGTTCCACCTCGGTGTCCGCGGCCACTACGAGTGCATCGCGGAAGCGTTCCGCCACCACTGCGGCCTTGGCAGCCGCCAAGCGCAGCACGTACTCCTGCACGGCCTCTTCCGGGTCAGGGACCTCTGGCACATTGGCCGGAACCACGCGGAAGGGCACCTGCAAGGTGGCCAGCAACTCTTTCCGACGCGGAGAAGCCGAGGCCAGAATCACCGGGCGCGACATGGCGGTTCGAGTGTTCGCAAACTCGCTGTGTCGCTGCAAGCGAACGCTTTTGCTACCCGGCTCTGCATGCGGCAACTGGTCTGGGTGTTGGTGTGGGTGGCGCTGGGTGCGACGGGCTGTGGGCCGAGCTCGTGGCTCGCATCCATCGATCCGGGAGCGTGGTGGCTGCGCTGGCAAGGCGACACACAGAAGCAACTGCGCTTCCGGCAAGCCTGGCAAGCGTGGCGGGCACAGGACGTCGATCGCGCCTACGCGCTATTCGTCCGCGTGGCCCGCGCCTACCCAGAGCTCGCGGATCATAGTTGGTTTCACGCGGGCTTGGCCGCCGCCAAGCGCCAGCGACGCCAGGATGCGATCGCGGCCATGGAGCGGGTGGTGGGCGAGTACCCCCAAAGCATCTACTTTGCCGAGGCGGCGGCGCACTTGGCGGAGTGGCTGGAGGAGTCCGGATCTACGGACCGTGCGCAACTTTGGGCGACGCGCGTTCTTGCTCAGGCCCCGCCGCCCGAGTGGCAGCAGCGCGCCCGGCTGGTCCTTGCCCGCGTCCGCGAGCGGGCCGGAGACTACGCGGAAGCTGCGCGGGTGTACCGAGAGGTTTGGGGCCAAGCGAAAAACGCCGAGGTGCGCGAGCGTGCACGAAGCCACCTGACCAAGCTGCGCGCGGCACATCCGCAGTTCGCGCCAAACCCCGGAGAACAGGTAGAGGAAGCGGAGTGGGCCATCCGCGACCGCGACTGGACTCTCGCTCGCAACCTGGCCGAACCTTTGGCCACAAGCATGGATCCCGAGCTGCGCGCTCGCGCGCTGGTCGTGCTTGCCGAAGTCGCGTACGGGTTGGCGCAGTGGGAAGACGCTCTTCGAGGCTGGTGGATGGTCGGAACTCGATATCCCCATACGCGGTCTGCAGCCAGTGCCCTGTACCGGATGGGTACCGTGCTGTGGAACCGCAACCGCGACGTGGCAGCCGATCGGGTATTTGCGGAGCTTCTCCAGCGCTACCCGCTCGCGGACGTGGCGCCGCGTGCCTTGTTGGCACGCGCCCGCATTGCCTACAGCGGCGGTGACCTGACCCGCGCCCAGGCACTCCTGTCCGATACCGACCGGTTGCTTGTTGGACCGGACCTCCAGCGGGAGTTCTTTTGGTGGCGCGGCTGGTTCGCATGGAAAAGCGGAAACGCAGGCGAAGCACAGCGCTGGTTCGAGCGCCTGGGCAATGAAGACGAGCGCGGCCTGTATTGGCGTGCTCGGTGTCTCGAGGCCCGAGGTCAGCCCCGCCAAGCCGACCAGATTTACCGCAAGCTGGCCAGTGGGGTCTCGAGTTACTATGCGCATATGGCCGAGCGGCGCCTGCGCGGCCTCGGTGCCGCTACCGTACGGCTCGCTGGCCTCGGCATGCCCGCACCCACACTGCCGGAGATTCCCCCTTTGCCGTCGATGGATCCGTTCCATGGAACGCGCTGGCAACACCTTCGGGCCGCTGGCGTGCAGTCGCTGGCGCGCAAAGAGCTGGCAGCCATCGCTGCCGGGGCACCAGTGGGCGACCCGACATGGCGCGCCTTTCTCTTGGCTGCCTGGATGCGTACCGACGCATACGCCGACGCACTGCGTGCCGTTTGGTCGTGGCGCGACTGGTCACCCTCGGATCGGGAGCGGGTAGAATACCCGCTGGCGTTCCAGGAACACATACTCGAAGCCGCCAACGCGCAGCGGATCGACCCGCTATTCGTTCTGGCAGTTATGCGCCAGGAAAGCTTATTCGATCCCGAAGTATGCTCTCCGGCAGGAGCCTGCGGGCTCATGCAGTTGATGCCCCAAACCGCACGGCGGGTCGCACCGGCGGTCGGACTCGATCCCGAGCGCGTGGATTTGTTCGACCCGCGCACGAACATTTTGCTCGGCGTACGCCACTTGCGCGAGCTACTCGATCTCTTCGGCGACCAACCTTTTGTCGCTCTGGCGGCCTACAACGGGGGAGAGGAAGCCGCCCGTCGCTGGCTTGCGCGCGCGCACGGCCTGGCGCCGGACGAATTCGTGGAAGAAATCACCTACCGCGAGACGCGCGATTACGTGAAGCGAGTGTGGACGCACTATTTGCGGTATCAGCAAATCTATCGTCCCGGCACAGCGTCCTGACCGCGCCGCTTGCGCATCGGTGCCGCGCGCCGCGCCGAGGATCCTTCAGGTGCGCCGCGGCCCCCGCGTGCCAACCCGCTCGATATCCAGAATGTCCATCCGCCGCCGCATGAATTCCAACTCGCGGCGGTGCTGCGTGGAAAGCTGCTTGAGCTTGCGTAGGCCCGCCGGCGAAACGGCTACCAGCACCTCGCGGCGGTTTTCTGGATTTTCCCTGCGGACCACGTATCCTTGCTCTTCAGCTCGGTCCACCAGCTCCACCACCGTGTGGTGCCGAAGTTGCAGAAATTCCGCGAGGCGCTTGATACTCACGCCCTCGGCGCCGCCAAGCCCTGCAGCACCCACGAGCAACAAGTGCTGTTGGGGGGTCAGGCCCACCTCTCGCGCTGCGAGTTCAGTAGCACGGAACAGCTTGCGCAGCGCTTCGCGGTACCGAGCTAAATTACGGATCTCGCTAGGAACTGGGTTTGTCACAGCGGCGTTGTTTACCGCGAACGGGCGGCATACTCAACGCCGGGAACCATCTTTTTCCGACCCCCGGGCCCAACGACCCGCTTAGCGCTGCCCGCATGCGCCACCCAACGAGAACCCCACGCTGTGCCCGCCTGCCTCGCACCGCGAGTTGTGCTGAGCCCATGCATCACCCGCGCCGACCTTGGAAACCGCAGAGCGACTCCGCAGTGACGGGCCGACCAGCAGCGCGTCCCGAAAGCGGAGTCGCCCAGATCGAAAAAGTTTTCAGCGCGAGGTTCCACCCGGGCCAGCAATTGCCCGAAGCCGATCCAGCAACGCTTTCGTGCGAGCCTCCTCTTCCTCGAGCTTCTTCCGGAACTCCCGGGTCGCCGCTTTGTGGATCTCGTGGGAAAGCGTTACCGCATGACTTTGCAATAGGGACTGCAGTAACTGCACGTCCGCTTCGTCGACTTCCAACTGCATACCGAATACCTCGTCGCCAACGGGCCTCATACTCGAGGCAGTCGAGCTTGTAAAGTAAACGGCCGCAGAATGGTGCAGGGGACGGGCATCTGGACCCACACCGCTCAGCGCACTAGACACTTCGGCCACACATCTCGGCCACAAAGGAGCGATTGCTTATGCCTGAATTCGTTCGCGTTGGATCTGTGAGCGAGATTCCCCCGCAGCGGGGAAAGGCCTTCGAAGTCAACGGCCGCCACATTGCCGTGTTCCATACGCGTGACGGAAAGTTTTACGCGATCGAAAACACGTGCCGGCACAAGGGAGGACCTTTGGCGGAAGGGGAACTCGACGGACACACGGTCTTTTGCCCATGGCACGGGTGGGCTTACGATGTCACTACCGGCGAGTGCCTCGAGGACAGCGAATCGTCTGTCGAGCACTTCGAGCTCAAGATCGAAGGAGACGATATCTGGGTGCGGGTCTGATACTCCCCGCACCACGAGCGGTACGCTGCAAGGCAATGGAAACCGGTTTCCTGCTCACCGTTGGAATCCCAGGGCCGTATCTTGACGGCGAAACGCGCACATTCCTCGAGCGCGTGCGGCCGGGCGGCGTGATTTTGTTTCGCCGCAACGTCCATGCGGGCTTGGGTGCCTTGCAGCAACTCATTGCCGATTTACACGCTCTTCCCTGGCAACCCCTGGTTGCCATCGACCACGAGGGAGGGCGGGTGGTACGTCTAGGCGAACCGTTCACGCACTTCCCCGCCGCAGCAGCAATTGGCCGAAAGGGCGATACAAACCTCGCCCGCAGCGTCGCTGCCGCCATGGGCCGTGAGCTTGTCAGTGTGGGGTTCGACTTGGTGTTCGCGCCGGTCCTCGATGTGCTCACTCGGGCTGACAACACGGTGATCGGAGATCGTGCGTTCAGCAGCGATCCGCTGGTTGTAGCTCGGCTTGGCGCGGCACAAGTCGAGGGTTACCGCGAGGCGGGCATTTTGTGCTGTGGCAAGCACTTCCCGGGGCACGGGGACACAGTGGTGGACTCGCACGTCGGCCTACCGCGGGTCGACACGCCAGACATTTTGTTGCGCAAGCGCGAGCTCGTCCCGTTTCGCCAGGCCATTGCTTCCGCTGTACCGATGCTGATGACCGCCCACGTGGTGTACGAGGGAGTCGGGAGCCATGTTCCCGCAACCCTCGAGCCATATTTTTTGCGCACGGTACTCCGAGAGGAACTAGGCTTCGAGGGTGTCGTGGTCAGCGACGACCTCGAGATGGGGGCGATTGTCGAACGAGGCGGTGTGGCCGAAGCAGCAATCGCCTCCATTCGTGCCGGAGCAGATGGAGTTCTCGTGTGCCAAACGAGTGCTGCAGCTCTCGCGGTCGCCGAAGCCCTGAAAGAGGCGGTTGCGGAGGGCTCTTTTCGCCGGCACGTGGAGAAGGCTCTCCAACGCTGGGATGCGCTGCGGCGTTTGCTACCGCGTGAGCGGGTGTCTTGTGCTCTTCCCAACACCGCGCACCGCGAGCTGGCAGCAACGATCGACTAGGGAGCGAGGAGATTTTTGCCATGCCCGACCTGACAGGAAAATTTGCGTTAGTCACCGGTTCGTCGCGGGGAATCGGTCGCGGGATTGCGTTGGAACTTGCGCGCGCGGGTGCTCACGTGGCCGTACACTATCGGCGTGAGCGAGCTTCTGCCGAGGCTACCGCAGAGGAAATCCGCGCTCTCGGCCGTCGAACTGCCGTGGTGGAAGCGGACGTTTCCGACTGGGAGCAAGTTCGCCGGATGGCCGATACGGTCCTCAAGGAATTCGGTCGTTTGGATATCGTGGTTGCCAACTCGGGCGTGGCATCGCGTCCGGCCCCCGTGTGGGAACTCGACGTCGATCACTGGCACAAGGTCATTGCGGTCGACCTGCACGGCGCTTTTTATACGTGCCGGGCCACGGTGGGGCACCTGGTGAAGCAAGGCTCCGGAGTGGTCATTTTGGTCTCGTCGATCGGCGCCGACCTCTGTGCTCCGTTCGGGGCACCCTACTACGCCGCCAAAGCGGCTGTGAATGCCCTGACCAAAACCCTCGCAAAGGAGTGCGCCCCCGCCGGGGTGCGCGTGAACGCCATTGCGCCCGGGCTGATCCACACGGACATGGGCGAGCGCCTGATTCGGGCACACGGGGAATCATTGCTGGCAACGATTCCTCTCGGGCGAGCGGGCACGCCGGAAGAAATCGGCAAGGCAGCAGCGTTTCTTGCGAGCGACGATGCAGCCTTCATTACTGGCAAGATTCTGCGGATCGACGGCGGCGCTTGGATGTAGTGGTGCGAGACCCGGGTTCCTGCCGCGAACGGTGGCAGCCCAAACCCCGCTCGGGTAACATCGCAGTCCGCGCAAGAAGAGGCGCGGTACGAACATGCAGCGGGAATTTCGGGTACGTACGCACAGAAAACACGAACTGGTGGACATCACGAAGCAGGTTGCCGACATTGTCCGCGAGAGCGGCGTCGACGAAGGGCTCTGCCACGTGTACGTAGCGCATGCCACTGCAGCTTTGGTGATCAACGAAAACGACGATCCCAACGTGTGCACGGACTTTCTCGACTGCCTCGACAAGCTCGTGCCTCACGGGATCTGGCGGCACGACCGGATCGACAACAACGCGGCCGCGCACATCAAAGCAGCCATGCTCGGGCCGAGCGAGACGATTCCGGTGCATGCGGGGCGGCTGGTCTTGGGGACGTGGCAAGCTTTGATGCTTGCGGAACTTGACGGTCCGCGAGAACGCCGGATTATCGTGACAGTGCGCTAAGGCTTCGGGGACCAGCACGTGGACGCCAACAACACAGCGAAGGAACGCAGCGGACCGCCGCTGCACTTTGCCGATCGTTTGATCGAGCGCACGCGCACCCTCGGCCACCCGTTGTGCTTGGGTTTGGACCCACACCTGCCGCTCATGCCGCCCCTCTTCCGCCGCGGTACCATGACTGCCAACGACCCTCAAACTCCTCCGCAAGTGGAAGCGTTCCTCCGCGCGGTGCTAGACCGCTACCAAGGTCACGTTGCGGTGGTCAAACCGCAAATCGCTTTTTTCGAGCAAATGGGGGCCCGAGGCATTGCTGTGCTGGAACGAACGGTGGCCTATGCGCGGGCACTCGGGATGCTCGTGATCCTCGACGCAAAACGGGGCGACATCGATTCCACGGCCGCCGCTTACGCTGCCTACTTGGCGCCAACCTCGCCATTGTACTGCGAGGCCATGACCGTGAACCCGTATCTCGGGATCGACTCCCTCGAGCCGTTCACCGCAGCGGCGGAGCAATTTGGCGGCGGAGTATTCGTGCTCGTGAAAACCAGCAACCCGGGCGCACGTGACTTCCAGGAGTTCGCGTCAGCGGGCGAGCGGCTGTTCGAGCGCGTCGCCAAGGCACTGAACCCGCTCGCCGAACGCTTGCGTGGTTCGCTCGGGTGGTCTGCCCTGGGGGCTGTCGTGGGCGCTGCTTACTCCGCCGATGCCCAACGCATCCGCGAGCTTTTACCCAGCGCCTTGTTCCTTGTTCCTGGCTTCGGTGCCCAAGGAGCCGGCGCGCAAGCTGCTGTAGCAGGCTTCGTGCAGGGCCCACGCGGACGCGAAGGCGGCGTGGTGAACTCTTCTCGCGCTTTGCTGTTTCCTCCAGGCAGCGATACGCGCGATGCCGCTGCCTGGGAGCGGGCGATCGATCAAGCACGTGAGCGGGCCACCGAAACGCTTTGCGCTGCGGTCCAGAGCTAACGTTCGCTTCCAGCCCGAAGCCAGAGCGTTCAAGCAAGCCCGACGATTTTCCCGTCGCGCAAATCGATTCTGGTTGCCAAGGGAATCTTTGGTAGGCCTGGCATGCGCAAAATGTCGCCCAGCAACACCACGAGAAAGCCCGCACCCGTCGCTGGCTGAATGGAACGAACGGTCACGTCAAAATCCGCGGGACGGCCTAAGCGTTTTGGGTCATCGGAAAGCGAGGTCGGTGTTTTGGCCAAGCAGACGGGCAACTTGTCAAACCCATAGCGGCCAATCAGGGCCAAGTCGCGCTCTGCTTCTTTGGTGTACTGGACTCCTTTTGCTCCGTACATCGCTTGCGCGACACGAAGAATTTTTTGCGGCACCGGATCGTTCCAGTCGTACAGGGGCTGGAACCGCTTGCTGCGTTTTTCCGCGTGCGCCATCACCGTGCGCGCCAATGTCACGCAACCCTCGCCCCCGCGGTCGAACGGTTGGGCGATCGCCATGGGGACGCCCAGGGCCGCGCAGCGGCGCCGTACGACCTCGATTTCCTCTTCGGTGTCCGTCGTGAATCGGTTGACCGCCACCACAGGAGGCTCGCCAAACACGCGGATATTTTCCACGTGCTTGTCGAGATTCGGCAAGCCCCTGGCAACTGCCGCTGGGTTCGGCCGAGCGAGGTCTGCTGCCGCTACGCCTCCGTGTTGTTTTAACGCCCGCACGGTCGTCACCAGCACCACGGCCGCCGTATCGAACCCGGCGGTGACACATTTGATGTCGAAGAATTTCTCCGCCCCGAGATCGAAGGCGAAACCCGCCTCGGTGATGACCCAGTCGGCGCAATCGAGCGCCAGCCGCGTCGCGATGATGCTGTTGCAGCCGTGGGCGATGTTGGCGAACGGCCCGCCATGGACCAGCGCTGGCGTTCCTGCCTGTGTTTGCACGAGGTTCGGGAGCAACGCGTCGCGAAGCAATGCCAGCATCGCTCCAGTGGCTTGGATCTGGCCGGCGGTCACTGGTGCGCCATCGTACGTGAAGCCAACCAGCGTGCGGTCGATCCGCTGACGCAAATCTTCGGCGTCCCGCGCCAGACACAACATGGCCATCACTTCCGACGCCGCCGTGATGTCGAACCCTGCCTCGCGTGGAACGCCGTGGGCTGGTCCGCCCAACCCCGTAACGATGAAACGCAAGCTGCGATCGTTCATGTCCAGCACGCGCTTCCAGGTAACCCGCCGCGGATCGATGCCAAGCGGGTTCCCGAAGTACACGTGGTTGTCCACCATCGCAGCAAGCAAGTTGTGGGCAGCCGTGACCGCGTGAAAATCCCCGGTAAAGTGGAGGTTGATGCGATCTGCCGGCACCAAGCTCGCTGCACCACCTCCTGTACCCCCGCCCTTCACCCCAAAGCATGGTCCGAGCGAAGGCTCCCGGAGCGCAAGGCACACAGACTTGTCCAGCAAACGAAATGCGTCGGCAAGTCCAATACTCACGGTCGTTTTTCCTTCGCCCGCCGCAGTGGGAGTAATTCCCGACACCAAGACGAGGCGAGGCTCTTCCGGACGACGCCGACCGCGCTCGAGGGCGTGTGCTTCGACCTTCGCCATTTGCCGACCAAAGACCATCAAATCACTGGCATCCAATCCCAGATCCGCGGCCACTTCTTCGATTGGCCGAGGGCTCTCCATTCTCTGGCTTCCAGGCATCTTGTTCCTCCTGTGTCGGCGACTCCCGCGCCCAAGGGGCTAGCTGCTCGTCCCTTGCATTAAGCCGACCACTTCCAGTCCCGAATTTCGGGCAAGTCGTCGCCGTATTTCGTGATGTACTCGCGGTGTTCGACGAGCTTGTCGCGAATCGCTTGTTTTACGTAGGCTTTCCGTGCTCCGAGGAAGGGCACTCGATCGATGACGTCTTCCACCAAGTGGAAACGGTCGAGGTCGTTCCGTACGCACATGTCGAAGGGCGTCGTGGTCGAGCCTTCCTCCTTGTAGCCGCGCACATGCAAATTCGGGTGATTTCTGCGGCGGTATGCCAGGCGATGAATCAGCCAGGGGTAGCCGTGGAAGGCAAAGATGATGGGCTTGTTGGTGGTAAACAGCACGTCGAACTGCGCATCGGTCAGCCCGTGCGGGTGCTCGCTGCGAGGTTGCAGAGTCATGAGGTCCACCACGTTGATCACGCGCACCTTGAGTTCCGGCATAAAGCGGCGCAAGAGCCAAGCCGCGCCCAGTGTTTCAAGCGTCGGTACGTCGCCGCAGCAGGCAAGCACGACGTCGGGCTCGCTCCCTTCGTCGTTGCTTGCCCACGGGAGGATCCCGATTCCGGAAGAGCAGTGCTTGATTGCGGCATCCATATCGAACCACTGCGGTGCTGGTTGCTTGCCGGCAACGATCACGTTGATGCAGTCGCGGCTGCGCAGGCACTTGTCGGTCACGTACAAGAGCGTGTTGGCGTCTGGCGGCAAGTACACCCGAATCAGTTCCGCCTTTTTGTTGACGACGATGTCGAGGAAGCCCGGATCTTGGTGGGTGAAGCCGTTGTGGTCTTGCCGCCACACGTGTGACGTGAGCAAGTAGTTCAGCGCGGCAATGGGTCTGCGCCAAGGAATGTGGCGGGCAACCTTGAGCCACTTTGCGTGCTGGTTGAACATGGAATCGACGATGTGGATGAACGCCTCGTAACAGTTGAAGAAGCCGTGACGGCCTGTGAGCAAGTAGCCCTCGAGCCATCCCTGGCACTGGTGTTCGCTCAGCATTTCCATCACGCGCCCTGTGGGTGCGACCGCCTCGTCATGCGGCTCGATGGCGGCAACCGAGCAACGGCTCGTCACTTCGAATACGTCGTTCCAGCGATTCGACGTGGTTTCGTCCGGACTGAACACACGAAAGTTCCGCGCTTCGGCGTTGAGCCGGAGCACATCGCGGATGAATGCACCTTGTACGCGCGTGGCCTCTGCAACCGTGCCCCCGGGCTGCGGCACGGGGACGGCGTACTCGCGAAAGTCTGGCAAACGCAAGTCGCGCAACAGCACCCCGCCGTTGGCGTGGGGGTTGGCGCTCATTCGCCGTTCTCCTTTTGGGGCGAGGGCGCGTAGCTCCGGCCGCAGTCGCCCGCGGTCGTCGAACAGCTCCTCAGGCCGGTAGCTTCGCAACCAAGCCTCCAGAGCGCGAAGCTGTTCCGGGTCTTCGCGCACGCGCGACAGGGGCACTTGGTGGGAGCGAAACGAACCTTCCACCGGTTTGCCGTCGACGGCCTTCGGTCCGGTCCAGCCCTTCGGGGTTTCCAGCACGATCATCGGCCAAATCGGCCGTGCCGAGTCCCCCTCGCCGCGTGCACGCTCTTGGATTTCTCGGATCCTCGCGATTGCCCACTCTAGAGCTTGGGCCATCGCTTCGTGCATCGTGGGAGGATCCGAGCCTGTGACAAAGCGCGGCGCGTATCCATAGCCGCGCAGGAGCGACTCCAGCTCTTCGCGCGGGATTCGGGCTAAGACCGTGGGCCCGGCGATTTTGTACCCGTTCAAATGCAAAATCGGCAACACGGCCCCGTCGCACACAGGATTCAGGAACTTGTTCGAGTGCCAGCTCGTTGCCAGCGGGCCGGTTTCCGCTTCGCCGTCACCTACCACACAAGCCACGATCAGGTCGGGATTGTCGAAAGCGGCACCAAAGGCGTGCGCAAGGGAATAACCCAGTTCACCGCCTTCGTGGATGGACCCTGGTACTTCCGGAGCGACGTGGCTCGGGACCCCTCCCGGGAAAGAAAACTGCTTGAACAAGCGCCGCAGCCCTTCCTCGTCTTGGGCAACGTCGGGGTACAACTCGCTGTACGTTCCCTCGAGATACGTGTGGGCGATGATCGCCGGCCCCCCATGGCCAGGCCCGATGACGTACATCATGTTCAGGTCGTGAGCGACGATTGCTCGATTCAGATGCGTGTAAATGAACGTGAGCCCAGGCGAAGTGCCCCAATGGCCTAGGAGGCGAGGTTTAATGTGCTCGGGCCGCAAGGGTTCCCGCAACAAAGGGTTGTCGAGCAAATAAATTTGGCCGACGGTGAGGTAATTCGCCGCCCTCCAGTACGCATCGATTCTCTGCAAGAGCGCTTCGTCCAGAACCCTGGTCATCTGTGCACCTCCAGCACGTGCAGTTTGCCTTGTTGGCCAGAACGCGCAATGGGTTCGGGTTGTGTTGCTTCCAGGCCGCGGGTAGATTTGGCCAAGTCATGGCAACGCAACAACGACGCCACAGCGCCGCCCGGTTTCGGGCCCTGGTGGAAGAGCTACGCGCGATTGCCGAGCGTCTAGGCTATACGGTCCGCGAGGAAAAACTCCTGCGCGAGGTCGGCTACCACGTTCGCGGGGGCGGGTGCCTCGTGCGAGGAACGAAGATGATTTTCCTCGACCGCGACGCGTCGCCAGAAGCGCAGCTAGACGTGCTGGTGGAGGTGCTCCGCACGGAACCCCTGGACGATGTGTTTCTCTCCCCACCTGCGCGCGAGTTGTTCGGGCGTAGCGTCGCATCGACATCCGGCGCGTCCACCGACGCGTAAGCGGAGGCTGAATGGAGCGCCCTGCTGCGCCCAAAACCGATCCTGCAGCAGAGAGTTTCCGTATTTTTAAGGAGCACCTGCGTCGTCTCGGCTTAAAATCCACTGCCCAACGGGATGACATCGCCCGTGTCTTTTTCGCCGCCAAGCGGCACATCAGCGTGGACGAGCTGTACCGCGAAGTGAAAAAGGTCAACCGCCGGATCGGCTACGCAACCGTTTACCGCACGATGAAGCTGCTGACCGAGTGCGGTTTGGCTTCGGAAAGCCACTTCCTCAACGGCGAGGCGCGCTACGAAAGCACCGAAGGACATCACCACGACCATCTCATTTGTGTGCGCTGCGGCACCATCGTGGAATTCGAAGAAGAGCGCATCGAGCAGTTACAAGCCGAAGTGGCCGCTCGCGAAGGGTTTTTGTTTACCGGCCACCGCATGGAGCTTTACGGCATCTGCGCTCGATGCCAGCGCCGCCAAGCGGGACGCACGACTTCCACTGGAGGACAAGAACTTGCCTCGCAGCGCCAACCGCGCGAGGGATCCACGCGATCGGGTTCCGGACGCAAGCTCCGAGGCCGAGGACCATCGCGGTCAACCTAGGCTCGGGCAACGCGCATTTACGTTGCTCCTTCGATCTGCTGGCGCGCCCGCTCGGCGAACTGTCGCAAGTGGGGAACGAGCGCCGCATACACCTGCCGTTTGAAGCCGACCACGAGTTCCGGTAGCCGCTCCACTTGCTCCCATCGCCACTCGCCAAATTCCGGCTTGTGTTTACCGTCCCCGGGCCGATGCACGTCGATTTCTGAATCGTGCCCCTCGAAGCGAAAGGCAAACCATTTTTGCTTCTGGCCACGATAACGCCCGCCCCACGCAATCCGTTGCAAGTCGGGCGGCAAGTCGTACGCAAACCACCCGGGCACCTCGCCAAGCAGCCTCACCGAGCGCATCGAGGTTTCTTCCCACAGTTCGCGACGTGCAGCCTCTTCCGGGTTTTCGCCCTCGTCGAGACCACCTTGAGGCATTTGCCACCAGGTGCCCATGCCTTCTTCGGCGTCGGCTGCCGCAATCCGCTTACCGATCCACACGCAGCCATCGGAGCGGAACACCGCAACACCGACACACAATCGATACGGCAGTTCCGCAGTGCGCTTTGGGAAAGAAACCATACGCTAGCTTCGTAACAAACCCGGCCCCAAAACTCGAACCCGTGGTTCCGGAGTAGCGCAGCTCACCGTTTCGTGCGTCGACAACAGAACAGCACACCTGTTTCCGCCTTGCCTCGCTCAAGTTCTCCGCGTAGCAGCCGTGCAGCGTTACCACCGCCGATCAACCACGGAGGAACCTTGCTGAGCGGCCACACCAAAAGGCGCCCAATCAATGCCGACCTGGCGCCTTCCAGACCAGCGCGTTGACAACGTACGCGTGTATGGACGCAGCGATTCTGTGCCCCCGATCACGTTGGCACCCGCGCGTTAGCGATTCGATCCAAGAACGTTCGTGCCGCTCGCACCGAGCGGTGGAACCCGGGACGCCGGTTCTCGAGATAGCTGCTAGCGAGACCGGACCCACGATGACGTACAGAGGGCCATGCGTCAGCACATGGGCGCGCCGGCACGCGCGCGGCGCAGTTGCAAGCAGCCGAACCCGGCCAGCATGAGCGCACAAAAGAGTACCAGTAGGGGGTTGCTCACCAGCGGGGCGGCTGCGGTCCTGACTTGCTGCGGCAACTGCACAGACAAGCCTTCCCAATTCAGGACTAAAGCGCTTTGAGAAGTGCCAACGGTCACACCGCTGAGCAGGTCTGTCGAATTGGCCAGGCTGGTGACCGAGTCGAACAGGGTGGCGTTCGCTATTGCTCCTGCAATCGAATTGCCCGTACCGGCGATATCGCCGAGGCCGGCAAAAAACAGGAGCGCGCGGGCGCTCGAGCCCGGCACCGAAACGTTGAATGTCGCACCGATACCGTCTCGAGTAGCACAGTGGAACACCGTCTGCGTATAACTTGTTGGGACCAGCGCGGGAGAACCTGGTCCATAAAAGACTGTGGTATTGACCGGGTCGCCCGGCCCCCCGTCAGAAGTCACCACCCAGCGGTCAGCCGTGGTCACGGTCGTATCGCCAGACGAAGTGTGCCCGACCGTCGTATTTGAATCGGAGCCGAAATTGATCGGCACTTGCACGGTGACATTCGCCGCAACTGGGCTGGGGTTTTGCAGGATTACGAGGATCCTTGCCGCCTGATGCGTGGTGGAAAAGAAATACTGCAACCAAACATTCAACCCCGACATCGCTACTGGGCCAGCCAGAAGCGTCGTGCCGGTCACATCCACCAACCCCCCTGGCGCGACGAAGGGATTGCCGTTGATCCACACGCTCCAGGCCCCGTCGTACGCGTCGCCGGCTCCGGAAGCAGACGTCGCGTCATCGAACCCAAATGCCGGGGAACCGTCACACACCCCGGCAAACGGCCCGCCGTCCGTGCCCCCATCATTGCGAATTTCCCAAGATGTGCTGCCGACCCCCGGTAAGATCGTCTGCGGCAGCGACTGTGGCGTGGCAAACGCCGAAGAAACAATAGCCAAAACCACCGCTACTGTGCCCACCCCCCGCCGCACCCATTCGTGCATTTCCAAAGTCCTCCAGTCGCGGCCCTACAGAGTTTCGTGCAACATGTCAAACGGTTTTCTCCCAACCGTTCGTTGTCGCGAGCCGCAGGCCCCAGGGCTGCCTGGGAGGTGCATCGAGCGGCACAGACACACGCCATCGGCGGCAGTCCGAGTTTTGCCCAGCACCTTCGCGGGGCGGCCAGGTTGGATTTCGCCACGCGCCTGCGAATTCGAGATCGAGCGTACACGGGAATCGGCAGCCCGGACGCCGTGTTGGGAAAGCTCCTCGAGCCGTTACAATCGGAAGCCTCCGCCTGCCGAGATCTCGGCCGGGCGGCCGCAAAACTCTTCGCGCATCATTGCTTCGAGCAAGAACGCATCCTCGCTCTTCGCAACCGTTCGCTCGCCAGCCGGCGTATCGCAAATGGCGATCGCGTGTGACGGATGGTCCCGTTGGAACACGACCGTGTAGCCGACGATGGTCGCTGGCCCGGTATACTGCTCGTTCAGCGGGACAGGTTGGTCGATCTTGGCAACCGCCTCGGTGACGTCCTCGTACGCGTAGCCACCCGGCCTGGGGACGTCCGAAAGTAAGACGCAAGCTTGCTTTCCAAAGATGCCGCTCAAGTTCGAGACGAGCCCGAACCGGTGCGGTCTACCGCCAGCACGGAGCACCTCCACCATTCTCGCCACTCCCTCGAGGCTGAAATGGTTGTACGGACCCCCAGCAAACGCCATGGAACCAGTGACAGTCAGGGGGCAGACACCATCCAGCCCGAGGTCGAGCGCAAACGACTGAATTGCCGCCGGGAAGCAACTGTAAAGCTCTGCGGCGGTCAGATCGGCAGGGGTGATGCCTGCAAGAGCAAAGGCTCGCTGTCCGCACAGGACCGTTCCGGGCTGGCTATGCAGCGTTCTTTTCTGAGCCAGCACGACTACGTGCTTCGACTCGACCGTGACAACGGGGAAAACCCAGCGCGAAGAGTCGAGGCCAAGTTCCTGGGCAACGCGGAGCGAACAAACGAGAATGGCCACCCCGCGGTTTACGTTCCACTGGCTGCAGTGTCTCTTCGTGTAGGGAAATGCCAGCATGGGATTCTTGGCGGAGGGATTGCGAATGTCCTCGGGGCTTACCATTTCGCGCCGCCACGCGTGCGGGTTGCCGGCTGCGACCTCGCTAAACGAGCTGTACAGCGCAGCTAAACGGTCCCGGTGCCCATCCACGCTCAGGCCTTGGTGACAGCGCAAGGCCGATTCGATGATCGCAAAGTACTCCACGGGCAGATTCAGACCACGCCGGCTCTCGAGATCGCTGCAAAAGGGGTCGGAGGAGGTAAGGTGAACATCCGGCGCTGGAGTCTCCTCGGGCTGCTCAGTATCCGTCACCCGCTGCTGCGTGATCATGGCCCGCAGGGCACGAAACTGGGCCTCCCCTCCCGTGACCAGGCCAACCGTACGTTCGCCTGCTGCAATCGACTGACAGAGTTCGCTCAGCAGGGTGAGCTGCAGAACTCCTAAGTCCGACAAGATGCTCTTTGCCCTCGAGCATCCAAGTGCTTCGGCAACGAGCCTACCGGGATTCCGGTATTGCCACATCCCGCGCGGCACCGACACCGACTCGATGCGCCGCAGGAGCTCCTCCGACCCTGCGTCGGCAGCGGCCGCTCGTGCTGCCTGCACCATGAGCTGGTAAGGCTCGGAGCACTGAGTGGGATCTTCGTTGCGCTCTTGGTGAAAACCAACGCCCACAATCACCGGGACGTTTGCCGGGAACTCTGCCATTGTCACCCGTCCTTGTCGATGGGTTTGCGCTTCTCCGCGAACGCTTTCATGCCTTCGCGCGCGTCGGGGGTCCCGAAGATGGGGCTGCCGACTTCGAGCTCTTTCGCAAGGGCCTCGCCGGAACTTTCGCCCACCTCGCGCAGCATCCGCACGAGCGCGCGCACCGACGTGGAGCGTTTTCACAAATCGTGGCTGCAATCTTCCGCGCTTCGGTGATTTCGAACACGGCCTCCTCCGCCGCATCGCGAATGTCGGTGCCGAGCAGGGTCTCGGTGCCGCCCGCGACCGCGGAACCTTCCCCCGCCGCGACGATTGGCTGCATCGGACGGTTGTGTCGAAGCAGTGCCTGCCAATGGATATCAGGAATCTCGGACATGAGCTTCATGAATTCTTCGTCCATTTCTCCCGCACCCATCGACTTGAAGTCGGCACCAGCACAGAACACATCGCCTTGCCCCGTGAGGATCGCCATGCGCAAGTCGTCCTCCTCGTCGAGCAGGCGCCAAGCGCGGTACATCCCCGCTAGCATGCCCGCACTCAGGGCGTTTTTGCCTCGGGGCGGTTCAGCGTGACGATCAGCCCATGGCCGTCGCGTTCGATCAAGCAGTGTTCGCGCTTCATGGCTCCCCCTTTATCTCCGGTCGAAGTCAGCCAAGTTCGGCCTGGACATTTCTTCGCGGAAGCGGTCGAACGGCCACGGCCAGGCGATGGGTACGCCCTCGCCGTCCAGGTACCAGCTGCGGCACCCACTAGCCCAAATCGTTCGTGCCGCCTGCTGTTTCCGCGCCGCATCGAAACGCCGCATTGCTGCATGCGACGCACTCAGTTCCGCGCACACGCCGCGACGTACCAGCTCGACGAGCTGCAAAATGTAGGCGAACTGCAACTCCGCCACTTCGATGAGCGAGAAGTTCCCGACCGGGCTATTCGGGCCGTTCAGCAAGAAGAAGTTCGGAAAATCGGGCACCGAAATGGCAAGATACGCGGCTGGGGTGTCTTTCCAAACATCGTCCAGCCGTACGCCGCCGCGGCCGATCACCTCTGTTGGTCGGATGAAGCGATCGACGCGAAATCCGGTTGCCAAAACCAGTACGTCCAGCTCGTGCAAAACGCCGTCGCGGGTGCGCACGCCCGCCCCTTCGACGCGCTCGATCGGCTCGGTCACCAACTTTGCGTTGGGTCGCTGAATGGCATCGTAAAAGTTCTCGGACAGGATCAACCGTTTGCAGCCCGCGCGATAGTTGGGACGAAGTTTCTCGCGCAGTTCTGGGTCGCGCACGCTATTTTCTAGATGAGCCTCGCACGCCGCGTGAATCGCTTGCAGTTGCGGGGAGTTCACGTCCGCCAGGTGGTTGGCAAACGTGTCGACAAACATGCGCGAGATCTCTTCGCGGAGCTGCACGATCCGCTCTGGATGCTCCCGAAACTCCTGTTTCTCGGCCTCGGTGTACGGGGGATTGCTCATCGGCATGATCCACTGTGGCGTCCGCTGAAAGAGCCGCAGCTCGGCCACTTGATCGACAATGGCTCCGACAATTTGGATGGCACTCGAGCCTGTTCCGACCACGCCAACCCGGCGACCCGACAGGGGCACGGAGTGATCCCAGCGTGCACTGTGGAACGCAGGGCCGCCAAAGCGATCGAGTCCGGGAATATCCGGATATGCAGGGTGGTGGAGCACGCCGCTGGCGGCAATGATGAAGTCTGCCTCGTCCTGCGAGCCGTCGCTCATCGTGAGCTTCCAGCCGCCGTTCGAGTGCTCGCACCGGACGACCTCTTTTCGGTACCGGATCAACGCATCTACGCCGAACTTCCGCGCCACGTTCTCGAAGTAGGCCTGGATCTCCGGCCCAGGCGAAAAGCGATGGGTCCAATCGGGATTCAAGGCAAACGAGTACGAATACAGGTGCGACGGTACGTCGCACGTGAGCCCTGGGTAGGTGTTGTCGCGCCACGTGCCGCCAAGTCGATCGGCCTTTTCGTAAATCACGACGTCACGAAAGCCGGCTTCGCGCAGCTTGATGGCGCTCAGGATCCCAGACATTCCTGCCCCGATGATGACGAACCGAAGCTCTCCCGAACGAGCAGAACGACCGCCAGTGCTCGCAGTCATCGACCCACCCCTTTCTTTTCGTGCGCGCGGCGTCTTGCTTGCCGTTGGTTGGACTGCGTGGCGGCCTTCGCCGAACCACGTACCCAGCGGGCGCCCCTCTCGCGCCGCGCCAGCCCGTCGCGCAGCAGCGAGATGTAAGCGTCGACGATGGCCGCATCGTCGAGCCCGTCACTCGTTTCCAACATTTGCTCGAGGAAGTGACGCGCCCCCAACAGCAAGTGAGCCTGCGCTGTAATTTCGGCTTCACTCATCGGACGCACGCTGCCTTCCCGGATACCGGCGCGGATGCGCTCTGCCATACGATCCACCCAGCTCGCCACCGCTCGGCGGTAGAGATCAGGAGCGTAAAGCTTGATCTCGTCGGCCAGACGAACATACGTGGGATTGGCACGCAGGTACTCCAAGTACACGAGCAGTGCGGCACGTTGGCGCTCGAAAAAATCGGCGTGTTCGCCCGCATCCACCGCATGAAGCCGCAACACGAGGTCGGAGATCAGCGAGCCCATCAGCTCGCACAGCAAACCTTCGCGCGAACCGAAGTGGTAATGTAGGTTGCCCACCGCGACCCCGGCACGCGCAGCGATCCGCGCCACCGAAGCATGGTGCAACCCTGTCTTGCCGGCTTCCTCCAACGCCGCCGCGAGAATCCGCGCGCGTGTATCGGCCGATTTTGCATACCCGGCATTGGCTCCAGCGTTTTCAGACACGGCCTGAATTTTGAACCAATGTTCAAAATTTGGGAAGCCTGGGACAACCAACATGGCCGGCCCCCGAAAGAACGGACCAATCCCGGTCGCTGGCATCGCCTCCATTGTCCGCGCGCAAGCTGCAGCATCCCAGAGCTGTGATCGACGGGCTGGTGGAGTCGGCCGGAGTCGGCGTTCACCAAACATCTCGAGGCGAAATCCCCAAGCGCAGTGGCGTGGAATCGCTTGAGAAGCTGTTGGGATTTGCCGCTTTTTACGGTAAAGAGGCAGCCACACGATTCTTTGCGCCCGCGACGACGGGCGAGGGGCACGCAGAGACTGATGGAGGTTGTATGGGTTCGGTGAAGGGACGGGTCGGAAGATTGCAAGTCGGGTGGCAACAGCTCGCACGCATTCTCGCTGTTTGGCTGTCGCTGTGGGGAACAGGCTTGCCCAGCATTGCGCAACTTGCGGGCAATGCGCCGGAACTTGTGAGCGCAAACCGGGCCGGCCGCGCCGGAAACTTTGCCAGCCGGGCCCCTGGAGTCAGCGCCGACGGCCGTTATGTCGTGTTTTTTTCCGACGCCTCCGACCTGGTGGTCGGCGACACCAACGAAGCGCGCGACGTGTTCGTGCGCGACCGGGCCTTGGCTCGCACGGAACGCGTGAGCGTAAGCGAAACCGGGGCTCAAGCGAACCTGGGCAGCCAGCAAAGTGGCGACCATCCGGCGATCAATGCAGACGGCAATGTCGTTGCTTTCGACTCCGTGGCGACGAACCTCGTGACCAACGACACCAATGGAGTCGCCGATGTGTTCGTTCGACTCCGTGCGGAAGGACGCACCGAGCGGGCCAGTGTGAGCACCGCAGGTTTGCAAGGGAACGGTCCCAGCACCTCACCCGCACTGGATGCGAGCGGACGCTTCGTGGCCTTCCAATCCTCTGCAACCAATTTGGTCCCTGACGACACCAACAACGTGGCGGACATTTTCGTGCGCGATCGCGAGCTCGGCACGACCGAGCGACCGTGCGGCGCTGTGCAGCCAAACGGTCCCTCCTCGCAGCCGGCGATCAGTGCCGACGGCCGGTTCGTGGCCTTCGTATCCGCCGCAACGAACCTCGTGCCGAACGACACCAATGGCGCTCTAGATGTGTTCGTGTGCGACCGTGCCACTGGCCGTCTTGAATTGGTCAGCCGCAGCTCCTCGGGCGAGATCGGCAATGCAGATAGCATCCTTCCTGCAATCAGCGCGGACGGCCGGATCGTGGCGTTCAAGTCGCTAGCCAGTAACCTTGTCCCCGACGACCGTAACGGTCTGGTCGATGTGTTCGTGCATGACCGCGCCACGGGTCAAACCCAGCGCGCAAGCGTGAGCTTCCTCGGACGGGACAGCAACGGGGTTTCGTACGCACCAGCGTTAGACTGCAGCGGCCGCTTTGTCGCCTTTGGCAGCGAGGCTACCAATTTGGTGGTCGAGGACTACAACCAAGTGCCGAGCTTGTTCTTGCGCGATTTGGTTTCGCAGCGCACGTACCTCATCGACCGGAACGCCCTCGGGGAGCAAGCCAATGCTGCAGTGCTGGACGTTGCCCCGGCTTTGTCGTGCCAACCCCTGCTGGCAGCGTTTTCCTCGCTCGCGACCAATCTCACCCCAGGTGACGAAAACGAGCACTCCGACGTGTACATCCAAACGAACTTGCTGCCGAGCTGCCAAACCGATGGCGATTGCCGGGACCAAAACCTGTGCACCGAGGAACGGTGCGGCGAAGACGGAATTTGCGTCTTCACGACAAAAACCTGCGCGCCTCTCGACGCATGTCACGAGGCGGGCATCTGCGACCCAGCTACAGGCGAGTGTTCCAACCCGGTGAAGCCGGACGGTACGGACTGCGACGATTCGAACCTGTGTACCGAAAACGACCGCTGCATCGCAGGGCGATGTACAGGCTCTGCCGTGCAATGCACGGGTACCGACGGTTGTCACGATGCAGGGACCTGCGACCCGGCCACGGGTCTCTGCCCCAACCCGCGCCCCGACGGAACCACTTGCGACGACGGTAACCTGTGCACGGAAAACGACCAGTGCCTCCGAGGCCGCTGTCGCGGCACCCAAGTCGATTGCTCAGGCGCTGACGGCTGCCACGACCCCGGGGAGTGCAATCCGGAAACGGGCTTGTGTCCCAACCCACGCCCCGACGGGACTCCGTGCGACGACCAAAATCTCTGCACCCGCAACGATCAGTGCGTGCGCAGTCGCTGCCAAGGCCAACGGGTGAACTGCACGGGGGCGGATGGCTGCCACGACGCTGGCGAGTGCGATCCGCAAACGGGCTTGTGCCCGAACCCACGCCCCGATGGCACCGCGTGTAACGACGGCAATGCTTGCACCCTCGACGACCGCTGCCAACAGAGCCTGTGTATCGGCACGCCAAAAGACTGCTCGAAAACCGATGGTTGCCACGACGTCGGCCCTTGCGATCCGGCAACTGGACGCTGCCCCAACGAGCGACCCGACGGCACGCCTTGCTCCGACGGTAACCTATGTACACTTGGCGACCAATGCATCGACGGTACTTGCATCGGCACTCCGAAGGATTGTTCCACCACCGGTGGCGGTTGCCACGACATTGGGAACTGCGATCCGCGCACCGGGCAATGTCCGAATCAGCGTGTAGACGGCACTCCATGTTCCACTGGCGCCTTCTGCACCATCGACGAGGTTTGTATTGCTGGTTTCTGTACCGGTGGGCAGAGCCGAAACTGCGACAACGGGCTGTTCTGTGATGGCGTCGAGATCTGCAACGAGAGCCAGCGTGCCTGCGTATCCTCGGGCTCCCCGTGCCGGGGCGGCGAGATCTGCGTCGAAGAGCAGCGTTTCTGCGCCACTCCGACGCCGGTCACACCGTCGGTAACGCCGACGACCCCTGTGCCGACCACACCCACTGGGGCCACGCCGACGCCAACCGGCACGGTGCTCGGGCCGTTGGACCGCGACGCTTGCTCTTGCGATTTGGACCCCGCTGCTCCGCGATCTCGCTCGGCAGCAGTTTTGTGGGCCACTGGCCTCGCAGCCCTGTGGTGGCGTAAGCGCCAGCGCAAAGGTTCGTCCTCTCCGGGATAAGCTCGCGGAACGTTCCTTTCTGGACGCTGGGTGCTTGTGCGGCAGCGCTCGGCCGTACGGCAATGAGAGCGTACCCTCGCGCGCCGCTTGCGCCTGCGTTCGCAGCTTGCGAGCATCCCCTCTGGTGTCGGAAAAAGAGCGCGCTGCACGCCAAATTGCCGACCGCCTGCGCCAGGCGGGCTTTGTCGCCCTGCTCGCTGGAGGGTGCGTGCGGGACCTTCTGCTGGGCCGGGAACCCAAAGACTTCGACGTGGCAACCAATGCTCCGGCCACAGAGGTCCAAAAACTCTTCCGGCGGACGATCCCTGTGGGAGCGCAATTCGGCGTGGTACTGGTGGCGGATTACGGGCCCCCGATCGAAGTTGCCACCTTCCGTACGGACGAAGAGTACGTCGACGGGCGGCGTCCTGTCCGAGTGCGCTTTACTACCCCAGAGGCCGACGCGCAGCGGCGCGACTTCACGATCAACGGAATGTTTCTAGATCCCGCGACCAACCAAGTCTTGGACTTTGTCGGTGGCCGGGAAGACCTAGAGCGGAAACTCCTACGGGCGATTGGCGATCCAGCGGCGCGTATTGCTGAAGACCGCCTCCGTATGTTGCGGGCGGTCCGTTTCGCCGCAGTGCTTGGCTTCGAAATCGAGCCGGCAACATTCGCGGCAATCCAGGCAAATGCGCACACAATCTGCGACATTTCTTGGGAGCGCATTGGCGACGAAATCGTGCGCATGCTCACCGAAGGTGAGCGCGGGGCTGCGCGCCGGGCATTCGAGCTGTTGGATGCCACAACGCTGCTCTTGCACATCCTCCCCGAGGTTGCCGCGATGAAAGGCGTGGAGCAATCGCCCGACAACCATCCCGAAGGAGACGTGTGGACACACACGCTGCTCGTAATCGAGCAACTGGAGCGGCCCACAGTGACCCTGGCCTTAGGCGCTTTACTGCACGATGTGGGGAAGCCTGTAACGCAGGCGCGAAGCAACGGCCGGATTACGTTTTATGGGCACTGCGAACGTGGGGCAGAAATGGCGGTCGAGATTTGCCAGCGGCTGCGCCGGAGTCGAGAAACTTGGGAGCGCGTGGCGTTTCTCGTGCGTGAGCACTTGCGCCACATCCATGCTCGGGAGATGCGGCCGAGCACCCTCAAGCGCTTTTTGGCTCAAGAGGGCATCGACGAGCTTCTGGAGCTCATTCGCATGGACATCTTGGCGTCCAACCGGAATCTCGAAACCTGGGAATTTTGTCGAGCAAAGCTGGAAGAATTCCGCAAACAGGGCTCGTTGCCCCCTGCGCTCTTGCGCGGGCGAGACCTTCTACCTCTCGGCTACCGCCCCGGACCACAACTCGGCGAAATTTTGCGAAAGGTCCGCGACCTGCAGCTCGATGGAACTCTTGTCACCCGCGAAGCCGCTCTCGCCTGGGTGCGCGAGCATTATCCTGTCGATTCTAAATGACCTCGCGTTCCTTGAGCGCGGCAACATCGTCCCACGTGTAGCCAAGCAACCGGACCAAGATTTCTTCTGTGTGCTGGCCGAACTCTGGCGCAGGGAGGCGGATGCTGCCAGGCGTGGCACTCAAGTGCACTGGCAAGCCCACAATACTGGTGGGCCCGAACCGTGGATGTTCAAAGGGCACGATGTAATCGTTCGCAGTCACTTGAGGGTCGTTCGGAAGGTCGTCCACCGTGTTCACCACGGTGAAAATGAAATCCCCACCTTGGCGCAAAATTTCGACCCACTCCGCCCGCGGCCGGGTGGCAAAAATGTTGTCCAAAATTTCCACTGCCTCGGCAGCGTGGGCAGCGCGTGCTCGCAAGTCGGCAAAGCGCGGGTCCGTCGCCAGCTCCGGGTGTCCGAGAACGCGCACGAAATCCGCCCAGTAACGGTCGGGCTGCAACATCCCCAGGCAAATCCACAGTCCGTCTTGGCAACGGTAGTGATTCCAAAGAGGGTTGGCGGCGAACTTTCGCGGTAGCCGCGGAATCGCAAACCCCATCATGGCGCGCGAGGACACCGACAACCCCTGCAGCCAAATCATGCTGCCCAAATGGGAAGCGTCTACCTTTTGGCCAACGCCGTAGCGCTCGCGGGCAATGAGCGCAGCAAGCACGCCGTAGGCAAGCATGATTGCGCCCATTTGATCCGCGATGCCGCCGGCCACTTGTAACGGTGGCATGTCTGGCTCGCCAACCGCATACATGAAACCAGAGCGAGCCAGCCCCATTTGGTCGAACGACGGGTCCCCTGCTTCCGGCCCGCGCTCGCCATAGCCAGTCGCACTCGCGTAAATCAGGCGGGGATTTCGCTTAGCCAGGTCTTCGTATCCAAGCCCCAACCGCTCAGCGACACCCAGACGGAAGTTCTGGATGAACACGTCCGACTTCTCCACCAAGCGGTACACGATTTCTCGCCCCTCCGGTTTCTTCAGGTCGATTGCCATCCCGAGCTTGTTGCGATTGTTGGCCTCGAAGTAAAAGTTCGGCCGGTCGCTCAAGTCGATGCCGCTCATCTTCAGAATACCGCGGCCGGGATCTCCGCTCTCGCGCTGTTCGATCTTAATGACCTCAGCGCCCAAGTCGCCAAGCATGGCCGAGGCAACAGGGCCCTGCTGCCAAATCGTCCAATCGACCACTCGGATTCCCTCCAGCGGCGTGGGCATCGCGCTTCCTCCTCCATCTTCGGGCTATGGGGTGTCGCTAGTTTCCCTGCCACACGCGCGGGCGTAGGTCGAGCCTACCGTGATCGACCGCTACCGGACTCGAGCCGGAGCTAATCGCCCGGGTGCCGCTAACCCAGAAGAACTACCAGATGTACTGGATGGGGCGCACCCACTGTCGGGTGAGCGGGTCGGCAAGCGTGAAGCCGAACAAGATCATCAAGAACAAGATGCCAATGAGGATGGAAAGCTTGACCAAATGATCGCTGTAACGAACGTGCATGAAGTACAAGACGACCAACGCGGCTTTTGTGCACGCGATCGCCAGAGCGACAACGTTGTTGAACACGCCGAGATCGACATAGGCCACCGCTACCGTCATTGCGGTGAGCACCATCAACGCCAGAAAGATCGCGAAGTAGACGCGTGTCGGTACGACGTGCGACGACATGGTTCGGAGTTCCTCCTCAGTGGCGAGCAAACAAGTAGAGTAGCGGGAACAAGAAGATCCACACGATGTCCACGAAGTGCCAGTACAGGCCGAACATCTCCACCGGCGTGTTGTATTCCGCGCTGTACTTCCCTTGCAACGCGAAAAACAGAAGGACGATCAGGCCTATGGCACCCACCACCATGTGCAAGGCGTGCATGCCTGTCATGGCGAAGTACAGCGAGAAAAAGATCAACTGATGGCGAGCATCGGGGCCCTCCAGTCGCCACTGTAATCCCGGGACCAACCCCTCGTGCCACTTGTGGCTGTACTCGATCGCCTTCACGCCGAGAAAGGTGGAGCCCAACAGCAAAGTAAGAAACAAAAACAGGATCAACTGCGCCCGATGACCCGTTTGGGCCGCGTGCACTGCCAAGGCCATGGTCAGGCTCGAGGCGATCAGCACAGCGGTATTGAAGGCACCTAAGGTCACGTCCAGGTGGTGGCTACCGTGAGCGAAGGCCTCCGGGTAGCTCGCACGATAAATGGCATAGGCCAAGAACAGGCCGCCAAAGAACATGACCTCCTGGATCAGGAATGCCCACATGCCGAGTACAGCAGCGCTGTATTGCTGCTCGGCATCGTCGAACTGGTGCTGGACATGCGCAGCGTGCCTTGCAGCCACGGTAGCTGTGCTAGCCAACGGTCACCTCCTCTAAATCGTAGGCGTACGCGGGCCGGGTCACGACCGGCGGCGTTTCAAAGTTCTCCGTCGGTGGAGGCGAGGGAGTTTCCCACTCGAGTCCTGTAGCGCCCCACGGATTGGCCGGCGCGAGCGCGCCGTACCGCATCGACCAGCCTAGGTAAATGAACGGCAACAGGTAGCCCACCCCTAAGATCGATGCGCCGGCAGTGGAAAGCACGTTCAAGACTTGAAACTCGTCGGGGTATACGTGGTAGCGGCGCGGCATTCCCAAGTAACCAAGAATGAACTGGGGGAAAAATGTGAGGTTGAATCCGAGAAATACGATTGCCGCAGAAATACGTGCCCAAATCTCGGGGTACAAGCGGCCGGTGATTTTCGGCCACCAGAAGTGCAAGCCCCCAAGGTAGGCCATGATCGTGCCGCCGACCATCACGTAGTGGAAGTGGGCCACGACGAAGTAGGTGTCGGTCACATGGACGTCGACGCCCAAGGTTGCCAGGAACAGCCCCGTGAGCCCTCCGATCGTGAACAGCCCGATGAATCCGAGGGCGTACAGCATGGGCGCCGCGTAGGAAACGGAGCCTTTGTACAAAGTTGCGGTCCAGTTGAACACCTTCACGGCCGAAGGGATGGCCACGCCGAAGCTGATGAACGAGAAGATCATTGCCGCGTACACCGACATGCCAGTCACGAACATGTGGTGAGCCCACACCAGGAATCCGAGCACGGCGATGGCCACCGAGGAAAGCGCAACAAAGCTGTAACCAAAAATGCTCTTGCGGGAGAAACAGGTCACGAGTTCGCTGATCACACCCATCGCGGGCAAGATCATGATGTACACTGCAGGGTGCGAGTAAAACCAGAACAAGTGTTGGAACAGGATCGGGTCGCCCCCATAGGCCGGGTCGAAAATACCGAAGTGGAACGCGCGCTCCAGCGCCACCATCACGAGCGTGATCGCCAATACGGGAGTGCCAAGCACCTGAATCAAACTCGTGGCGTAGTGTGCCCATACGAACAGCGGCAACCGGAACCAAGTCAGGCCCGGTGCCCGCATACGGTGAATGGTCACGATGAAGTTCAAACCGGTAAGAATCCCCGAGAACCCGTTGATGAAAATTCCAATGGCCGTCGGGATCACATTGGTGTTCGATGCAGAAGTGCTGAACGGGGTATAAAACGTCCAGCCAGTATCCACGCCGCCCGCAATCATCGCGTAGAGGGTGAACAGCGCGCCCAGCACATACAAATACCAGCTCAACAAGTTAATTCGCGGGAACGCCAAATCGCGCGCCCCGATCATCATGGGGATCAGGAAGTTGCCAAGGGTTGCTGGGATCGCGGGCAACAAAAAGAAGAACACCATGATGATGCCGTGCATCGAGAACATCTTGTTGTAAGTGTCCGCCGCCAGGAGGTCTCCCTGCGGGGTGAGCAGCTCGAGTCGCACGGCAGCAGCAAACAGCCCGCCAATCGCGAACATGATGGTGACGGAGATGAGATACAAAATCGCGATGCGCTTGTGGTCACGCGTGAGCAACCACGACAGCAGGCCATACTCTGCGTTCAGGTAATTGGTACGAGTTTCTGCACCGTTCATGGTTTCAACCACCTAACTGCACGTCTCGCGCACTTCATGGGGTTTCCGTACCCGCCTTGCCCGTCTTGATGTACGCAATCAGTTGCATCAGTTGCTCCTCGGTCACCAAGCCCTTGAACGTGGGCATGATCGGCTGGTAGCCGGCTACGATTTTCGCCTGCGGATTGAGGATGGACTCTCGGATGTAGTCCTCGTCGGCCGTCACCGTCGATCCATCTTGTAAGGAAACCGAGTGGCCAAACAAGTTTGCCAGCGAAGGGCCGAGTGCTCCTGCTTGGGCGCGGTGACAGCTCACGCAACCGAGTTTCTTGAACAGCTCGGCGCCCGCAGCCGCCATGGTGGCTTGCTGATCTTCTGGTTTGGCCGCCGGAGCCGCAACTGCTGCTTGTGCTGCGCCGCTCAACCAAGCCTCGTATTCCCTCGGTTCCATTACGACGATGCGCCCGATCATCTTCGCATGCTCGGTACCGCAGTACTCGGCGCAAAACAGGTGGTACGTGCCGGTTTTCGTCGCTTCGAACCAAGCAGTAGTGTACCGGCCAGGAATCGCGTCTTGTTTGATCCGAAAGGCGGGGACGTAAAAGCTATGGATGACATCTTCGGATGTCATCGTGAGCTTGATGGGCTGGCCCACGGGTACGTGAAGCTCGTTGATTTCCCTCTTGCCTTCGAGGTGCTGCAGCTTCCACATCCACTGTTTGCCTACGACAAACACTTCCATGGCATTGGGCGGAGGCACGGCGAGACTGACGTACACCTTGGCTCCCCAGAAAAACATCACCATCGCAATCCCGAAGGGAATGATGGTCCAGGCCAGCTCCAAAGCTAACGAGCCGTGAATGCCAGGCGGGCGCTCGTCTTCGCTGCGGCGGCGGTACTTCACCGCGAATACGACCACGAGCGCCGCGATCAGCACGGCGAAAAACGCGCTCACGGCCACCAAGAACAGGTACAACGCGTCGACTTCTCCAGCTACGGTCGACGCACGTTCCGGAAAGAGAGCAAAGTTCGAAGCCATGCTTGGTCGCTACTCCACGTTCAAGGTCGGGGCGTGACTCCACCAGGGGTCCACGTTGGGGCGTTCGTCGCCGCACGCCGTTCCCGTCGCAGCATCACCACGATAAACGAAATCAACGCAGCCACAGTGAGCACTCCCCCAATACGAATCGAATTCAACGCCAACGCACTGTACCGCCCAGTGCTCGGATCGTAGTGGAAGCAATAGAGCAGGAGCTTATCCACCGGCGACCCGATCTTGCCCTGCGCAGCCTCGATGAGCGCGAAGCGCAAATCACGGGGCGAGAACTCTACCCCATAAAAGTAGCGGGCGATCTGGCCTCCCGGGGTGAGAACCACGAGTCCCGTTGCGTGCGCGTACTGCTGGTTGCGCTCGTCCCACGCATATTGGAATCCGACAGCCTCGGTGAGACGGCGAATGGATTCCTCGTCTCCCGTGAGAAAGTGCCAACCTGCTTCGCTGCCCGGACGTCGGTACTCCTTCAAGTACGTGGCCTTTTTGGCCGCCGCGAGCTCGGGAGTCTCGCGCGGGTTGAAGGATACATTGATGGCCACGAACTCTTTTCCCAGGTCGAACCGAAGGGCGCGAAGTGCGCTGGTCAAGCCATTGAGGACCAGCGTGCACAGCATGGGGCACTCGTAATACGAGAGCGTGAGCACCACCGGTTTTCCCTGAAAGTAGTCCCCAAGCCGCACGGTGCGACCCGTCTCGTCGCGGAACGGCAAATCCAGCGGCACTTGCGTGCCCAGACGCTGCTCGAAGTCGACCCGTTGCAAGATGGGCGGAGAGCCAGAAGGTTCTCCGGTATTCGCCGGTAGGCGCACCGCGCGCGCCCCGGAGGCGCACAGCAGCACGCACGCGACCGCAGCAGCAAACCGCTCCTTCATTTCTTCTGCTCCTCCGGTCTCGCCGGCAGGCCACGCTCGGCCAAAATTTCGATCGCCCGTTCGATCGGGATGCGGGCAATCCCATTCGCCTTGTCGACCCATCCGTAGTGGTGCAGCTGGCTATCCTCCCAGGCACGGAGTTCGAGCAAGTCTTTCACGGGTGCAGGCTGCAGCCGGGGAGCCGGCGGCTCCTTGGGTGCGACCGCTGCTAACGGATTCGGCGATGGTGCTGTGCGCTGTACGTAGCGATCGAGCGCGGCCGTGAGCACGTACAACCCCGCGAAAATTCCCACGGTCACCAACACGCCGACTACGGTGGCAACCACGATCGGCCGCGCACGCAAGTCGCGAGTTTCGTGAGCTGGCATCGTTTGGCCCGGACGACTCGTGGCAGAATGGCTCATGCGTGACCTCCTGCCGTCGGGAACGACGGGTCATTCCACACAATGAGCGGGCGATTCCGCAGTCCCCCCGTGAATGCCCACAACCAAACGCCACCCACACCCAGCCACGTGCTGACGTACAGCCAATGGAAACGGAAGTGATGGGGCGAGAACGCGGGAGTGAGAAGCCAGTACACTTCGATCGCCCGCACGCACAAGATAAACAATGCCACCTTTGCCACTAAACGAGCGTTGCGCTTGACGTCGCGCGATAACAGAATGACGAAGGGCAGGGCAAAGTGAAACACGATCAAACAGGCACCGACGTACTGCCATCCCCCGCTCATCCGTTTCAGGTACCAAGGAATTTCTTCGGGCAAGTTGCCCGACCACATGATGAGCAGTTGCGACAACGAGAAATATGCCCACAGCATGACGAACGCGAACATGAGCTTGCCGAGGTCGTGGAACTGCATCGGCTGCACCACTCCGCTCAGCGGCCCTTTGGTTGCCAATAAGGCAACGATTTGAATCATGAACGCCATGGCACTGAGCAAACAGCCGCCCATGACCAAGACGCCGTACAACGTCGAGTACCAGTGAGGCTCGAGCGACATAGCCCAATCCACGGCCGCAAACGTGAAGGTCAGCCCCAGCGCGACAAGGCCGCCGCGGCTCAAGTTTTCCAGCCACCCAATTGCTCGCTCTTCGCCGTTTTCTTGCGCATCGGACCACCGCCAAAGAAACGTTGCCAGCAGCGTCCACACGACAAAGTACAACACGGCGCGACCGATGAAGAACGGCACGTTCAAATACACACTCTTGTGCTGCAAGAGCGGGTCGTGAGCCACTTTGGCCGCA
The DNA here is from genome assembly GCA_964534275.1 of uncultured Binatia bacterium (SeqCode). Taxonomy (GTDB): domain Bacteria; phylum Desulfobacterota; class Binatia; order HRBIN30; family HRBIN30; genus HRBIN30. Next base: position 128,398 of record CAZHQG010000002.1, on the reverse strand, counting down.
TCTGCCCATTCGTACAGCGTGTGCGCGCCGAGCACGATGGGCACGAACAGCACAGCAAGCAAGGGGAAGGTTCGCACCGCCGATTCGAGGCTACGGCGAATCACCGATCCCCACGCGCCACCGGTTACATGATAAATCATCAGGAGCGCGAGCGAGCCAATGGCAATGCCGAACCAAAACAGAAAGCCGAACAAATAAGACTGAAAAAACTGCTGCCGGTCGATCAACGCGCCGGCAAGGGAAATTGCCAGCGCCACAGCGCCCACCCCCAGTGCCGCCGGGCGTACGCGGGCAAGCGGGTGATCTGCCGGCAAGATGTATTTACTTCGATCGGGTATGCGGTCAGTCATGCGAGGCACCTGCTTGCGATTTTGTGGTCACAGCCGCTTGATCGAGTTTGGGTCGATCGGGCTCCGGAACGTCGCTGATCGATGCATGCTGGCTGAGTTGCAAAGCCCGAATGTACGCCACGATCGCCCAACGGTCGCGCACAGGGATTTGCGCGGCGTAGTCTGGCATCACCCCGAAGCCGTTGCTGATCACGTGGAAGAAGTATCCCGGAGCCTGCTGCCGCAACCGATCTTGATGGAAAGAGGGTGGCTGCTTGTACCCACGCTGAACAATCATCCCTTGGCCCGTGCCGACGCGGTCGTGGCACGGAGAGCAGTAGATGTTGTAACGCTCTTGTCCCCGCTCCAGCACTGCACGGGTGACCGGAAATGGGAACTCCGGACTGAAGTTTTCTCCCACCTTCCCAGTGAACAGCAAGGCATCGTCGTTCAAATGGCCCCGTGCGACGGTACCGGGAACGAGCGGCCGCACCGACCGACCATCGGCAAAGAATGCGCTCGGGCGAAAGCCCTTGTACTTTGGCTGGTCGTGCATGTCTTGACGGCAGCCGCTCCACAACACCGCTGCGCTCATCAGCCCAAGGACGTAAGCCCATCCCCGTCGTATCCGGTGCATCAGTCGGTCACCTCAGAAACTGCAACTGGCGATAACGATTCCAGTACCCGGCGCGTCCCTTCGCGGTCGAACAGAGGATCGCTGGCCTCCACGCACAAGAAGAACCGGTCGCGCGACGCCAGCGCAAAGCGCGGCACGTTAAAGACCGGATGGTACGGCGCAGGCAGCCCATTCAGCGCCAACATCCCCAACACTGCCGTCAGCGCGGCGAACAACACCGTGCACTCGAAAATGATGGGGACAAACGCGGGAGCGCTAAACAACGGGCGCCCTCCCACATTGATGGGGTAGTCGATCACGGACGTCCAGTACTGCAAGCCTAGCCCAAAGAGTGCCCCTGTGAGCCCTCCACAAAACACCAGGAAGGCGACCAAGTTCCGGTGAACTCCGAGCTCCTCCCATACCTCCTCCACCGGGAACGGCGTGTATGCATCCATTCGCCGGTAGCCCATTTGGCGCAGCTTGCGAATGGCTGCGACAAGCTGGTTCACATCGGCAAATTCCGCCATGAGGCCGTAAAGCGGAACGCGCACCGTCATGGGTGTTTCTCCTTCACCTTCGCCTCAGGCAACAGCGTGCGCATCTCGAAGATCGAGATCATCGGGAGCAAGCGGATAAACAGGAACAGCAAGGTCAAGAACAAGCCGATCGTGCCAATGAACGTGCCGTAGTCGTAAATCGTTCCCGCGTACATGCCCCACGAAGAGGGGAGAAAATCGCGGTGCAGGCTCACCACGATAATCACGTATCGCTCGAGCCACATGCCAATGTTGATCGACATGGCCACTGCGAAGAGCAGCGGGATATTCGTTCGAACCCGCTGGAACCACAAAAGCTGCGGAATGATCACGTTGGTGAGGATCAGGGCAAAGTACAAGGTGCGGTAGGGACCAGTAAGACGGTTCTTCACCATGAACTCTTCGAACATGTTCCCGCTGTACCAGGCCATGAACACTTCCATCATGTAGCCGTACGCAACGACAAGGCCGGTCGCGAGCATCACCCGCGCCATGTAATTGATGTGGCGCATGGTGATGAAGTCTTCGAGCCCGTAATAACGGCGCAGCGGGATGGTGAGTGTGAGCACCATGGCAAAGCCGGCATAAATGGCTCCAGCCACGAAGTACGGTGGGAAGATGGTCGCATGCCAGCCCGGGATGATGCCGACAGCGAAGTCGAAAGACACCACGCTGTGCACGGATACCACCAGAGGAGTCGAGAGGCCGGCTAAGAGCAGGTAGGCGGTTTCGTATCGGTTCCAGTGGCGTGCCGAACCGCGCCAGCCCATGGCCAAGATGCCGTAAATCACGCGCGCGATCTTGTTGGTGGAGCGATCACGCAAAGTGGCCAAGTCGGGGATGAGACCCACAAACCAGAACATGGCCGAAACGGTTGCGTACGTGGACACCGCGAAGACGTCCCACATCAGCGGGCTGCGGAAGTTCGGCCACATGCCCATGGCATTTGGGTAAGGGAGGAGCCAGTAAAACAGCCACGGGCGGCCGAGGTGCAGGACCGGGTAGAGCCCTGCGCAGGCCACAGCAAACAAGGTCATTGCCTCGGCAAAGCGGTTGATGGATGTACGCCAGGTTTGCCGGAACAGCAGCAAAATGGCTGAAATCAGGGTACCGGCGTGGCCGATTCCGATCCACCAAACGAAGTTGATGATGTCAAAGCCCCAGCCGACGGGAATGTTGATGCCCCAGATGCCGATGCCGCGCACGAACAAGACCGCAACGCACTGCAGGAAAACCGTGAGCAAGACAAACGAAACCCCGAAACCCAGCATCCATCCACGCCGGGTTTCCGAGAGCACCACTGCGGCAATCTTGTCGGTAACCGTCTCGAACGTATGGCCCGGGCCAATGATCGGGCCGAGATCCCGTGCAGGTGCGCTCATGCGTGTTCCTTTCCTGAGGTAAGCTCGGGATTCGGATTACGAACAGCAGCGAGATACGTTGTGCGCGGCCGCGTGTTCAACTCTTCCAACAATTGATACGTGCGCGGAAGCTTGCGCAGTTTTGCGACCCGGCTGTTCGGATCGTTCAAGTCGCCAAACACGATCGCTTCTGTCGGACATACCTGCTGGCACGCCGTGAGAATTTCCCCGTCGCGAATCGGGCGACCCTCGCGTTTTGCGTCGATTCGGGCCGCATTGATTCGCTGCACGCAATAGGTGCACTTTTCCATCACGCCGCGACTGCGCACGGTGACATCGGGGTTGCGCATCAACTTGAGGCTTTCGGTGTACCAGTCTTGATAGAGGTAGAAATTGAACCGCCGCACCTTATAGGGGCAGTTGTTGGAGCAGTACTTCGTGCCCACGCAGCGGTTGTACACCATGTCGTTCAGCCCCTCAGCACTGTGCACCGTGGCGTTGACCGGGCACACCAATTCGCAAGGAGCGTTTTCACACTGCTGGCAGGGGATCGGCTGGTGGATGAACTCCGGGTGGTCCAAGTCGCCTTCGTAATAACGGTCCACCCGAATCCAGTGCATCTCGCGCCCGCGTCCGACTTGGTCTTTGCCCACCACCGCGATGTTGTTTTCCGCGACGCACGCGATCGTGCACGCCCCACAGCCAATGCAGGCGCTTAGATCGATCGACATTGCCCACGCATGGCCGTTGTAGGCAAAGCCAGGATACATCGAGGGGAGCTCCTCGTGCTTTTGCGCCCCATGGCCATGCGGAGCCAAGCTGGGGTCGTGTCGATACTGCTCCAACGTGCCGCGACGAACGATGTCCCGCCCTTCGAGGCTAAAGTGATCTTGCGTAGAGACCAGCCGGTAGCGACGCGAAGTTTTGCGCACTTCTGCGCCAGCCATCCCCCAAAACGCCGGCGACGCCGACAGGGCAAACGCGTTCACCCCGATTCCACTGCCGACGCGACCAGCGTGGGAGCGTCCATAACCCCAGTGCAGCACCACAGTATCGAGTGCTTGCCCGGGTTGGATCCACACCGGTGCTTCTACCCGCCGATCCTGAGCGACCACCTCGACAACGTCGCCGTTTTGCAAACCCAGCCGCGCTGCGGTGGCAGGCGCCACGTGGGCGGCGTTGTCCCAAGTCAATTTTGTGAGTGGCTTGGGAAGTTCTTGGAGCCAGCCATTGTTCGCGTACCGTCCGTCGTACACCGTCGGATCCGGCCGCAGCACCAGCTCCAGCCCGGCGGGAGAGGCCACCAACGGGCGCAAACTCTGGAAGAAATCCCCACGCAGAGACACCGCCTTCGCGGGTGCTTGCGTGCCTTCCACGACTCCGTCGTGCAACGCACGCCGCCAGCGGCGCTCAAAATCGGCTTCGCCCCACACCGACTTCCAGTAGTCGCGAACCACATCGTATGCAGTACGGCTTGGCTTGCTGGAGAAAGCAGCCAACACCTCGAAGGCCGTTTTGCCCTCGTACAGCGGGGCGATCAGAGGCTGAGCAATGGTCACGGTACCGTCGTACGCACGCACATCGCCCCAAGACTCCAGCGAGTGCGCTTCCGGAAGATGCCAGTGGCACAACTGCGAGGTCTCGTCCTCGTACAACGACAAGTGAACCCGCAGGCGGACCTTCTGCAGTCGCTCGGCAAAGCGCAGGTCAGCGGGCGCGGTGTATACCGGATTTCCACCAAGAATGAGCAACAAGTCCACCTTGCCGGCGTCCATGTCCGCCACCAGCGCCTGGAGCGACTCCATTTGCGGTTGCGGGCTTTGCGCAATCGGCTCGACGAGTTCGATCGTCTTGCCGAGGTTCCCTAAAGCCTCGTTGATGGCGAACACCAACCCATGCACCGCTGGACCCAGTGCTTCGCCGGCAACGATCAGGCTGCGACCCCGATTCCGCGCGAGGTCCTTTGCCAACGCCTCGATCCATGCCCGGTGAGGCTGCATGCTCGCAGACATCTGCACTGGCAAGCCCAGGACCGAAGCCAGCGCCCGCACAAAGGCCTCGCACTCGCTGGGACGCAACGGCAAGCGATGGTCCGCCACCGACCCAGTGATGCTCGGAACAGACTCCACCACGTAAAGCCGGTTCATTGCGGCGCCGTTTTGCTCTTCGACACGGCGGCGCCGGGCAAACTCCCGCGCGTAACGAACCCCGCCCGGGTGCGGCCCGAACAAGTCTGCTTCAATGCACAGCAGCACGTTGGCCGCCTCTACGTGGCACACCGGCTCCACAGCCTCTCCGAAGGCGGCGCGGGCCCCGGCAAGGACGTGGTCGCGATTCACGGGCTCGAAGGCGTGCCAGCGCGCCTGCGGCAACTCCGCGAGCAAGGAACGAATCTGCGCGGCGAGGCTCGGAGACGTGACCGTCTCCGTAAGGATGCGCAAGCCAGCCCCCTGTTGGCCTTTGAGGCGTTCGAGTTCCGCTTGCGCCACATTCACAAACGCCGACCAAGGCCGAATCACGCCAGCAAACCGGACCGCCTGCGAGCGATCGGGGTCGTACAAGGTCAAAATGTCTGCTTGGGCGTAAATGTCCGTGGCACCCAAGCTTGCCGGGTGATCTGGGTTCCCTTCGACCTTCGTTGGCCGCCCCATGTGGCTTTCCACCAACACGCCACGCCCAAAGCCACTCAGAGGCAAAGCGGTTGCAAAATACAGCGGCTGTCCGGGAACGACTTCTTCCGGCGGCTTTACGTACGGGTAGATTTTTTCCACCGGCTGCTTGGTGCAGGCACTCAGGCCCGCCAGCCCCAACGACGCCCCCATCAGTTGCAAGAACTGCCGGCGGCCTAACACATCCAACACCGATGCTTGCCTCGGGAACTCCGCTTCCAAAAAGGCACGGAAGCCCTCGCTGTCAGCTAACTCCTCGAGGCTTCGCCAGTACTTCCGGCCGGTTGCCGCTGCAAGTTTGCTGCGCAGTGCCGCCCAGTCGTATGCTGTCGATTCAGGCACAAACTCGTCCGATTGTGCCAGATGCTGTTGCTCGTCTTTCATCCTGCATCACCGGTGACAAATCGAGCAGTTGGTTAGCTGCTCTTTATGGATGTTGTACTGCGCAACCAACTCTTCCCCCCGCGCCCGCTGTTCTTTGCCCGGTAACTTGTAAGCCATGTTAAACACTTGCTCGCGTGGGCGAACAAACTGCTCGGGGTGGCGGTGGCAGTTCAAACACCACTCCATTTGGAGCGAATTCTCCTGCCAAGTAAGGTTCATTTGATCCACGCGCCCGTGGCAGCTCGCACAACCAATCCCTTTGGCAACGTGGATGCTGTGGTCGAAGTACACAAAATCTGGGAGGTCGTGGACCTTGATCCAGGGAATCGACTGGTCGGTAGCAAAACTTGCCCGCACGGGCTCGAGCGTGGGGCTATCCGCCCAGATTTGCGAGTGGCAGTTCATACACGTTTTCGTGGGCGGAATTCCCGCGGAGGCCGAGACTTCCACCGCAGTGTGGCAGTACCGGCAGTCGATGCCCAACTCGTTCGCGTGGTGCTTGTGGCTGAACGGAACCGGCTGCTCGATCGCCACATGGGCACCCGTCACGTAGCCCGAGCGGTTCAGCACCATGAGCGCGTAGCCGAGCGCACCCAGCACAAAAACAGCACCGAAAATTGTTCCGCGCGCGAGCGCGTTTGCACTGCGATGGAAGATCTGTGACATGCGGCAAGCGCGCCTTCTAGTCAGAAGCCTACGGGTCGTGCAATAAGGCCACCGTGGAATTCGACTAAAGCGCAGAAAAGAAATCCTGATAGTTACGACCCCCTGTCTCCAAATTCCGCTTTACTTCGCGCGCTGTGCGGACTAAACGCGAGGGCACGAGTGACGACCGGGGCTGTGGGGTCTTTGTTCATGGGCGGGAGGAGGAACATCCAGCAGCGACGACCTACAAGTTCGCGCCTTGTCTTGGCCATCTTTGCGGCCAGCCTCGCTACGACCCTCACAGCGTGCACGAGTGGTGGGGGTGGCGGCACGGTGTCTCCCAACGTTGGCGCCCTGGCGCTTCAAGCAAACTGGGAACAGCCTGGCGGCACTTTTAGCCCGCAGCTTCCGAAAGCGGCTGTCACCGTACGCATCGTCGTTCGCGACGCTGTGGGGCGTTCTTGCTGCCTCGCCGCACGCCCGGAGGACGTCCCTGTGGACCCCTTTTCTGGATCCCGCATCGTGGTGATCGATGAACTCGCCGAAGGCTCAGCCGTGGTAGAGCTTTCGGCCTACGCCGTGGACTATGCTCCAGCCCCGAACGAAGGCGGGCCGTTTTCCGTCTGCACCACGGACCCCCGCGGCGTCGGGCAAGCCTGCCGTACCGATCTTCCCGCCGCACCGACTTACCAGAGCGCCGCCACCCAGGTGCAAATTGTCGCTGGTGGGCGTGGCGGATCTGGTCCGATCACAGTCCTGTCCCAGCCGTTCGCCCTTCCTCTCGACCCCGTTCCTGGCGGTCGAGTGATCGCCCCGGTTGCCGTGCGCCTGCTCGTAGCCGATGCGACCCAAGCCATTGCTCCGGAGAGCCTGCGTCTCAGCGGACAGATTGGGGCCGACCTGCAGGCGCTCGAGTTCCAAGCAATCCCGTGTAACGATCGTTCGGGGACACCTTGTTCTGCAACCGGTTTGCTGGGCGTACAAGGATTTACCCTCGTTGCCTCGTGGCACCCCCTACTGGTCGGGAACGCCAGCTTGCGCGTGCAGGCTCTCACGAGCGGCGCCAACCCGCGGAGGCTCGATTTCTCCTACCCGTTCAGCGTGGTTGCGGGAACACCCACGGCGACGTGGACCCCCTCGCCAACGCCGACGTCGACCCCAACCCGAACCCCCAGCCTCACACCCACCTCTTCCCCGACACTCACGCCAACATCCACCCCGACGCGTACAGCCACTTCGAGTCCTACAGTGACTCCAACTCATACACCTACGCACACGCTCACGTTCACCCCCACACCGACCCCTACCGTCACCTCCACACCTAGCCTGACTCCAACCGAAACGCCTACCAGTACACCGACCCCAACTCCCACGCCCAGCTTCTCGCCGTCGCCCTCTCCAACGCCCACGGACACGCCAACGCACACTCCGTCCACAACGCCCACAGAAACCCCCACACCCACCGCTACGGCAACTTTTACTTACACTCCAACGGAGACCCCGACGAACTCGCCCACTGCGACGCCAAGTTCCACCCCAACTCCTGAGCCGCGAACGTTCGCGTACGTAGCGAATTTCAATGACGACTCGTTGGCCATCATCGACACAGCCACGAATCGCTTGCTCGACACCATTCCGGCTGGCGACCACCCCGCGGCGGTTGCGCTGAGCGGAGACGCTCGTTGGGCCTACGTGGCCAATGCATTCACCAATGAGCTCTCCCTGATCGACCTCGACCGCCGGGAACGGGTGAGTAGCATCCCGGTGGGTGCTCGGCCGGTTGCCGTCGAAGTATCGCCAGACGACCGCTGGATCGCCGTGGTCAATCAGCTCGAAGGATCCCTCACCTTGCTCGAGCGCGCCTCCATGCGAGTTGTCGGCAACGTCGGCCTTGTCGGAATGCCTACGAGCGTGGCGTTCGACGAAACCAGTACGCGCGCGTTTGTTGCAGAGCAACTCGTAGACCGTGTGCGCGTTCTTCGCATCCCAGACGGCGAGACCCTTGGCTTCCTTCCGGCCGAAGCGCGGCCCCAAGCTCTTGCCGTAGCGCCAGGCAATGCACGGCTTTACGTCGCGAACGGGGCCGCCCATTCGCTTGCCGTTGTAGACTTGGCAGAGGAGCGAATCGTGGCGCGGGTAGCTGTGGGACGCTCACCTCAAGCCGTGGCTGTAACCCCGGATGGCAGCACCATTTACGTAGCCAACCGGGTAACCAACGACGTCACGGTGATCGAAGCGCCTTCCTTCACGGTCCGCGCTCGGGTGCAAGTTGGGTCTGAGCCCACCGCACTAGCGCTCCGGCCCGACGGCCAGTTTGTCTATGTAACGAACTCGTTCACCAATAGCGTGAGCGTGATCGACGTTCCGCGGGATCTCCTGGCGACGGCAATTTTTGGAGTGGGAGTCACGCCGGTCGACATTGCAATTGGAGTGCGGCGGTGAGGTGCAATCCGCGGTTGTGGTTGGTGGTGGTGTTCGTTGGGTTGGTCTGGATGCCCGACTCGGGCCAGGCCAGCGAGCTTTCGAAACGGCTGTACAGCAAAGGTTTGTTGGAGTTTCACGCTGGGCGGCTGGAGCAAGCCCTGGATCTCTTCGACCAGGCCGTGCGCGCGGATCCTTTCGATCCACTCGCCTGGTACTACCGCGGGGTCACCCGTGGCCGCCGGGAGGACCGTACGGGTGCTGTTGCCGATTTGCGCCGCGCGTGGGAACTCCAACCGAGGCTCTACGCGGCTGCGTTGGATCTCGGCGTGGCACTGGTCGAACTCGGGGAATACCAAGCCGCGATCGAACCTCTCGAGCACGCTCGGAACGACCCCGAATTGGAAGGCCAAGCAAGTCTCTACGTCGGCATCGCCCTCGTGCGCCTGGAACGCCGCGAGGAAGCACGGTCTTACCTCACGGGGGCTCTACAGAAGGACCCACAACTCGAAGCGGTGGCACGGTACTACCTCGGTGTCCTCGATTACCAGCAAGCACACTGGACAAAGGCTCGGAACGAGTTCCAGCAAGTGGTCCAATTGCGGCCCGACAGTGCAGTGGCCGAGCAAGCCCGCGAGTTTTTGCACCGGCTCGACCGCGCTGATCGCGAGCGCTGGAGCATCTTCGGATCATTGGGGTTCCAGTATGACAGCAACGTCATTCTGGCTCCCTCGAGCGACTTCGGTGCAAGTTTCGCGAAAAGCGACGTGGGCGTGACGCAGCAAGCAGACGGTCGCGGTACGATTCAAGCGGGAGGGTACTATCAAATTGGTCGTTCCCGCACAGCGCAGCTCAGTGCTGGGTACGAGTTTTATCAGAGCCTACACGTGCGCTTGCGTGGTTTCGATCTGCAGGATCACCGGGGACAGGTCAATTTTTCCGATCGCCGCGCGTGGGGAGAATGGGGAGCGATTGGACGCTACGACTATTACCTTCTCGACGCTGACGACTTCCTAAGAGAGGGGACCTTGGTCCCGTTCGTGCGCATCGCCGAAGGCAGCCTTGGATGGACGGAGCTTTCGTTCCAACTCCGGCGGCGGGATTTTCTCAAACCGGAATTCCACATTCGGGACTCTACCAATTATGTTCCCGGAGTCACACAAGCGTTCCTCTTAGGGGGAAATCGCAATCGCTATTTGACCCTCGCTTACTTCTTCGAGGCAGAGGAAACCGAGCCGGGGCGGATCTCCCGCGCGTTTGCCTACACGGCAAACCAGCTCGGCTTTGGGATTACCTACGACTTGCCCTGGTCGGTCGATGCCCAATTGGATTACGCGTTTCGCCACAAAGAGTACGAACGGGAGCCGAGCCAAAACCGAAAAGACCAAGAGCATCGCATCATTTTGCTTGCACGCCGCCAACTCACCGAGCATATTGGAGTCACTGCAGGATATTTCGGGCAACTGAACTTTACGAACTCCGAGCAGTTGATTGGCTTACAGCGGGTCAAACTCTTCGAGTACGAACGGCATATCGGCTCCATCAGCGTTGAAGTGAGGTACTGACCATGAAGGGGCAAAGCATCGTTGGGATGGCATTCCTTCTCGCGCTCGCGGCAAAGGTCGCTGGCGCAAACGTGCAGGAGGTCGGCACTGTCGCTGCACTCCAGGGCGAAGCCCACATCGAGCGCGATGGTCGTACTGTTGCCGCAGACATCGGCACCGCGGTGACCGTGGGCGACGTACTGGTGACCGGCGCGGACGGCAAACTTCGCGTGGTGTTTCACGACGATAGCGTTTTGAGTCTGGCGGAAAATTCGCGCGTTACGGTGGACGAAAGCGTGTTCAGCGCGGGCGAGGGCAAGGCTCGGTCGCTCTTTGGGCTTTTGCGCGGCAAAGTCAATGCTGCAGTGAGCGAGTACTACCGCCGGCTAGGGAACTCGTACGAGATTCGCACAGAAACGGCCGTCGCTGGCGTGCGGGGTACCGAGTTCGCAGTGCGTTTCGACCCCGTCGAACGAATCACCGAGGTCGTGGGGATCGAGGGCACCGTTCAGGTGCACAGCTTGCGAGACCCGCAAGCGCCCGGTGTGCTTGTGACTGCACGAGAAGCAACTCTCGTGGATGACCATCGCCCGCCTACGCGCCCGCGCCGGCTCGATGAACCTCTTTTGCGAGAGCGGATCGAAGGCTTTGACTTTATTAGCCGAGGGCGCCCAGAGGGATTGGTGCAAACCGCGGCACTGGCTTCCGGTGCTGCAATCACGCGGCTGTCGAGCGAGCGCGTCGTGACCGAGGGCGTGCCTCCAGGAACCGAGCCGGTCAAAACGGCAAACCTAGGTTCGGACGGCGACGCCACCGGAAAGATCGGCCAGCCACCCGCCGCGATCCGCTTCACGGGCCAGTTGGGGATCAATCTCGGCCGCTGAGCTGCCCCCCAGCGCGCACGGGGGGAGTCACTCAACTTCGCCCTTCCACGGTGTGGACGCCGCCGAGCAAGGGCACGTTCTGGTGTCACCGGGGCCCGGACGTCACCGCGACATGGGGGGTCAACTCAGCACGCAAGAGGTCCGGTTGTTCAACGGCCACCACGCCCCGCGCTACGTAGGGAACGTGACAAGCCCAGTTGACACATAGTCCGCGTTTCCTCCCGGGCCGATCAGCGCTCGGAAATGCGATCGCCTAAAACAGTCCACAAACCATCCGTCACACTCCCGCTCCACTGACAACAGAACGGGTGGCGGAAGATTCGTGCGGCCGGGCCGGCATTCGTGTCGCAAATACTGCGCGTTGGAGTCGAAGCGGACCGGCGGCCACTGCCTCGGAGCCGCTGGGTTCGCTGACCAGAAGCGGTGACGCTCTCGTACTGAGAACGGCCGGAGTGACGCGAAAGTGTACAGCGCACCGCGGCTGGAGTGTCAAATTTCGTCACTGCGGGCACGGCACGACATCTGCTTTTTGGCCGAGCACTGTCATGTGGTCGCAGAAGGTGAGATCTCGAGAATGTCGAATATCCAGCATGGTGCGGAGCCAGTGCGGCTTCCGCACGGTCACGTTCGAGGAGTGCAACTGATGAGCAGCCGGTTAGGGGAGTTGCTTGTTCGGCGCGGCCTAGTGACTCAAGCACAGCTCAACGAGCTCGCGGCCAATCCGGAGCTCGGTCAGCTTCCCCTCAGCGTGGCAGTGGTCAAACAAAACTTGGTCGACGAGGCCGTGTTGGCTGCCACTCTCCAAAAGGAGTATCACTTGTCCCTTGTGGATCCCTCGGTGATGAACATCCCGCCCGAGGTGATCCGGCTTGTTCCCAGCAACCTCGCACAGCGGCACCATCTCGTACCGATTAGCTTCAGTGGCACCTCCGTGACGGTGGCGATGTCCGACCCCTCGAATCTCGTCGCCATCAACGAGGTGAAGTTTCTTACGGGCTACGACGTGAAGGTAGCGGTGGCTTGTGTCAGTGCCATCTCCGCTGCCATCGAGCGCCACTACGAGGAGGGGACGAACTACCAAGAGGTCCTTACCGAACTAGGCACCGAAGAGGTCGAGGTTGTCGACGACGACGACGAAATCGACCTGAAGGAACTGGAGCGAGCCACGGAAGAGGCCCCAGTGGTCCGTCTGGTGAACGCGATCCTCACCAACGCCATCAAACGGCGAGCGTCGGACATCCATCTCGAGCCCTTCGAGCGGATGTTTCGCGTCCGCTTCCGTGTGGATGGCGTCCTCGAAGAAATCATGCGCCCTCCCCTCAAGCTGAAAAATGCCATTACGTCGCGCATCAAAGTGATGGCTTCCTTGGACATTGCCGAGCGCCGCTTGCCCCAGGACGGCCGAATCAAACTCAAACTCGGCAAAGGGCAGGAGATGGACTTCCGTGTCTCCGTGCTCCCCACGATTTTTGGCGAGAAAATCGTTCTGCGTTTGCTCGATAAATCGAACTTGCAGCTCGACATGACCAAGCTCGGGTTCGAGGAGGACCAGCTCCGCGACTTCAAAGAAGCGATTTACAAGCCTTACGGGATGGTGCTGGTGACCGGGCCAACCGGGAGCGGAAAGACAACCACCCTTTACTCAGCGTTGTCGGAACTCAACCGGGTTACCTCCAATATCTCCACCGCTGAAGATCCTGTGGAGTTCAATCTTCCGGGCATCAATCAAGTCCAGATCCATGAGGAAATCGGCCTCAACTTTGCCGCCGCTTTGCGCTCGTTCTTGCGGCAAGACCCGGACATCATCATGGTCGGCGAAATTCGTGACTTCGAGACCGCGGAAATCGCCATCAAAGCGGCATTGACCGGGCACCTTGTGCTCAGCACGCTGCACACAAACGATGCTCCATCGACGATCAACCGCCTGCTGAACATGGGCGTGGAACCGTTCTTGGTGGCTTCGTCGGTCAACCTCATCCTCGCACAACGGTTGGCCCGACTGATTTGCTCGAACTGCAAAGAGCCCGCGGAAATTCCGCCGCAAGCGCTCATCGACATTGGGGTGCCTCCGGAAGAAGTGGGCACCTTTACACCATTCCAAGGCGCTGGCTGCCCGAGCTGCAATGGCAGTGGCTATCGGGGCCGAATCGCCCTCTACGAAGTCATGCCGGTGAGCGAGGAAATTCGCGAACTCGTTCTCAACGGTGCTTCCGCCAACGAAATCAAGCGCACTGCCATTAGTCTTGGGATGAAAACTCTGCGCATGAGCGGCATCCAAAAACTCAAGGAAGGGCTGACCACGATCCACGAAGTTGTGCGTGTAACCATGGCAGACTGATTCGCAGGGGAGACGACTAGGGGATGGCGACCATTGAAGTTGCAGAGCCCACTCCGGCACTGAGCATTCAAAGCTTTCTGGAAATCGTGGTGAAAAGTGGCGGCACCGATCTCCACATTTCTGCGGACGCACCGCCCATGATGCGCGTGAACGGAGAGCTCAAGCCTCTTCCCTTTCCGCCACTCACCGCGAACGAAACGAAGACCCTGTGCTACAGCTTGCTCACCGACAGCCAGCGACATCGCTTCGAGGAACAATCGGAGCTGGACTTTTCCTTCGGGATCCGCGGGCTCAGTCGCTTCCGCGGCAACCTGTTCTTGCAAAAGGGGACCGTCGGTGGGGCCTTTCGCCTGATCCCTTACGAGGTGCGCAGCTTGGCGGAACTCGGGTTGCCACCCGTGGTCGCGGAACTCACGAAACTGCCGCGAGGGTTGGTGCTGGTCACCGGGCCAACGGGCAGCGGAAAGTCGACCACGTTGGCGGCTATGATCGACAAGATCAACCGCGAGCGCCACGAGCACATCGTCACGATCGAAGACCCGATCGAGTTCGTGCACCAACACCGCGGCTGCGTAGTGAACCAACGGGAAGTGTATGCAGACACCCACGGCTTTGCCGAGGCGTTGCGGCACGTGCTCCGGCAAGACCCGGACGTCGTGCTCATTGGCGAGATGCGCGACCTGGAAACCGTCGCCTCGGCTCTAACGGTCGCCGAAACCGGCCACCTGGTTTTCTCCACCCTCCACACCAATTCCGCCGTACAAACCATCAGCCGCATCATCGATATTTTCCCGGCTAGTCAACAGCCACAAGTACGCGCGCAACTATCGCTCGTGTTGCAAGGAGTGATTTCCCAGCAGCTCATCCCCCGGATCGATGGGCGAGGACGCGTGCTTGCCGTGGAGGTCATGATTCCCAATCCGGCCATTCGCAACCTCATCCGCGAGGAAAAAATTCACCAAATTTACTCGCAGATGCAGGTGGGCCAGGCACGGTTCGGAATGCAAACCATGTCGCAGTCTCTAGTCGACCTCTACCAGCGCCGCCTCATCAGTTACGAGGAGGCCATCGGCCACGCCACCGAGCCGGACGAAGTGCGCAGTATGCTGGGGCAGGTAGGAGCCGGGAGGCGCTGAAGGAGTCGAACCATGCAGTCAAAGGTAGCCGTCCTGTTCGAAACGCCCATAAACCCCACCACAATCGTGCAAGCGAGGTGACGATATGCCTGTTTTTCGATGGCAAGGAATTTCTCCCCGGGGCGAAATGCTAGCTGGGGAAATGGAGGCCCCCTCCCGCGATGCGGTGCTCATCCGGTTGCGCTCGCAGCGCATCCAGCCCCTCCCGGACAAAGTCAAAGAAAAGGGCCGTGGCCTCGATCGAGAAATTACCATCCCGGGCTTCTCCGACTCGGTCACGACGCGCGACATCGTGGTGTTCACCCGGCAGCTTGCCACGATGATCGACGCAGGTTTGCCGATCGTGCAGTGTCTCGACATCCTCGCGACACAATCGCCAAACAAGAAGCTGCGCAACGTGGTCCGGCAATTAAAAGACGAAGTCGAAGCCGGATCGACGTTCACCGACGCCTTGCGCAAGCATCCTAAGCTGTTCGACGATCTGTACACGAACATGGTGGCCGCCGGAGAAGTCGGCGGCATTCTCGACAGCATCCTGAACCGACTTGCTGCCTACATGGAAAAAGCTGCGAAGCTGAAGGCGAAGATCAAAGGCGCGATGATCTATCCGGCGGTCATCGTCACCGTTGCGGTCGGCGTGACGGCGGTCCTGTTGATCTTCGTGATTCCGGTGTTTGCAGAGCTGTTCTCGAGCTTCGGCCAAGAGCTACCGGCACCGACCCAGTTTGTGATCAACCTGAGCAACCTCACCATTGCGTACTTCCATTACATGCTGGGGTTCGTCGTTGCCTGTGCAATTGCCTTGCGGCAGTTTTACAAGACCGAGTCCGGCAAGCTCGCCATCGACGGCTTTTTGCTGCAAACGCCAATCTTCGGCGAACTGCTCCGCAAAACGGCCGTAGCCCGTTTTACCCGTACCTTGAGCACGCTCGTTTCCTCGGGTGTGCCGATTCTCGACGCCCTGGCAATTACCGCGCGTACGGCTGGCAACAAAGTCGTGGAGCGCGCGGTGCTCGCTACTCGCGTGAGCATCAGCGAGGGAAAAACAATCGCCGAGCCGTTGCAGGAAAGCAAAGTCTTCCCCCCGATGGTGGTGCAAATGATCTCGGTCGGCGAGTCGACTGGAGCCCTCGATGCCATGCTGAACAAGATTGCCGAGTTTTACGAAGAGGAAGTCGACAACGCCGTGGCCAACCTCACTTCTTTGATGGAGCCTTTGATCATCGTTTTCCTGGGCGTCGTGATCGGCGGGTTGGTCATCTCCATGTACTTGCCGATCTTCAAGTTGGGTTCGGTGATCGGCTGAGTGCAAACGAGGAGCAAGCGAAGGCATGATCCCCAGCGTGCAAGAGCGGCTCCGCGATCGTCTCAAAGCGGCACTGTTCCTTCGGGTGCTGCTGGTGTCCGGCTTCCTCGGAAGCCTCGCGGTATCGTTCTTCCGGAGTCAGGGGGAGGGCTACACGGTTCCGGTCGTGCTGCTCTTGTGGGCGATCGCGATTACTTACGCCGTTACGTTGATCTCTGCGGTCGTGTTGCTGCGGGTCAAACGGCTCGACTTGTTTGCCTACGTCCAGCTTCTTTTCGACGTGGCTCTGACCACGGGCGTCATCTACGTCACGGGCGGCGCTGACAGCCCGTTCGGCTTTTTGTACAGCTTGGTGGTCATTGCGGCAGCCTTTCTCGTTTCCAGCGCTGGGGCAGTTCTCGTCGCTGCGGTAAGCGCGATCGCGTACGCGGCCTTGGTCGGTGTGATGCAACTCGGATTGCTTTACGAACCTCGAGTCGGGGCACTGCCTGCTCCACAAGACTTCGAATTTGTCGTGCGCTTTTCCATCACCAACGCCAGCTTTTTCGTGATCGCCTTCTTGGCCACATCGCTCACCAAACGTTTGCACGCCACGGAATCGTTACTGCGCGAACGGGAGGCCGAGCACGAGCGCCTGGTTTCGCTCCAAGAAGCGCTCGCGCGCAACATCGACAGCGCCCTCATCACCACCGACCTGGACGGCCGCATCACTTCGGCCAATCCTGTGGCGGTGGAGCTCGCCGGCAAGCAGGGCAGTAGCTTCATTGGCGCCGACCTTGGCGCCGTGTTCCCACCCTTGCGCCATACGAACACAGGCCGGCTGAGCTTCTTGCAATCTCCGGAAAGCAACGCCACGGAATTTCGTTTCGCCAAAGAAGGCGATGGCGAGCGCATTTTGCGCTGTTCCGCTGCTTTGCTGCGCGACACGTACCACAATCCCATCGGGGCTTTGTTCATCTTACAAGACGTCACCGGCCTGCGCCGCATGGAGGAAGCACTGCATCGCAGTGTGGAAGACGTGATCGAAGCGGAGCTCGCCAGCGAAGAAGCGGTCACGCAAGACGGGCTCGTGGGCACGAGCCCAGAGATGCAGCGCGTGCGCGAATTCATCGACAAGGTGGCCCGTAGCGACGCGACGGTCTTGCTTTCCGGAGAAAGCGGCACCGGCAAAGAACTCGTTGCGCGGGCCATTCACAGTCGCAGTGCACGAGCGAACCGGCCGTTCGTGGCGGTGAATTGCGGCGCCATTCCGGAAAACTTGATCGAGAGCGAGCTGTTCGGACACGTCAAAGGCGCCTTCACCGGAGCGGTGCAAAGCCGCCCCGGTTTGTTCCGTTCGGCAGACGGCGGCACGATCTTCCTCGATGAAATTGGCGAGTTGCCACTCGCCCTCCAGGTAAAGTTGCTGCGCGTCCTTCAAGAACGCACGTTCCACCCGGTTGGGTCGGACGCTGCAGTTACGGTCGACGTACGCATTATCGCAGCGACAAATCGCAGTTTGGAGGCAGAAGTCGCGGCCGGCCGGTTTCGGGAAGATTTGTTCTATCGACTGAACGTCTTGACCCTGTCGTTACCCCCGCTGCGCGAGCGGCGCCAGGATATTCCGTTGCTGGTTCGCCGGTTCTTGCGCCAGTTTTCGGACTTGCACGGTAAAAACGTCCAGCGTGTTTCGGTGGCCACCGCAAAACGGCTGCAGGAGTATCACTATCCCGGAAACATCCGGGAGCTCGAAAATATCGTCGAGCACGCCGTTGCACTGTGCGAAGGCGAGACCGTCCACGAGGAGCACCTGCCAGAGTATATGCTGCGCCCGCAGGACGGAGACGCACCGGGATCTGCGCCAACCGCTGCAGTCATGCCGCTGGCAGCCTCGGCTCGCGATGCTTCCGGTGGCCGGCTGGAACTTGTGGGAGGCAACCTCGACGAGAGCTTGGCTGCTTACGAGAAGAGCATCATTTTGCGCGCCCTAGCGGAGGCCGGAGGTGTGAAAAAGAAAGCCGCCGATTTGTTGGGCATCAACTACCGCTCTTTCCGCCACCGGCTGTACAAATATGGCTTGAACGATCCCAACGAACGACTCTCTCTCGACGACCCACCTTCTTCTTCGCGCACGGCGAACGGTTAGCCCCTGCCGAGCCGGGCGTTGCATGCATATGGAGCTCGCCACTACGAAACGGCTTGCGATGGTGACGGCACGACCCTCGCGGGCAACCAGAGCACGCAGGCTACCGATGGTTGCTGCGATTGTGCTCGCTGCCGGAGCCGCGATGTTCGGACTCACGTTCGCACAACGGCAACTTGCCCTCGAGCGCGCCCGACTCGGGGAACCTCCGGAACTCGTGTACGCGCCTCCAGCCAAGTTTTTGGAATTGGTCTCCTTAGGATATCGCCACGCGCTCGCGGACCTGCTGTGGTTTCGCACGATCGATTACTTTGGAAGGCACTACCGCAAGGACCGCTTATACCCCTGGCTCGCCGAAATGTGCGAGCGCGTCACCGACCTCGACCCTGCTGCAGAGCACGTGTACCGCTTCGGCGGAGTGATTCTGCCTTGGGAAGCAAACGATATCGATGCGGGCATCGCGCTTCTGGAGAAAGGAGTCCGAAATCTTCCCGATTCCTGGACGCTCAGATACATGCTTGGGTTCTCCTACTATTTTTTCCGCGACGACTTGGAAGGAGCTAGCCGCGAACTCCGCGCCGCACTGCACCTGCCCGATGCACCGAGCTTTCTCGCTGGGTTGCTCGCTGTGATCGACTCTGCACACCGCGGACCCAATGCAGCCATCGAATTCCTCCAAGCTGCCCTCGCCAGCTCGCCCGTACCGGAAGTGCGAGAAACGATCCGGCAACAAATTGCCGAGTTGGAGTTTGCCCGTACCTGGGGCGCGGTGGAGGCCGCCATCGCCCGGTACAGAGAGTTGTACGGAAGAACTCCGAGTCACGTTCGTGAACTCGTGCGCGCCGGGCTGCTCTCTGCCGAGCCGACGGACCCGTTCGGTGGCCAGTTTTTGATCGACGCAAACTCAGGAGCTCTGCGTTCGAGCACGGGGAAGACGCCGAAGAAACTGGGGAGCAGCAAGATGCGCGAGGCCATCCTGCAGGGAGCACGCCACAACGAGGTGCAACCATGACCCCCGTTGTCGAGTTGGTCGGGATCACGAAACACTTTTACCATCCATGGACCTACCGCCGAATTCCGGCGCTGGAAGACTTGTCGTTTGCCGTGCAAGAAGGCGAGGTCTTTGGCCTCATTGGCCATAACGGTGCAGGCAAAACCACCACGTTCAAGATCCTCACTGGTCTTCTCCGCCCCAGTCGAGGGCAGGTGTGGTGGCTCGGACAGAAGGCGAACGGCGTGTCGGCACGCCGGCTCGTCGGCTTCGCCCCGGAGCAGCCGTACTTTTACGATTATCTGACCGTGCGCGAAACGTTGGATTTCTTCGGCCACTTGTACGGACTTCCTGGCTCCGAACGTCGCAAGCGCATCCTGGAGCTTGCCGAGCGGTTTCATCTCGGCGCGAAACTCGACGCACGGTTGCGGACGTTATCCAAAGGCAATTTGCAACGTGTGGCGGTCGCACAGGCAATCTTGCACAAGCCGAAACTTGCGATCTTGGACGAACCGATGTCCGGACTCGATCCCGTCGGCCGACGCGCCATGCGCGAGCTCATTGCCCAGCTTGGCCAGGAAGGCACGACGGTTCTTTTCTCGTCGCACGTTCTGAGCGACGCCGAGATGCTCTGCCATCGGGTCGGCATCCTCGCACGCGGCCGGTTGCAGGACATCGTGGTCCTCGATGGTGCCGACAGCGAACTGGGTTACCGTTTGCTGCTGGCCGACGTACCGGAATCCTTGTGGGCTCAATGGCAAGAACGGGACGACGGTACGATCGAGGGGACTCCGCAACGCTGCTCCCTGGTCGTTCGCAGCGCCGCGCAACTGCGTGCCGTGCTCGCTGAACTTGCGTCCACGACTACCCGGATCGAATCGGTCGCTCCGGTACGAACGTCTCTGGAAGAGCGGTTTTTGCGCCACGTGCCTCCCGAAATGCTCCATGACTAACCACGCTGGACAGGGCTCGATCGGGCGACCATCAGGGCGCACCGTAGAACTCGGATCGCAAGCTCGAGCGTTTGCCAGGCCGATCCGCCTGCTTCCCTGGCTCGGCCTTGGGATCGCCTCGGTTCTGCCGTACGCGAATGCCCTTCACGCCGGATTTGTCTTCGACGACTGGATTCAAATTCGCGGGAATCCCGCGGTGACGAGCGAGCTGGACTGGTTCAAGATTCTCGCGGTGCCGTTGTTCCCAGGCAACTTGTACCGGCCCCTGACCGTTGCGACGTTTGCCTTGGATCGGGCCTGGTTCGGCTGGGAGGCCTGGTGGTTTCACGCCGTCAATATTGCTCTCCACGCCGGGGTTAGCCTTCTGGTTGCCGCCATCGGCCTCCGCCTATTCCCGCGGTCGCCCGCGACGGCGTGGCTGGCGGCAGCGATTTTCGCGGTGCATCCCCAGCATACCGAAGCCGTGACCGGTTTGGTCGGCCGGGCCGAGTTGCTGGCTGCATTGTTCGGACTCGCAACGCTGCTCTGTCTCGAACGAGGACGCGGGAGTTCGATACCATGGAGGATGCGGGGGTGGATGGCCTTAGCCCTTACGAGTTTCACTTTAGCCTTGCTCGCGAAAGAGAGTGCGCTGACGGTGCTCCCACTGGCCCTGCTCTATGTGCTTGCAGTGAGCGGAACGTGGTCGCTGACGGGTCTAGGGCAAGAGTTGTTTCGGCTCGACTGGCTCGCATTTCTTGCGTGCGCTGCGGCCGTGCTCGTGCTCCGTGGGCTTGCCGTTGGGTTTCTAGGAATCGGTGGAGAAATCGATCCGGTGGATAATATCCTGGCAAGCGTACCCGTGTGGCAGCGCGTCGCCACCGCACTGGCAGTCCAGTGGGAGTACTTTTCACAATTCTGTTTTCCCTTGGTGCTGAGCGCAGATTACTCGTACCCGCAAATCGTCCCGGTCGCGCATGCGTTCCACCCTGCGACGTGGGCAACCGTGGCCTTGATTGCTGGTGTCGGATGGGTCGCATGGCGAGCGGAGGGGCCAGTGGCTTTTGCCGCTCTGTTCCCACTGGTGGCATTTTCACTTACCTCGAACCTTCTGTTCCCGATCGGGACGGTGCGCGGCGACCGCTTGGCCTACTTTCCCTCGATCGCTTGGTGCTGGTGGCTAGCTGGAGCGCTGTGTCTTACACGGCGCTGGTTGCCGACCCCGGTGATGGGCGCGTTGGCAGTTAGCCTATTGGCCGCGTACGGATTGCGAACCTACGAGCGAAACGCAGACTGGACCGACCAAGCCACGTTGTTCACCCGGACCGCACAGGATTCGCCGTACAGTTCCAAAGCACACAAGAACTATGCGGTGGCGCTCCGCGATGCTGGGCGTTTCGACGAGGCGCGGCTCGCTTACCAACGCGCCTGGGAGCTTTACCCTCGCGACGAGGGGATCGCCTTCGGGCTCGGAGAAGTGTGCGACCGTCTCGGTCGCTCGAGCGAAGCGGAACTCTGGTACCGAAAGGCGCTCGCGATCGATCCCAAGCACGTCGGTTCCTGGAACAATCTCTGCCGGCTGTACGTGCTCCAGGGACGCTGGGCTGAAGCCGAGCAAGCCTGCCGCGCGGGCCTACGCCAGAACGCAGCGCACGCCAATTTGTGGAAGGGGCTGGGGCTTACGTGGCTGAACCGTGGCAACGCAGATGCCGGGCGCGAGGCACTGCTCATTGCGCTCCGCCTGGCACCGAAAGACGAAAGCTTGCGTGGGTACATCGAATCGCTTGCTGCTCCCAAGGAGGACGAACCATGAGCCGTATTGTTGCGATTGCTCTCAACACGAGCCGGGAATCGATTCGGAACAAAGTGCTTTACAGCGTGATGTTCTTTGCCGCGTTGCTCATTGGCATCGCCAGCGCATTCGGGTCGGTGTCCATCGGCGACAGTATCAAGTTCGTCAAGGATTTTGCTCTTACCGGTTTGTCCCTCTTTGGAGTCACAGCCACAGTCGTTCTTGGAGTCACCATGGTCCACAACGAACTCCAACGCCGCACCATTTACAATGTGCTTTCGAAGCCTGTTAGCCGAGCTGAATTCCTCGTGGGGAAATACCTCGGACTCATGGCAACCCTTCTGGCCATGCTCCTGGGGATGGGAACTGTCGTGATGATTGTCGTTGCCGCGCTGGCAAGTAAGCCAGATTGGTCCCTTGTGCCCGCGGTGTTAGCCATGACGACCGAGATCGCCATTTTAGCCGCCGTGGCTGTGTTCTTTAGCACCGTGGTGGTTACCCCTGCGCTGGCGGGCTTGTTTACCGTCGCGACGTTCATTGCAGGCAGATCCTCGGGTTGGCTCAGCCACTTCCAAAGCGACGAATTCCCTGTGGCCCTGCAAGTCGTCTCCGCGGGATTGCAGTACGTCCTGCCGCAACTGGATCAACTGTACGTTGCCGACCGCATCGTTGCAGGGCAAGCAATCCCCGCTTCGTTGTACGCCTGGGCTGCCGCGTACGCCGTTTGTTACGTAACCGTGCTGCTGCTCGGCAGCCTCGCCTTGTTCCATCGCCGCGAGTTTGTGTGAACGGGTCCCTTGCCATCGCTCCCGCACGAGTGCGGTGGGCTGCTCGTAGTGCGGTTGTGTTGGTTGCCTTGGCAGCCCTGCACCCGGTCCTTGCCAATGGGTTCCTCAACGTCGCGTTCGACGATCCCGGGTTCGTAACCGAAGTAGACACCATCGGCCCCTGGAGTTGGCAACGGCTGTGGATGTGCTTCGACCGTCCCTACCTTCACGATTACGTGCCCCTGCCGATGGTGTCGTACCTGCTCGACTACCAACTGTGGTCTCTCGATCCCCGGGGTTACCACCTGACCAACTTGCTGCTTCACATCGTGGCGGCCCTTCTCGTCCTGCAGTGGGTTGAAACGACACTGAAGAGCACAGCGGCAGGTCTGTGGGCCGGGTTGGTCTTTGCGGTGCATCCCGTCCAGGTCGAGGCGGTCGCGATCGTCGCGCAGCGAAAAACATTATTGTCCACAGTGTTCCTTTTGCTCGCGCTTCTCGCATACCAACGCTTTACCGTGCAAAAGCGGGCTGTGTGGAACGGGTTCGGCATCGCGGCATTTGCTGCCGCGTGTGTGTCCAAGTCCAGCGTGGTTCCGTTCCCCGTGCTGCTTCTTCTCTACGATTGGTTCACGGGCAAGCCGGTCAACCTACGCAACAAGCTTCCTTACTTTGCGATCGCCATCGCCACCGCCGGCGCGAGCGTTGCCCTCAAGACGGTGGATGTCATCAAAGCTGCACACGCAGACAGTGCCCTCGCCACGGCCTTGGTCATGAGCCGCGTGTGGTGGGAGTATCTTGTCTCGTTGTTCCTGCCCACCAGCCTTTCGCCCGCTTACTATTACCAGCGAGCCACGCTTTACCAGCCGCTCCATTACGCTGCGTTGCTGGGGTTTTGTGCAGGTGTGTGGGCTTTGTGGCGCAATCGCCGGCGTATCCCAACCACGGCCTTTTGGATCGCGTGGATGCTTGTAGCGCTTTTGCCCGTTGCCAATCTCGTTCCCATCGCTGTGGTGCGTGCCGATCGCTACCTGTATTTACCCATGGTGGCTTTCGCGTTGTGGGTCGGGGCAGGCTTGGCAAGGCTGAGAACGGCGAGTGCTGGGTCGCAGCGCGCGGCTTGGCTGATTGGTGCGCTATGGTGTGCATGGCTTGCGCGGGAAAGCCACGCGTACACGGCAGTGTTCCGAGACGACGTCAGCGCCCGCGGCTACGTGGTCGAGCGCTATCCTTGGGCAGCTCCTGCGCACTACTTGCTTGCGCTGGCGTGGATCGAAAACGGAGATTGGCTGCGGGCACAGGCCGCCGCGCAGGCGGCACTGGCGCTGGATCCGCAGTTTCATCGTGCGCAGGATTTGCTGGGCGAGCTCGAGCACAGATTGACTCACCCGCCAAGCGCCGAGGAGTGATTGACAGGAGGACCGGTGTACCTTGCCGCATTCGTGTTCGGGACCGTCGTCGGAAGCTTCTTGAATGTTTGCATTGCTCGGATACCCGCAGGCAAATCCGTGGTGTACCCGCCCTCGGCATGTCCCCAGTGCGGTGCGCGCATTCGACCCTGGGACAACGTGCCGCTCTTGAGTTTCCTGTGGCTGCGCGGGCGTTGCCGCGACTGCGGCACACCCATCTCTTGGCGCTATCCGTTGGTTGAAGTGCTGACCGGAGCCTTGTTTGCCACGAACTTGTGGATGTTCGGGCTGACACCATGGGCCGCGGTTGCATGCGCCTTCACGGCTGCGTTGGTGGTGATCAGTTTTATCGACCTAGACCACCAGATCATTCCTGACGTGATCAGCCTTCCGGGCGTTGTCGTGGGCCTTGTGCTCGCCGTACCTGGGTGGGGCCCGAGCCCTGTCGAGCGCATCCTCGGGATGCTCCTGGGTGGCGGCTTGCTTTGGGCCGTTGCGGTGTTGTACGAGTGGGCCCGTAATCGGGAAGGTATGGGCGGCGGCGACATCAAGCTCCTAGCGATGATCGGTGCTTTTCTTGGCTGGCGCGGGGTGCTGGTCACCCTGCTCGTCGGCTCGCTGCTCGGTGCATCCGTCGGCGGCCTACGGATCGCTTTGCGACGCGCTGAAGCAGGCGTTCCAATTCCATTTGGACCGTTCCTCGCGGTGGGCGCAATCGTGGCCTTGTACTGGGGAGACCAGCTCATTTCCTGGTACATCGACTTAGCTACCGGTGGACTCCAATGACGTTCCTGCGCCGCATAAGCCGATGGTTTCATGGTCGCCTCTGCCGAACGATTGGACACTGCGGAATGCTTTTCACCTGCGCTGTCCTTGGCGGAATCGTCGGCTGCGGCGACGACGGAGACTCGTCTGCAGTTCCATTGGTTGCCGTCGTTTCCGCCATGCCAGCGGAGCTCGCTCCATTGGTTGCGCGCGCCGAGGTCAAGCAAGTCATCACCATCGATCGCTGGCGGTTCCGTCGCGCAACCCTCGCGGGGCAAGAAGTTGTTCTTCTCGTCACCGGCATTGGCACAGCCAACGCTAGCAGTGCCACACGCCGGCTGTTGGAGCGCTTCGCCGTTCGCGGCCTCGTTGTTTCCGGTGTGGCCGGAAGCTCGCTTCCCATCGGCGACGTGATCGTTCCTCAAGCCTGGCGATTGCCAGATGGGTCGACCTTTTCGGTTTCGCCGGGATGGTACGCAATCGCGAGCCGGCTGGCCGGCCGAAGCGTCCCTCTCGACCGCTGCACGGAAATTCCGGACCGACCGGAGCAGCCGCCCGTCTGTCTCGACCGCATACCGGTCGTGCGCACCTTGGGTCTTGGGCTCACCACCGACCGCTTTGGCAACCAGCCACTGAACTGCCAACCGAACGGCGGCGACGTGTTCGGATGCGACGTGGACTCTGAACCGCTTGCCCAGGGGGGCACCGAGAATTTCTCCCCACGAATGCTCGCCCGAGAAACCACCGATCAAGTTGTCGCTGAAGACATGGAAACCGCGGCAATCGCGCGCGAAGCTGCCCGTGCGGGCGTGCCCTTTATCGCCTTCCGAGGAGTTTCCGACGGAGCTGCGGATCCACTCGGTTTGCCTGGGTTTCCTGCGCAATTCTTTACGTACTACCGCCTTGCCGCGCGAAACGCGGCAAACGTCACCGTCGCCTTTCTCGAACGACTCTAACCCCCGAGGCCGCCACCGCCGGCGTACAGCGGCTGCCACGCTCTTTGGCCGTTGCGACTTTTTACCCGCCAACGACTACGTCTCGGCCAAGCAAGAGTGCGAACTGTTTGCGCGGCTTCCCCAGGAGGGAAGATCGGCACCACTGAGGCCTGACCAACCCGTTGACTCGAAGCACCTGAAACATACTAGCGAGCACCTGTCGCGCCGGGCGGCCATGAACGCGAGAGGCAGGCAGAAAGGCAGCGTTCTTACCGGTCGCGGGCTCCCAGCCTAACGGTCCGGCAAGACGCAGGGGCCCGTTCCGCCGCAAGAGTTCCCCGCACGCACGCGCCAGCCGGGAGCCGAACGTCTGTCGAGCTCGGTGTCCGACAAGTGCCAACTGCTTTGGGCGTTCGCGAGGTCGACGGCCTCGGCAGCGCCCTCTCACGACTTGGAGCGGTACGCGAGTGCTTCGATTTCGACCCGTGCTCCTCGCGGAAGAGCTGCCACTCCCACGGTCACACGAGCTGGATAGGGTGGCGAAAAAAACTCGCCGTACACTTCGTTCACAGCAGCAAACTCACCGATGTCCGCCAGGTACACGGTCGTTCGTACAACATCGGCCAGCTCTAAGCCCGCCGCGTGCAGGACGGCGCGAACATTGGCAAGGGCCTGGCGGGCCTCCGCCGCCGCACCGCCGGACACCAATCGCCCCGATGTGGGTTCGAGCCCGAGTTGTCCAGAAACGAAAACCCAATCGCCCGCCGCAACTGCCTGTGCATATGGGCCCACCGCTGCTGGGGCGCTGTCACTGTGGATCGCTTCTTTTGCTTTCGCCATGGCGCGTTCTCCTCATCTCCGGCAAACCGCTTCCTCGGCACTGTGCGTGGCGGCCTGCGGCAGCGAGCACAATCTCGTGTGTCGCAAGCAGTTGACGAAGGGTGCTCTGTGGCAAAAAAGAGTCCCATGTCTTTGCTGAAGGAATTTCAAGATTTTGTGGCCAAAGGCAACGCCATCGACCTCGCTGTCGGAGTGGTGATCGGAGCTGCGTTCACCAACGTAGTGAACAGTATTACCGATGGCTTCATCCGGCCTCTCCTATCGCTACTGGCGCCCGATCCCTCCGTAGGACTCGTGATTGGTCCTTTCCAAGTCGGGTTAGTAATCACAGCACTGATCAACTTCTTTCTGGTCGCCGTGGTCTTGTTTCTGTTCATCGTCAAGCCCATGAACGCGTTACGCAGACAGCTCGAGCGACGCGAGTAGCGCTTGGCCAGCGGAACGCAGCGATACCGGTCGGCCACCGTCGGCAGTGCTTGCTCCTGGCGCTACGCACGGGCACGAACGACCTTGAGCACACCGCGCACTTTCCCGACGTTGCGAAGCACGCGCTGCAACTGCTCGATGTGCCCCACAGTGACCTCGAACACGTTCAACGCTTTTTGGTCAGGTAACTCCGTCACTTGGGCACGGCTAATGTTCACGCCCACGGCGCTAATTGCTCCCGAAACCGCGGCCAACAGCCCAGGTTCGTTGACACATACGACTTCCACACGCACGGTTTGCTTCGCTTCGGCGTCGGGGCGCCAACTTACGTCCACCCTCCGTTGCGGGTCGGTTTCCAGCACCCGCGTGCAGTCGATGCGGTGGACGGTCACGCCGCGACCGCGGGTCAGGAACCCAATAATGCGCTCGCCCGGCACTGGGCTGCAACAGCCGGCAAAACGCACCAGCACGTCGTCCACGCCTCCGACGGTCACGCTCGCGGGTTCGGTGCGGCGCACCCGCTTGATCAGCCGTCGCCACCCACTTTCTGGATGCTCTTCTTCCAACGCTTCAGCCGGCAAGAGGTGGGTCAGCACTTGCCGGGGGGTGATCCGCCCATAGCCAATCGCGGCTAGTAGCGACTCTTCGTCCCGCACACCGACCTTTTGTAACACAGTGTCGAATTCGGGGCGCTTGCGCAGTTTTGCGTAGTCCACCCGGTAGCGTGCACAATCGCGCTGCAGCAGTTCCCGGCCAATGGCCACACTGCGCTCCCGCTGCTGCTGTTTGATCCAAGTACGGATTTTTTGTCGGGCACGTGCGGTCTTGACAAAGTTGAGCCAATCGGCGCTCGGCGTCTGATTCGCTGTGGTGATAATCTCGACGGTGTCGCCATTGCGCAAACAGTAGCGCAACGGGACGAGGCGGCCGTTCACCCGAGCACCAGCGCAATGATTCCCCACTTCCGAGTGAATGCGGTACGCGAAATCGATGACGGTCGACCCCTCGGGAAATGCGAGACAGTCGCCTTTTGGCGTGAACACGACAACCTCGTCGCTGAACAAGTCCTCTTTGACGAGGCGCATGAACTCGCCCGCATCCGACGGGTTTTGCAACCACTCCAGCAATTGCCTCAGCCAGCTAAAGCGCTCGGCATCCTGGCCGCCCACATGCTTCCCACCCTTGTATCGCCAGTGGGCAGCAATCCCCATCTCCGCGACCCGGTGCATTTCGTGGGTGCGAATTTGCACCTCCATGCGCTCGCCGTAGGGCCCGATCACAGTGGTGTGCAACGACTGGTACATGTTTCCTTTCGGCAAGGCGATGTAATCCTTGAAGCGGCCGGGCACAGGCTTCCAATTGGCATGCACCACCCCGAGCGCCTCGTAGCATTCGCGTACTGTGTCCACGATGATCCGAAACGCGATCAAGTCGTAAATCTGGTCGTAATGCAGGTTTTGCTGCTGCATTTTCTGGTAGATCGAGTAAAAGTGCTTCGGGCGCCCGGTCACCTCGGCCTCGATCCCTGCCTCTGCAAGTTTCCGGCGCAAGATGGCGATCACTTCGGCGATGTAGCGCTCTCGCTCTTCGCGGCGCTTGGCCACCGCGCGCTTGAGCTGGTAGTACACCTCAGGCTGCAAGAACCGGAGCGCTTGGTCTTCCAGCTCGCTTTTCATCCAGTAAATTCCCAGGCGATGCGCGATGGGCGCATAAATGTCCAGCGTTTCCTGGGCGATTTCCAACTGCCGTTCCGGACTGAGCGCGTCCAGGGTGCGCATATTGTGCGTGCGGTCGGCTAATTTGATCAAAATCACGCGAATGTCGCGGGCCATTGCGAGAAGCATCTTGCGAAAGTTTTCCGCTTGCTTCTCCTCGCGGCTACTGAAGTTGATTTGGCCAATCTTCGTCACCCCGTCGACCAAGCCGGCCACCTCCGGGCCGAACTGTTGCTCGATCTCCTCCAGCGTAGCGAAGGTGTCCTCCACCGTGTCGTGCAGCAAGGCAGTCGCCACACTCGCGGCATCGAGGTGCAGCTCGGCAACGATTTTGGCTACCTCGACGGGGTGAGAAAAATAAGGCTCGCCCGATGCGCGTTTTTGGCCCCGGTGCACCCGTTCCGAAAACTCGTATGCACGACTGATGAGCCCGACGTCCGCGCCGGGGTCGTACTTCGTAACTTCTGCAAGGAGCGATTCCAACTTCATGAACGGGGTGGTCGTCCTCCGTCAAACGCGAATCGCGACTGTGCTGCGCGCGCGATGACTTCGGCAATTTCTTCAGGGGTTGCCTCGTCGGTGGAAAACACCAGGTCGTAGGGCGACGTATCTTCGAGATCGAAACCATAAATTTGGCGGTAGCGCTCCGAGTCTGCCTTGTGGCGCTCTTGGTTCGCTCGGAGCTGCTCGTTGGTGTCGCCGCCTTCACGTTGCTGCACCCGGCGGGCCCGCACTGCCTCGCTCGCTGTGAGGTACACCTTGAAGGCCGGGATCCCGAGTTTGCGTGCGAAAAATGCAACCAGCCGGCCTTCCACGATTGCGTTTCCTTGGCGCAAGGCATCGATCATGCGCTCGTCAAGTTGACGGTCGATTGTATGGTCCCTCGCGCTCAACTGATTGAACTCCTCGAGGGAGAGCCCGCGACGCTCGGCCTCGCGGCGGTAAAGATCTCCAGCATAAACATGGGGCAGCCCCAGCCGCTGGCTCAGCAGCCTTGCTACGGTCGTTTTCCCGCTTCCCGGCGTACCCGATATGGTGATCAACATGGCAAAACTCGCCTCTCTAAGGTAAGGCTTGCTTCCCTACGGAGGCAAGTGCGCCGGGATCACTCGATGTTTTGAATCTGCTCGCGGATCTTCTCGATCTCGCTGCGGGCGTCGATCGTGGCTGCCGTAACGGCCGTGTCCGCGCTCTTGGCCGCAATGGTGTTAAATTCCCGGTGCAGCTCTTGCAGCAAGAATTCCAGGCGCTTTCCCACCGGACCTGGCTCGCGCAAGAGCGCTCGGGCCGCCGTGAGGTGTGTTTCGAGACGAACCAACTCTTCGGTCACGTCGCTGCGCTCCGCGATCAGCACGGCCTCCTGCAGCAACCGCTGCTCGTCGAGCTCGCGCCCGTTCAGCAATTCCCGCGCTCGAGTGCGCAGGCGTTCGACCAACTGGGGGAGAATGGTTTTCAGTCGGGCTGCAATCGTTCGTCGGCAGCGGTCGAGCAACGTCAGCCGCCGGGCTAGGTCGCGTGCGAGCGCTTTTCCTTCGCGGTCTCGCTCCTTGTTCCAAGCAGCCAGTGCGCGCAACAAAGCCTGCCGGACATGCGTGCGCTCCTCTTCCGGGTTTGCCTTGGCCTCCTGAATCGTGAACAGCTCTGGACGGCTGGCAAGGAGTTGGATTCCAACCTCCCCAGCTAATTGCAGTGACTGCTGGAGCCGGCGCCAAGCCTGCACGTACGCCGCGGCTAGTCCTTCGTTCACTTCGACCGACAGGGCAGCCTCCGGGCGGCCGGTTCGGTTAATGGACACGTCCACCTTGCCTCGGGCCGCGTGCTCTTGAACAATCGCGCGAAATTCTGCCTCCCACGGGGCGAACTCGCGGGGCATGTTAAAACGTACCTCGAGCCCCCGTTGGTTCACGGAACGCACCTCTACGGTCCACACCCATCCACCGCCGCGGGCGGTGGCCGCGGCATACCCGGTCATGCTACGCACGATTCCTCCCTCGTTTTCCAAGCTGCTCCGGCGGTGCGCCGTCGCTCAAAATCGCGGCGCGTAATTCGTCCGGATCCACCGTCGCGGTGCCGACCTTGCCCACCACCACTCCTGCTGCCACGTTGGCGAGCCCCACCGCTTCCTCCCAAGCTGCACGCACGGCTAGCGCCAAGGTACAGGTGGCTACCACCGTGTCGCCCGCCCCGGTGACATCGAACACATCACGGGCTCGAGCGGGGAAATGATCGGTAGGAAGGCCCCGACGAAACAAACTCATTCCATGTTCCCCGCGGGTCACCAACACCGCGTCGCACGCCCACCGTTCCAGCAGTTTTCTCCCCGCGGCCTCGAGCGATTCCGCATCGTGAATTGGGATGCCGGCTGCGTCGGCTGCTTCCGCCTGGTTCGGAGTTACCAATGTCGCGCCACGATAATGCGGAAAGTTCGGTCTTTTCGGGTCGATGACCAACGGCCACTTGGCTTCGCGGTGTACGGTGCCGATCAATTCGAGGAGCGACGGCGACACGGCTCCCTTGGCGTAGTCGGACACGAGCACCGCGTCCACCTCGCGCGCGTGGGCACGAATGAACGCGGCAAGCTGTTTGGCGGCACTTTCTGGGTGCTGTGGCTGCTCGCGGTCGAACCGCACCACCTGTTGGTGGTGGGCAATCACGCGAGTCTTCCGGGTGGTGACAACGTGGCGGGAACGCACCACGCCACTGGGGTCCGCACCAATCCGCTGCAACTCCGCCAGCAATCGATCGCCGGCACGGTCGCGCCCCACAACCCCGCACACGAGCACCTGCGCCCCCAGAGCCCGCAGGTTATGGGCAACATTGGCCGCTCCTCCCAAGTGAATCGTTTCCCGTTCCACGCGGACTACGGGCACGGGAGCCTCCGGGGAGATCCGTTCCACAGTACCCCAGAGGAACTCGTCTAACATCAAGTCTCCCACAACCAGCACCCGCACGCGCGGGAAGCGCCGCAACAGCGCATTCAAAATACTCGGAGTGATCATGCTGTCCGTCCGGCTAACGCAGCAATCGCCGCACAAACCTCGTCCACTTCTTCTTCTTGCATCTCCGGGTACAACGGCAGCGCGAGAATTTCCGCGCACGCACGCTCGCTCACCGGCAACGCCCCGACACCTGGACTCCAGGCGGCGAAAGCCGGCAACATATGCAAAGGTTTGGGGTAGTGGACCGCTGTTTCAATCCCAGCTCGACGCAAATGCTCGACCAACTTTGAACGATCCCGGCAACGCACCACGAACTGGTGGTACACGTGCACCGCATCGGGAAATTCTTTCAAGGGCTCCACGAACTGCTGGCTCGAGAGCCGTTGGCGATACCGGCGAGCGAGGTCGCGTCGGCGCTGGTTCCACTCGGTGAGGCGGGGCAACTTCACCCGCAACAGCGCCGCCTGCAACGCATCGAGGCGCGAATTGTAACCCACCTCGGCATGCTCGTATTTGGTCACCTGGCCGTGGTCGCGCCAACGCCGCACGCACGCGGCAACTTGCGGATCGTTGGTCGCAAGGGCGCCTCCATCCCCGAATGCTCCTAAGTTCTTCGTCGGGTAGAAGCTAAACGCAGCCGCTCGGCCCCAACTTCCTACGGGCTTCCCCTGGAGCGAAGCTCCGTGCGCCTGCGCGGCGTCTTCGAGCACGGCAATCCCCAGCTCGCTGGCAACGGCAAGAATTTCCGTCATCCGCGCTGGTTGACCGTAGAGGTGTACGGGAACCACCGCTTTCAAACGCAGACGCTGGGCGCAGGCATGCAGTGCAGCTGCATCCAGTGTCAGCCCGTGTGGCTCGACGTCCACGAACACCGGCGACGCTCCGAGCAAGCACACAGCTTCCGCCGTGGCGGCAAACGTGACTGCAGGCACGGCGACTGCATCCCCGGGCCCTACCCCCAGAGCGCGCAACCCCAAGACCAGGGCATCGGTTCCGCTGTTCACTGCCACTGCATGTTGCACCCCGCACCAGGCAGCAAACTCCTTCTCGAATGCCTCCACTTCCGGCCCGAGCACGAACTGCGACGAAGCCAATACCCGACGAAAAGCGGCTTCCAGTTCGCCTTGCAAGCGCTCGTGCTGAACGTGCAAGCGCGCCAAGGGAATGGGCATAGGCGGCCGCATAACCAAGCAACCCTAGCGATTCAACAAAGGCCCATCCGCCACCGTACGCGCTAGCAATTCGTGCCCGGCTGGACCGGAAGGAGGGATCCTGCAGAGTCCGTGCGAGCGCTAGCCAAGAGCTGTTGCGCAGCGCGCCATACCTGCTCCACCCCCAGCATTTTCTCCATGCACGGGTAGTATGGGCAGCGGGTCAACAGACAACGCGGGCACTGCCGGTGAACCTCCGGCACCATGGTAACCGCGTGCGGCCCCAAAGGACGCCATCGTTCCAATCGCTGCGACAGCAACGGCGCATACAGCGCTAGTGTGGGCGTTCCCAACATGGCAGCCAAGTGTGTCGGACCGGTGGACCCTCCCACAAACAGGTTCGTCTCCTGTAAGAGCACCGCCAACTCCCCCAACGACAGCGCCCCGGCCAAGTCCACCGCACCGCGGCCGATTTGGTGGCGAACTCGCTCTACGAGTTCCCGCTCGCGAGCCGTTCCGGTGAGTACCACTTTGAGACCTGTTCCAGCCAGTCTCTTTCCCAGCTCCCCGTATTGCTCAGCCTGCCAGTTCAGTGCCGAGCCCGAGCTACCCGGATGGATCACCACCCAGCGGCGGCCGACGAGATCGTGTTTCGCTAATAGGGTGCGCACCGCTTCAAGCTCCGCATCGCGTGCAACCCACCGCAGCGGAGGCACCTGCTCCGGGATCGCGACATCGAGCGGGCGCAAGAGCTCGAGGTTCAAAACTGCTTCATGCACCGGCCATCCGCGGCGGCGCTGCGGTACCCGACAATTGAACAAGAAGGAGTACGCACGATACGCGGTACCGACCCGCACCGGCACGCCCGACAGAACCAACGCTGCCGCGAGTCGTAGCGTCGGGTGCACCACCACGGCCACATCGAAGCGGCCTCGGAGTTGCCGCACCAGCGGCCAAAGTTGCTTCAACCCCGAGTGTTTCGCCTCGATGTCGACGAGAACGGAGTCCACATCCGGATGGTGCTCGGCAGCCTCCCGGTTGGCTGGCGACCCAAGAACGGCGATGTGACAGTCGGGGCGCTGCTGTTTCAGCACCTGGGCCATCGGAAGGGTCAGGAGCAAGTCGCCCAGGTGATCCGTTCGTACCAGCAGCACTCGGCTGCGAGCGGGGAGCCATTGACTGCTTCCGAACGACTGCTTTCCGTGTTCCTCCATGCGAGTAAGCGGCTTTACTTTTGTGCGAAACGCGATCGACCTGTACTACCCAGTGGTCGAATCGATCCGTTCAATCTTACCCATTTGCGACGAGTTTATTGTTGCCGCTGGCGATTCTACGGACGGGACCACGGAGCTCCTCCGTAGCATTGGCGATCCGAAGGTAAAAATTATCGAGACGGTTTGGGACCCGTCACTGTTCGTCCAAGGCCGAACGAACGCGCAACAAACCAACATCGCGCTCGATGCCTGCACGGGCGACTGGGCTTTTTACTTGCAAGCCGACGAGGTGGTCCATGAAGATGACCTGCCGACCATTTATGCTGCAATGGAGCGCTACTTACACGACCGCCGCGTGGAAGGCCTTCTCTTCGACTACTTGCACTTCTACGGCGACTACGACCACTACATGGTCGCGCACGGCTGGTATCGCCGCGAAGTACGCATCGTGCGCACCAACATCGGGGTGCGTTCCTGGAAGAGCGCCCAGGGTTTTCGACGAAATGGAGAAAAGCTTCATGTGAAGCACTCTGGGGGGCGCATCTTCCACTATGGCTGGGTTCGGCCTCCGCGTCGGATGACCCGCAAAACGCACTCCTTTTTAACCTTGCACCGGGGACGAGAAGCCGCGGACCAGAGTTTCCCCGATCTCGAACAACCTTTCGATTACGGCCGCTTGCATGGCCGCGCTCGCTTCACCGGTACGCACCCCGCAGTTATGCGCGAACGCATCGCCGCCATGGACTGGGTGGTTCAGCCAGGCAAGGCAAAAATGCGTCACGATACGCTACGGATCCGTTTGCTCACATTTCTCGAAAACCGCATCTTGGGCTTTCGCCTCGGCGAGAATCGGAACTACATCGAACTCCCCGACTAACTTCCGATCGTCCCCTGGGAGGGTCGCTCGCTTCCCCCTCGGGATCTCTACCTTGGGGCGTTCCGCTGTCGGTCACTCACTGGCCTTCCGGCGGTGCTGCCACCAGAGACGTAAATACTCGCTGTGCGACACTAAACGACCTCGAGCCCGCATTTGCCGGTTGCGGTTTCTCACGGCACTCCAAAACAGCCACACCGCAACGGCTCCAAGCCAATGCTGGAGCCCGTACCTGAGGCCGCGGTTGCCATCGCGCACCCAGCGACTGCGGGCGTCTGCGCGATGAAGCGAACAAAAGAACTCCCACGTGAGCCGCTGCGGGTCCGCAGGATGGTGCATTTCCAACCTCGGGAAGTACAGGATCCGGTGCCCCGAAGCCTGCAAGCGCCTGGCCAACTCCCCATCTTCGTGCAATCCACTGGCTCCTGGCCCGAGCCGCGGGTCGAATCCACCCACAGCCGCCAAGGCCGCCCTGCGGACGACCATGTTGCACCCGTAGAGGTGCTTCGTTTCGCACTCCGATGGCCCGAGATCGAACAAGGGCAAGGTGCGGTACCATTCTACGGAAGCGATGAAATCCGCAGTCCGCTGCGAAGGGGGCAAGGTGACCGGACCAGTGGCCGCAGCATACTCGTGCCTGTGCTCAGCAAAACTTAGCGCCGAAGCGACCCACGTTGCCGGAACTTCCACGTCGTCGTCCGTGAACGCTAGCGTGGCGCCTCGCGCACGGGGCCATGCAGCATTCAGCGCGCGTGCCTTCCCAGGCTGATCTTCACGAAGGACCAGCCGAAGGTCTGGATCACGTGCCCGCCAGCGGGCGAGGACCTGCGGTGTGTTGTCGGTCGATCCGTTGTCCACCACCACGAGCTCGACCGGCACCTCGACTTGGGCGAGTGCGCGGTCCAGGGTATCGAGGGCCCAACACAGCGAACGACCCCGGTTGCGCGTGGCAATCAGGATACTGAGGGGAAAAACTCCATCAGTCATGCGGGCTGTTTTCGCCACCAAGCGTTGGTGCGCGCGCGCAACGCGCCCCAGTGGCGAGCTATACGAAACAGCGAGCGCATTTTCTTCTCGCGCCGCCCGAGCAATGCTGCGCCGACCCAGGATGCGCTCGCTTCCGCCAGGGCACAGCAATCCCCAAGCAAGCTTCGACCCATGTCCGCGCGGTAAGCTCCCATCCCTAGCCCCACCCCCCGTTCCCAAAAGTATCTGTTGTTGAGCCGGTCTAGCGGCACGTCGTGGTACACAACGGCAGCAGGGCTGTACCTGATTTCGTAGCCAGCGAGCCGGATTCGCCGTGCCAAGTCGAGGTCGTCATAAAAGCCCGCTGTGCCCGGACCTAACGCTACGTCAAAGCCGCCCACCGCTCGCAGGACCTGAGCACGAACGGCCATGTTGGCTCCGTACATGTCGACGCATGGGCGAGGCCGTTCCCCCAGGTCGAATATCGGCAGCACTAAGCGCCACACGCCTGCGCCGAATGCCCAAAGCTTCTCAGAACCAGCGGACACCAACGGGAGGATGCGTCCGGCCACAGCAGCTACTTCCGGATTCAGCAGGAAAAACTCCCGCATCGCGTTCACCCAGCCCGGGTCCAGGGTCACGTCATCGTCGGTAAACAAAATCACCTCACCTCTTGCCCGCGCGATCGCCGCATTCAAAGCCCGCGATTTTCCCGGCTCCGGCACGTACAGAGACTGGGCCTGCAGCACGGAGGCACACCAAGACTCGATCACCCGGCGCGTATCGTCCGTCGAGCCGTTGTCGACCAACCACACGTCGACGGGGCCCCTGGCCTCGTCCAGAGCCACTTTCAAGCTCCCGAGCATTTGTTCCAGCCGAGCGGCACGGTTGCGGGTGGCAACGATCACCGAAACTCCGAGTTCCCCGACCAATTCAGCCATGCTTCGTCCTCTTCGCGCAGCCTACCTGGTGCGGCGTTAGCTACCGGGCAACCACCCCGGTTCCGTTGCTCTGCCTGCTCGCCTGCTCGCGCCATCGTGCAATCGCATGGGTGTAATGCTGCTCGTAAGCAGCCGCCATGTGGTGGTGCGTGAAGGCCTGGAGCACACGCTGGCGACAAGCGAACGGCGAGATCTCTTCCACACGCTCGATCGCACGCCGGTAGTCCTCCATCGTGGTGCACAAAAAGCCCACCTCCGGTGTCACGATCTCCGGCATCGCTCCTAAAGGCGCCGTGATCACCGGCGTACCACTGACCAGCGCCTCGATCACTACAAGGCCGAACGGCTCGGGCCAGCGAATGGGAAACAACAATGCCCGTGCATTCGCGAGAAGCTCTGCTTTGCGTGCGCCGTCTACTTCGCCAACAAACTCCACACGGGTTCGCCAACTGTTCCACCAGCCGCCAGTCTTGAGCAAGTCCCACCGGCTGCCTCCCGCCACGACGAGACGAAATCCAAGTTCGTGGGCCAGTCGCAAGGCTGTATCTACACCTTTGCTTTTTCGGCTGACCTTGGACAGGAACAGGATGTAGTCGTCTTTCGACTCGCGAAAGACGTACTCAGCCGGGTCCAAACCATTGTGCACAAATGCGCTCGAACCAGCTCGTTTTGCGTGCGACCGGCTCACGTAAATCTTGTTTGGATGAAACTCCAACTCCCCTGGCGAGTTCCCGTGAACGGTGCTTACCCAGGGGCGATCCACGATGGGGTTTTGCGGAAACTGCTGCCAATGAATCACATCCGCACCGGCGGCAGCATCACGAAGGCAGTCCGCAGTCTCCTTTGAGCCGAGTGCGCCCGGTAAAGGGATCACTCGCGCTCCAGGTAAACGCGTACCGGGCGGAGCGAACACCGTGACCTGATCGCCTCGGTCGACTTGGGCACGCACAAGCCACGTGAGCACACGCTGCGACCCACCGTAGCCACGAACCGGCAATCGCCAAGGACTTACGTGCGCGATCTGCATTTCCGGCAGCTCTCTTCCCTGGAGGTCCAGCAACCAGGGGCATGGTAACGCAAACTTTCCAGTCTCACCAACGACTCACCTGCGGACCTCTCACCCACCGCAAAGCACGAGCACCGACTTCGCGGGCGCCGTTCCTACCGGTGGGGTGGCGATTCTGCACTGTTGCGCTCGAAGCCGGCTCGCCCAGCAGGGAGTCGCACAACGGTTGCAAAGCTGGCAGCAAACGGGTAGCGTCGCGGCTTTGCGTCGGCGGAACGATGGGTGCGTTGCTGTCTTGGTGGGTGCTACTGCAAGTTGCGGGGTTCGTCGGCTTCCCTCTTGCAGCCCGTTTGTTCGGTGAGCAGCGTACGTACGCGTACTCGTTCTCCAAGATCCTTACAATCGCGCTCGTAACGTACCTCGCTTGGATCTTGGGTCACGCAGGGGTGGCGTACGGCACGGCACTCGTCGTTGCATCCCTTGTGTTCGGGATTGGAAACGCGGTGCTGGCTTGGGCCGACCGGGCCTCGCTCCGCGAGTGGTTGGGCAAAGACAGCGTGCGCGAACTTTTGTGGGCCGATGTGTGGTGGACGGGAGCTTTTCTTTTCTTTGCTTGGCAGCGCAGTTTGCACCCTCACATCGTCGATCAAGAAAAGTACATGGACTTCGCGTTTTTCAACACGCTGCTGCGCACCGAGCAAATGCCACCGGAAGACCCTTGGATGTCCGGCTTACCATTCAACTACTACTACTTTGGCTACCTCATGAACGCCAATCTTGCGCGGTTGCTCTCCGTGCCGAGCCCGATTGCTTACAATCTCTGTGTGGCCACGCTGGGAGCTCTCGTATTCAGCCAGCTCTGCGCAATCGGGCGGTTGCTCACCCGGCGCCATGCCTTCGCGTTGCTTACTGGCGCCTTTGGAGTGGTTTTGGGAAATCTCGACGGCCTTTGGCAGCTGCTGGAAAAGGGCTCCCTGTTCGACATGGATTACTTCCGTTCCACTCGGATCGTGGGAAGGGACGCGACCATTAACGAGTTTCCTTACTTCACGGTCATTCATGGCGACCTTCATCCCCACCTATCCGTGATGCCGCTGACCATTTTGTTGCTCGGCTGGTTGCTCGTGCGCGGGCCATGGAGAGACCTGGTCGAGTGGCGCGTGGGAGGCGCACGCGAGTTCGTACGGGTTCATGTGTGGCGGGTCCTTTTGCTCGGCTTTGTCTTTGGCGCCATGGTGGCGACCAGTCCCTGGGAGCTCCCGGTCGGCCTGATGGTCACGTTTCTCCTACTCCAGCGGGAGGGACCGATGGTGCCGTTGTTCGATATGCGCCGCGTGCGAGCCGGGCTTCTGACGATTGCGGTGCTCGCAATTGGCTACATCGCCTTTCTTCCGTTTTACGCGCATTTCCAATCACCCCAAGGAGGGGTCGGGTTCAAAGTTGCAACAACGAACCTCGGAGAGTTCCTCACTGTGTTCGGAGCCATGCTTGTGTTTCCCGCGTTGTACGTGGTGGCGCAGCTTCGCGAGCAGCCAGCAGCGGCACGCTACGGTCAGCTTTGGATTGCAACGTTTGCTCTCGCTGTCACTGTTGGTATCCTAACTGGCAAAGCGGTCCTGGTGCTGATGGCGAGCGTCGCGATGGCCTCCCTTTGGGCCGCGTACACCACTGAAACCGCGGAAACGCGGGCTCCCGTGCTCCTCCTGTTTGCCGCGAGCGTCACCTTGTTGGCGTGCGAGCTCGTGTACATCAAGGACCCCTACGGCGAGCGTCTCTACCGTATGAACACAGTGTTCAAGCTTTACTTGCAGGCGTGGTTTTTACTTGCGGTCGCGGGACCTTGGTGTGCGTGGCGCCTGTGGACACGCGCCAGCGGCCCCGTTTGGGTTCCCCGGGTAGTTCCAGCCATTGCCGCGTTGCTGGTTCTGGCCACAGCCTGTTACCCGGTGGGAGTGACGGCCACTCGACTCAAGTACTTAGACCCTGAAGGGCCCACCTTGGATGGCAATCGATATCTCGAACGCCAGCATCCCGACGACTTTGCGGCGATCCAGTGGCTGCGGCAAAACGTGACAGGTTTGCCGGTGATCCTCGAGGCCAGCGGCAATCCGTACTCGTACTACGCCCGGTTCTCGTCCAACACGGGCCTGCCTACGGTGATGGGCTGGGCAAACCACGAGGGTCTATGGCGCAGCCACGACCAGAGTGTTGAGGCGCGCCGGCGTGACGTTGCGACCATCTACTCGGCCGCCTCGCTCGAAGAAGTCGGGACACTACTCGACCGTTACAAGGTTCGCTACATCGTCGTGGGCGAACTCGAGCGAAAAGATTTCCGGCCGGACAGTTTGGAGAAGTTCCGCCAGCTTCGAGTGGCGTTTTCGCGTGGACAAACCACCATTTACGAGCGATGAGGCCGCGTAACGTCCTGGTCGCCCTCACCTACTACCGGCCTCACGTGAGCGGCTTGACCGTTTACGCCCACCGCCTGGTGCAGCGCCTCGCGTTGCGCGGACACTCGGTCACCGTGCTCACCTCGCGATACGACCCGCGCTTGCCTCCGCGGGAACGGCAACAAAACATCGAGATTGTCCGTGTGCCGGTGTGGCGTAAGGTCAGCAAAGGGGTCATCATGCCCCTGTTCCCGTTTTGGGCATGGCACTTCGTGCGCCGGACGGACATCGTCAACGTCCACATGCCGCAGTTCGAAGCGGCGCTCTTGGTCGGCCTCGCGCGTGCCTTTGGGAAGCCTGCCGTGCTCACCTATCAGTGCGACCTCAAGTTGCCTGTGGGCTGGTTCAACCGTGCCGTCGACGCCGCGCTGGTACCGCTGAACCACGCTGCGGCGGCCCTCGCCTCCCACATCGTTGCCAGCAGCGAGGACTACGCGCTGCATTCGCCGTTCCTGCAGCGTTACCTACGCAAGGTGAGCGCAATCGCTCCGTTTGTCGAGTTGCCACCTCCTGCGACCGAGTGGCAAGCTCGGTTACGCGAGCGAGGGGTTGCAAGCCCGTGCATCGGCTTTGCTGCCCGATTTGCGGAGGAGAAAGGGGTGGAGTTTCTTCTGCAAGCGCTTTCGGCCATCGTGGAAAAGATTCCCGACGTTCGGGTTGTGTTCACTGGTGCATACAAGGACACTGTGGGGGAGCAAGCGTACTGGGAGCGGTTGCAGCCCCTCATCGCCCAGCACCGCGAGCGACTGATTTTCCTCGATCTTCTCCCGGACGAAGCGATGCCGAGTTTCTACGGGCTTTGTGACGTGTTGGTGCTGACAAGCCTCAACTCCACCGAAGCATTCGGCATGGTGCAAGTTGAAGCGATGTTGTGTGGCACACCGGTGGTTGCCACGGACTTGCCCGGCGTGCGCGAGGCGGTGCGCCGCACCGGCATGGGGGAAATTGTCCCGCCGCGCGACCCCGTCGCCCTGGCAGAGGCGATCGTGCGCGTGCTACGCAACCGCCCGTTTTATGTACGGCCACGGGAAGAGATCGAGGCAGTCTTTTCTGCCGACCGGTCGGTGCGGGAATACGAAGAATTGTTCGAGCATTTGCTCTCGTCCAAGGGTCGGATGGCCGGAGGGCTCAGCGGTACGAGGCAGCGCCAGGAGGGCTCGGATGAGTTTCCGGGGTAACGAGCAACATCCTTCCCTCCTCTCTCCTTTCGGCCGCGAAGCCGGAAGAGCGCGTTCCGCAACCGAGGCACGCTTGCACTTGGAGGACAAGAGATGACCGCGGCTGCGCACCCGTGGTGGAGGCAGCCGCGACTGTGGGCCATTGCCGTGGTCCTCTTTGCAGCGGCAGTGCGATTCCCAGCGATCGAATGGGATCAACGCCACTTCTTTCACCCTGACGAACGCGCGGTCGCCTTCGCCATCCAGCGCATTTCCTTCAGGGATCTCAGACTGGACCCTGACTGGTTTGCTTACGGCACGCTGCCGATTTACCTCAATCGCGCACTCGCGGAGTGCCTGTCTTTTTTCGACCCGCAAGCAACGAGTTACGATGACGTCATCATCAACGGGCGCCGCCTGACCGCCTTTTTGGGAACCCTCACGGTTCTCGTTTTGCTCCGTCTTGGCAGCAGAATGTACGACCCCACGGTGGGAGTTACGGCCGCTTTTCTCCTCGCAGGAGCTGTGCTGCATGTCCAAAATTCCCGCTTCCTCACGGTCGACGTGCCACTGACCTTTTTTGTGTTGCTTGCGCTCGCGCAGCTCGTGTGGGCTTCGGAATCCGGCCGCTGGAGAAATTTCCTGCTTGGCGGGGTGTGCATCGGCCTGGCGATGGCAACCAAATTCAGCGCCGCGCCGTTGTTCTTGCCGCTTGCAGTTGCGGGACTGCTGCGCTGGCGGCGCGAAGGGCGGTTGCTTCCCCAGGTGTCGAAAGTCGGCGCTGCGGTCGTTCTTGCAGGGGCCAGTTTTGCTCTGGCGCAACCGTACGCGTTGCTGAACTTTTCTCGTTACGCGCATGACATCCTCGAGCAAAGCAACATGGTACGGAACGCCGGGTTGTTTCCGTACACGAATCAGTACCTGCACACGCCCAAGTACGTATACGAACTGACGCAGCTAATTTTGTGGTGCATGGCACCTGCCCTGGGCCTCGCCGCTGTGTGGGCAGCGGTGATTCGTCCGGCGTTCGCTTGGCGCTCTGGCAGACCGGGCGAGTGGGTCTTGCTCTCGTGGGTGGTGCCGTTCTTTCTCGTCACCGGTTGGTTCGAAGTAAAGTTTCCGCGCTACCTGTTGCCCATTTACCCGGTGCTCTGCTTGTGGGCCGCCGAGTGGCTCGTCCGGCAGGCGCGCAGCGGCGTGGTATGGCGACGCGTGCTCTTGCTTGCGGTGGTGGTCGGGAATGCCCTCGCCGTGTTGGCATTCGTTTCTATTTACACGCGCCCGCACACGGTGCGCACGGCCTCGGAATGGTTCTATCGGAACGTTCCCGCAGGGGCGAAGGTGTTGTCGCAAGACTGGGACGAAGGCTTTCCTTTTCCTCTGCCCGGGTTCAGCCCCAACCGGTACCACATCGTTGCCTTCAGCTACTACGAACCCGACTCGAGCGCGAAGATCCAGCGATTGGCGCGCGAGCTCGCAAGCGCGGATTACATCGTCTTTCAGACAAAACGCTTGTACGGCGCGGTCACACGAGCACCCGAGAAATTCCCCCACACGACGAACTACTTTTACCAGCTCTTTGCCGGCGACTTGGGCTACACGCTCATTGAGGAATTTGCCTCGCGGCCATCGCTGTTTGGATGGCAAGCACCCGACGAACTCGCGGACGAGTCCTTCACCGTCTACGACCACCCGAAGGTCTTGGTTTTTCAAAACACGGGAAGACTCAGCGAGGCGGAGCTGTTCGACCGGATTCTCCACCGCCCACCTTCGCGGCCTCTTACGCGAAATGACATCCTGCTTGCGAAGCCGAGTCGTGAAGGGGTGCTCGGCGCAAGCGGACCGGAAAGAATTCGTTCGAGCATCCTGGCGCTGGTGCTGTTCGCCGCGCTGGTCGAGATGCTCGGCCTTAGCCTCTACCCGCTCGTACGGCACTGGATGGTCCGGCCGGGAACCCTTGGCCTTGCCAAGCCGCTAGGCGTGCTGCTGTTTGCCTACACCGCTTGGATCCTCGCTGGTTTCCGGATCGCACCTTTTACTCAGGGAACCTTAGGGATCCTGGTGCTCGGCTTCGCAATCGTCGGGGCATTCGCTTGGCGCGCACACGGGCGCGTACGCATGTCGCGAGGCGAGATCCTTGCCACGGAGGGAGTGTTCTGGGGCACCTTTGCGTTTTTCTTGCTCGTGCGCGCCTACAACCCCGAAATTTACTGGGGCGAAAAGCCCATGGATTTCTCGTTCCTCAACACCCTTTACCGAACCACCTTTTTGCCGCCGCCGGAGCCATGGTTTGCCGGTTCTCCCCTGCATTACAGCTACTTTGGGTATTTCATCGTCGCGGCTCTAGGAAAAGCATTAGGCATCGA
Organism: uncultured Binatia bacterium (SeqCode); assembly: GCA_964534275.1. Lineage (GTDB taxonomy): Bacteria > Desulfobacterota > Binatia > HRBIN30 > HRBIN30 > HRBIN30. The sequence continues at coordinate 84,468 of CAZHQG010000002.1, read as the reverse complement.
CCCTGCCATTGCCTACAACCTCGGCATTGCGCTGGTTGCTGGGCTCACGGCCGCAGCCGTGTTCGCGGCCGGCACGATGGTGGGGGATCGCTGGGGCGTGGGCTTGTTAGCCGCTTTTCTTGCGGTACTCATCGGCAACCTTGCCGGGCCGCGCGAACTCCTCGGACCGCATCCTGTCATCAACTTTGACTATTACTGGGCGACGTCCCGCGTCATTCGCGACACGATCAACGAGTTTCCGTTTTGGAGTTTCCTTTTCGCCGACTTGCATGCGCACGTGATGGTGATGCCGCTCACCATCACGTTTGTCGCGCTCATGGTCCGTTGGGTACGCAGCCGGGTGATGTCACCAGCCGAACCGCTGCCGGCAAGTAACGCAGTTGTGCTGTTTTTTCTTCTCGCGCTGACACTCGGGGCCATCACCATCACGAATACCTGGAGCACGCCCACGTATGTGCTGCTGCTCGCGTGGGTGCTCACCACCGTGTGGCTCACCGAGAGCGAGCACGGCGGCATTTTGCGCGATCTAGGCGGCTTTTTCGTGCGGGTAGGCTTGGTCACCCTCGTGGTGATCGGCTTGGCGTACCTGTTGTTCTGGCCTTACTGGTCGACCTTTGTCGCTCCGGAGCGCAATTTCGGCTGGGAACGCTTACCGCCCTCGAAACTCGTGCAGCCTCTCGATCTCTTCACCATTTTTGGCACCTTCTTTGTCGTCCTCGTACCATTCTTATGGCGGCAGTGGGGCGAGTTGCTGCGCAGTGCTGAGGGTGGTTGGTCCGTCGCACGGATCGGAGCTTGGGCATTGTGTGCTGCGCTGCCGCTCGCTGGCTTTGCCATTTCCACCCGCGTCGGGATGGCGACGCTGTTTCTCATGGCTTTCCAGCTTTTGCTTGCGCCGCGCATTGCACGCGACTGGCGGTTGCCACTCGCGCTCGCAAGCTTTGCTTTCGCGATCCCCGCGGGCACCGATTTGGTTTACGTGTGGGACCGGATGAACACGATCTTTAAGTTCTACCTGGAAGCGTGGTTTTTCTTCTCCCTCGCGGCTGCTGCCGTCGTACCAGCGCTTTGGAGCGGGAGGGTATCGCTCGGTTGGTTTCGCTGGCCGTGGCGCTTCGCGTTCGTTGCAGCAGTCGGTGTGGGGTTGTTTACAGCAGCGACCGACGTGATTGGCATCTTGCGTACGAATCGCGTGCCGACACCGAAGCCAACGTTGGATGGTCTGGCGTATCTTCGCATCAAGGCACCAGACGAGTACGCGGCCATCGAGTGGTTGAACCGGCACGTGCAGGGGATTCCGTACATCCTGGAGGCGCACGGCGATGCGTACCAAGAGTTCACGCGGGTGGCGATGAACACCGGCTTGCCTACCGTGTTGGGCTGGGCCTACCACGTGTACCAACGGGCCCACTCGTGGAACGAGATCAATCGTCGCAAAGCAGACGTGACGTTGGCGTATACCACCGATAACAAGGAAGTCCTGGCGCAAATCCTGGAACGGTACAAAGTCAGCCTTGTCTACGTTGGCCCGCTAGAACGTCGAACTTACGCGGGGGGAAACTTGGAGCGCTTTCGGGAGTGGACCGACCTCCTGACGCCGGTGTACCAAAACCCGGGCGTCACGATTTTCGCTGTCAACGGGCGCTTTGCCGGCTCGCTTCCGGTGACGACCATCGAAGAAGTAGCGCCGGCTGGACCTCCCGGCGCTGAGCCGGTTCGAGCCCCTGATGCGCCGGGCGTGCTTTCGCAGCCTCGTGGCGTAGCGGTAACTCCGGTGGGCGAGGTCGTAGTATGCGACTTCGGCAACAACCGCATGCAAGTCTTCCGGCGGGACCTCGTTTTCCTGCGTGCCTTTGGCCGCCAAGGCGAGCTGCCCGGGCAGTTCAAAGAACCATGCGGGGTCGCGGTTGCGCCGAATGGAGAGATCTACGTGGCGGACACTTGGAACGGGCGCGTACAAGTGTTCGACGCTCAGGGGAAATACCTGCGCGAGTTCGGTGACAGCTTGTACGGTCCGCGAGGAATCGCGGTCGACCGCAACGGGACCGTCTTCGTCGCCGATACCGGCAACAACCGGATCGTCCGCTATTCCCCACAGGGAAACAAAGAAGCTGAGTGGGGAAGCAAAGGAGACGGCCCAGGACAGTTCTGGGAGCCCACGGGTATTGTCGTGGACGCATCGGGAACCGTGTTCGTGGCGGACAATGGCAACGGACGCGTACAATGGTTCACGCGCGACGGGCGGTTTCTGGGCACCTTCCCCGTACCCGGATGGGAAAGCAAGGTTTTCTCCGAGCCACATCTAACGCTCGACGGGCGGGGAAACCTGTGTTTGACTGTGCCCGGGGAAAAGGAAGTGCGGTGTTACGATCGTGCCGGGAAGCTCTTGCGCACGGTGCGGGGCGATGGCTCGGCTGGGGTCGTGTTCGACACTCCGATGGGAATCGCCTTCGACGCTGCCACTGGGGAACTCGTGATCTCCGATCTCGAAAACCGGCTGGTGCGCATTCGCCATGGAGGGAAGTGAGCAAAAGACCTCGGCCCGCGCACTGCTCGCGGCTTGCCTGCTTCTCGCGTTCCTCGCGCTCGCTAGCTTCGGGCAGTACTGTCTCAGTTACCGCTGGAATGTGCCCTGGGCAGGCGCGGCGTGGCCCCTAGGGATCCTTGCCCTTGCCGCGTATTTTTTGATCGGTGCACGCGTTCCAGGGTTGCCCTCACCATCGGAACCGTGCCGCCGCCGAACAGAGTGGGTTTTAGCCTCCGTGGCCGTCGGGCTCGGGGTTTTCTTCAAAGTGTACAAGCTTTCCGAATTCCCTCCTGGGCTGAACCACGATGCAGCTTGGGAAGGCCAATATGCGCTCGCGATCCTGAGAGGGATTCCGTACACCCCGTTTATCTCCGCCGCATGGGGTCGTGAAACGCTCACGTTTTACCTGCGCGCACCGTTCATATGGTGGTTGGGCAACGAACCGCTAGCCGTGTACTTGCCCTCCGTCATCGCGGGCATCGTTCTCTTACCGTTCTTGTACTGGTGGGCCCGCACGATGTTCGGGGTTCGCACGGCCGTGTTGGCAACGGCGCTGCTCGGAGTTTCTGGATGGAGCTTGGTCTTCAGCCGCACCGGGTGGCGCTCGGACTTCCAGCCGTTGTTCACGATCCTCGCCTGTTGTTTTTTCTGGCGCGGACTCGCCACGGCCCGTGCGTGGCCATTCGCGCTCGCGGGTGTTTTTGTGGCGGCCACAGCAAACACATACAACGCCGGTCAGGCGTTCCCTCTCGTGTTCGCCATTTGGCTCCCGCTTTTTGCTTCACAAGGCTGGACTCTTCGTGGGTTCTTGCGCCGCTACGGACTTGGACTTGCTGCCGGAATCCTGGCGTTCGCGGCAGCGATCGCTCCCCTCGCTTGGTATGCGCTGAATAACTGGGAAAAGTTTTTCGGCCGCCAAAGTTATCTGTTACAACAAAGTTCCGCCTGGGAAGCGCTCCGAGCCACGGCACTGATCTTCCACTATTGGGCCAACGGCGACGACTTCTTTACCAACACTCCGGGATTGGAATTCTTCACGGCCGTTTTCTTTCCCGCTGGCCTCCTGTGGTGCCTGGCTTGTGCACGTGACCCGCGCGCGCAGTTTCTTCTCGTGGGCTTCCTGGTTGGTTTGCTGCCGGGCTTGCTGAGCAAACCCAACATGAATCGGGACATTGGCACGATGCCCTTCGTGTATTTCTTCGCCGCGCTCGGGGTGGTGCTGTTTGCGCGGGAACTCGCCGCCCGTCTGACCCGCCGCTGGAACGAACCTGTGGCCGCGGTACTGGCTGCCGCTATGGTGGCAGCTTCTGCGTGGGCTACGTATGCCGAGTATCTAGGACCCTATCGGCGCTTGCCGTGGGGCTACTATCCGGAAACCACCACACTGGGACAGTACCTCGCCACGCTGATGCCGGACTACCGAGTGTGGGTTGCGGGAGGGAATTTTCCTACGGACACTCTCGTGTACCTCACCTACAAAGGCGGCGACCCGTTCAAGCCTACGTTTACGAAGTACGAGGACGCGACCCAGCTTTTGCGCGACCCGCTCCCACCGGCCGGTACGCAAGGGCTGGCTTTTGCACTCGCCAACGACACACCTGCAATGCTGGTGTTGGCCGAACTCCGCAACCGCTACCCGCAACATCGGCTCGTGGACTTACGCTATCCGCCCGACGATCGCGGACGCATTTTTGCCCGCGTACTGCTGGTACCTCCGGCAGAAGGTGCCGCGCCCCTCGATACAGCCGCGCAACCAGCCGCTACAGCCTCAGAGCCGGTCGTCTCCCTCGAGCTGGAGAAGTTGCGAGAACCACGCGCAGTTGCGTTGTTCGGCGATGGCAGCGTGGTCGTGAGCGACTTCGGGCACGACCGCCTGGTGTGGTTCGATTCCTCTTTACAACCAAAGCGCGCGATTGGGAAACCGGGAACTGGTCTTCTCGAGTTTCGCCAACCAAGCGGATTGGCCATAGGCCCCAACGAGGAATTGTACGTGTGCGACACCTGGAATCACCGCATCGTGGTACTCACGAAGACGGGCGAATTTCGCCGACAGTTCTTGGCGAATTTCTTCTCGCCCCGCGGAGTGGCAGTAGGGCGTGACGGGACCGTATTCGTTGCCGACAGCGGCAACAACCGCGTCGTTGTGCTCGATCGAAGCGGGCAAACCGTCGCTCATTGGGACGGGAGCGACGGCCGGGGGGCATTGCGCGAACCGGTCGGGATCGCGGTGGACGACAAGACAGGTGTGGTTTTCGTTACCGACAACGGCAGCGCCAGCATTCGGGTATTCTCCAAGGATGGGCAGGAAAAGAGCCAGTTCGATGTTCCCGGTATCGTCCTGCGGGCTCTGTCGGAGCCACAGTTGTTTCTCGATCCGCGTGGTTTGTTGTGGGTCGCTGTCCCACATGCTCAGGAGGTACGTGCTTACTCGCTCAGCGGCAAGCTCCAACACACTCTCCCGTTGACTGCCAAGGCGGAGAAGGAGACACCCATGCCAATGGGGGTTGCCGTGGATCAGCGTCGTAGCCGAGTGCTGGTGGCAACTTTGCAAGGAACACTCGAAGCGCTGCCCTTACCCAAGACCTCCCGCTGAAGCCTCGGCAAACTTCGCGCCTGACCGCACTGAGTCCCGAGCCGCAACTCTCTAAGGTTCGTGACGATGACGCTCAGCCCTCCCCTGAAACCCAATGGATGTTTGCGGGCGAAGGGCAGCCGCAGAGCTTTCAGTCGCAAGTGGCGAGCGAACGTCGAATCTCGCGAAGAGTCCGGTCCAGCCCGCCGCTACGGTCGTTTTCGCGCCCTCAGGGATTGCGCAGGCGACACCAGCAGCCAGCGGCTCCTATGGATTGCCGAGAGCGTCGCGCCCAGGATCACAGCGGCTTCGATTTCGTCACCGTGGGACCATCCAAAAGCACTCGCAGTTCTTTCAGGAGTGCGGCGGGGTCCGGCGCATGTGCGATGGCTCCGATCATGGCCACTGCATCTGCACCGGCGGCAAGTACTTCCCGCGCAGTCTCCGGCGTGATGCCTCCGATCGCAACAATGGGCAGATCCACGGCGGCGCGAATTTCACGAAGCCCGTCGAGCCCCAGAACCGGGTCGGGGCGTTCCTTCGTGGAGGTCGGGAAAATCGGCCCTACGCCGATATAGTCGACGAGACCGGCAACTTGCGCTGCTTTTGCCTGGGCCAAGTTGTGGGTGGACCAACCAATGATTTTTTCTTTCCCGAGCCAGTGGCGCGCCAGGCTGGGCGAAAGATCGTCTTGGCCGAGGTGAACACCGTCAGCGTCCACCAACACGGCAATGTCCACGCGATCGTTCACCAAGAACTTCGCTCCCCGCTGCGTACACAGCGCTCGCATGGCGCGAGCGCAGTCGATGAACTCGCGCGTATCGGCATGTTTCATCCGGAGCTGCAACAAGGGTACACCTGCGGCCAAGGCAGCGCAGGCGAGCTCGAGGTGGGTGCGACCCGCCACTCCTGCCGGGTCGACAATCACGTACAAACACGAAGGAAACACAAAACCCATTGGCAGTGGTCAATCGTTCGTCCCAGCACGGCGGGGAACGATGCGAAGTTCGGTCAACTTCTTGTGTAACGTATTGCGGTTGATTCCTAACAATGCTGCCGCTCGCAACTGATTCCCGCCGGTGCGCTCGAGCACCAATTCGATCAGCGGACGCTCCACCCGTTCGAGAACCCAGGCGTACAAGTTCCTTGGCCCTGGGTCTGGGGTCGCGTTCAAAAGCGCGTCCACAGTGTGTCGTACGGCAGTTTCCAAAGACACCGCCTCGGCCATCTTCGGTGCTTGCCGAGGCTCCTCCAACACAAGATCGTCAGGCATTAACATCGGCCCCGGCGCCAATACCGCAGCCCGGACGAGGGCGTTTTCTAACTGCCGCACGTTGCCCGGCCAGGAGTGTTCCACGAGTTTTGCCAGCGCTTCGCGCGAGATGCCTTGTACCCGCGTACCGAGCTCGCGGTTGATCTTGTCCAAGAAGTAGCGCACGAGCTCGGGAATGTCTCCGCGGCGCTGGCGCAGCGGAGGCACGTGAATGGGCACCACGGCAAGGCGGAAATACAAGTCTTCACGAAATTTTCCCTCGCGCACGGCACGCTCGAGGTTCTGGTTGGTCGCGGCAATCAGCCGTACGTCCACCTTGATGACCTCTCGGCCACCAACACGAGTCAGTTCTCGTTCCTGCACGACACGTAGGAGTTTCGCTTGAAGCTCGAGCGGCATGTCGCCCACTTCGTCGAGAAACAAGGTGCCCTCGTGCGCAACTTCGAATACCCCCGGGCGCTGTTCGCTGGCACCAGTGAACGCACCGCGCTCGTGCCCGAACAGTTCGCTCTCCAATAGGTCCCGTGGCACAGCGGAGCAATTCAAGGCGACAAACGGCCCGCTCCATCGCCGCGAGTGCGCGTGGATGGCTCGGGCAATCAGTTCTTTCCCGGTTCCGCTTTCTCCTTGAATCAGAACCGTCGCATCGGTCGGTGCCACGCGGCCGATAGTCTTGAAGATTTCCTGCATTGCCGGTGTTTGACCCACGATTTCGACGCCCAGCTCGAAACGCTTGCGATGGTCGCGCTCGAGGCGTTCCAATTCAGCGCTTTGTCGCCGCATGTCCCAGGCGCGGCGCAACAAGATTCGCACCTCTTCCAAGTCGAACGGCTTGGTAATGTAGTCGTAGGCACCACGCTTCATCGCTTCGATGGCGTTGGCCATCGTGTTCTGCGCCGTCACGATAATGATCGACGTATCGCGACCAGCATCCCGCACTCGCGAGAGCAAAGTGAGGCCATCGACACCGGGCATGCGAATGTCCACAAGTGCCAGGTCGAATCCCCCGGCAAGCAACTGGTCCAGCGCCTCGTCTCCAGTGGCTGCGACACCGGTTTGCCAACCGAGATCTGCAATCGCCTGGCTCAGCACCCAGCGGATAGACGCCTCGTCGTCGGCGACCAAAACTTTGGGAACCCGTTCGGTCATTTCTTCAGATCGACTGGCAACAGGACGGTTACCATCGCCCCGTGGGGCTGTATGTTCGCTACCCGAATATCCCCACCGTGGTTGGCTACGATCCGCTGGCAGATGGCCAATCCAAGGCCCGTCCCCTTCGGCTTGGTCGAGAAAAACGGCTCGAACACGTGCTCCAACGTGCTCGGCGAAAAGCCGGGGCCGGTATCGGCAACCTCGACGCGCACGAACTTGCCGGGCGCCCGTTCTTGCACGATGTGGTAGTCAGTTTCCATCCGTGTGGTGATGGTCAGGCGACCACCCCCTTCCATCGCTTCGCAAGCGTTTTGGATCAAGTTCAGAAATAGCTGTGCCAACTGGTCCGCGTCTCCCCGCACGTTGGGTAAACTTGGGTCGATTTGGAGGACCGTGGTAACCCTCTTGCCATTTAGCTGCGGTTCGCACAGGCGCAGAACGTCGTGAAGGACACGATGCACGTTGACCGGTTCGGCGCGTGGCTCGGCCGGCGTACCGAGAACGAGGAGTTGTTCTACAAGCCGAGCCAGGCGATCGATCTCTCGAATCATGATTGCGGTGTACTCACGAATCTCGCGGTCGCTGCCATGCCGATCCGCCAGCAACTGCGCAGCGCCGCGGATACCTCCGAGCGGGTTCTTGATTTCGTGGGCTAACCCGGCGACCACGGCACCAAGGCGCGCCAACTGCTCGCTTCGGCGGACCGTCTGCTCCAGTTTTCGTTGATAGGTCAGCTCGTGCAAAACCAACGCAGCCCCTTCGAGGCTTCCGTTCGTGGACCACACCGGCGAGGAGCTTGCCCGCACCGGAAGCGAGCGTCCCCCGTCCAAGTGCAGGTCGACATCGGTACACACCTGCCGCTGACCCAGGGCCAACGTGCGTTCCACCAACTGGCTAATGACGGGTGAAGAGGCGAACACCTGGCTCACGGGTCTTCCCCACACTTGGGACTCCGACCAGCCCGTTAGCTCCTCCGCAGCTGGATTCAGGAACATCACGATCCCTTCGCGATCAGCCAGTACAATCGCCTCGCCAAGGCTGGCCAACACATTTTCCATCGTCACCGGCTGAGGGCTTGAGCGCTTGGCCGGTGGTATGTTTCTCGAGCCCCGCGGCAACACGAACAGACACTAACACACGCTCTTTGCCTCACAACCAAGGCGCAAGCTGGGGCCTGGATTGTGCCACCTGGTGTTCCAACGCCCCGCCATGAGCACGCGTAGACTTGGGCACTCTGCCGCCACCGTTTTGCCTGTCGCGCGGTTCACGGGTCTCCCGCGTCGTGCTATCGGCTCCAGCATGATACGGATTGGTCACGGATACGACCTACACAAGCTCGTTCCTGGAAGAGCGCTGTATCTTGGAGGAGTAGCGATCGAGCACGACCGTGGCCTTCTAGGGCATTCCGATGGCGATGTCGTTCTGCACGCCCTTTGCGACGCTTTGCTTGGGGCCATGGGCCTCGGGGACATCGGACAGCATTTTCCCGACACCGACGAGCGCTTCCGGGGCACCCCTAGCTCGGTGTTGCTCAAACACGTCGCTCGGCTACTCGACCAAGAAGGTTGGGAAATCGTGAACCTGGACGTCACCGTGGTCGCCGAGGCCCCACGCCTGGCGCCACACCGGCACGCAATGCGGTCACGCATTGCTGAGCTTCTTTCCATCCCCATCGAAGCGGTGAGCGTAAAAGCCAAGTCCAACGAAGGCATGGATGCAATTGGCCGAGGCGAGGCAATCGCCGCGACAGCGGTTGTATCGTTGCGCGACCGTGCCCGCCCCTGAGCGAAAGAGCACACCTTCTAACGGGCCAGGACAAACCCCTTTTCGTGCTGAGCTCGCGGCAGCGGGGCTTAGTCCATCGTCTCACGATTTACGGAAGTTCAGCTTGCCGTAGCCCGTTCAATCGTCTTCGCGATCGAGCGACGAATCCCCACTGGGTTCGGCACCGCTTTCGAGTTCGTCGACCATTTGCTCGAATTCGTCGCCGCCAAACTCGTCGCCCATCTCTTTGCCCATTTCCCGCATCCAGCGCGCCACGCTCTTTGGGTCGTTTTCGTCCAAATCCCCTAAGCGGCTTGGGTCGGCCAGCGATTCCATACGGGCCTCTTCTGACTTGGGCATGGCAAAGCGCGACATCAGCCGGTCCGCCTCGCTCGATCCGCAGTGTTCGCAGCGCAACTCATACGATTCGCCGACGCGTAACGTGAGCACGGAAAATCGCTTACGGCATTTGCGGCAGCGAAATTCGTAAATGGGCATTGCAGCTCTCCCAAACGCACACGGTTGTGTAGCCACAGGAAACGTTGCGCTGCAAGACGCAGCGTAGGACGACCTCGGGACTACGGGTTCTCAGCGGTCTGCCCCGAAACGTCGTAGTTGCGCGGGAAGCCGTGCTCGAGCGAAAACGCGGGGGCGCATTGCCGCACGGCAGCGAAAGAAATTGCTTGCCATCGTACAGGCGCGGACGTAAACAACGGCCAGCAACGGGACGACCTGGAGGCAGCCATGAGGAGAGGAATCAAGGACGTTTTGCAGTCCTACTGGCGCTTTGCGCTCGTTGGGGTTTTGTGCAGCCTGCCGGTGGCGGCGCGCGCCCAGGGAGTAACGGATCTTGCGGTTCGAGTTACGGCAACCTCCTTCCAGGTGGGCATGCCTGGCCGATACGTGGTCACCGTGATCAACCAAGGAGCGGCAGCGACCGAAGGAGAAATCGCCGTCCTTGCAGACTTGCCTCCTGGGCTGGCTTTCTTCTCCAGTTCCGGAAGCTGGCAGTGCGAATCTCGAAGCGGCGGCGCGGCGTGCACGACGAGCAGCTCGATTCGCGCGGGGCAAAGTAGCACCTTCAGCCTCACCGTTTCCGTGGGCCGAGAGGCGGTGCCGAGGGCATCCACGATTTTTTCGTTACGCTACGGCCAAGACCAGCGCCCTAGCAACAACGTAATCGTCCGAACGACGAGCGTGCGCCCGTCGCGACGTCCACTGCCCACTTTTACCGCCTCGCCGACGTTTCCGCCAAATCGTCCCACCTGGACGCCAACGCGCACGTTGAGCCCCACGATTTCGCCAACGCCTTCGATTACGCGCACGCCGACAGCCACCCCTACCCCGGTCCCAGCGTCCGCCAATCTTGCGTTGAGCAAGGCAAGCTCGGGGCGCTTCGTTGTCGGCAGCAACGGTACCTATGTGATCACCGTCATGAACCTTGGGCCGAACGCAACGAACGTACCGGTTGTGGTGACAGATGCCTTGCCCCGAGGTCTCACCTTTGTCTCTGCCTCGGGCAGCGGATGGGAATGTCGGGAGTCCGCCGGTAGCGTGGAATGTGTTTTCCCGGGGCCGCTGGCGGCGAGCTCTGTTGCATCGATTACTTTGACGGTGCGGGTCGGAAGCGAGGCATACCCCACGGTTACCAATGTGGCGTCGCTCGAGTATCCGGCGGATCCCGACCCGAGCAACAACATGGTGCGCCGTCCGACCTCTATCCGCCGTTAGGCAACAGTCCGGTTCGTCGCTCGGCTGGCAGAGCGCTTCAAGTTCCAAGCGCAGCGGCTTTTCGACGCGGCGGTGCGCCGTTGGTGAGTTGGCCACCGGCAACGTCAGGAGCAAGCGCTGTTGCCTGGGCTTGTTCGCGACTGGGACAGCCAGCCACTGATCAGGGAAGGTTTGGAAAGAAGGGCGCGCACCTGGCGCTTCGGCAAGGCGAAGCTCACTCCGAACACGTGTGCGGAGGTAAGCGAGCTTGACGCAAGCTTGCCAGGAAACTTGCAAGTTGGTGTTCGCGCTCTTCTGCCCGAATAAAAATTGGTACGGTCGCTTTCTCAACCGGCGCGCATCTGTATACTGCCGCCATGACTGCAGTCTACCGCCTGTTCGGCAATGAACTCTCGCCTTACTCGGTGAAGGTTCGGTCGTATTTGCGTTTCAAGGCGATTCCTCATCAGTGGATTGTGCGGAATGCTTCGACCGAAGACGAGTTCGCGCGCTACGCAAAGCTACCCCTGATTCCGTTGCTGATCACTCCCAGTGACGAAGCACTGCAGGATTCGACCCCGATCATCGAGACATTGGAGGAGCGGTTCCCGCAGCCCTCGATTACTCCCGACGACCCAGCCCTCATCTTCCTGTCTGCGTTACTCGAGGAGTACGCGGATGAGTGGTTGAACAAACCCATGTTTCATTACCGCTGGCATTACGAGGCAGACGCACAGTCGGCGGCTGAACGCTTAGCCCATAGCTTGTTCGCAGAAGCGAGCCCTCAGGCTGTCGAAATGATCCGCAAGCGCATGACGAGCCGTTTGCACTTTGTCGGTTCCTCTGATGCTACGAAGGAGGTCATCGAGCAGTCGTTTCAGAGGCTCGCAGAGCTTTTGGACACGCACCTCGCTAGTCGGCCATATGTCTTTGGAGCCCGTCCCTCGCTAGCGGACTTTGGCCTGTACGGGCAGTTGTACGAGTGTTTCTCGGACCCCACCCCTGGCGCGTGGTTGCGGCAACATGCTCCCCGGGTGGTGACCTGGATCGAGCGCATGGAGGCGCCCCAAATCGAGGGGGCGTTCGAGTCTAGAGAAGAACTCGTACCGACACTCGAACCCATTTTGCGCGAAGCCGTAGGCGACGTATTCGTACCGTGGACGTTGGCTAACGAGCAAGCACTTCGTTCGGGTCACGAGCAGCTCGAAGTCGTGATTCAAGGACGACCCTTTCGGCAAGCACCACAAAAGTATCACGCCAAATCCCTGGCCATGCTTCGGCAAAAGTACGAGCGCGTGGACAAGGATCCGTGGCTGCGCGACCTGCTTTCCCGAACCGGTTGTTTACACGCTCTGTCAGCGTAACCTCGTGATGGCCTCCGACGCACAGCCCCTTCGGCTGCAAGCTGTTGGCGCGCGTTTTGTGTTCTGCCAAGCCCGATCCCACCCTACTGGGATCGAGTAGACCATCTCAGCTCTGCCACGATGGCGAACCCTAACCATATAGAGCTGGGCGGAGGGGGGTTTGCGTCAAAAGGAACGCGGGCGAACCTCACCCGATTGGGCGTCCGCCGCTTGATGTGTGTTGTCGGAAAGACACGGACCTGCACAAGTCCTCGTGAAATGTGCTGAGCGGCAGGCGCGGCCAACGCAGAACCTCTCCGGTAGCTTCGTCGCGACCACACTTTCGCCGAGCAGGACCGGCACAAACCTTGCGCGCGAACGCAGAATTGAAGCGGTGGCTGATCGGACGGCCCGGGAGCTGCACACAAATTGACAACGAGGCGCCGAACCCAAGGGAGCCGAACCATTGCTTACATCAGGTCTGATCCTGATGATGCAATGGCAAGGAAAACGCAGAAACGACGAGGCCCCGCTTCGGGCGGGGCCTCTCGACGCTGAGTGATTTGCGAGTTCGAGACGGGGGATCTTTGCAAATGGCTGTGATTACAGCCGGCTAAAACGTGTGACTTACTTTTTCTTCTTAGTTGCCGTTTTCTTCTTTGCAGGAGCTTTCTTTTTCGCCTTGCTTGTCTTCGTTGCTGCCATAGTGACCTCCTTGTGACCAATTGGGGAGTGTCTTCACTCTGAGAACCTCCCCCGTCTCGAACTCTAGCGTCCTCCCCTCCACAACCTCCACTTCGTGAGCGCATATACGGCAAGCGGGGATCGAAAGTCAATAGGAGAATGACATTTTGGAAATTTTTTTTTAAATCCGCAGGTGCCGAGAAAACGAGAGGTTGCCATCGACTAAAATGGCGTTCCGCCCATCCCGCTGTGCCTGGTATCCCTGTGTTTTACTCAGGTACTCCCGGTTACTCAGCCCATGCCCACGTACCTCGAGTGGATCCGACCGATCGGTCGGATCCACTCGGCGCATCAGTTGGGCGCACGCTGGATTAGCTGCGTTTGAAGGCTGCTAATCCCGGGTAAACGGCTCGTTTACCGAGTTGTTCTTCGATGCGAAGGAGCTGATTGTACTTGGCGGTTCGTTCTCCTCGACAAGGGCTACCGGTTTTGATCTGTCCAGCGCCGACGGCGACGGCAAGATCGGCAATGGTGGTGTCCTCGGTTTCGCCCGATCGATGAGAAATAATTGCTTTATAACCGGCGCGGTATGCGGCAGCGATGGTATCCAAGGTTTCTGTCAGGGTGCCCACTTGGTTCGGCTTGATCAAAATGGCATTTGCAATGCCCTGCAGGAGGCCACGTTGTAAGCGGGCCGGGTGGGTCACGAACAAATCATCGCCGACCAGTTGGATCTTTTTGCCGAGCTCGTGCGTCAGCATTTTCCAGCCGTTCCAATCGTCTTCCGCCAAGCCATCCTCGATCGAGACGATCGGGTAACGCTGTACCCACTTTGCGTAGAGCTCCACGAGCTCCGCGGCTGAGCGGCGGCTGCCGTCGGACTTATGGAACACATACTCCAGTTCTCGCTCGTCGTAGAACTCCGAAGCGGCAGGGTCGAGCGCCAGCACCACCTGTTTCCCGGCTTTGTATCCGGCTGCGTCGATGGCCTGGAGGATGTTCTCGATCGCATCTTCGTTGCTCGAAAGCGCTGGAGCAAAGCCGCCTTCATCGCCCACAGCGGTGGAGTACCCCTTGGTTTGCAGCACGCGTTTCAGAGCGTGAAACACTTCGACGCCGATTCGTAACGCATCACGATACGAGCGTGCGCCCACCGGCACGATCATGAACTCTTGAATGTCCACCGAGCTGTTGGCGTGGGCTCCCCCGTTCAGGATGTTCATGAGGGGCACTGGAAGAACACGGGCTTTGGGGCCGCCCAAGTGACGGAACAACGGCTGTCCTGACGCCGCAGCGGCAGCTTTTGCAACCGCAAGCGACACTGCAAGCACGGCGTTGGCTCCGAGACGCTGCTTGTTCGGCGTACCGTCGAGATCCACCAAGAACTCGTCGATGGCTCGCTGATCTCGGGCGTCGCGACCGCGCAGCCTGGGCGCGATCTTGCGGTTCACGTTGTCCACCGCGCGCTGCACTCCCTTCCCGTTGTAGCGGCGCGTGCCGTCGCGAAGTTCCACTGCTTCGTGCTTCCCGGTCGAAGCTCCAGAAGGAACCGCGGCCCGACCGAGGGTGCCGTCGTCTAACAACACATCCACTTCCACCGTGGGGTTTCCTCGCGAGTCGAGAATCTCTCTCGCGAACACTTTGCGGATTTTCACTGCTCCCTCCTTCTTGGATTGGAACTGAACTGTGCGGTACACTCGTTTCTACGACGTTGAACCTTGGGCCAGCTCTGTGCGTGTATCTTTTTCAAAAGCAAAACACAAAATTGCGCTGCTTTTCGCAATCACCCCGCTCGTGTTGCTCGCGGCGTACGCCATTTGGGGCCGCGACGGCTTGCTTCACCTCCGCTTTCTCGAAGGGCAGCAAGCACAGCTCGAAACGCAGCTCTTCCGTTTGCACCAGCAGAACGAGCGGCAGCGCCACCATTTGCAACGCCTCGAGCAGGACGATCGCTACCTCGAGCAAGTAATCCGCCAACGCCTCGGACTCGTCGGGCCGAACGAAGTTCTGGTGCTATTCGCTACGCCAACACCGACGCCCGTACCCCTTCCGTGATCGCTGCTTGCACGCGCGGGTAGGTGCCTTTAGCATCGTCGCCATGGCCACCCTCGAACGACTCCAGCACATCCGCAGCGAGCTATCGCAGTGTTTCGTCGAGCGGGATCAGGTGATCGAGGGAGCTCTCGTCTGCTTGTTGGCACAGCAGCACCTGTTGCTGATCGGCCCACCTGGAACGGCGAAATCGATGCTTGCCGACGAACTGTGCTCGCGGCTCGAAGGCGCGCAATATTTTCAGTGGCTGCTCACTCGCTTCTCCACCCCGGAGGAATTGTTCGGAGCCGTGTCGCTTGCGGGACTGGAACACGACGAGTATCGCCGTGTGACCACTGGCAAACTGCCCGAGGCGCACATCGCCTTCCTCGACGAGGTGTTCAAGGCCAATTCCTCCATTCTCAATGCGTTGTTGGCCATTATGAACGAACGCCGCTTCCACAACGGGCGGGAGGTGGCGCACGTGCCTTTGTTGACATTGTTTGGCGCGACCAACGAGCTCCCTGACGATGACGAACTGCAAGCGTTGTACGATCGATTTCTCGTGCGCTTCGTTGTGGACTACATTGCGGAGGACCACCACTTCCTCCGGATGCTAGAAGGCCGCGCAGCGCCGGAAAGAACCTCGCTCTCGTTGGAGGATCTCCGCGTCCTCCAAGCCTTGGTCTGTGACGTCCGGGTTCCGCAGACGATCTACCGTACCCTCGCGGACCTGCGGAAAGAACTCGCCCGCAAGGGAATCGTTGCCTCGGACCGGCGCTACCGCCAAGCTGTCAGCTTGTTGCAAGCACGCGCCCTGTTGCGGGGCGACCATGCTGTTGCCGAAGATGACGTGTTCTTCCTCGAACACGTGCTGTGGCGCGCGCCCACCGAGCAGAAGGAAGTGCGCGCAACAATCCGGGAACTCTTACGTGGCTACGAGGACGAAGCACGGGCTCTCCTGTTCCAAGGAAAAGAGCTCGAAGAATATGCGAACCGCTCTTGGGACAATGTAGAAATGCGCAGTCGTGCCGTCGTGGAAGCGCACACGAAGTTACGCCATCTCCTCCACAAAGTGTCGGCATTGGTGGAGGCGGCACGTACGGCCGGAAGGCCCACCGACCGAGTCGAGGCTGTGCGCCAAGAAATCGAAGAGATTCAAAAGCGCATGCTCGAAACCCTTTGAGCGCTGAAATGAAGCGAACACCGCCACAAAAGCAATGGCTTGCTCGACCGCTCAAGACCATTGCGTGGCAGTCGGTCGGTGATCGGGTCCCCTATTGGGTGGAAACCGACTCTTACGATGCCGAGGCTTTTGCGCACCTCTGCCGTGATCTGCCGTCCTTGCGCGCTGCAGAAGCGACCGGGCAAAAGTTCCTTCCCCACTTCTCGGCGCTCCTGTTCGACCTTTACGCTCTGCTGTACAAAGCGACCTTGGTGTTCCGGCCGCCGGAACAAGTGCTCCCGAGCGCCTTCTTCCACAAGGCCTTACTCGACGCGATCGTTGACGCACCCGCATTCGAAGCGCTGCGATTACAGACGGTCCTAGACGAGCGACAAAGCGGCCTTGCGGCTCTCACCCTCGGGGAACGGCTGCTCGGATTGTTGAAGTCGGAACGGCTCGTCAACCGGGCACAAATGCTGGATTTCTGGGCACTCCACCACCAAGAAACCGAGCTGCGCCGCATCGAAGAAGAGGCCCTCTCTGCCCGTGAACTCGTCGAGCAGTTCTCAGAGGCGCGCCGCTCCCACCTCGCTCCGCTCAGCGAGCGGCTCCATCGAGAGGCAGCGGTTTTACAACGCAATCTCGCGTGGCGGGCGCGCGACGCGGAGAAAGCCGCGCGAGAACTGCTGGAGCGACAGGGTAGCCACCTGCACGCGGAGGTCGGACGCACCGCCATGATCGTGCACGACGCACAGCAACAACTGCAACAGTGGCCCGGGCACTGGGGCGGCACCTCGGGCGACTCGGTAGGGTTGCAAATCGAGTTAGGGAAGAAGTTGGCCGAGAACCCGCGCCTACAAAAACTCGCCCGCCTCGTCGGTAGGATGCGCACGCATTCCTGGGCGCTGCGCCGCCGCGTGTACGAACGCGCAAGCGAAGAGACGCACGCGGTGGTTCAAGGAAGCGACTGGAGCCGCTTGCTTCCGTGCGAGCTTGTTGCCCTGCGGCACCCGTGGCGCAGGCGTGAGTTTCGCCGCCGGCTGCTGGAGGGTAGCCTCCTGCAGTACGAACTGCGCGGGCAGCAACGGCGCTCGCGTGGGCCGATGGTGGTGTGTCTCGACGTCAGTTCCTCGATGTCGGGCGACAAGGAGATTTGGGCAAAAGCAATCGCGCTTACGCTGCTCGACATCGCTCAGCGCCAGCGACGGTTGTTTCGAGCCATTTGCTTTTCTGGCGCGGACCAGCCGTTGTTCGAGATCGACCTCAACCCGAGACAGCGGTACGAGAGCGAACCGCATCGAGTTTTGGAGTTCGCGAGCTACTTCCCTGGCGGGTCTACGGACTTCCAAAAGCCGCTCGACGCTGCCATCGCGACGCTGCAGCGGGCCGAATACCGTAAGGGGGACATCGTGTTCATCACAGATGGCGAGTGCGCGGTGGACCCAGCGTGGCTCCAGCAGTTTCGGGATCACAAACAGCGATTGGAGTTCCGCCTGCTGTCTGTGCTCATCGATGTCGGCATCGCGAACACGAACGTCTTGCGCCAGTTCAGCGACCGCGTCACGTCGGTGCGGCAGCTCACCGCGGAGTCGGGAGCGGACTTGTTCCTCGCGTTGTAAACCGTTCAGGACTCTTGCGGCACCATCCGCTGAGACTCCGGGAACTCCTGCAGTTCGCGTAACAGTGCGTCGAGCCGCTTGCCGGTGCTACGCATGTATTCGTACAAGTGCTTGTGGAGCAACGCGAACGTCACGGCGTCGCGAAACGCTCGGGGACGGCGCAGGAGTGTTTCGAGCATCAGCGAAAGCGTGAGCCACGCCCGCGCTGGCGACGCGCGCAACACGCAATGCCAGAGCACACGGAAGAAAATCTTGATATCTTGCGCTGACGTCACCAAGCGGTTTTGCGCGAGCTGGCCGCGGTTTAGGATAAAATCCATGACCCGACGGCGGTAACTGCGGTAACCGTACAGTCGCTCCAACAAGCGCTTGTAGCCGGCATACAATTCGGCACGCGACATCCCGGCGGGCACAATGTTGGTGAAGACGAACTGGTCGCCAACAGACTCGGCAATGAGCCTTCCGGCGCGTTTCAATCGCTCGTACAAGGGCGTCTTCGGAACGGCGTTGAGCATGCCGGTCATCGACACAGGAATGCGAGCCTGCTGGATAAATTCAAACTGCTCTTCGAAAATGGTGGGATCGTCGTGATCGAAGCCGACGATCATACCCGCCATCACTTCGATTCCGGCGCGCTGGATGCGGTGCACTGCGTCCAGCAAACTCCCGCGCAAGTTTTGTGTCTTGTGTGTTTCCTGTAGGCTCTCACGCCGAGGCGACTCGATGCCGATGAAAATGGTGGTGAAGTTGGCCGCCCGCATGAGTTCTAGAAGCTCGTCGTCTTGCGCCACGTTCAAAGTGACTTCCGTCATCATCTCGATCGGGTACCCGTTGGCTTGCTGCCACGCGGCAAGTGCCCGCAGTAACTCTTTCGCTTCTTTCTTGTTGCCAATGAAGTTGTCGTCGACCACGAAAATGTTGCGCACGCCCAGGCGATGAATTTCTTGTACCTCAGCCATGACCTGAGCGACGGTTTTCGTGCGCGGTCGTCTTCCGTACATCACGATGATGTCACAGAACTCGCAGTTGAACGGGCAGCCGCGCGCGAATTGGATGGTCATCGTGCGGTACCGATCCACTTTGAGCAAATCGAAGCGCGGCAGTGGGGAATCGTGCATGCTGGGCTTTTCCACCTGGCGATATTCCGACTTCCAGGTGCCGCGCTCAAAATCCTCCAAGAACTGTGGCCAAGTGTATTCGGCCTCGTCGATAAAAATGACATCTACTTTGCCACGCAGTTCCTCCGGGCACAGCGACGCGAACGGCCCACCCGCCACAACGAACTTCCCGCGGCGCCGAAACTCCGCTGCCAACTCGAAGATCCGTTGCTTGTGGATTACGTAACCGGTGAGGCCCACGATGTCCGCATCGGTATCGAAATCGACCTCCTCCACGTTCTCGTCGCAAAGGACAACCTCGTGATGCCGCGGAGTAATCCCAGCAACTGTCGGAAGGGACAGGTTCGGAAAAACACACTGCTTTCCCAAACTCGGCAGAATTCGGTCGAAGGTCCAAAACGACTCAGGGTTTTTCGGGGCGATTAAGTAAATCTTCATTGCTCCCTCCGAAGGTGCCGACCTGTATACCACCCGCTGGCGCTGGAAGGCTAGCTGTCACGGTGAATTCTTTGGCGCCCGAAGCGCGCCTCCAAAATCCATCGCAACGGTGGTAGCACCTCGGATACCCGCGGAGGGTTCGAGGCGAGTTCTAGGCTGCAGCGTGTGAGTGTTGCCCTGCTGCACCTGCGGCTCGTTGCAAGCAGGACCTTCTTCACATCGCCGCAGCCTAGCTCCCGCGGAGCCGAGGCGTTTGCCCCGGGGGCACAAGTTAATCCGCGAGTCCGGATCTACCGAGCTACGAGCGACGTCCAGTTCAACCTGCTGCTCTCGGGAAAACCTGTGCAGCAGCCAATTTAGCAGACCTCACTCCCCTCGCGCCCATGCTTGCAGTTCCTTGATGCGTGTGTAGCCGCCTCGCCCGGCAACCAGCCCCTCCCGGCGGGCGTCGTGAATGCATGCAACGGGGCAGAGGGGCACGCAAAATCCGCAGTCGATGCACTCCTCGACCACGATCGAGAAGCGACCCAGGAAGTCCCCTGGCACGGGAACAATCGCATCGACTTTGCCCGGGCAAGCGTGTTCGCAAGCTCCGCAGCCAATACACGTTTCGTCGATGTAAAAGTGGCCGTGGCGCGCCACCGATCCTGCCATTTTGTCGTTACTCCTCGAACTGCGTGTCGATCGAAGCCGCGTTGTTGAAGAACTCCTGCAAGCTCTGCGCGTAGCGAAAGTACAAGTCGCGGCGAATCGGATCCGATCCGATCACCCGCATCGGAGTTCCCATGTGGGTCAGGTAGTTCAAGGTCTGCGAAAGATCCGGCCGCCCACCGTTCCGCACAATGCTCTCGATCATCTCTCTCCACGTAACGAGACGCCCCTCCACTCGGAAATCCGCACGCTCGCGCTCGCCAGCCATGGGTTTCCGCACCTCGGCCACGCCGAACTCTTCGAACACAACTTGCACCACAAATGGTTCCGGAACGACATCGGTCACGCAGAACTCGGCCACACAGTCCACGTACCCCAGGTGTTCGAAACGAGACCGCTGACGATTCATCAAATCGCCGAGGAGCTCGAACCAGCGGACGGAGGGAAAACGCGCCGTGCGCCGGAGCTCGCCCTGCCCGACAGTTTCCGGGTGAGCCTCGACCGAACTCATGCAGCCATCCTCCAAGGAGCCTCGGCCGGCAAGATGCATCGGCTGCGGCGGTCGAACCCGGCGCGCTCGCAACGTTGTAGATACTCGTCGATGAACATCGACCACACGCGCATCATGCCCTCCATCCCGGCGTCAATTTTCGCAAGCCCGCCGCCGAGCAAAATGGCAATGGGCTCCACCAGCGTCGGCTCGGTGAAGGCTGACAAGATGACCTGCTCGCCAACGTCCGCAAACCGATGCAGCGTTTCCAACGCGCGCTCGCGGTCGGGCTGGTGATCTAGCCACCACTGGAACTCCAGGACCCCATACGAGACGTGGCGTGCTTCGTCTTGCAAGCAGCGGCGGAAAATCTCCTTGTCTACATGCGTTTTCGCGATCATCTCGCCGGAGCGGAACACGGACAGTACCAGGCCCTCGGCAAGCAAGTTGAGCAAAAAGGTCCCCATGGTGTGCGTGGGCGCACACAAGATCGCCTTGAGAGCCCACTCAGCACCCGGCGATGCGTGCAACAGTCCGCCACCTGCAATGGCACGCTTGCGGAACACCTCCTGGTGTCGCGCTTCGTCCATAATTTGCGTGGAGAGAAAACTTTTCACTTCCAGGAAATCCTGGGGGATGCGGTACATCCACTTCGAGGGAAAATCGCCAGCCACGAATTCCACTTCTGTCAGAGCGGTGCACAACTGGCAGGTCGCCTTCTCCAAGTCTTCCGGCAGCGGGGTCAGTTCGTCCCAAGGGATATCGCGCGTGGCATTCCACTGTCGCGCTTTGGCCTCCTCGTACAGCGATAGTACGTTTTCGGCCCACAACTCGTCGCGCTCGAGGACCGTGTAGTCATCGACGATCGGCATCTCGTCGCGGTACGGCTCCCGCACCGACCCACGAGGGGCGAAATTCAGCCACGAGGCAAGTTCTGGCACGTCTCCGTACCCGGGTACGCGGTTGATGTCCGCATAGGTCAGCCCGCGCGATGAAGGCTTTGCGCGGCGACCCCACTGCGCTCCCGATGTATCCATCCAATGCAACGAAAACTGCCCCCGGGCTAAGCGCTCCGCGTTGCGCTGCAAGATTTCCATCCATTGCGTGTAATGCTGCCGAAATTCGGCCTCGTATCTGGCCAATGCTTCCTCTTGCGGCTCCCGACCCGACAACGTTGCCACCATCGGACTGCCACCGGCCCCGTGCAGTACTTCGTTGCTGTACGCCATGACATCCCTCCCGTGGAGTTATTGATAATGTACTCACTACGCCACGAAGCATCCGAAGTCAAGCAGTCTTCCTCGTTGCGTCGCCGCACAGCATGCTCGAACAACGTGCACAAGCAGGCGACGATTGATAACGTGGCTTGCTCGATGGCCAAGGCAAAATCTTCGCGGAGTCAGGCAACTTCGAAGTCCAGCACGCGCGCGGCACGGCGAGCACAGCGGCCGCGTGCTCCGCGACTCGACCCCGCGTTGCGGCGGCAGCACCTGCTCGAGTGTGCCCTCCGGGTGTTTGCCCGACGCGGCCTTGGCGAAGCTCGTCATGCGGAAATTGCCCGCGAAGGCAAGGTCGCGTTGGCCACCGTGTTCGTGTACTTCCCCACCCGCGCGGCATTGGTCGATGCCGTGTTGGACGAAGTGGCCCGTTTTTACGTAGACATGGCGCGCCGCATCCATGCGCGTCAAGAACTCCGCGCAGATCAGGTCTTGCTGGAACACGCCAGGGAGTTTTCTGCTTCCGTCGCGAATCACGAAGACTATGCCCGGATTTGGCTCGACTGGAGCACATCGATCCGCGAGCGCGTTTGGCCCCGATACTTGAAATTCCAGCAAGAAGTCGCCGACATCATTGCCGCAACGATCCGCCGCGGGCAACGCGAGGGTTCCCTCAGCCCGGCCTTCGATGCGCGCTTTGCCGCTTTGTTCCTGATCGGCGGGGCTCATATCGTGGCCCAGTTGCAGTTCAGCCACCAACCGGCAGAAGTTCTCGATGGCTTTTTGCGTGCGTTGGTCGACACGATTGCATCGGGCCTCAGCGCCTCTTCCGACGAAGCCTCGCGAACGATCGCGGCAATGCCTCGGCACAGACCTCTGCGGTAGCCGCGGCAACGCTGTGGCTACGCCTCACAGCCTTGCGCCTTTCCAACCACTTCGCGTATAGTCGCAGTGTGTTTGGTTTAGGATTCGGCGAGCTTGTCCTGCTGCTGCTCATTGTCCTGATTCTCTTTGGGGCTGGCCGATTGCCCGAGCTGGGCGAGGGCTTGGGCCGCGGCATCCGCAATTTCCGCAAGCAGTTACGGATGCCAGACGAAATTGACGTCACCCCTTCGAAGAAACCTTCCGAAGAGGACGCTTCGCGTAGCAGCGGTGGGCAAGCTCAAACCTGACGTCGCGCCGCAAGCACTCGCAGCCGAAATTCCGTCGGGCGTTTCTGTTCGTCACGATCGACGGGAAACACCACCACGAAGGGAGACGCTTCGCCAGGCGGAATCGCAAACTGCTTTGGTGGCGCCACTTGTTGGAGGAGCGAGATCTCCTGCGGGGTAAGGTCGCGCAGCACGCGTGCAGAGACAACGTTTCCACAGAAAATCACTTTTTGCTCCAGCACCTGGCCTCGAGGCCCCAAAAGTTCTGCAGAGATTTGCACCGCTTGCAATGGAAGCGTTGTGGTGTTCACCGCCTTACCCGATACCACCAACACCTCGCGCCCGCCCTTGATCTGCTGAAGGCCCGCTTGGACGTCGTCCAGGCGAACACGCCTTGCCCACAAACGCTCTTCTCCTAGGCCACCGCCGATCAACGGGATCGACGAGAGCAATGCCTGCGCTCGATCCGGGCGGACTAAGAGTGTCGCCGCGTAAACTGCGTAGCTGGCCACGCATCCCAACAGGAGCACGACAAGGGTGCGAAACGGCCCGCGGTCGTCCCTCACCGACGGCGCCGGTCGTGGCTTCCGCGGTGGTCGCGGTTTCGGCGGAGCGACGGGCTCCGGCTCAGGCAGCGCGTTCAGCTCCTCGTCTTCATCGCCCAGAGTGAAATCCTCGTCCTCGTCGAATTGGAACGACGCACCACGCGAAGCTTTCGAGACTGCCTTGGGTTCCGCCTTGTCGTTTCGGGATGGCACGCTAGGCTCGCGCTCGTCTTGAGCTCGGGTTTTCGCGGGTGGTTCTGCTTCCCTATGTACATCGTCAGTTGCTGCGGCCGGCTCTTCCTCGCGTTCGGCCGCAAACGGCAACTGAGGGTGAGGTGTTTCGGCCGACTGCACTTCCCGCTTCCCGGTCGCCACACGCCGGCGAGTTTCTGCGCGCGTATACGGGAACACATGGCCGCAACGCGCGCAGCGCAACCGCACCTGCGGGCGAGAGAGTTTCTCGGCCTTCAGCCGGTAGGTGGTCTCACATTGAGGACAGCGAACGAGTAAATCCATCATCCACGACGAAGCAGAGGGATTCTATGACGGAGCCAGAAAAAAGCAAACTTACGACCGGAATCGTATCCGAAATTTCCGTCGTACTTCCGGCATTCAACGAGGAAGCGAACATCGAGCGTGTTGCACGCGAGGCGGCACAGTACTTAGACACCACCGGCCTGGATTACGAGATCATCGTGGTGAACGACGGTAGTCGCGACCGCACGGGCGAGATCATCGATCGGTTAGCGCAGGAGCTGCCGCGGGTTCGTGCCTGCCATCACCCTCAAAATCGTGGCTACGGGTCCGCCTTGCGCACGGGCTTCGCCGCTGCACGGAAGAAGTTCGTTTTTTACATGGACGGGGATGGGCAATTCGACATCCGCGAGCTCAGCCTGCTGCTCCCCTTGGCGACCGACGAGGATCACATCGTCACGGGCTACCGTATCAAGCGGAACGATCCTTTCATCCGCAGGCTGAATGCGCGGCTCTTTGGGGGCTGGCTTGTCCGGATTCTTCTCAACGTGCGAGTGCGCGACTTGAACTGCGCGTTCAAGTTGATTCCCCGCAAAGTGCTGGAAGCGGTGACGCTCGAGTCCACCGGCGCGTTGATCAACGCAGAGCTTTACGGGCGTGCCGTGCGCAAGGGCTTCGGGATCAAGGAAGTCGGTGTGCACCACTATCCGCGCACGGCGGGAACCCAAACCGGAGCCCACCCGATGGTCATTCTACGCGCGTTCTACGACCTGTTTCGTCTCCGCCAAAAGATCGTGTCGGAGCGCTGAGCTGAACCGTAGATCCGCTACTGCGCCGGGCCGATCACGAACTTCTGGATGCGGTGGTTCATCGTATCGGAGATGTACACCGCCCCGTCTGCATCCACTGCGACACCAATCGGGCGGTTGAATTCTCCCGGCCCCGCACCGGTTTTTCCCCACACATACACGAGGGCTCCAACCTTGTTGTAGCGAGCAACCCGATGGTTGAACGAGTCCGTCGCAATCAAATCCTCACCGAGGAGCGCGATGTACGGCTCGGTGTAAAACTCTTCCCACCCCGACACAGGATGTTCGCGGACAAAGGTCCCGTCTTGCCGGAACACCTGAACGCGCCGGTTGCCCGTATCTGCAACGTACAATTCTCCCTCTTGATTGAAGGCCAGCCCCACCGGTTCGATAAACTCCCCGGGCCGCGACCCCTCTTTCCCCCACTGGAGTAATTGGTGACCGTTGGGATCGAATTTCACGACCCGCTTGTTTCCTGTGTCCGTGACAAACACCGCGCTGCCATCCGGAGCCACCGCGATTCCGCGTGGCCCCCAGAAGCCCGAGGTTTGCTCGACCCACTCCGCAAGGAACTTCCCCTCCGAGGTGAACTTCTGAATCCGGTGGTTCCACGTATCGGCAACGTATACCGATCCATCCGGGCCTACTGCCACACCACAAGGGTCTTTGAATTCGCCGGGACCTTGTCCCTCCTTGCCCCAGGTTTTCAAAACCTGGCCCTCGGGTGCCCATTTCTGGATGCGGTGATTCTTGCTGTCCACCACATAAACAAAGCCGCGAGCATCCACGGCCAGTCCCCGCGGTTCGTTGAACTCTCCCGTACCGCTACCCTTTTTCCCCCACACTGCCGCGGGCTTTTCCAAGGACGGTTGCATGGTGTAAGGTCGTGGCGCTGGGGGAGGATTCACGGCAATCACTGGGATTTCCGCACCCGGAGCGAGATCTTTCAGCACGTACATGACCGCGTCGCTCGAGCCCACCGGGCTCCACGCCTGTCGCGTAAACAACCAGCGCGCCAACGTGACCGTGTTCATTTTCGACCAATCCGGCTCCCACCATCCCCGGATCGCGAAGGGGATTTTCTCGTAGCGGTCCAGCAGCGCCTTATCGAAGTTTTGTTGTACCTCCTTGTCCACGATCACCACGGGTGTGTCGACCTTTCGCACATCCGCAGCCCAGTTGACCGGATAGTGCCGAAGATACCAGCTCAACGGCCACGTCGCGTTGCCCGAGACCTGTAGTCGGGTCTTCGTACCGGTCCCGAGCTTGCGGCCGACCTCCTCGATCTTTTCCATCACCATGTGAATATCGTAGGTCGACTGCACGTACGCCAAAAGCTCGGCCGTCCGCGGTCCAGGCGCCTCCGCCGGCCGAGGCGCGCCGTACAGGTAGTTGCTCGCAATCAGAATCCAAATTGTGAGGGCGGACAAGCCGGCTGTCGCAAGTGCCGCCACTGGCTTCCGCAGCATGCCTTCATCGATGCGGTCGCGATACCAGACCGCAGCCAACACCGACATCGGCATTAAAATCGGGAACAGCAGCCACGGAACTTTCTCTTGCGCCCAGGAGTAAAAACCAACGCAGCCCAGGGTGTAAATCACCATGAACCGTACAAAGCGGCTCGGCAGCCAACGCTGCATCACGGTCAGGCCCGCAAACGCGAGCGGCACCAAGATGACGATCCCAGCCTGGTGCCAATCGTAAAAACACCAGCCGACGAACACCGCGAAGGTCGCGACGGTGAGGTAAAAAAAGACTTTCGTGCTCGGGCGTTCGTTGAGCCGCGGGGCCGCTAGCGGGCGAAGTAACAAGAACAACGCCGGGAAAAAGATCAAGAACTCGTACGAAACGAGTTGGGGGAAGTAATACCACCACGGACCGCCGATGCGTTTGATCTGGTGTTGGCCCCACCAATACGTCAGAGCCGGAGTCACCGGGTTCCAATTCTCAGGATGCGTAAAAAAGGAAGTGTAAAAGGTCAAAGAGACTACGAGAAACAGTACCGCGCTCCCCACAACGGGCACCCACTTGTCCACCAACAAGCCTTTGGTTTCTGCCCACGCGGCCGCAAGCTGGGGGCGCCATTGCGGGGCATACAACACTTCCCACACGAGCATCAGCACGAGGCTCAGGAGGCTCACGGGGATCAGTGCGTACATGTCTTCTTTGTTGCAAAAGGCGATCGCAAGCCCGAGAGCAGAAAGATACAAGTACCGATCGCGCCGCGTTTCCCCAAAGCGGAAGGCGAAATAAATTGCCATGATGTTGCCGAGACCGACGTACACGTCGTGCCGTAGAAAACGCGTGAAGTACGTGAGCGCCGGAGAAAAGGTAAACAGAAGCAAAAACGCAAAGGCGGCTGTCGACCCGATCCAGCGCCGCAACGGCCAGGCAAATGCAAGGATGCCTAGACCGAACAAAACCGCACTAAGTCGTGCAGTAAAGTCCGAGTCGCCGAACAGCCACATGACCAACGCAGACGCGTAATACAGCACCGGGCCGTGGTAGACTGGATCGTACTTGTAGTGCGAGATCCCTTCATCGACGATCTTCCAGGAAAAGAAAGCATGGATGGACTCGTCGTGGTGGAAAGGCCGCTCTCCAAGCCACAGCAGCCGATTAACCACGGCAATCAGGAACACTGCCGTTGCCAGGCATTGCCACCGAGTGTACGGGCCCAGCATCGGCTGGTTCCACCAATCCGTGGCGGCCGGCGCAGGCAGCGCCTCCCGCTGGTTCGACTGGTTGCGAATGACTGCTCTCTCTGCCATACGACTGCGACTCTGCTCGGGCACCGGGCAGAGTCGCAGTCGTGTATATGCCACTCGTGAAGTTGTCAACTAACCAACCGCGCACGGCATGAAGCTGTCCGTTGTCGTCCCCGCATTCAACGAAGCACGCCGCATTTTGCCCTCGCTCGATCGCATTTTCTCCTACCTCGATGCACAAGGTCTCGAGTACGAGGTACTCGTGGTGGACGACGGAAGCGATGACGCAACTGTGAGCGTGGTCCAGGAACGCTTTGGCTCACGCCCCCAGCTTCGCATCGACAGCTACCGCCCCAACCGCGGCAAAGGCTATGCGGTGCGCCGCGGCGCGCTGCAAGCAAAAGGCGAGTGGGTGCTGGTCACCGACGCCGACCTTTCTACTCCGATCGAAGAGTTCCCGAAGCTGGCTCATGCGCTGGAACGTGGATTCGACTTGGCGATTGGCAGCCGCGCTTTGCCAGGCTCCCAAGTGCACCGGCGGCAAAGCCTCTTGCGCGACCGTGCCGGTAAGCTGTTCAACCGCTGGGTCCGGTGGGCAACCGGCTTGCCTTTTGCGGATACGCAGTGCGGGTTCAAACTGTTCGTGCGTGAACGTCTCGCCCCTGTGTGGGAAACACTTGTTGTGGACCGGTTCGCCTTCGATGTCGAATTGCTCGCGGTCGCATTGGCGTTGGGGCGGCGTGTTGCAGAAGTTCCGGTGGTGTGGGCAAACGTACCCGATTCCACCGTGAGCCTTTGGCGAGGATTGGAGGCATACTTGGAGGTGTGGCGCATCCGCAAACGGATTCGGGCTATGCGTGCCGTCGCCGTAAGCGCACCTGAAACCACCACGCCTCCAACTCTCCGGTAGCAGGCGGAAAAGGGCAACGATGTCGGCGAAGTGGCGGTGGCGGCTTGCTCTTGCGATCGTACTTCTAGGAGCAGCGTGGCTGCGGTTGTACCGCCTCGATGAGGTCCCCGCAGGGCTGTTTTGTGACGAGGCAGCGTTCGGGTACAACGGTTACGCAATCGCCACCAGCGGCTACGACGAGAACGGCAAGTTTCTCCCCCTGCTCGTGTGGTCGTTTGGCGGGTACAAGAACACCGTTTACATTTACTCCACCGCGCTGGCGGTGAAACTGTTCGGCCTCGACGAGTTTTCTACACGACTTCCCGCAGCCTTTTACGGCGTTCTCTCGATTGGCGTCGTCTACCTCATTGGCAAAGAACTCTTCAATCCGTGGGTAGGCCTGTTCTCCGCGGTTTTTCTCGCTCTGGCTCCGTGGCACTTGCACATGAGCCGCATCGCTTTCGAGATGACCCCGTTTGCGTTCCTCTTCGGGATGGCGGTGTGGCTGCTGATCTTGTACGCGAAGGGCCGGCGCACCTTACCGTGGGCAGCGTTTTTCTGCGCTGCGTGCCCGTACAACTACGCGATCTCAGCGGTGGTGGTACCCCTGTTTTTGCTCGGGTTCGGGGTCTTGTACCTCCCGGAACTGCTGCGTCGCTGGCGTGAGACTCTGCTCGCCATCGTCGTTGGGGTCGTCACGATCGCCCCGTTGGTCGTCTTCTACCAGCGCAACCCGCAAGGCACGATTTACGTACAGCGCACCACCGCGTTTGACTGGCACGCCCCCTGGCTGCCCCAGGCGGAACGATACTGGACGCACTACAAAGCGTTTTTCGACAAGCGATTTTTATTCCAACACGGCGACCCGATCACGCGGCACTCGGTGCGCGAGTTCGGCGAACTGCTGCCCGTATACATGCCGTTTTTGTTGCTCGGCCTGGTTGCGGCACTTTTGCGGCGAGATCGTTTCAGCAAGCTCTGGCTGTGGTGGCTCGCGGTCTATCCAACCGGAGCGGCGCTTTTGACCGAGATCCCGTCTGCCACTCGCGCCTTCATCGGGGCACCCGCATTTTGCTTGCTGACCGGCTTAGGGTTGGCCACCGCTCTGTGGGCAGCGAACATCCTCCGATGGAAGCCCTTGGTTCGTGCCGTACAGGCCGCCGGCATCGTCGTCGTTGCCTATTACCTCGGACAACAAGCCCACCGTTACTACACGTTTTACTTGAACGAGTACCCCAAGTATTCGGCTCCGACTTACGGCGGGTTCCAATACGGGTATCGGGATTCGATCTATTTCATGGAGCCACTAAGGCCCAAGTATCAGCGGCTGATGCTGACTGCCACCGAGGTCAACCAACCCCAAATTTTTCCCCTGTTCTACAATCGCGTGGACCCCTTGTACTACATTCGCACGCGCGACATCGGCTACCTGATTGCCGACCCGGCATTTTACTCCGAATACACCATTGACGGGCCGATTTTGTACCAGTTGCGAGAATCGGATCTCGCCTTTTTCAGCGACTACACGATTCTCAAAGAAATCGTCGCGCCCGGCGGGCAAAAAGAGTTCGTGATTGCCGAGGTTCGGGCCCGTAAAATGTTTCTCACCCAGTGGCTCACGCTCGGCCTCTTCGACAACGCCGATGGCAACGGCATCCGGCGCGATTTTATCGACCCGATCAACATTACGAAGGATCGGGTGCGGGGTGCTTTTGGCGACACATACTGGCGGCCCATTTACCAACGGAACGTCCGGGTCGACTTGAATTCCTTTTACGCGGGGTCCGATCCTTTGCATCCTGGGAACCCCGAAGAGGTTTGCGCCTACGCCTTGACCACGGTGCGCTCCGATCGCGCCCAAGACGTATTTTTGGAGCTCAGCGGCGGAGGTGACATTGCACGTGTCTGGCTCAATGGCGAACTGTTGACTCGCATTCCCATCGTGCTTGGCCCGTCCACCCAGCGCAAGGCGGTGCGGTTGCGCTCCGGTGAAAACGTGCTTCTCGTGCAAAGCTGCGAGAGCGTTGGCGACTGGTACTTTGTTGCACGCATTACGGACGAAGCTGGAAACGACGTTCCTGGCATTACCGCCGTTGCCGAGGTGCCGACGACAAAACCCGCTCCTCCTCCACCACCCACAACGCGGAAGCCTGAGGACATCCAAATTGTCGAGGGGTTCGATCGGATTGTGCGGTTCCGCCACACCCAGAATCCCTACCCGGACTACCGAGGTGGGACGGAGTCGTGGTGGGCTTATGTCCGCGACCCAGAGGGCGAGGTGGTTTGGCTCACGGCT
The DNA here is from genome assembly GCA_964534275.1 of uncultured Binatia bacterium (SeqCode). Lineage (GTDB taxonomy): Bacteria > Desulfobacterota > Binatia > HRBIN30 > HRBIN30 > HRBIN30. The sequence continues at coordinate 53,842 of CAZHQG010000002.1, read as the reverse complement.
CCGCTGCCCGCCAAGAAGCGCACAGTGGCGGTGCTCACCGCGTCCTTCTCGGAAGTGCCGTTCAACGGAGAACTCTACGTCGACGGGAGGTACGTTCTCAAGTTTCAGTTGAGCCCTGACTTCGAAAACCAAACCTGGACGGCGGGAGGCTATCGGATGAGTTTCCTCTTCCGACAAGCCGTCGCTGGGCGCTCCGGCCTGCTCTTCATCGAAGTTCCCGCCGAAGCCACTCGCGCTGGAGAACCGCTGGAACTCCGCATCACCCCCACAGGTGGAGACGATGCCGGTTGGTTCATGGTGAAGGGCTATCGCGACACCGCTGGCCACAACGCCATCACCCCTGAGGAGGCCTTGGGTACGGGGGAAACCGGCTGGGAAAAAAGCACCGAGTCGCGTTGACGACTGCGCTCGGCACGCAGGACATCCATCGATCACCACTGTGTTCAGGGACTCCTGCGCTGCCAAACCGTAGCTTGCTTCGACATCGAGGAAATCATCGGAAGGTTTCGTGAGTGTCCGGAAGTTGCTGAAACTGATCCTGCAACGTACGGGCCGAGAAGTTTCCTCCGCTGCCGGCTACGGAATCCGTTAGCTACTCTGCCGGCGGGCTATTTCTCGAGCCCCTCGCTTTTCACTCCCGTTCCCCTCCAGTAAGGTCGGCGTCATGGGAGCTCCCGAAAAAGTGCGCGTTGGAATCATCGGGTGCGGTCAAATCTCCTCCCTGCACGCGGCAGCGTATCTCGCGCACCCCCGAGCCGAGATAAGGGCTATTTGCGACACCGATGCCGTCCTGCTCGAACGCCGCCAAAAAGAGTGGGGAGTGGCGAAAGCGTTTCGCGACTACGAGGAACTGCTCGAGGACGACACCATCGATGCTGTAGACGTGCTCGTGCCGCACCACTTGCACCGCACGGTGACGTTGGCTGCACTCGCCGCCGGAAAACACGTCTCCCTGCAAAAGCCACCGGTGTTCACACTCGACGAACTCGATGAGATTTTCGATGCTGCCCAGGCCGCCGGGCGCCAACTACGCGTGTTCGAAAACTTCATGTACTACCCGCCGCATCAGAAAGCCCGAAAACTCGTGGCGGAAGGTGCCATCGGGGAACCGCTCTCCGTGCGCATCAAAACGGCTGCTGGCCGCCCAGAAGATGGCTGGGCAGTACCGCAACGGTCGCAGTCTTGGCGCATGGACCCCACCACTTGTGGCGGTGGCCCGACCTGTTTCGATCATGGCTACCACTGCTACAACATGGCACGGTTTTTCTTCCGCGAGCCAATCGAGCGTGTACACGCGTGGATTCACGTGAACCGTTTTGGCGACGATGCGCTGTACGACGGACCTGCGCTCGTAACCTGGAAATATGCTGGCGTCCCAAAGTACGGAAGCTGGGAAGTGATTGCGTCGATTGGCATGCGCGTGCGCTCCCGGTATTACGCCAGCGACGACCGCATCGAACTTCACGGCAGCGAAGGGATCCTCTGGGTAAACCGTTGCACCGGCAAGTTGCTGGAAGAGCCCCCATTGGTGCTGTACCGTGACGGCGAGACGCACGCGTTCCACGACCTTCCGAGCGACTGGGCAGACAGTTTTTCCTTAGGCATCGCCGACTTTGTCGATGCACTGATCGAAGGCCGCCAAGCAGCTCAGGGCCGAGAAGAGGCGCACGCTACTCTCCGCTTTGCAATTGCTGCACATCTTGCAGCGTACGAAGGAAGAGAGGTGAACCTTGCCGAGGTCCAGGGGCACACCCGGCCTCGACTGCGGGTCGAGTGAGAGACGCCACGAGACTCAGGCCTGCATGAACCCAGCGTCGCGATCCTTCCGGCGCCTGCAGGAACCGAAAAGATCAACGCCGCCGTGCGGGCAGTTGTTGGCGCATCCAAAAGCATAAGCACAGAGCGAGCGAACAAGAACACCGAAGCTTGCTTGCCCGGAAATTCCGCCACGGCTGAGAGCTGTGGCTTCGCAACACGCTTCAACTGGACGGGAATTCCCAAATGTCCCAGAAACTCTTTGCGAAGTTCTGTCTCCCGGGAGCGGGCTTGCCCGAGGTTGTTCAGCGTTCGAGTCGGCGACGCAAAATGAGTCGCAAACTGGCCCACGCAGTGTGCCACACTCGCATCTTGCTCGCCCCGCCTTTTTGGTCATAGCGCAGTACCATCGGCACTTCGCCCATGACCAAACCGAACCGGCGGAGCTTCAGGAGAACATCCAGCATGCACTGAAACCCCGCTTGGTCGATGAAGTCGTCACCGTAGTGACGAAATGCAGCCTCGACCACGGACGCGCGATAAGCCCGGTAGCCGCAAGTGAAGTCCCGCACCCCCATGGGAAACAACGCGCGTAGGAGCAGAGATGCCCCCCGCGTCATCAGGCGGCGCAATGGGGATACTCCAAGCACTCGGGCGCCGGGTTGAAAACGGGAAGCGATCACGACGTCGAACCCTTCCTCGATGTGTTGAAGCATGCGCAAAATCAGCCCCGGCGGATGCGTGGCATCCGCGTCCATGGTAACAATCACATCGCGTGGCGAGCTGTGTTCCAGCGCCGCGCGCAGGCCGTCACGCAGCGTAGCTCCGAGCCCCTGATTCCGCTCGTGCTGCACGAGCATCAACGGCATTTCCTCAGCGTACCGGCGTGCAATGCTCGCGGTAGCATCCGTGCTCCCATCGTCGACGACGATCACTTGATACGGGACGCCTGGAGGCTCCAACGCGTCGCGAATCGCTTCCAGCAAAGCCGGGAGATTCGGCTCCTCGTTATAAGCCGGAAGTGCCACCACGACCTTACGGCGTAGCCGTGCATGCTTTGCCTGCGTAACCTCGCTCATGCGGAAGCTCACGGGCCTTATCGTGTGTGGTTCTTCGATGCAACCGTAACGATCACGTGCATCCAACCACACGCCGTCGGGCTCGAGATCGAGGCCCTTTTGGATTTTGGTGGTGCGACTCACAGAACATCGCCGGCCAACTTCGGATCGTTCTGCACCGCACCATTGCTGAGAAACCATTCGACTTTCGCGCTCGGACCTGCAATCGCTTCGTCTTTCCTTGCCCTATATTGCGGGCTAAACGACTTCGCAAATGCAGCGTTGGGTTCTTGCATCGCTGGCGGCGCTGGCCTGCGTGGCCGTGTGGAGCCTCGTGCGCTCACGACCTGCGGCTGTGGACTCGCGTGGGACTGGATCTCGTGTGGCGGTTCAACCGACATTTCCGGTCCGGGGCGGATCTATCCGCGGGGAGCAGGGCGACTCCGGCTTCGAGGGGTTCCCCGATTCGCGTGGAGTTCGCTCTGGCAGTAGCGGAGAACAGCGGCGTCAGCTCTTGCGTCCGCGCAACGAGCCGTTCGTGTCCGAGGGGCAAATCCAAGTTCCCGCCGAGGCGTCTCCGCGGGAAGCCGAGCGCGACTTGGCCACGCGTCCGAAAGGGCCGTTGCCACTTGCGGGCCTCTCCGCAGAGGGGGCGGCCGCGTCCCCCGGCGAGGCGTTGTTGGGGGAAGCCGTGCTGTCGCTGCCCTTCGACGATCCCAAAGCTGGCCCGGGAAATTTGCAACCGCTGGCGGAAAAAGATGTCCAGTTCGACGAATTTGGTGCTGTATTTGGGCCCAACGCGCTGTTCGTTGCGCCGCCTCCAGACGACGTCACAGCAAGTGCAGGAAGCGTGGTGTTTTGGCTCCAGCCGGCTTGGGCTGGCGATAGCGGCAGCAACAACGCCTATTTCGTTTGGCGCATGCCGCACATGTTCGAGAACCGCGTGTCCATTTTTAAAAACGGGCCTTTCTTGCGTTTTCTACTTGCCGACAGCCTCGGGCAAGAGGCGAACGTCGGCTACCAAGTGTCTCGTTGGCGAGCCGACGAGTGGCACCACATTGGCGCCACCTGGGGGGACTACGTTGCCACCTTTTACATCGATGGCCGCTCTGTGGGCACGACCGAGTACGCGAACGACATCGTCATCCCACCCGGAACTCCTTGGTATATCGGTTCCGACTACCCCAATGGAGCTCAAGGGGCGAACAGCCGCATTCGGGGCTTCCACGTCTTTCCACGTGTCTTACAACCAGAGGAAGTCCTCACCATCATGGAACAAACCCGACCCCCTGGCGCGTGAGCTCCAACGGGCACATTCACGTACCGATTCTCACCAACGAGCTCCTGTCGCTGCTCGCGCTGTCTGCCGGCGACTGGGCCATCGACGCGACCGTCGACGGTGGAGGGCACGCACAGGCGTTGCTGGCGGCCACCGCCCCCACGGGCCGTGTACTTGGAATCGATCGCGACGCCGTACTGCTCGACTACGCCCGGAACCGTTTTGCCTCCGAGATTGCCATTGGCCGCATTGTTTTGGTTCACGGCAGCTTCGCGAACATTGGCGCGATCGGCCGGGAACAGGGCTTCACAGCGGTCGCCGCAGTCGTATTCGATTTAGGCGTCAGCTCCTACCATTTCGACCTGGCCGGTCGCGGGTTTTCTTTTCGTGCGGACGAACCCCTCGACATGCGTTTCGATCCCACATCCTCCGACACCCCGACAGCAGCGCAACTTCTCGACCGCCTCACGGAACGCGAAATTGCGTCCATCCTGTTTCGCTACGGAGAAGAACGCTACGCGCGCCGGATTGCACGGCGGATTGTCGCTCATCGGCCCATCCGTACGACAAGCGAGTTGTTTGCGTGCGTTGAATCAGCATTGCCCGGGAAAGTTCGCTGGCAAGCAGCGCGATCGGCTGCACGCGTCTTTCAAGCCCTCCGAATCGCTGTGAACAACGAACTGGCCGCTCTCGAAACGGCGCTGCCTCAGGCGTTCCAACTCTTGCGGCTCAGGGGAAAACTTGCCGTCCTGTCGTTTCACTCGCTGGAGGATCGCATCGTGAAGCACTTCTTCCGCGCGCAACATCAAAACGGTTTTGGACGCATCGTCACCAAGAAACCGGTCCGCCCATCACAAGAGGAGGTCAGCACCAACCCGCGTGCTGCGAGTGCGAAGCTGCGGGTGTGCGAGCGCCTTGGTTGAAGGCGTTCTACCAGCGACGCCGTGCCCTGAACACGAGTGATCCCGCTCACTCGGTAGCCGGCATCGCGGCCTGGCTACCGAACAACCAGCAACGTCCGCCCGCTAATACGAAAACTTCATGATCGCTGGGCACAATTCTCTGCGGGGTTCCGATTTCTCTCAAAAGCATTTCCCAGTCGTGATCTCGCTGCTCTGCCATGAGCCGGCGGCCTTCGGCATCGTACACGAACACACGAGGCGCAAAGGGGTCGGCCACCCAGAGCCGTCCGTCGTCGTCGAACGTGAGGGCTCTCACGGCCAGCCGCCGTGTCAAGAACGGTGGGCGCAGTTCGAACAAGAACTCGAGGCTCGTGGGCGCGTTCCCTTTGACCCGGAGGATCAAGATCCGCCCGTCGACCTCGGCAACCGCCAGTCGACGGCGGAGTCCATCGTACGCAACCGCAACGGGTTCGAAAAATCTTCCCGGTCCACCGGCAAACTTGCCTGCAACGCCAAGTAACTTGCCGTCGAGATCGAGCCACCACAACTGCGCTACGCCAGGCATGGCGGCCAAGATCGTGCTCCCAGACCACCACCCGACATTTGGCAACAAGGGCGAGCGATCTTGAGGCCAACGATGCAAAATCGTACCGGCGTGGCCAGCAATCACCACTCCCGCCTCCGTATGAATGAAGTACGTGCCCTCTGGGCTCACGGAAAACCCATTGACCACTGCAGTCTGGGGAATGTCCACCGGGTTTGCAGACGAAACGCGACCCTGTGCATCCAGTTCCGCGATTTGGTACCCGTGCTCGTCGCGAAGCAAAGCAACGATACGGCCGCGCTCCACCACTGCCACATCGAGCACTTGGCCCCGGTCGATCCCGATGCGCTCGCCAGGCTCGTACCCTGCATAGGTTTGAACAGGCGTCGCTCGCACCAGGTCGTCTCCACTCAACCAAGGCACCCACAGTGGAACATGTCGATCCGCCGATTCTCCGTTCGGCCGCCATTCCAACCTTGGGTTGCCTCCGCACCGCATTCGCCCCTGGAATTCCACCGGGTGGAAGCCCGCCGTCAGCGGCAACGTTTCACCGGCCTCCAAGGACCGACCCGCTAACCGCCACTGTGCGTCTTCCCCGATGGGCGTAGGCTCTACCCGGTACCACCCATCCTCGGCGACAAACACCGATCCGTGCAAGTCGATCGCGCATTCGCCGGGTGCGCCGGATGTCTCCGTGCCATTTGCATCGACTCGCTCCAACTGGCGCTCGATCCGCTCGGGACGAACTAAGGCTTCCACGTCCGCTCGCCGAATCGTGGCCACGGTTGCCGTGTAGCTCCACTGCAGCGTCTGTACGTCTCGTTCTTCGAGCTGAGGAAACAACCGCCGGATGGTTGCGCGTTTGCGCTCGTGCTCCGGCACGCGGCCGAGCAAAATACTGAACTGCTCCGGAGGGCGAAGATTGCGCATTCGGGCCTCGCGCTCCGCTGGGGGAATCATGAGCATCCAAACTGGATCCGCGAAGCTGCAAGGCTGCTCGATGAGAGTGGCCAACCAAGTACGCGGGGCCAAGGTTTCTAAACAGGGCAGCCGTTGGCGAAAAGCACGCGAGTGTGTCATGACCACCAAGGGCAGCGCCGCTTCATCCATTTCGTAGTAAATCGCATCGCTCTTCTCGAACGCGCCTCGCGTCGCACGGCCCAGTGCTGCGAGCCCGACCTCGGCTTTTTCCAACGTCAAGTGCGAACCCAAGCTCGCAGCGTTTACAAGTAACAGCACAATCCAACTCGCGCTCGCCCAGAGGACGGGAATGCTTGGCCTTGTTCCACGGCGCACCCAGTCAGCCACCTGTTGCCACCCGTACCCGGCCAGCGCGTACCACGCGGGGAATGCAGCCGCCATGCGGCGGTCTGCCGGCTCGGCGCTCAACAGCGCAGGGGCAACGCCAACACAGAGCCATGCTAACAACAAAGCTGCAAACGGATCTCTGATCCGCCCGCACGCGATTCCCAAACCTAACGCCCCTAAGACGACGAATCCCACGTTGATCGTTGTCGGGGGGTAAGGCCAGGTGCTTCGCTGATACCACTGCGTGAACCCGGCGCTGATCGTCCACTGTCGACCCACCTCGGCAGCGTTCTCCAGGGCTCGGCTTGCGATGTTTGTAACTCGTTCCACCAGGGACTGTTCTTCTTTGGCTAAAAGCTCGCCGTGCAACGCCGGGTGAATCCAATGCCACTCTCCCTTTATGGTATACGCGACCAACGACAGGCTGCTGGCCCACAAGACAACCCCGAACAGCAGCACAGCGAGCATTGTCACAAAGCGCCAGCGGCGACCCTGCGCGAAGATCAGTCCATGGAGCACGACCAACGGCGGCAACAAAAACAACGTCGCGGCTGCGAGGTAAAACAGCCGGGTCGCCCCCATCCACAAAGCGACCGTGAGAGCCCGGGCAAATCTAGGGCTCTGCCACAACCATGAAGCTAGGCGCGCGGTGATGGTGCCGGCCAAGCAAACCGCGATGAAATACGCATTTTCACTGCGCGACCACCAGAGCTGCTCCGCGCCGCACGTTGCGAGCAACGCTGCGCACCAAGCCGCTTGGCGGCCCACGTTTTGGCGCATGAGCCAAAACACGTTCCACACCACGGCAACTCCCATCACCACTGCGCTTGCGCGCAAGGCAAAGACCGAATCGCCCAAAAGGAAAAACGAGGCGAGCTGGACGAACAAATGCATGCAGCCCACCGACACGGTGGTCAGGGCGTCCACCAAGTAATTTTTCACTCCATACCAACTTGTCCCTGCGAGCATGGAAAACCCCATCTCGCCCTCCAATGCGCGCGGTAATTCGTCGAGGGCCCACAAACGCAGGAACGTGGCCACCACCAGCAGCAGGATCGCGTCTCTCGCATCGCTCCATGCGAGCGCTGGCACGCTTGTGACTGCCTGCCGGTGGGCACGCCACCCGAACCACGCAGCCAGGAAAATGGCGCTTCCGTAACCAATCGCCACGAACCACGGGTGGCCGTTGCTGGCAGCCCACTGCCCTCCAAGTGCACACCCTAGAGCAGCTACCCAGAAGAGGAAAACGAGCCCACGGGCGCGTTGCGACCACAGTACCAACGCCGCCATCACTATTGCCGCGAGCACAAGCCCGGCCGCAACTTCCGCGAGGTAGCGGTTCGCCCACAGGATCAGCGACTGGCCCGTCGTCCCAACTGCTTCCAGCAGTGCGGAGAGCTCGCCCCAAATTCGCCGCGGGCCAGCCTCGGCGTAGCGTTCGCGCCACAGGGCGAGGAGAACAAATGCGCACGCCAGCACGGTCGCGGGCCAGTACGAACACCCGCTGGAACGCCCTGCATCGACTCGGCGTGTCCGTCCCTGCAGGGACCCCGCCCCCACATCACGCGGCGCAGACATTTTCCCCGGTTACACTGATTCCAACGTTGCGTCTGCCGCCTTGGCTCTTTGCGCTTGCGAGCGCCATTTCATCTTGCGGCGACCGGGCGCGTTCACCCTCGTAGTAAAACGTCGCACAGCATCCGGCCTTGGCGAACGACTTTTTCCAACCCTGGCACACCGTGAACAATCTTGCGGGCCCAACGCAGCACTTTTCGCTGCAACCGGAAGCGATCCATCGGGAGACGGCGCGGCGGGGGCAAACGGAGGCTTTCCCGAGCACGGTCGACAGGCACAAATAGGCTCGCGCGCGGGAAGCCCCAGGTCTCGAGATCTGCGTCATCGATCCCCTCCACGATCGCCTGGACGAATTGCAGCTTCTGTGGATCGCGCGCCAACTCCTCTGCCCAGCGTTCCACCGATTCGGTGATGGGACGCGTGTGTCGGCCCACCGTAATCGGGTCGCCCAGTCCGCGCCCGGAAAATTCGTGGCGGCCGTACTCGATCATCCCTGGCTCGAAGGGGACTTCAAGAAACGCGCAAACCCGCTGGAGTTCCGCCTCTGGCTCCTGCACCAAAGTTTCATATTGCACGCGCACCATGGGCACCGCAGCCGAGCGCAAAAACCGGGCGATGGCAGGAACGTATCGATGGAGAACCGGGTTGAATCTGTGCGCTGCGGCATAATCGCCGTCGAAAAACGAGTTTGCGTACGAGGCAAAGATGGCGGCCGGGTGGCGCAACAACACCACGTAACGCGCCTCCGGGTACAGCTTCGAGAGAAACGGAAGCACCAAGGCATTCGCGGGTGTTTTGTCGAGAAAGTACCGCTTGCCTTTGCCACGAGCCATGAGCATTCGGCCATAAAGAATGTCGGTGTACGCGCGGCAGGCGTCCAAATAATCTTGCTCCCCACGCGGTAGGTCGGCAACGAACTCGCGAATCGCCGCAGCTGCCTGAAGATGGTCGAACGGGGCCGCGTCCACTGTGTCGTAGTACCCCAGGTGGGCGAGGGGCGGCAGCAGGTGCGGCTCCGGCCGACTGTAAATCTCCGAGTGGGCGGCCAGCATACGCATGAGGAGAGTAGAGCCCGATCGAGGCGGGCTCAGAACGAACACCAACCGTTTTTCCATGGGTTCAACCAGCATGGTCACGTTGCTTGCATCAACCCGGCTCGTGTTCCGATGCAGCCGATTCGGTTGTTCGGTCAGGCCACCACTCAGTCGGTCCGCTCACGGAGTTCACCGGATACACTCGCCCGCAGCAATTCGGTGTTCCGAGCACCTCGAGCCGTGGCTGTCTCTGAGTTTTCCACTGCTGTTGCGAAGAAAATCAGTCGCCAGCCCGCAACAGGGTCTTTCACGCGCAGACGCACCCCCAATTCGCCGGCTCTGGTTCCGCGCGCACGGAGCTCGATGCGGTGCTCGCCTGGGGGAAGTGACAGTCGCTGCGCGCTCATTTCTCCTTCGAGGACGTATCCCTCGATGGGCACGGAACGGTCGAGCAGGATTGCTCGGTCATCGATCGTGCCCTCTACGTGAGCATTGCGCGCCTCGATCGCGACGTCGCGGGGACCGTCCGTCGAAAGCAAGAACGTTCCGCTCCACTCTGCCCGGCAAGGAGGCTCTTCCGGATAGCGCCATCGCGAACACGGTTCCGGAGAGAGCGCCCAGCTCAAAACCGGTTCGTCCCGTTCGAGAACCAGTTTCTCCTGCTCTCCGCCAAAGTACCGAGCTCGGAGAGAAGTCCGAAGCGCCCGCGGAACTGGGTTGCGACCAAGTGCGCAGCCAATCTGATCGAGATGGGGGTAACCTTCAGGGTGGCGAATCCACCGGCATTCGGCTTGGGGCAAGTAAGTTCGAATCAAGTCGGCAATCTCCTGTTGCTCGAATGGTCGCTGGATGAGGAGGTACAGTTGGCGGTTCTTCCATGGACCGTCCTTGCCGACAAGCACAGGATAAATGTCGCTCACCACGCTCCCGGGAACACGCTCCCCGCGCCACCATTCGTAGTCGCTGGGCATGAACAGGTTCCCCATATCGGAGAGTGCCAGCAAGTAGGCGTCGTCCGGAAGCGAGTGTAGGTACGTGATGGCGGTCGTGTAATAGTTTCGGTACACAGCTCGCATCACTGGGCTGTGGATGATTTTCCCAAAGTACACGTCCCAGTTCAGGGCGAATGCCGCGCCAGCCGAGAGCACTACCACACCGACCCACACCGCTTGCGCCCAGCGATACCTCGCCACCTCGACGAGCTGCCACACGCGATCCGCGAACAGGGCAACGAGTACGAACACCAGGGGCACGACGATTTGCAAACGCGCTACCACCAATGTTTGGGTCAGCGTGGCTCCAGCGATCAGCAAGAACAAAAAAGCAAACGCAAAGAACCCCTGGAATCGCCGTAGTGGATAGAGGAGGCAGAAAAACAACCCGGCGGTGAACCATACGCCCGAGACGGGGTCGAGCATTGGTTCTCCCGGAAGATTGTAAGCCTGCTCGGCATCTCCGAAGTGGTGGAAGATGCGGGCCGTCTGAACCTGTCGTTCCCAACGAAGCTTGAGCCACGTAGGCCAATCCGACACGTAGTACTGCTTGTTCGCGTATGACCGGTAAAACGCCTCGAGGAAGTAGGCCGGATTCGAGCGGAGTTGATTCACCAGGACTAGCGCTGGCCCCGCAAAGAACACCCCGACCAGAGCCAAGCCTGCGAGGTGCACTTTCAGGGCTCGCAAGCTTGAAGGAGACTCTCGGCGCTTGCGCCACAAAACGGCGAGCTGCCCAAGAAGAAACAACGCAACAACGACGGGAATTCCGCGGTAACCAGCGTATGCATACAAGGCATAACCGCTCCAGAACCCGATCCACGGGTACAAACGCACTCCTCCAGTGCGTGCCTGGCGGATACACAACCACCAAACAACGACGCTGAGCAGCGTGGTAGGGAAGATGTTGTGCGCCAAACGCGCGTAGTGAAGGTGCCAATGCGACACCGCAAGAAGGAACGTACCGAACAATGCGGCTGGCCAACGAACAAGCTCACGCAGCAGTACGTAGGTAGCCAAAACGGTGAGGCAGCTAACGATCACGAAGGGGATGCGGAGCGATAGGATCGAGATTCCCATCCAGTGAAAAAAAGGCACTGCAATCCAGCGATCGAGCAAGAATTCCCAAGGTCGTACCCCTCTCATGATGGCCCAGGCGCCTTGTCCCGACTGGGGCTCCTCGATGGCCACAAAGCCGTCCAACGGCGGAAAATAGTCGATCTTGTAAAACCGCAGGAAGCAGGCCAGAAGAAAAATCGCTGCGAGGATCGCTAGCTCCGTTGTCGTCACGTGCTCCCGCGCAACTCCCGTACGCCAGGGACGGTCCAACAGTGCAAGCCCAGCACTGGTCAGTGCAACCCCGAGCACCATGGTCGGTGCGGCCCAGTCAAAGTTCATTTGCCAGGCGGTAAACAACGCCCATGTCGTGTAAGCGAAAAGCCCGAACCCGAGGAGCGCGATCGCCCCTCCGAGTCGCCTTCGGGGTCCGAGCGTTAATGGTTGCGCGCTCTCCGAGAACGACTCTCCCTGGCTTGTCGGTCTCCCCGCCAGCACCGCGGCACTCACACAGCCGAGGACCAGCAACCACGTTCCGGCGGAAACCCACTCGGGGGCAGTAAGCCAAAAGCGCCCCAAAAGGGCGATCCCGAGGGCGACAACGACCCCGAGAAGGCGCAGAACGATCCGGGTGCTTTCCCCTTGGCTTTGGCTTCCGGCCGAAGCGAACACGGCGCCCTAGTTAATGGTTCTCTTCGGGCGATACAACCAGTTGGAGACTCACGGAGGACCGCCGCGAGCCATTAACCGTGCCAAGCACCGTGCTCAGGCTTGCGGAGCAACCACCGCGAGCTTGGCCCCGGGCTCACGGAACACGGGCGTTCAGCCGCACCGCCTCTCGGCCCTGGTACGCATCCTCGGACAATGAGACCGATGAGCCTGGGTGTTCCCAAGTTGGCGTCGCCGGCTTACGATTTTTGTTCGCCCCCGACGGTTCACCGAATTTCCCGCGCCAAAGTTTTTTCCAGGCCGAAGGTTCGTGCGTGTCCAAATCTTTCCTCCAAATCTTTCCGCTGTCCAAATCTTTCATTCAAAAAACGACTGGGGCCGAGGCTAAAAGGCCTCGGCCCCAGTTCGCTTCACGCTGAGCGGTTGGCCGCGGATTAGTTCGTAATGCCGCCGGCTGCCGAGTCGTAGCTCCAGGTCTTACCCGTGCCCAAGCTGTGTGTGGAAGTGCCAGTGAAACTCTGCGTGGCGGCGGTCATTGCGATGCTCACACCATTCGAGAGTTTGAACCCCGGCAACGAGGTATTGCATGCGGCATCAGTGCAGCTGACATACACTTGGTTCTGCGCGTAGTTGGCTTCCTCTGCAGTAGCCGCATTGCGCAGATCGGACTGCGCCCGCGAGTCAAAGCCCCGCTGACGGTACGCCGCAAACTGCGGAATCGCAATCGCTGCCAAAATCCCGATAATCGCTACCACCACGAGTAGCTCGATCAACGTGAAACCCTTGCTGTCCTGAACCGGTTTGATCATTGTCTCTCTCCTTGAACTTTTGGTTTTTGCACCTGCGACCGACGTTTGCTGTGCCTCGGGTGAGGCCGGGGGAGCGTGGGCTTGTGGCAGTATAATTTTGATCAACATTTAGACCCTCCGAAAAAGCCGCCAAACGGCCCCGATTTGGATGTGGTGGACACTATGTGTCAGCAGCTGCACAATGCGTACCACTTCCATCCGGAGCGCAAACGCAAAGTCTCAATCTGCCAGCGAACTGCTGCCCCACGACTGTTCTTTAACGCGGACACACAAAATCTGCCTAAGATCCCATCGGAGACGTCCCACGCAATCGATCACCCCCACCAAACCAAAAAACTGGGGCCGAGGCTAAAAGGCCTCGGCCCCAGTTCGCTTCACGCTGAGCGGTTGGCCGCGGATTAGTTCGTAATGCCGCCGGCTGCCGAGTCGTAGCTCCAGGTCTTACCCGTGCCCAAGCTGTGTGTGGAAGTGCCAGTGAAACTCTGCGTGGCGGCGGTCATTGCGATGCTCACACCATTCGAGAGTTTGAACCCCGGCAACGAGGTATTGCATGCGGCATCAGTGCAGCTGACATACACTTGGTTCTGCGCGTAGTTGGCTTCCTCTGCAGTAGCCGCATTGCGCAGATCGGACTGCGCCCGCGAGTCAAAGCCCCGCTGACGGTACGCCGCAAACTGCGGAATCGCAATCGCTGCCAAAATCCCGATAATCGCTACCACCACGAGTAGCTCGATCAACGTGAAACCCTTGCTGTTCCGAATTGCCTTCATCGTTCTCTCCTTTTTGTTTCTCTGTTGTGTTTCCTCGGCGGCGGTCTCGCCGCCTTCTTTTCAACCTACCTTTTACGTTTTTGTCCTCGCGCGGTCCGTTGCCGAAGAAGTGTGGAACCGGCCGCGCGTGCCTCTCCCGCGTTCGCTCTTTCTTACGGTGGTGCATGTGCTCGCTGCATTGTCCCTCGCCTCGCTTTCTCGCGCCTTTTCAGGTTCGAACTTGTGCGCCAGAGCTAAGCAGCACCCGTGCCAACACGGGGTCAAGACGGTGCGCAACGTTTTCGTGTCCTAAGCCGCGAGGCCGCCCCTGAGGAAACAAGCTCTGTCGTTCAAAAACTTGACGGGTCGGGGTTCGGAGCGACAACAATGCCACGGTCTGACAATTTACGGCACCCCCACTTCGTTCGGCAGGCAAAGCAACCGACAAAGCATCCGGCGGGGACAAGGCGCGTCGAGCCGAACCGCAGCGAAACAGAGCGGCAACCACCCAAGCCTCGCTGACTGGGAAAGGCCGCAGGTTGTTGCGCGAGCACTCCGGGGACACCGTCACGCCGCCTCAGGAAAACAGGCTTGGACAAAAGGTCGCCCGGAACACGGATCGAGACGGGCCGGTGCCCGCGTTTACCGAAGGCCTGACCGTCGCTCCTGCAAAAACGTCGTTTGCGGTCTCCATTCTTTGCACGATAGGTCCGGCCCCGTCACCGTCGCCACGAGGCAGAACATCCCAAGGCGACGTGCCGGGCCGCGGGCACGTGTGGCATTCGGGCTCCGTTTTGCCGCGGTTCGAGCGTGGCGGCGAAGCGTGCCAACGATCCCCCGGAACTCTGGCCAGGTGTATCGGCGGGTCGGGCAAGCGGCCGAAGCCGTGGAAACCGGCTGGGTCGCGAATGTTTGCGTCCGGCCAAGCCTTGGACGCACGAATCTCCTCAACGTCCCCTCAGGCAGGCAAAGACCAGGCTCTCGCTGCCGGGCAGCCTGTTACCGAGCTTTCCCCCCAGCAGCATCGGCGGTTTCCGAGCCTGCGAGGTGTTTATTCACGAACTCCACCAACTGGCGATTCGTAAATGGTTTCCCGAGGTAGCCCTCGCAACCTGCGTCACCCGCGGATTGCGCCAGAAATTCCCACAGGTGAGCAGTGACGGCGACGCACGGGATGTGCTTGGTTTCCGCGTCTTTCTTAATTTGTTCGATGACTTCCACGCCGGTCATTTTGGGCATCGCCAGGTCGGTCAACACAAGATCCGGCCGGTGTTGTTTCACCTTTCGCAGCGCATCTTCCCCGCCATATGCGGGCACGACCACGTGCCCCGCGGCACGCAGGGTGTGGATCATGATGCGCATGATGTCGGGATCGTCTTCGACCACCAGGATTTTCGCCATAGCTACGGACGCCAAGTTATCATGAAGCCGTTCCGGTTGCAGCGACAAAATAGCGGAGGTCGCCATGACGTGCCCAACTCAAAAAGTCCTTCGGCTGTTATCCGACTGAAGCTCCAATGCGCGGCAACAGCTGATTGAGCTCGAGCCAAGACCCCCTCTGCCCTTGGGTACCTTCTCATCCTTGCGTGCGCCGTGGGTCGGGCGAACCTGTTAGTACGGCAAACCAGCTTCCAGGATTTCAACGACTCGCTTGGAAAACACCCCGGCGCTCGGAGGGAGCGAGCCGTTCAGAATCGCGTCGACAAAGGCGTTCACTGCCAGTGCCAAAGGCTCTTCGCTCCCGCCGTTCACTGTTTCTGTGCATTCAAACCGTTCGACTGGAACCACGTTGCCTCGCACGTTCGCGGGGTTCGCCACCTGGAACTCGTAAAATTCCAGCTTGCGCTTACCGAAGCGGCCTTCGAACACCAGCATCCCGCGGCTGCCTACCACGGTTGCCGTGGCAACCTTTTGTGGCGCCATCCAACTCAGATAGATGTGGGCAGAGACCCCACTTGCTGTCTCCAACGTTCCGATCGCGACATCCGCAATGTTCGTTTGCAAGTAACTGAAGCTCTGTACCTGCACACGCCGCACGGGAGATTCGATCCAGTAACAAAAAATGGAAAGGTCGTGCGGTGCGGAATTCCACC
Source organism: uncultured Binatia bacterium (SeqCode) (assembly GCA_964534275.1). Taxonomy (GTDB): domain Bacteria; phylum Desulfobacterota; class Binatia; order HRBIN30; family HRBIN30; genus HRBIN30. Next base: position 38,019 of record CAZHQG010000002.1, on the reverse strand, counting down.
AAACGTTGGAGTCGCGGCGGATGCGCCCCTGCCCTAAGCGTTGGAAGGAAAGATGGTAAACTTCTCCCAGGCGGCCTCCATGAATCCACTCGCGAGCCGTGCGAACGAGCGGATCGTACAAAAACGTTTCGTCGACAAAGAGCTGGCAGCGATTCCGTTCGGCAAGTTCGACCAACTCGCCAGCTTCTCGCGCACGTAACGCCAACGGCTTTTCCACCCAACAATGCTTTCCTGCCGCCAACGCAATACGAGCTAAGTCGTAGTGCGTGGACGGCGGAGTCACGATGGCAACGGCATCCGGATCGAACTCATCCAGAAGCTGCTCGACGTCACGAACAATCGGGAGCCCTGCCCCCGCGGCGTTGGCTGCCGACTCGTCAGGATCTGCGATTGCGCACAACTCCACCTGGGGGTGCCCACCAAAGACGCGCACGAGATTTCTTCCCCAGTAACCCGCCCCAACCAAGCCTAAGCGCAACCGCTCCACTACCGTTCTCCCACCCGTTGCCGAGGGCGCTCCCCCAGCATAGCCGCGCCGAGACGCGTGAACTCGCGTCGCACACGGAACACCCCCTCACGTTGCGCCCGGTTAAACCTGCGAAGGTTCCACCAAATCGACGAGGCGACCGTGGCAAACGCCAAAGCTACCGCTGTCGCACCCCAGCGCGCGCTGGCCAAAAGCGCTAGCGACACGGCCCCAGCCACGAGCACAACCGCTAGCCACACAGGCTCGAACAGCTTCGGGTGGCTGAGCAAGAACGGCATAGCCAACAAGTCCCTCATGACCACGAACGTGCGGCTGAATCCATAATGCGAAGTTCCGTGCTGGCGACTACGGTCACGCACGGGCACTTCCGCCACCTCCTCGGCGCGAACCCCCAAAATCGCTGGGAGAAAGCGGTTAAAGCCCCTCGGCAGTTGCAGGCGCTTGGCAACTTCTGCTCGGTAAATTTTCAACCCGCAACCATTGTCGTGCAGCGGCACCCGCGTCACGCGCGCAATCAACCAATTCGCTACACGGGACGGGAGCACTCGAAGCCAAAAGCCCTCCTTCCTTTGCTGGCGCCAACCAGAAACCACCTTGTATCCTTCCACAAACCGCTCCCAAAGTTTCCGCAGCTCAGCCGGATCGTTTTGGCCGTCGCCATCGAGAGTCATCACGATGCGGCCCCGCGCTGCTTGAAAGCCCGCCGTGAGGGCAGCCGCCTCGCCAAAGTTGCCGTCCAGGTCCAGGATGCGCAAACGCGGCACGTCAGCCAACGTTTCTTGAAGTTCCTCCAACGTGCCGTCGGTGCTGCCATCGTTGATGAACAAAATCTCGTACTCCATCCCGAAGCGGCGTAACACGCTATCGATTTCTCGAGCGAGAGGCCCTGCATTCCCTCGCTCGTTGTACACCGGGACGACCACGGAAATTTCAGGTACTTGAGGTGCTTTCATCGTTGCTGCTGAAAAAACCGCTGGACACTTCGCGCGACGTACTCCACCTCGGCGTCCGTCAAATCTGGGAACACCGGCAACGACAACAACTCTGCTGCATACTGCTCCGCTCGGGGGAACGAGTAGCTGCCAAGGCCTTGTCGTGTCCAGGCGGGCTGCAGGTGCAGCGGCACCGGGTAGTGTACGCCCGTCTCAATCCCAGCATCTTTGAGATAGGCCTGGAGTGCATCTCGCTTCTTCGTTCGGATCACGAATTGGTGGTAAGCCGCCACTGTGTCCTTGGGTTCTGCTGGGACGATCACGGGAAGCGCGGCAAACTGTTCGCGATAGTAGTTCGCGATGGCACGACGGCGGGCGTTGCGCTCCTCGAGGTACCGTAGCTTCACGCGCAACACCGCCGCCTGCAGTTCGTCCAAGCGGCTATTGAACCCGTAAAGTTGGTGGTCGTTCTTGCGCGCCTGACCGTGGGCCTGGAGCAACCGCACTTTCGCCGCCAGCGAGGCATCGTTGGTGGTGAGAAACCCAGCATCACCGTAGGCCCCCAAGTTTTTCACCACCCCTGCACTAAAGCAGCCCACTCGACCGAAACTCCCTACGTGACGTCCATCACGCCGCGCCCCGTGGGCATGAGAGCAATCCTCGATGAGCGAGATGCCCTGCTGGGCGCATAGATCCACAAGGGGCTCGAGGGGCAAAGGATAACCGTACAGATGAACGGCTATGACTGCCTTTGTTCTCGGGGTGATTGCGCGCCGAATCTGTTCGAGGTCCGGACCAAAATCGCCCTCTGCAGCATCGACGAGCACGGGTTTGGCTCCCGCGTGCAGCACCGCCTCCAAGGCGGCCACGAACGCGTTTGCGTGCAATACCACCTCGTCGTTCGCCCCGATCTCCAAAGCACGAACGCTCAGCAGCAATGCGTCGGTTCCGGAGGCGACCCCCACGGCGTGCTCCGTGCCGACCAACTGGGCAATCTCGCGTTCGAAGGCCGTCACGTTTTCCCCTTTGAGGAGATGCATTTTTTCCAGCACGCTTGCCCAGGCGGCCTGAATCTCCTCCCGGATGGCTTGGTACTCCCGCTTGAGATCCAGCAGCGGAACTCGAATATTCGCGCTCATCAAGTACACACCTCCTCCACGCGCAGCCATGCAACCCCTTGCCACTCGATCATTCCGCCTTTCGGCGTAACAGTACGAGCCGCTGCGGAATCGTCGAAGCAGTGCCCTGCAATGGTACCTCTTCGTACGCCTGCTCGAGTCCGTGGTCGCCGCGCTCCCAAGTCCGCCGGTCGACCAACAGGAATTTTTGCTCCGAGGGGAAGTTTCCCTCGCTTACCGAAGGGATATGGCCACCAAAATAGTAGACCGCCTGGTAGTCAAAGGTTCGGAAAAAGTAAACCGGCGCACCGGCGGTCACTACTCGAGCCGCTTGCATCCAGGGACGAAGCGTCACTGCCTCAGCATACGCTGGCAAGACGACCGCACGCCCCACCACCACCGAAAGCCACGAGGCCAGGAACAACGCACCCAGGGTGCGCGACGCCGAGCGGGTCTGACAGGAGCGAGCAGTCCAAAACCAGAGCAGCGCGCACGAGGCGATCGCCAATGCCGCGATTCCATTGGCCAAATGCTTCGCCACGGCAACGGCAACAGGGAGCCCTTCAGCCTCCCATCGTTCCGGCACCAAGAGCGCAACCGGCGGCTCGAAGGACAACACCCACACAAGCGCAAGCGCCAACGTCATCGCTATCGAGACCACGAGCGCAGCGTACCGAATCGCCACGCGATACCAGTCCGGAATTTCTCCTTCGCCTTCAGACACCCTCGACCAGAACCAGCCGCACAGCAAGGCAACTGCTGGGTAGAGCGCCAACAGGTACACGCCACGTTTGCTCGCTGCAAACTCGTAAAACACGAACACGACCCCGATCCAAACCAGCAACAGCACCGCGGCATCCCAGCGCCTCAGTTGGTGCCGGCGCCCCCACAAGTCGGCGGCGACCAGTGGCCATAAAAGCGACCAGGGCAACGACCCCAAAAACCACTGGGAGGGGAGATACAAGAGCCCGTGCCGGTGCCCGCCGCCCCAGTCGGGATCGTCCACAAACGTAAACACGTTCTCAGCCAAAATTTGCTTGCGAAAGAACGCCCATCCCCCTTCGGCAAGCGCCAACACATACCAGGCGCCCGCCACCAGGGCTACGAACAAGAGCCCACGCACAAGTGAAAAGGAGCGGATCGCCGACCAATCGACAATCTCCCGCCATCGGCGGGCACGCCACGCTTCGGTTCGAAACGTGAGAAGCATGAGGATCGAGCCGGCAATTGCGGGCAGCGCAAGCCCGACCGGCCCTTTGGCCAAAACGGCCAAAGCAATGCCACCGTAGAGCGGCAAGAGCCAGGCACGGCGCCGAGTTTGCCAGAAGAAGAACAAACTCAGGAAGGCCGCCTCGAGGCCAAGGGTCAAAACCATATCCACCCGCGCGTTCGTGGCGGCCCTCGCCCACTCGAACGACGTGGACAAGACCAAGGCCGCAAACAAGCCAGCTCGGACCGACCACCATCGCGCTCCGGCCAGGACCACTCCATAAAGCCCTAGTAACGACGCTACCGCGGACGGGACGCGTACGGTGCCTTCGTCAAGCGTCCCTGCCATCTTTGCCACCATGGCCCCAAGCCAATGGAACATGGGCGGTTTCGACGGAATCTCCGTGCCGTTCCGTCGCGGCAGGATCCATCCTCGTCCGTGGACCATCTCCCACACAACTAAAGCCTCACGGGGCTCACCTTTCGTGTAAAACGGCGCAGCCCCTAAGCGCCAACATGCCGCGGGCCACCACAGGACGGTCACCAAAACAAGAGCGCCCACCAGCTCGAGCCGTTTGCGTCGCGGGGGAGGCGAGCCAACACCTCCCCTTTCGGGCAAGCCGCTTTCTCGCACCGGAGCCGACATTGCGGCATCCGCTCCTATTTGATCGCCGGCATGCGTCACGGAAAATTCACCACCACCAGCTTCTTGCCCCAACGAGCCAGCTCGCGCGGTTTTGGCACAAACCGCTCGCGGATGGGCGCAAGCTCCTCACGATTGATCACTAGGAACATCCGCCGGCCATCGGACCACTCGCGGAACATCCGCGAGTCGTCCGCCCAAAAAAATTCATCGTCCTGGCTCTGTTTCTGTCCGAAGTCCAACTCTCCCCACGCCCCTACGAGAATCACTCGCTGCCGCGTGTAGTAGGGAATTCCCTGCGTGTAGTGGCGATAGAGCACGATGCGATCTCCCGCCTGCCAATGGCTCCGAATCGCCTCCGCCAGCGGCGTGTAGTGCTGGGCAACCGAACGACCAGCAAACGTTGCCACCTCGATGACAAGCATGACAAGAACAAGCGCCGAGATGCTGGCAGGAAAGTGGCGCTGAACGTGCTTCCAAGCCCACCAAACCACCGCCGCTGCAAACAGCAACAACGTACCGCCGAGCGCAAGGTAAGGTGGCAGCATGGCCGCGCGGTAGTGAGACGAAAACAACGGCACCAGCCGAACCGCTGCGAGGGTCCCGAAACCCGCCAGCATCGTCAAGATGAAGAGACAACGAAACACGAGCACTGTTCCCCCTGTCGGCGGTCGGGTGAGGGCGCGGGCCATCAAAATTGCCAGGGGAGGCAGCCCGGGCAAAATGTAGGTCCCCAGCTTCGATCCGGAGAACGAGAAGAACAGAAACACCACCAGGAACCAGCAAATCAGGTAGGTCGTTGCTGGGCTCCAACGCAGCCCTAGAACCCGAGCTGCCAGCTCGGAGCGCCTCCAGGTACTTGCAGCAACGATCCACCACGGCAGCGTGCCAAGCAGCAGTACGGGCACGTAAAACCAAACTGGTTGCTGGTGTTCCCATGGCCTCGCGTAACGGGCGAGGTGTTGCTCCAAAAAGAAAAAGCGCAGGAACTCTGGGTTGCGCCAGCTCACGAGCACGAACCACGGCAGCGTGATCACAAGAAACGCTGCGAGTCCGGGCACCGAGAACAACCGCTGCCACCAAAAGAACTTGCGCGTCACGATGGAGTACAAGCAGATCGTCCCACCCACGAGCACCACAGCAACTGGGCCTTTTGTGAGCACCGCTAGCCCAAGGTTTGTCCAAAACAGCAAACGCAAGGGCTCCGCGCCACGGCCCTCCGACCCATACAGCCGCCACGCAATGACGAGACACAACGTGCACAGGGCGGTTAGCGGCATGTCCAAAATGACCACCTGGCTGATCGCGAAGTACAGCGGGGTCGCGGCCAAAACACACGCCGCCAGTAGGCCGGTCGGGCGACCGTACATCGCGCGCGCCAAGTAAGCAGTACTCGCAACTCCGAGGAGCCCGAAGAGTGCAGGCCACAAGCGCACTGCCCAATCGTGCTGCCCAAAGAGCCACAGGTTGAAGGCCGTGAGCCAATACAACAACGGAGGTTTTTCAAAGTACTTCACGAAGTTCAGCGTCGGGGTCACCCAATCTCCCCGCACCAACATTTCGCGCGCAATCTCGCCGTAGCGAGCTTCGTCGGGCTCGAGCAGTGGGCTCGCACCAAGCGTGCACAAAAAGGCTACAACCAGGAGCAGCGCTGCTAGCAAACCGGTGCCGGTCGGCAGTCGTACGCTGGAAGGAGAGGGCGGTGTGAGGGACTCCGCCTGTTGAATGTTTCCCACGCTAGTCAACGTCTTCTCCCTGTACCGCGACGGTTCCCGCTCGCCCGGGTACGGAGCCGTTTTGCACCACAGCTCGAGGTGCATTGCGCACCTGTTCCGCGATTTCATCCAGTCGGCGCACTGCCACGCCATCGCTCAACAATTTCTCCAGCCAGCCTTGGAGAAAGGGCAAGAACGAACGTCCTTCCATCTCGGCGTGTGCGGTGTACACATTGACGCCCGGCTGGAGTTGTCGCAGATACCACCGCTGCACAGACTCGGCATCGTCCCCAACGCGTCCCCAAGTTTCGTCGAGTGTGAGCAACGTCGTGGGGATCTCGAGGGTCCGAAACACAGTTCCGTTTGCGACCGGGTAGTAAGGCCCGCGCCCGCGTGTATCGCTGTGGTACCCCAAGCCCAAACGGTCCTCGCACTCGAAGCTTACCGGCGTACACTGCCAGCCGGGCGCCCCGAAGGCCCGCGGGCGCATCCCCGTGGCATCGAATACTGTTTCCCAAGCGCGAGCGAGTTCGCCGTCAATCTCCTCTGCGCTTAGTCGCGGCAAACAGTCCTGCCAGCGCACGTGGTTGTAGCCATGCACTGCGAGCTCGTGCCCGGTCGCTACGATTTCTCGCAACAAGCCGGCGCAGCGCCGTCCGATATGCGGGCCAGGCAACAACGTGCCGTACAACATGGTCCGCCACCCGTACGTGCTCACGGCTTGAGTGCGGCGCATCTTTTCGAGAAATCCCGGCCTGAACACGCGACGGATCGCACGGCCCGAGTGGTCGGGCCCGACGGCAACGAAAAAGCTCGCGCGCACGGCCAGGCGGTCGAGCAACCGCAATAGGTTCGGCACCCCGTGACGCATTCCCGCGTACGTGCAAACGTCGACCTTCAGGCCTAGTTCCATCCGGATTCTCAAGACGCAGCTTGGCTACGAAACCACTCGATCGTGTTCCGCAATCCCTCTCGCAGTGGCGTTGTCGCTTCGACGCCTAGCACCTCGCGCATTTTCGTCACGTCCGGAACACGCCGGGGAATGTCTTCGTATCCAGGGCCGTACACTGCTTCGTAAGGAACGAATCGGATCTCGGATTTGGATCCCGAAAGTTCCACGATAAGCTGCGCCAGTTCCAGCATCGTAGTTTCCACGTCGCTCCCAATGTTAAAGATCTCTCCGTCGGTACCACTTGCGATCCCAGCGGCCACGGTGGCTCGAACACAATCGTCGATGTAGGTAAAACAGCGCGTCTGTTGGCCGTCGCCAATGACGGTCAACGGTTCGTTGCGGAGCGCTTGGCCGAGAAAGATGGTCACAACCCGACCGACATCTAGGCGATCGAGCCGGGGCCCGTACACGTTGAAGTAACGCGTGATGGTAACCGGGAGTCCCAACCGGTGATACGCAAAGCAAAAGTGTTCGCCGACAGCTTTCGAAGTGGAATAGCACCATCGATCGATGCGCGTTGAGCCGAGCACGCGATCGTCGTCTTCGCGCCACGGCACCTTTGGGTTCCGCCCATATACTTCCGATGTGGAGCCAAACACCACTTTGCGCTGATACTTGAACGCAGCCTTCAGGACGTTTTGCGTACCGTTGACGTTCACGTGGAGCACTTCGTACGGGTCACCCACGTAATGCTCGACCCCGACTACGGCCGCGAGGTGGTAGACCAGGTCGCATTTCGCGACCAGTCCCTCGAGAATCTCCAGGTGAAACACACTGTCGCGCACAAAGTGAAATCGGGGATGGGGGATCAAATGCTTCACTTTCTGAATCGAACCTGTGTCCAGCACGTACACTTCGTCGCCGCGATGCAGGAATGCCTCCGCCAAGTGCGAGCCGACGAAGCCCGCGCCGCCAGTAATCAGCACTCTCATTGCAAGCGTTCTCCTTCCCGCACATTTCGGTGTTGCGCCCAAAGTGCACCGTCTTGCTCCGAAGCCCCTTCTTCTTGCACACGCTCCAGAACCACCCCGCCAGTTCCGCAACACACCACCAGCTCTGGCGCAGTTTGAACCACCGTTCCGGGCGAACCTTTACAGTCGCCGCCCTCCCACACTCGCGCTTTCCATACCTGCAAAACCCGGCCGCGCCAAAACGCGAAAGCGCCAGGATACGGATGCGTCACGGCCCGTACCAGATTGAAGACCTGCCGCGCGCTCACCTGCCACTCGATGCGCCCATCTTCTGGTCGCCGCCCGCCAAAATACGAGGCCTGCGTGGGATCCTGAGGAATTCGAGGAGCTGTGCCTGCACACAGCAATGGATACGTCTCGCGAAGCAGCTCCGGTGCCGCATCAATGAGTTTCCGGTACAAGGTCAGCGCCGTGTCCGTATCGTCAATCGCGACCACGCGCTGGGCCACGATGTCGCCGGCATCGGCCTTCTCGGTCATGTAGTGCAGCGTGACGCCGGTTTGTTTTTCGTCGTGGATGAGCACCCAGTTCACGGGGCAACGTCCGCGATAGCGCGGCAGGAGCGATCCGTGCAAATTCAACGCACCGCGAGCAGGGATCTCCAGCAATGGTTTCCGCAACAGCTTGCGGTAGTAGAACGAAAACAAAAAGTCGGGCTCGGCGGCGCGCACGCGCCGAACCCACTCTTCCGTGTTCACTTCCAATGGAGCATGCACCTCGATCCCACGCTGGGCCGCTAGTTCGTATACCGATCGAAACCAAATTTGCTCCTGCGGATCGTCGGTATGCGTGATCACCAATGGAATTTCCGCCCCGAGTCGCAGGAGCTCTTCCAAACAAACGTACCCGATTTCATGGTACGCAAACACCACGCACCGCATCGCCGTTCACCGAGACTTTGCTGCGTGCACAGCGCGGATCCGGTACGTGGGGCGCCGGCGTACCTCCAAAAAAATCCGACCCACGTACTCGCCCACGACGCCAACCGCGAAAATCAGAATTCCGAGACACACGAAGAGAATGGCAAACAGGGTGAACAAGCCTTCCGCCTCCGGGCCCACAATCAACCGGCGTACGAGCAAGAAAATACCGAAGGCCACACCCCCTAATGCGACGACGACACCTGTTAGGCTCACCAACTGGATTGGCAAGAGGGAAAATCCGGTTAGCAAGTCGAAGGTCAAACGCAGCAAATTCAATATGGAGTACTTCGACGTCCCGTGCAGACGTGCAGCGTGGGCAACGGGGATTTCCGTCGATCGCTTTGCGAGGGCCTGCGCCAAGGCGGGGATGAAACTCGAGCGTTCGTCGCACGCCACAATTTCCTCGACCACGGCCCGCCGGTACGCGCGCAACATGCATCCGTGGTCGTGGATGGGACTCCCAATCGCAAGGCGAGTCATGGTGTTCACGAGCCTCGACGCGAGCTGCCGCACCCAAGGGTCGTGCCGACCCGTTCGCCAGCCACCGACGACGTCGAAATTCCCTTGCTCGAGCGTCTCGATGAGTTTGGGGATTTCCTCGGGTGGATTCTGCAGATCAGCATCCAACGTGACCACGATGTCGCCTCGCGCCACTGAAAATCCAGCAAGGATCGCGGGGTGTTGCCCGAAGTTCCTGCTGAGTTCGACGACCTGCACGCGGGGTTCCCGCGCAGCTAGCGTTTGCAACCAGGCCAGCGAGCCGTCACTGCTTCCGTCATCCACGTAAACGACTTCCCATGTTCTCCCGAGCTTGGAGAGCACATTGGAAAGCCGTTCATGCAAGATCGGGAGGTTTTCCTCCTCGTTGTACACAGGGACAACGACCGACACCGTTGCCGCACTGGACTTCGGCTGTTCGCTGGGATTCGTACTTGTCGTCACGGCGGCTAGTTCCAAAGAGCCAGGAAGTGGCAGCGCGTTAGCTTCGACCAGCACGTGGCTCAAGCGCCCGGAGGCTAGCGAAGGTGACGTTTGGCCATGGGACTGACGGCGCCTTTCCATTGTACGGTTGCCTCATGCCAAGGCACGACGGCGAGCAGCTCCCCACTGCACTGCGAGCCGGTAGAGAGCTGGCAACGCGACCAATGTCAGCAGACAGGCACTGACCGTACCGCCGACAATGACCACGGCCACCGGGCGCTGGACCTCGCTGCCGATTGCGTGACTCATTGCTGCCGGAACCAAGCCGAGTGCGGCTAAAGAAGCTGTCATCAGCACCGGCCGCAGACGCTCGAGGCACCCTGTGAGGATGGCCTGGTCTAGCGGCACACCCTCTCTTCTTTTCTCCTCCACTCGCGAGAGCACCAGCACGCCGTTCAGCGATGCTTGTCCAATCAAAGCAATAAACCCGACCGCAGCGGAAACGGATACCGGCATTCCCGCAAGCCACAAGCCAACCACCCCGCCAACGAGGGCAAACGGCGTGTTGAGAAGAACCAGCAATGCGGGGCCGAACCGCTGAAACGATTGAAACAGCAAGACGAGCGTAATCATCAAAGCAACCGGGATCACAGTCAGCAGTCGATTCATCGCTCGCTCCTTGCTTTCGAATTCACCTCCCCACTCGGTCGAAACGCCCGCGGGCCACTGGATTGCGGAATTGACTCTGCGTTGGGCTTCAGCCACGAACGAACCCATGTCGCGGCCACTCACGTTCATTCGGATACCGATATAACGGCGCCCGTTCTCGCGACTAATTGCAGCGCGGCCTCGTCCAACGCTCACCTTCGCAAGCATTTCCAGTGGAACGGTCGCGCCGCCCTGGACCGGAACCTGCAAGTTGCGAATCTTCTCGATATCGGCCCTTGCCGAAGGCGGGTACCGTAGCACAATATCGAAGCGCGCTTCGCCATCCCACAGCACCCCCACGGGTTGCCCGCCCAACGCCGCCTGCAGCACGTGCTGAAAGTCTTCCATATCGAGCCCGTAACGCCCCAAGGAATCCCGATCGGGCTCGATCTGAATTTGTGGGATTTCGCTGCTTAAAACGAGGCCCAAGTCTGCAACTCCGGGAACGTTCGCGAGCACCGCTTTGGCTTTCTCTGCCAGTTGCTGGAGCTGCACCAGGTCATCGCCGTACAGTTTCAAAGCAATCTGTCCTTTTTGACCGGAGATGGACTCGTTCACGTTGTCGCGGATTGGTTGCGAAAAGTTGACCTCGACCCCGGGCACTTCGACCAAGCGGGCGCGGATATCCTCGATCAGATCTCCCAGGTTTCGCAGATGCCGTCGCCACTGTTCGGGAGGTTTCAGGAGAAGGAACACCTCGAGATTGTTCGCCAGCTTCGGATCGGTCCCGTCTTCTGGACGACCAAGTTGCGTCAGTATCTCCTGGATCTCCGGATGGCCATGCAACAACGCGGTAATCTTCGGCACCATACGTCGGCCTTCGGTGAGGCTCGTGTTCGCGGGCAGGGTGAATGTAAGGTAGAGGGATCCCTCGTTGAGTTCGGGCAAGAACTCGGAGCCTAAACGGGACAATAGGTGTACCGAAAAGGCCAGAGCGACGACGCTTGCCACTAGGATGAGCCTCGGCCACCGCAAAGCTGCAAGCAACGCCGGCCGGTAAGCAACTTCTGCCCACCGCAGCAAGGGGGACTCGCGGTGATCGACCGAGCGACGGTACACCAGGGTGGCCAGCACGGGCACCAAAGTGATGGAAAACAACAACGCCCCGAGCAACGCTGCAACCACCGTGTTTGCCATCGGCGCGAAAATCCGGCCCTCCACCCGCTCCAGCAGGAAAATGGGCAAATACGCAGCAATGATGATCAGCAAAGCAAACACGGTTGGGCGAACCACACTGCGGACACCGGCTCGCACCCGCGCCTGCAACGTTTCTTGAGAAAATGGCCGACTGGGCTCTCCGCCCGCATGCAACTGCAGCAAAATACCTTCGACAATTACGACGGCACCGTCGACAATGATCCCGAAGTCGATCGCGCCCATGCTCAGTAAGTTCGCGCTCATACCCCGCAGGTGGAGGTAGACGAAGGCGGATAACAACGACAAAGGAATCACCGACGCAGCGATGACGGCCGCGCGCAGGTCGAGCAAGAAAGCGAAGAGCACAATGGTCACGAGCGTGGCGCCTTCGAGGAGATTACGGCCGACGGTGCGCAATGTTGTGTTCACCAGGTCGGTTCGATCGTAAAACGGAACTACCCGTACCCCATCGGGTAAGAGGCTCGAGTTGATTTCCTCCACCGCTTGGCGCACCCGCTTGAGCACGACGGAGGGGTTCTCGCCCCTTCGCATCAGCACGATTCCCTGCACGACGTCGTAGGCTTCGCCTCGACTGACAACCCCTTGGCGTGGAGTCCAGCCATCCCGCACACTTGCGAGATCGCCCACGCGGACGGGAGTGCCATCGCGGCTTGCCACGTTCACTGATGCAATGTCGATCAAGCTACGGAACAAGCCCTGACTGCGAATGACAAATTGCTCTGCGCCGTGTTCCAGCACTCCCCCGCTCGCATTCACGCTCCCCTTGCGTAACACGAGCTCTAGGTCCTCCAGTGTGAGGCCGTACCCAGCAAGGCGCGCAGGTGACGGCTGAACGTGCACCTCGCGCACCAAGCCGCCGTACGAAACCACGTCGGCCACGCCGAGGACACGCAGCAAACGCGGCCGCACAACCCAGTCCTGAAGTGTGCGGAGCCGCATCGGATCGCCACCGGCACCTGCAAGCGTGTAGCGGTAAACTTCGCCGATCGGGGTCGCAAAGGGTCCGAGCTCCGGCGTGACTCCGTCTGGCAAATCGGCGCTGCGCAGGCGCTCCAGAGTCTGCGCCCGGGCGAACAACGGGTCTGCGCTGTCATCGAACGTCAGAGTCACGTAAGAGAGGCCAAACAGCGACAAGCTTCTCAGGCGAAGCAATCCGGGCGTTCCGTTCAGAGCCCGTTCGATGGGTAAACTAATTTGTCGTTCCACTTCTTCCGCAGGCTGTCCTGGGAAGAGCGTGATCACGTTCACCTGGGTATCCGTCGGGTCGGGGAATGCCTCGATGGTGAGGGAACGGAATGCATGCCAGCCAAACAATGCCCACGCCACCGTGAAAAAAAGCACTGCGCCACGATGGCGCAGAGAAAGTTCTACGATCCGCTCGAACATGCTCGCAGCGCTGGGGCAGCTCTATTCCGCCAAGTCGATGGTATTGGAAAGCAAGTTCGCCCCTCGGGCAACGAAGGTTTCTCCCGGACTGAGGCCACTGCGGATTTCAACGGAGGTCTCGTTTTGCCTTCCAATGATGACGTCGCGGCGAACGAACGTGGGCGGATCCGTACTCTTCGCCACGAACACGAAGGCTCGCTGATCATCCGTCACGACCGCACTTGCCGGCACGACGACCACCTGCCCTTCTCCCGGGTCGAAGGTAACTTGCACGAAGGCATTCGGCCGCAACAAATGATCCGGGTTCGGCACGCGTACGCGCACGTTCACCATTCGCCTCACCGGATCAACGACCTCGCTCACGTACTCAATTTCGCCGTTCCATACCCGGCCAGGGGCTGCCACGCTACGAACCTCGGCTGCACCCCCCGCGCGCAACCATGTTGCCCGATGCTCCGGCACATCCGCGGCGACAATCACTTCGCTCAAGTCGGCGATGACCAAAAGCGGCTGCGGGCGTTCAGGACCAACTTCTTCGCCCACCAAGACGTTGCGCTCCACCACAACCCCATCGCGCGGAGCCAACAACCAATACGCGCCATCGGGAGACACGACCATGGGGCGGCTACGCAGTTTCAATTCGGCAGCTTGCCGGGCGAGGCGCACTTCTTCGAGTTTCAGCTTCGCCGCCAGTAGATCTTTCTCCGCGGCTGCACGCAACCGCACGAGGGCTTCGAGACGCTCCACGGTTTTTGCGCGCACAGCTTCACTGGCCTGTAAGACTTCGATCTCGTGCAAGAGGTCTACGGCTGCAGCGGAGCGCACCGACAAAATTCGGTCACCAGGATTGACATGTTGGCCAAGGCGCACCGTCACGGTATCCACGCGACCGGCAAGCGGAGCAACGACTGGTTCCGCTCGTGTCTCCGCTACGGCAACGCGTCCGGCGACCGGCTCGGGCTTCAAAACAGGCTGCAATGTTGCGGTGTCAAGTTTCAAGTAGCCAAGCGTTGGCGCATGGGTGTCGATTTGCACGAGGTTTCCCTGCACCCGATATGGTACTTCGATCGATACCGGGTGGGGCCGCCGCACACCCACCGCGAGCAATATTGCCCCTCCGAGGGCAGCCGCCATTCCCAACCATACCCAGGGACGTCGCCCCGCGATGGATAGACCGGAAAACTCTCTGCTTGGAACACCATGTACCTGGTGATCATGAGGCGATGCTTCAGCCGAACTCACGGTGCACGCTCCTCCTTCGAGACTCGCGGAAACACCCCCAGTAGTTTGCGGATCGCCAACACTGCCGAAAAAGCCTCACCATCCAGCTCGGTGCGTTCCCGCAGCAAGTCGCCGTAATTGCGGCGTGCTACCAATACCTCGATCGCCGAAATTCCTCCTGCGCGTTGGGCTTCCACTAGTGCGTCGCGCATTCCCCTAGCCTTGGCCACCGCTTGGTCCAATTGTTCCATGCGCCGGCGCGCCAACGCGAGTTCTTCTCGGGCAACTTGCAATGCCGTTGGCAGCCCTTCGGTCAGCACACGCAAGACTTCCCGCGCGCGCGTCTCTTCCGCCCGCGCCGCCATTAAATCGCTCTGCCCACGGTCGAAAGCGGGGATCGGAATCTCCAAGCCGAGCGCCAAGCTGTTGCGTTGGTTGCCGGACCTCACGAACTGATCGTAGGTGTATCCGGCACGCACGGTCACGTCGGGCACGATTCGTCGCTGAGCTAACGCTGCGCGCTGTTCCGCCGCTGCAATGGCTGCCCGAAGGGCCTGGATGTCCGGTCGTCCGCGAAGCGCATCGTCGAGCGAGACGTCGCTCTGGTCTCCAACGGAATAGCCGCGCACCAAAAAGGCGTGTGCGCTTTCCGTGGTCGGGAATGGAGGGCATGGCAGAGCAAGTAGCGCGGTGCAGTCTGACTGCGCTTGTTTCAAGTCTGCCTCCGCGGCCTCGCGCAAAGCGCGCAGGCGCGCTTGTTCCACCTCGGCCACGTCCACGTCCAGCGGAGCGATTTCCCCGCGGGTGGCACGCGCACGGTCGAGCTCGAGGAGCTCCATTCCGTCGCGAAGCTGTTCTTCGAGTACAGCAATTCGTTGTTGATCGGCGGCAATGCGCCCCACCAGGCCAAGCAACGAAAAGAAGCGGTCTCCCAAAGTCGCCAACGCTTCAGCGCGCGAGCGCTCGAGCTCATGCAGCCGGGCCGCTTGCCGGGGAGCTCGCTTGCCGATCTCGAACAACTGCGCGAGCGCTGCCGAGTAACTAGGAACCCGATCGAGTCGATCCGCCAAGCCCGGAGGGTTGGTTCTGCCGACGGGGATCGTGTTCCACGCCGCTTCGAGCGACGGGTTTGGGTAGAGCAGTGCGCGCAAGTATTCGCTTTGGGCCTGGGTTACGGCGGCGCGTGCGTCGAGGACTGCCGTGGCGCGTTCCCACAACAAAGCGGCCAAAGCTTCCTCGTTGTCGTACGGTGGCACCTCAAGCCCAGCGACCGTGCTTTGCCACAGCAGCATGCAACCCGTCGCTGCGAGCACCCTCCACCACACCCTGTGCGTTCCCATCGCTCGCCCTCTCATTGCCAACTACAACTTGGGGCTAGACGACTGTTTCGCATGGCAATTCAAAAGGAGATTCGACGCCCTCGCCGTGCCTAGCTCACGGAAACGGTGCGAACGGCAAGCGTCGGAGGCGAGGAAGCCGCCGTGGGCTCAGCCGTGCGCTTGTGACTCCAGCCAGCGTTCGGCGTCGATGGCCGCCATGCATCCGGTACCCGCAGCGGTTACGGCTTGGCGGTACGTCGGGTCCTGCACATCGCCGCACGCAAACACTCCTGGAACGCTCGTGGCGGTGCTGCGACCCTGCGTGCGGATGTACCCTGCCGCATCCATTTCCAGTTGTCCTTGGAACAGCTGCGTATTGGGCTGGTGGCCGATGGCAATGAAGACGCCTTCACAAGCAAAGTCCGACACTTCCCCAGTTTTTACGTTTCGCAAGCGCACACCGACTACCGCTTTTCCATCCGGGGTACCGTAGATTTCGTCGACAACGGAGTTCCAAATAAAGCCGATTTTCGGGTTTTTCTTTGCACGATCCTGCATGATCTTGGAGGCGCGCAGTTCGTCCCGCCGGTGGATGACCGTTACCTTCGAGGCAAACTTGGTGAGAAAAATCGCTTCTTCCATGGCTGTGTCGCCACCACCGACAACGACAACTTCCTTTCCCTTGAAAAAGAAGCCATCACAAGTGGCGCAGGCAGAAACACCGTGCCCCATCAACTTCCTTTCCGATTCCAGGCCGAGCAATTTCGCCGAAGCCCCGGTGGCAATGATCAGCGCATCACAGGTGAACTCTTCGCTGTGGGTACGCAGGAAAAATGGCCGGCGAGCAAGGTTCACTTCCACCACGTCGCCGTACACGTATGTCGTACCGAATCGTTCCGCCTGTTTGCGGAAGCGCTCCATCAACTCCGGCCCCAGCAACCCTTCCGGAAATCCGGGGTAGTTTTCCACCTCGGTCGTGATCGTGAGCTGGCCTCCAGGTTGGGACCCCTCGATCACCACGGGACCAAGGTTGGCGCGCGCTGCGTAGAGAGCTGCGGTCAGACCGGCTGGCCCCGAGCCCAGGATCATGATTTTGTGGTGTGCCATGAGAAAGCGAACTCTACTGTCTTCGAAACGGGCGCGCAAGGAATCTTCCACGCTGTCGCATATCGATGCACAAGGGCGCGCCCGGATGGTGGATGTCGGCGACAAGCCAGTGACGCAACGCGAGGCACGTGCCCGCGCCGTGGTGCGCATGCAGCCGGACACCTTGCGGTGCATTCTCGAAGGGCGAGTCCCGAAGGGAGAGGTGCTATCGGTGGCTCGAATCGCCGGCATCATGGCGGCAAAGCGCACTGCCGAACTCATCCCGTTGTGCCATCCCTTGCCACTTGAAGTGGCGGAGGTGGAGCTCGAGCCCCTTGGCCCCGATCAACTGGAGATTCGCTCGTGCGTCCGCGTATCAGCCAAAACAGGCGTGGAGATGGAGGCCTTGGTTGCAGTGAGCGTGGCGGCTCTCACGGTATACGACATGTGTAAGGCCGTGGATCGGGAAATGGAAATTGGTCCCATCTATCTGGTGGAGAAGTCGGGGGGGCGAAGTGGTGTTTTCCGCCGCAAAGCGAGCCATGCATGAGCGCACGGTGGAAGATGCCCGCCCATGCCCGCACTACCCTAGATGCGTGGGCTGCCGTCTCATCGGGCTGCGTTACACGGCACAGTTGGAATGGAAACAAGTTCGCCTGAAGGAGCTGGTGCAAACGGCTTGGTCCAGCGCGTGCCCATCCGTGGGTACGATTGTCGGTTCGCTCGAGGTCTTTGGCTACCGCAACCAGGCAAAGCTGGTGCTTCGGCGCTCTCCTCGGCGTGGGTTTTTGGCGGGCTTGTACCGCCCCGGCACGCATTCCGTCGTCGACATCCGCAATTGCCCGGTGCACCATCCAAGCATCACGTCGGCGCTCCAGCACATTTTACCTGTGTTGGAAAAGAGCGGGTTGCCCACCTACGACGAGCGCAGCGCCGCCGGTACGCTCCGTTATCTGGTCGTCCGATCCAGCCGCTGGGCACGTGCGGTGCAGGTGATCTTGGTCACGGCCACAGAGTTGGACCATGCGATCCGCGGCGTCCTACGGCAAATTGCGCGCCTCCCACGGGTCCGAAGTGTCGTGCACAACTGGAACCCGAGCACCGGAAACGTAATTTTCGGCGAAACATTCACACCGATCACCTCCGAGGAAGCTCTGGTCGAACGCATCGGTGACTTCCGGTTCCGAACTCGTGCGGGCGCTTTCTTGCAAGCCAACATCTTGGTTGCACGGCGCATTTACGAGTACGTCGCCAGGATGGCGGAGGTCGAGAAAACGGATCTTGCGGCCGACCTGTACTCTGGGGCCGGGGCGTTAGCGTTCCACATCGCCAGCGGGGCGAGGATGGTGTTTGCCGCTGAAGAGTCCCCGATTGCCGCAGCCGATGCACGAGCCAACGTGCGGCTCAACGGGCTACACAACGTGCGTGTGCTTACAGCTCCGGCAGATCGCGCCGTCGCGCTGCTTCAGGAGCAAGTCGGGCGCATCGACGTTGTCACTCTGAACCCACCGCGAAAAGGAGCGGACGAAGCCACGCGGCTAGGAATCGTGGGGCTGGCTCCGCGGCGCATCGTGTACGTTTCCTGTGATCCCAAAACGTTGATCCGCGACCTTCTGTGGTTCGAAAAACACCAGTATCGGTGTGAACAGATCCAGCCATTCGACATGTTCCCGCAAACGGATCACGTCGAGTGCGTCGCCACTCTTACGGCAATCAGACAGGCTTGAAGAGACCGGACGAGTTCGGCGACTTTGGGCCAAGCAGTTTCCAAAAGAGGGGGTTCCTTTCCAACGGTGACTGCGGCGTCGCTCCGCGTTCAGGAGGAAAAATCCGGAAGCTGCCGCTCCACTACTCAACTGCGGCTCTCGCCCCGCAAGAGCTGAAAGAAAGTCGGAGCCCAACCAATCCACTGGAACCGAAGCTCCGCACAACAACTTCGCCAACGACCCCACCAGCAACCAGATTTGGACACCAACCAAATCTGGACACACACCAAATTGAACGACAACCAAATCTGGACACACACCAAATTGAACCGAATTTGGAACCAAATTTGGAGAACCAAATTTGGAGAACCAAATTTGGAGAACCAAATTTGGACACACACGATTTGGGCTCCGCAAACGGAACCGAATTTGGAGAGCCGAATTTGGACGGGCACCAAATTGACCCAAATTTCGCCAAATTTGGACACGCACCATTTGGGGAAATCAAATTTGGACACACACCATTTGCCGCGAATCACGGCTCGCAATGAAACGCCGGTGCGTGACGGCTCCGCCACGACGCGTTCCCAACTGCGTGAACGATCGCCTTGGACAGCCGCGAACCCTGTGGTTGGCTTGTAGTCACACCGGATCATCAACACAGCGGGTAGCGCGATCCGTTTCACGATCGGCGCACGCTGCAGGACCCTCCACTTCGGCTCGAACACTGGAAGGAGTCAGGTTGTGCACATATCGAGGGTGCCCTCACCATCGATCTCGCGGTGATAGCAGGGCGGGAGGGCAACCGTCGTTTCTCAGGCTTAAATCGAGGAGGGGCTCTGGCCTGCTGGGCACAGGGGTTCCGCAGAACACCCTGCCCTCTGCGTGTGCGCCAAGCTGGTGCGTGAGTGAAAATTCACGTTGTCTTGGCGCGTACCGTTTCCCGTTCGTGGCCTCGACGTTGTCCGCACAAACCTGTGCCCACGGTCACCTTATACCGCCAGACACAAGCCACCCGGTGGCTTCGGCTCACCGTGCCGACATATGTCACAACTCCGCAGTGCCAAAAATTGTCATTTCCGGTTGCATCGGAACAGTTTAGGACCCAACGTCGCCAAGGATCCTGCTTCAGGCAGCCCCGCCTGCCCCAAATGAGGATCCGGGAGCCGCCCGACTCGTGGTGATGGATCGGGACGCGCCGTCGCGAAACTTCGTGTGTGTCCAGAATTGGGGAGTCTCGAGACGAGGTTTGTCCAAGTTCGTGCGTGTCCAGAATTCCATGTCCAGAATTCCAGAATTCCAAAACGCCGCTTAGATGGTGCGTGTCCAAAATCGGAGAGCCGTAACGGTAATGACGCGTGGTAGCCGGCGTCCGATGGGCAACGTTCCGTACGACACCCAGCTGCAGTGCCGGGGGCGGGACTCGAACCCGCACGGGGAAATCCCCAAGGGATTTTAAGTCCCTTGTGTCTGCCGCTTCCACCACCCCGGCGTCAGGCTTCGTGTTTACCGCTCAACACCCTAGGCCTTCTTCAAGCTCAGCCAGCTTGTGTTTCGAAGTAGATGTTCCGTACTTCGCTGTACTGCTCCATCGCGTGCATTCCCAATTCACGGCCAAGCCCCGACTGTTTCATCCCCCCAAAAGGTGCTTGCAAATGCACGCTCGATGAAGAGTTCACCGACAGGACTCCTGTGCGCAACGCGCGTGCGACCCGGAGGCCTCTTTTCAGGTCGTTGGTCCACAACGAACCCGACAGGCCGTACATTGTGGCGTTGGCCAGCTCAATGGCGTCGGCTTCCGAGTCGAAAGTGAGAACGACCGCTACCGGCCCAAAAATCTCTTCCTCCACGACCCGCATGCCGGGACGTCCACCAACCAGAATCGCTGGCCGTAGAAAGTACCCAGGCCGGTCCAGGCGCTCGCCACCACAAATCCGGCGCGCGCCCTCTTGTTCGCCGATCGCAATGTATGTCTCGCTGGTTTCCCGCTGCTTCGCCGAGATCAACGGGCCCATTTGCGTTCGCTCGTCGAGCGGGTCACCTACGACGAGCCGCTCCGTTGCCGCCACGAGCGCGTCCAAAAAACGGTCGTGCACCGTGCGCTCGACGAGAATGCGAGACCGGGCACAACAATCCTGCCCCGCATTCGCAAACACGGAAGCCACCGCCTCGCGTGCGACAAGTTCGACGTCGACGTCGCCAAAAATCACATTAGGAGACTTGCCGCCCAATTCGAGACCCACGCGCTTTATGGTTTGTGCTGCGGTGGCCATGATGGAGCGTCCCGTCGCGGTCTCTCCGGTAAAGCTGATCTTGGCCACGTCCGGATGAGCTGCCAATGCTCGACCAATTTCAGCCCCAGGACCTGGAACGATATTCAAGACGCCCGGTGGGATTCCGGCCTCGAGTGCGAGTTCACCGAGTCGGAGTGCCGTTAAAGGGGTTAGACTTGCGGGTTTCAGCACGACCGTGTTGCCACAAGCAAGGGCCGGGGCCAACTTCCACGTGGCAATCACCATTGGGAAGTTCCACGGTACGATTAGACCTACCACCCCAAGTGGTACGTGCAGCGTGAGGTCCAATCCGCCTTTCTTCACTTCGATCGTATGGCCAAAAAACTTGTCCGCAGCTCCGGCATAGTACCGCAAGGTCTCTGCCACGTGGTTGGCTTCCCACCGTGCATCGCCAATGGGTTTTCCAACGTTACGCGCCTCGAGCAGCGCTAGCTCTTCCGCGTGCGTTCGGACCAGGTCGGAAAACCGATACAATAAGTCGGCACGCTGAACCGCTGTTAACGCGGCCCACTCCGGGAAGGCTCGCTTTGCTGTCGCCACGGCTTCATCAAGGTCGGCCGGGGACGCACAGGAAACCTCCGCAAACGGTTGCGCCGTAGCTGGCTCCACTACCGCGGTGACACCACCGCGCCCTACGGGGCGGCGATCGCCAATCAGCAGTCGTTCCATGATCTCCACCCTTTGCTCATTCCGGAGTAACGTAGGCAGCAGTGATGCCGCCATCCACGAGAAACGTCGTGCCAGTTACGTACGAAGACTCATCCGACGCTAGGAAAACGACAGCATTGGCGATTTCGTCCGCCTCGGCCAAGCGCCCCATTGGGATGTGTATCAGTCGGCGCGCCCGCCGCGCTGGATCGGCGAGTAACGACTGCAACAACGGCGTGTTGACAGGCCCCGGGCACAAGGCATTGGCCCGAATGTTCTTCCGCGCGAACTCGACGGCTATTTCCCGTGTCAGCGACAGCACGGCGCCCTTGGAAGCCGTGTAGGCACTTTGGGAGGTCGCCGCACCCATCACTGCCACAAAAGATGCGGTGTTGATGATGGACCCGCCACCCGCGCGGATCAGTGCGGGAATACCGTACTTGCAGCCAAAGAACACGCCCTTCACGTTTACAGAAAGCACCCGATCGAGAATTTGTTCCGTGGTTTCGACCACCGACCCGTCCTCGTCCGGGAAAATACCGGCGTTGTTGAACAACACGTGCAAAGCGCCAAAGCGCTCTTCCGCAAATCGGATCATCTTTGCGCAGTCGCTCTCGCGACTCACGTCCGCTTGAAAGCATTCCACCTGCGCGCCCGACGCCCGCAGGCTGGCGGCCAAAGTTTCTAACGCGCTGGCTTGAAAGTCGACGAGCACTACCCGCGCTCCCTCGGCACAAAATCGCCTGGCGGTAGCCCCGCCAATCCCGCCCGCGGCTCCGGTGATCAGTGCCACCTTTCCCTTAAGTCGGTCGGCCATGGGTTCTCCTCGCTCGTTGCATCGCTGCGTTGACAAAAGCTCGAAACAGTTGCCTTTGCTCCTCGCTCTCCGGATCCATCTCCGGATGCCACTGAACTCCTATGCACCAGTTGTGCTCCACATGCTCGACCGCCTCGACGAGACCATCGTCAGCCCAGGCCACCGCGCGCAGCTGTTTGCCCAGCCGATCAATACCCTGATGGTGCCACGACAGAACCTCGATTTCATTCCGTCCGAGGATCTTTCCCAACCTGCTTTGCGGCTCGACAATAACGCGATGCCGGCAGGTTTCGCGCGGCGGGATTCGATGAGGAACGGTTTCGCCAAGACGTTCCGGCAAGTGCACGTGCAGCGAACCACCCAAAACAACGTTCAAGACTTGTAAACCGCGGCAAATGCAAAGAATTGGCAATCCCGGCTCACGAAGCGCCCCGCGGAGCAGATCGAACTCGCACTGATCACGCTCTTCGTTTACGGAATAAACCGTTTCGTGCCGCTCACCTCCGTAAGCCTCAGGAGCAACGTCGCCTCCTCCGGCGAGGATCAGTCCGTCAAGTCGCTCCAAGAGGTGGGAGCTTTCCATCGTCACTGCTGGAATCACCACCGGGACTCCGCCGGCGGACGCGACGCAATCTACGTAACCTGCTGGCAAGCTAAAGCTTGGCAGTTCCGAATGATCCCGGGCGTAGGACGTAATGCCAATCAACGGAGCGAGCATGTTCTCAAGCACGTTCCAGGTAACGTCTTCGTTCCCATGAAGTTACAGCCTCGTCGAACTTCCGTTGCTCCGTGCGGGCGAAATGAAGCAAGTGCTCCACGACTTCCTCCCCGAACGCTTCACGGAAGAGGCTCGACTGTTGGAACGCGTCGATTGCTTCAGGGAGCGTTTTTGGAACCGTGGGTAAGTTCTTCGCGCTGTACACATCGCCGCGGAACATCGCTGGCGGCTCGATACGATTTGCAATGCCATCCAGCCCGGCAGCGAGCGTGGCGGCAAAGGCCAGGTAAGGATTCGCGTCCGCCCCGGGGATGCGGCACTCGACTCGCAGGGACTTCCCGTGACCTACAACGCGGAACCCAGCGGTGCGGTTATCGTACGACCAAGCAATCCCGGTAGGGGCAAACGAACCCGCGCGGAACCTCTTGTAAGAATTCACGTACGGAGCAAACAGCAACGTGCACGCACGCGCGTGCTGCATCAAACCGCCAAGCCACCACCGAAAAAGATCCGGAGCCCTGCTCAAATCTCCATCGACCGGGGGCTCGCTCGCAAACAGGGCCTGCTCGCCATCGACCGACCACAGGCTCGAGTGCAAATGCATAGAGCTGCCGGCGTGACGTTCGTCGAATTTCGCCATGAAGGTTATGGCAAGGTTTTGTTGAATCGCGACCTCTTTGGCGATCTGCTTAAACAAAACATGTCGGTCCGCCATTTCGAGAAAATCCGTGAAGCGCACGTTGATTTCGTGCTGTCCCGGGCCCCACTCACCCTTGGAAAACTCCACTGGAATTCCAGAGCTTTCAAGATGCCGGCGAATCGATCCGACCAAGCCTTCGACCTTGAATCCTTGCAACGTGTGGTAATCCTCGATGTACCACCCAAACGTTTCCAAGTTTTCGAAGTGCTTTCGTTCGGCCGACTCGTACGTTTCCCGCAAAACAAAAAATTCCAACTCCGACGCGCCCATGGCCCGTAGACCCAGCGCTGCAGCGCGCGCTACCTGCTGCTTCAAAATCGTCCGTGGTGCGACCGTTACCGGGGCTCCGCTTTCCTCGTTCACAACGTCGCAAAGCACCACCGCGGTGCGATCGAGCCAGCTCGCACGGCGAAGCGTTGCCAAATCAGGAATGCAGCGAACATCTCCGTAACCGTCTTCCCAAGAAGCAAAACGGTATCCCGGAACCGGGTCCATCTCCATGTCGCAGGCAAGCAAGTAGTCACATGCGTGCATGCCTTCGTGGAGCACTTCCTCGCAAAAGAAGGATGCGGAGATTCGCTTCCCAACCAAGCGTCCGTAAAGGTCCGGGAAAACGGTCAGGACGGTGTCAATTTCCCCGCTTTCAACGGCTCCGCGAAGCTCGGCTTCCGTCAGCATTCCGTGCACCGTACGCTCTTTCATGGCTGGCCGTCGTAGCATGACCACCGCACAAGAGGGAGTTGGATCCCTTCAAAAGTGTTCAATGACCGAGGGTCTCGTGCTCCCGTTCGCGTTCCCCGCCTAGGAAGGCAAGCGTCAGTTCTATGCCGCAGGATGTCCAACAGAGGCCAGGGGCAAATCCGGGCTACAAGAAGAGGGTACAAGAAGAGGACACACACCAACTTACCACGAATCTGCACGAATCTGGACACACACGAATCTCTCAAAACCAGGGGGCAAATTCTGGACGGCAAATTCTGGACGGGGGCAAATTCTGGACACGCACAAACCTAAACCCCCAGATCTGAAGCACGGGCCAGCACTTCGATTCCAAGGTAGGTTCGAAGTCAAATCGCGGACATGAGCTTGGCCAGTTCGAGGCACGAAAGCATCAGAGGACGTCTACGGGCCAGCGCCGCGGTACCAACCGGGCTAACAACAGGACACGCGCGAATCTCTACTGACTTCGGGTGTGGACGCAGAAAAGGCGGGCGCGCCAGGGGCAAGCTCTTCCTCCAATAAACCCACGGAGAGGGACAATCGCAGGCCCCGGGGGCATCTTACGTTCTGCAGCATCGGATCGGATTGGTGCCTACTGGAACGCTGGGCTGCCGCTCTCAGCGACAACAAGCTTCCGCTTCGCGTCGGCGGATTATCGATCCGACGTGATCACGTTGATTGGCGCTCCCCGTCTCGCCGCACGGGCCCTGCCCGAGCCATCACTCGCCTTTGGCGCAGTAACGTTTGATCACCCGCCAGAGGTCTGGAATCCCCTCTCCAGTTTTTGCTGAGGAAAGCAAGACCTCGGCGCTCCGCCCGGCCAGTTGTTCTTGCAACCGGCGCATCCCACGAACGCGCTCGCTTTGAGACGTTTTATCGGCTTTGGTTGCGACGAGAACGAACGGACGACCCAACGCATCAAGCCAGTCCAACAACTTCTGATCCTCTTCTTCCAGACCCCGGCGAAGATCCACCAAAACGACGACAAGTTTCAGTTGCGATCGCTGTTGAAAGTAACTCTCCACAAGCCGAGCCCACTGTCGTTGCATCGCCAAGGGCACCTGAGCAAAGCCATACCCGGGCAAGTCTACAAACGTAACCCAGTTGTCGACCAAGAAAAAATTCACCTGTTGAGTTCGACCGGGGGTTTTACTGACCCGGGCCAGTTTCCTGACCCCCACCAACCGGTTGAGCAGCGAAGACTTTCCTACATTCGAGCGCCCGCAAAAAGCGACTTCCGGATACGGAAGCCGAGGGAACTGGGCAGCAGAGGATGCTCCACAGATAAAGCGAGCGTCCAGTTGCCCCTTCATCGACCTTGAGCATCAGCCGGTCTTCGCACCTGCATGCAACATCCGTTCGATACCGCGCACAGTGTTCACGAAGGTCTCCCGCCCCGCGCTATCCAGAACAGACCGTGGGAACGGCACCGCCACTTTTTCCCTCGCTGTTGTCGTATAAACCACGCGAGTTTTCGTCCCATCCGGCGAGGGCTCCAGGCGATATTCTCCCTCGATCTCCTGCGCCTGCGACTTGAGGGTACGGAAAGTGACGCGGTGTTCTTCGGGATGAAGCGTGAACTCCATCTCGTACCGCAGCAACGGCAGGCTCAAAGCCTGAATACCTATCTCAACTCGCTTGGAATTCCCTGACGCCTCGATCAGCCGAGAAATCTTAAAATTTGGCACGAACTCTTGTAGACGTTCCACCTGCCAAAGGAGCCTTTGAACTGTCTCCACAGGCGCAGGCAGGATCGCAACAAAACGAGTGCGCGTGGTCCCATTGTCATGCTCGATCTTTTCTTCGAGGATCTCACGGAGCGGCCCCTGCCATTGCTGCGCCTGGCGGTGCAGCCGATACTGGTATGCTGCGACCGCGACAACGGCCACTGCGAGAACACCACCGGCCAGGACCCAGTAAGTTCTCTTCATCGGAAACTTACCGTCTCGTTCTTCGCCGACGTAATGGCTGATCTTCTTCCGTAGGACTGAAGTACAGAGGCTCTTCGCCTTTCAAGATCGCGGGCGTCACCACATAATTGCCGCCGAGCGAGGGCTGCCAGACCTTCTTGGCGGTATCCAAGTCCCCTAGTGTCACGACGTAAGCCAATGACCCTGTCACGCCGCCGACACCAGCCCACGCGAGCTTTGCCGGAACATAAAACACGTTGCAAACCACCGCCAAAGTACCCCATCCCAGGTCGCTCAGGAAACTATCCTCGGCTCTTGCTGGTAAAGCTCCCAAGGTGAGTCCTGCAACGACGGCGGCAACCTTCGCCCATTTCCGCAACATCACGCTCTCCTTTCGCCAACGAACTGCCGGAGACCTCACTCCGTCCGAACCACAAATTCCGGTGGAATCTGATCTAGGAGGTGCGCAAAAGCGCGTTCCAGGTAAGACGCATCCTTCGATTCCAAGGTGACGCGCACTTGATATTCTGGGTCGTTCCACTTTGGGTAAGAGCCTAGGAGCAACAACGGGAATGCCTCGAGGGTTGCGTTTAAATACGGCACCATCGCAGTTTCGGGGACCCGCACGTACACTGCGCGCAGGAAAAATGGGGCGGACGCAAACCTTTGTCGGAGTGCCTGGAATTTCGCTCGGAACAGTTCCGGTACGCCGGGCAGGATAAAGATGTTCCGTACCTTCAGAACGGGGAACGCGAGTTCCTCGCCAAACACCAACTCTGCTCCGTCGGGTACGTCCGCCATCTTGAGACGCGCCTCGTCCGCCGAACCAGCACCATACTGGCGAATCTGACGCTCTAGGATCGGGTGTCGAACTACGGGGACTCCGAGCCCGCGCGCAACTCCAGCAATGGTCACGTCGTCGTGTGTGGGGCCCACGCCTCCGGAGGTGAACACGAAATCAAACTTCCTCGAGAAATCGGCCACCGCTTCGGCGATCGTCTCGATGCGATCGGGAACCACCAAGATTCGTTCTAACGAGACCCCCAAGGCGCGAAGCTCACGCGCAAGGAAATTCGAGTTTGTATCAGCGATCTTGCCGGACAGGATCTCGTTTCCGATTACGATGACGGCAGCAGTTGGGTCGTTTTCATTCATCCCGAACGGTCCGAAGCTGAAGCATGTACACTCACTATATCGAGATCGCGTCTTTACGAAACTCGCTAGAGCCGATCTTAATATTTACGACTGCAGGCTTACCCGATGCTAAGGCCCTCTCGATTGCTGGCCGAATCTCTTCCGGGCGTTCGCAGTATTCTCCGTGCCCGCCCAGAGCTTCCACGACGCGGTCGTAGCGGGTGTAATCCAGGGCCGTAGCAACGGCGCGATCCATACCGTAAAGTTGTACTTGCCCTCGGCGAATCTGCTGCCAGGCCGCATCATTACCGATGATGCCCACGACAGGGATTTTTTGCCGGACCATGGCCTCGAATTCCATTGCGTGGAGGCCGAAGGAGCCATCGCCGTAGATAATGACTACGGGATGATCGGGCTTTGCCAACTTTGCTGCCATCGCGTAGCCTGGCCCTACCCCTAATGTTCCAAGCGGGCCAGGGTCCAGCCAATGCCCTTGTTCATAAATCCGCAGGATAGAGGCTGCGGTCGCGACAAAGTCCCCTCCGTCTCCGATCGCAATTACGTCTTTACCAACGGCTTCGGCGATTTCCTTGCATGCACGCAATGGATTGATCGGAACGGCATCGGACTCGAGCTCCGGGCGCATTCGCTCCCACTTCTCCGATTCACGCTTGCGCATCTCGTCGACCCACGGCTTGAACAACGTCTTGTCGTATCGCTCGGCTTCGGCCAACTCGGTCAACTGCTCCATCACGAGGCCGGTATCGCCGACGATCCCTACTTCGATTGGCCTGTTACGACCAATCTCCGCACCGTCTAAATCGACTTGGATGACCTTGGCGGCGGGATTGAAGTGCGTTTCGCGGCCATAGCCAAGACGGAAGTCGAGAGGCGTGCCAAAGATCAACACCACATCCGCTTGACGCAGCGCGTCCTTCCGAGTCTGGGAGAAGAAGTACGGATGGTCGGGCGGCAACGATCCCCGGCCCAGGCCGTTCACGTAAACAGGCATGCCGAAGGTATCGACGAATTTTAGGTAAGCCTCGCGTCGTTTGGACCAACGGAGCTGCGATCCGACTAACATCACAGGCTTTTGTGCGCTGCGGATCAGCTCAAAGGCACGTTCGATGTATCTCGGGTCACCGGCGATGCCCGCCTCGGTACGATATTTCGACGGGAACACAATGCGATCGACATCGTACGACTGAAAGAGTTGGTCGATCGGCATCTCCAAAAAAACCGGTCCGGGAAGCCCGCTGGTGGCAATCCGAAAAGCCATCGCAACATACTCCGCGAGCCTTCTGCCTTCCGGGACTGACACCGACCACTTGGTGATGGGCCGCATCAACTCCACGTGATTCATATCTTGAAGCGAGCCCATGTCGGCGAAGGGGCGCGGCCCCTGGCCGCCAATTAGAATCATCGGAACGTTCGCGCGATGAGCACTGGCAACACCCGTAACAGCATCCGTGACCCCGGGGCCCGCAGTTACGACAGCGACCCCGGGTCGGCCTGTCACCCGGGCCCAACCGTCGGCAGCATGCGCGGCCGTTTGCTCGTGGCGAACATCGATCACCCGGATGCCTTCGTCGATGCACCCATCGTAAATCGGCATCACGTGCCCGCCACACAGAGTAAAGATGTAGGGGACATTTTCCGCTTTTAATGCCTTTGCAACGACACGCCCACCGTGGATCTCAGCCATAAAAAGGTCCGATCGCTTGTTTTGGCGGCTTATAATTGCACTGCGGAGCCGGCGCAACCAAGGGATTCGCTACATAGCTCATTCTTCACGCCCGCGTCATCCGCGACGGTCGACACGTGCGACGCCGCGGCACAGTGCTTTTGGCGTTCGAATAGATTCGAGCCCGCTCCCCCACCAAGTAATTTCAGTAATTTCAGGACACACACCACTTTGCTCAGGAAGTAATTTCAGGACACACACGACGTAATTTCAGGGGATGATTTCAGAGTGATTTCAGGACACACACAACTCTGGTCGGGGAACCTTGCCAAACTGCGTCTCCCAGATGATCACCCCAAAAGTCGTGTCGTCCCACCGTCTCTACGGCAGACCTGCCCCGCGTTTCCAAGGCAGGCAATTTCGGAACAATTTCGGGACACGCACGATATTGACCCGAAATCTCGGCGCGGAACTTTGGGCAGGAACTTTGGGGAGGAACTTTGGGACAGGCCGGATATTTGGCGCGCTTGGCCGGACTGGTCGGATGGCGAGGGCAACTCCAGCACAAACGGAAGTCTGCCGATATTGGCACAGTTCAAAGGGCGACGGCTTTGCCGCCACACGTGAGACCAGTAAGCCAGCGGCTTGGGGCAGAAACCTTGCCAAGTGAATTCAGCGCCGGCCAATCGAGGGCGGACGCGTTCGCGAACGCCTTGAGCGACACGCGCATTTTGGGCCGCCTTTGAGCGCCTTTGAGGACACACGACGCTTGCTGGAACTCCAGAAAAATTTCGGGATTAGCAACGATCCTGTCACAGATACCATCGCAGGTTACTTAAGAGCCACGAGTTTCGTCCGAATTGCTGAGCACTGCTTTGAAGGACGTCGGCCGGCTCTTGCTCTCCTATGCGTGCCCGCTCCGACGGTGGCCTCTGGCGCGACCGCTTGTTCACGGTAATGAGGCGTCTCCAGACGTTCAATGAAAACGGTATGGCCGCTTGAAGGAGTTCGAGTTCTAGAGTGGGGCGGTTTGCCTGCTGCAATTGCGGGTCGAGTGTTGGCAGACCTCGGTGCCGAGGTTCGCGTCGTGGCACCGAAAAGCGTGGGACTCCCTAGGCATCCCGACAACTCGCACCGCCCCACACCCGCCCCCTTCGAGGCTCCCTTACGTGCATGGCTCACGGCCGATAAGACGCATGTCGAACTGGCTCTCGAACAGTCGTCCGGGCAGTTCGCGCAATTGTTTCCACGGTTATTCTCGGGGGTGCAGCTGCTGATCACGTCGCCCGCAAAGCACTTCGGCCCCCTCCAAGACAAGGCCGTCATGTCCGTTTATCAAAATGGTGGCACACCTCCCTGGATCCGACTCCAGTCGTTTCCCGGCACCTCAGACTTGATGAAGCCCGCACGAGAAACCCTGTTTGCGCGGCTTCCACGTTTGCCGCACCTCGGCTCCGCTGAAAATTTGTTTCTCGGGGTCTACGCAGCCGCTATTGGCCTCTTGGCTCTCTGCAGTAGCGTTCGCCCTTGCCAGATGTACACCATTGACCCAGGCCGGCTCCGAAGCGAGTTGCTCGAATTCGTCGCGCCCGCTGGAGACGACGACTCGTATTGGGATCGAGGCTTTTGCTTACTGCCCGCCAAGGATGGGTGGGTAAGCACAACCATCCTTGGGGATTGGACTGCTTTGGCACACGGAGCAGTCGCTACGGGTGCTCCCTCTTGGCTCACCGAGTCACGGTTCGAAGACCTAGCCTGCCGCTACCGTCATGCAGAGCAGATTTTTGAAGCCCTCGCGCGGTGGAGCTCGGCTTGGAAGGCGAATCAGCTAACGCGGTGGGCCCAACTGCGAAGAATTCCAACAGCGACAGTGCGAGCACCCACGAACGTGGTGCATGATCCTCAATTGAGGACACGCAAGTTTTTCCGGTCGCCGCCAAACTCGTCGGCATACGCATCAAAAAGGGCTCTTTGTCGTCCCCGGGCACCGGTCATTTTCGCTTCCGGTTCCAATCATCCATTGACTGCCAGCGGCGAGACAGTTGGCTCACGGAGGTCACCCGAGCCGTCTGCCTCTACCGAGGAAGGTACGCTCTTACGCAACGTGCGTGTCCTCGATTTCACTCACGCGCTAGCCGGCCCCTTAACGTCTTTTCTTCTCCGGCACTTTGGCGCGCCGGTTACAAAGATCGACCCACCGGGGTCGCCCCCGACACTTCTCCACCGGGATCTGTTTTCTCGCCTCCACAAAGGTAAGCAACGCGTCGCAATCACCATAACAAGCTCGAGCGACAACCGAGAGCTCCAGGATCTCATCCGGAACTGCGACGTCCTGATCGACAACTTTAGTGTTCGAGTGATGAACAATTGGGGGTTGAACTACACGAAGTTGCGAAGCACCAACCCGGGACTCGTGCAAATCAGGATGACAGGGTTTGGACTCACTGGACCTCTGCGTCACTGGGTCGCCTATGCTCCGACACTTCACGCATGGAGTGGGCATACGTGGTTGCTTGGATTGCGTCACGGAGAGCGCCCGGTAGAGGGATGGCCCATTCCGTTCGTTGACATATTGAGCGGCCTATTCGGGTTCCTTGCCGCGCTCGCGGCCCTTTGGTTCCGGAAGCAAACAGGAAGCGGCCTTCTCGTTGATCTAAGCGAGTTTGAATGCGCGGTATTTGCCCTCACTCCCGCGTTGCTACCGGCTCTTAACCCAGAACTCTGACCAGACGAGTTTTCGAGTGGCAGAAGCAAAAGCAAACTGTGAAAGGAGGGAAGTACCAATAAGACCCTCGACGGCCCGAGGGCAAGGTAAGCAATGTCCCCCGAGAGCTGAGGCCGCGGCAACGAGTCGCGCTCCATCGCTCAATGCGGAAAGTTCATCCCTACGGGCAGCCCGTTCGCTCAGCGATTCTAGACCCCCACGCGATTGTCGAATTTGATTTTGGACAGGATTTGATTTTGGACACGCACGAACTTTTCTGGTCGTCAAGGATTCACTACACCGCACAGCTCCACGCCCACCGAACGTGCCCATTTACGAATCAAACCTTATTGGTCGTACAGAGTGCGGCGCCGGCAACCTCGGACGCAAAACTTCGCAGCCCGCAAATCCCTTCGTGGTTTATCAGGCAAACGTTGGCTGGTTCGGGCAAACGGAGGAAGAACGAGCCCAAAGCAGGGAGCGAGCACTCGAGGTGGCTCCTGGGCGGGTTCCTGGGCGCGCGACTACTGGGAGACGCCGGATGTGA
Organism: uncultured Binatia bacterium (SeqCode); assembly: GCA_964534275.1. GTDB lineage: Bacteria > Desulfobacterota > Binatia > HRBIN30 > HRBIN30 > HRBIN30. The sequence goes on along the minus strand of CAZHQG010000002.1, from coordinate 5,688 downwards.
TCGCGACAGGTACTTTGCTTTTCACTTCCCGGACGGCCCTCTCAGTGGCGAACAGGGGAGCTCAACGTTTTTCTCACGCGGCCCGGGAATACAGTCGCCGCGCAGCTCGAACACCCTTGAACCAATGCACCGAAGCCTTCCTCCGCATTAGTTCGAAACGTTCGACGGCTCCAATCATGCGGAAGAAGCCACGAGTTAGCTGTAAGAAATTCGCCACAAATTCTTTGGGCTGAAGACGCAGTTTACGCAGCAAGCCTTCCGTAGACTCAGGAAGCTGCGCCTGCGCACGGCGGCAACAAACAACGGTGGCATCCAAGAGCTCGACGTAGTCCGCGAAGCAAATCGGCACTGGCGCGATAGCTTGCAACCTTTGCGGGTCTGATGCGCTCGATGCGCCTACCAAAGGGCCCACCGCATCGATGAAAGGGGCCAAACCTACCGCAGGGTAGGAGCCTCTTCTGTGCCCGCACAAGCCAAGCCTCTCAAAAATAGAGGTATACTCTGCGTGAGTTAACCGCCGCGCCAGACCTGCCCGTATGGGATTCAGGTCCACGTAAGCCATACAGGCAACCAACGCAGCCTCATCGAGAAGCGCCTGGCTCTTGAATCGGCCCTCCCAGAATCGCCCTGTGCAGCCGTCTTCTCGATTTGCTTGACGCGCAATTGCCTCGTTCAGGCATTTCATGAACCAACTCAGGCTCGCTAGCCGCTGACGAAACTGTTCGACCGCGGCTTTTCTCATGGCCTGAGGCTGGTGGTCGAGCCGCCGCACGCTAGCGGGGAACAAGCGGCCCCAGCGTGTTAACACTTCGTCGTCGCTCCACGTTGCCACACGTGGTTGGTCAATACCTAGCACCAAGTGGTAGTGGTTCCCCATGATCGCATAAGCGTAAACCTCAATGGCAAAGCATCGCACTAACTGACCTATACGCTCAGTCAGCCATCTTCTGCGGTGTGCAAAACTTCGGCGAGCAGTACGGTCCCATCCGCACAGGTGTGCCCTACGAACGCATCGACTGATCACGTGGTAGTAGGGCGTAACTTCCAAATCTACGACTTGCGACCGAGCAATAGCCATGGACGTTTGTTGTCCTATACTAGGTAAAAAGTCAAGTCCCTCACCTCGGCTCGGATCGGCCATTTTCCGCGGGTAGTCAACAACCCGCACGGACCGTTCGAAATACCAGAGCCGCCCTCGTTATTTTTAATGTTTTCGAACGCGCCCTGAGGCGCACGGCACTGGCTTGCAGATCGCTTGGTTCCTTGGCTGTCAGGTTTGAGCAATTGTCTCCACTGTCCGCGGGCTCGGAATCATTGCACAAGTTTGCGGTTGGAACCGTGCGTGTCCTGAAACCTGTGAAACCTGTGGCGTGCGTGTCCTGATGCCTGAAACTTGCCTGGAACTAGCTGACACCTGCTGAAGCTTGCTGACCCAAACTTCCGTAACTTGCTCAAATTTGAGTCCCTAAAGGCGTGGCTGTCGTGGGATTCGCGTCCTAGAGTCGTACCTGTCCTGGAATTCCGCTGGAATTCCGCGCGTGTCCGGGAATTTGCTTGCTGGAATTCGGTGCATGTCTCGGAATTCGCGGAATTCGCTGGAATTGCGTGGGATTCGAGCTTGAATTGATGCGTGTCCTGAAAATCGCTGGAATTCCGCGCGTGTCCAGGAATTCGCTTGCTGGAATTCGGTGCATGTCCCGGAATTCGTGGAATTCATGATTGAATTCATGTGTGTCCTGAAAGTTGCTCCTGAATGAAAGCTGGTCAGACTCGTGTGTGTCCTGAAAGTTGCTGTGTCCTGAAAGTTGCTGCCGTAGTGAGTGACGCGAGGCTCGCACATCGGATCACTTGTGCGCAGTCTGGCCGAGATGCTTGCAGAGAACAGGGCTCTGATTCATAGTCTGCCCAAGGAGGTGCCCGATGCCGCGCGAGTTTAAGACCATACTTTGCCCAGTCGATTTTTCCCCGGACAGCTACTCCGCTCTCGAGTATGCGCGGAAGTTTGCCGAACTTTCGGGCGGGACCATCCTGGTCCCTCATGTAATTCATGTGCCGACGGAAGCATTGTACGACGAACACGGCCGCTGGCAGAGTTCCGAGCAACTCGAAAAGCGAGCTTGGGAGTTACTGCAAAAGGTACGCGACGAGAAGTTGGCCGGTTACCCGAACGTCGAACTGTTGGTTGTATGGGGCAACCCGGTCGAGGAACTCCTAAGCATGGCGCGTGAACGCAATGTGGATCTTCTCGTGATCTGCACCCATGGCCGCTCGGGCCTCCGACACCTTTTGATGGGTAGTGTCGCGGAAAACCTGATTCGTTACGCACCCTGTCCGGTGTTTGTCGTTCGACGCGGTGTCGCGTAGCGAACTAACGCCAGAGCCGTTTAACTAAAAGATTCAAGAACCTGGCAACAGCGCAGAGAGTTGCCTGCGAGGCTCGGCGCACCAGCGGAAAATGAACGCCTCGAACAGCGTGCGCGTGGGACTTCCGGAGGATTTCAACGTCAAATCCAGTTGGGCTAACTCCGTCACCGCGGCGTGCAGCTCCCTCAACGTCCACGTCTCGGCATCCTGCAATCGCCGAAAAAGCACGAATGGATGAACCTTGCCGAATTCATCCAACCGTGCCTTTGGAATTTGCGGCAAAATGGACTTTTGAAAAACCGAGTAGTTGGAAGGAAGACGAAAATGCCGCCCTTTCGAACCGAGCCGCGGTTCAAGATCATACTGCAAACATTCTTTGGCTAATACCAGTTGCCGCAACTCCCGTGCTACCAGCGCCACTAATCTCGCAGCCGGCTCCCCGCGAAGGAGCAAGTCGTCTAATTTGCGCAAACAATCCGCCAGGTTGCGGCGATTGAGCGCTGCACAAAAGTCGAATACCCAACTTTCTGCGAGGTCAGAAGTAGCGCTCAGCACATCGGCCACGTCAATCTGTTCCCGCTCCCCCACCCAGAGGCAAGCCTTTTCCACTTCGTTCGCCAAGATGTCTACATCGTTTCCGCCCCTGCGAGCGAGCAAGTCAAAAGCAGCCGGTGTTAGGGTCTTCCCGTAACGTCCCAGAACGATTCGCACCACCTTTTCCATTGCAGTGCGGCTCAGAGCCTGGCTACGCTCCCTCTCTACGGAAAACACCACCGCATGCCCTACCTTGTTGATCGCCTTCCACAAGAGGGACTTTTCGTCGACCGTGCCCATCGTCAAAAGAAGAATCACTCGCGGCGCCAAACCCGAGCGCAAAAGGCCAACAAGCTCGTCTTCCGCGCTTTTAAAAGCGCTGACGGAAAGCCCCAGGCTTGACGCGTATCCAACGATTTGAACAAGCTCTTTTTGTTCTTCGGGCTGCAATTGGCGGCCAAAAAGGCGGACTTCCTCTTCTGGTTTGAGGACAGGTGACGTTGTCGCGTGCAAGTCTTTGTCCGACCATCCTGCCTGCGCCAACAACGCGAGCAAAGCTTCGGCCGCGGGCTTTTTGCGGTCCGCACCCCAGAGGCCCAAAATCTCTTCGAAAACCACCGCCGGAGGCCTCCGGTTTCCCGCGAGCATGCAGTCTACCACCCAAACTACCTTTGGAGAGGAGCCAAACCCGGGCGTGCGAAGGGTTTCGATGACCCTCTGCCACGCAACAGATTGGCCCTCGAAGCGCTCCAGATTCCACGTGCGGTCCTCTGGCCGGAGTACTACGTCGATTAGAGCCTTTGCGGCTTGCTGCGTAAAAAACCTTTCGCCAACAAAGGCATAAACGGGTTTTGCTTTTCCCTCCCGTGCTTGAAGGAGGATGCGATCCAACGCTTCACGCTCTCCAGCATGCGAAGTCACGCTCGGCCCTCCGCGCCTCTGTGATCATCTGGCGGTGTGTCCGCATTTTCTTCCACGAGCCAGGGAGATTCTTGAGTAGAAAGGACCGGACCCGCAAGAGCAAGATATAATGGCTTACATTCCGCGCCCACCTTGCGAACCCACGACTTCAAAGCACGACTCAGCGGTAAGGACCGTGCGCCGGTCACCACTTCTTGCCATCTAATCCCCACGGCTCGAGCACCTTCGCGACCGCAGAACGTTGCCCCCTAAGCGCACTGAGCACGCGGCTCCAAGGTTTACACCCCCAATAGCCCGCATGTTTGCCGCCTGAGGATCCATCAAAATCCCTACATGCGAGGAAGCACCTCTCGAAGCCTACCACTTGCTCTCCTTCAGTCCCATTATCCTCCAAGGCTTACGAGCTTTGCAGAAGTTCGTCGTTTCCTCGCTCCTCGTGATCCGATGGGTGACAACGCCTACAGAGTTTTAGTGCAAGTTCCACCGCCACCCTTGGGTCAGACACTTCCTGGACGCCAGGTATCTCTCCCCAAGCAGAGAGCGCTACGACCGGACGACCCAGTACCCGCGCTAAATGTACCTCGGCTGCGGTGCCGTGAGCACCCGGTAGTGCAATGACAACGTGGCCTGCTGCCACGACCACCACATTGCGAGCATGCCCCAAACCCGTTGCAATCGCGGCGCTCAGCCAGCGGTTGGCACTATCGTGATCGTATCCCGGAAGGATGCCGATGGCGTGGCCGCCGTTTTCGGTTGCTCCCCGGCTTACGGCCTCCATCACGCCCCCGAGCCCCCCACAGATTAGCCAAGCGCCACGAGCGGCGAGCTCAGCACCGACCGTGTATGCGATTTGAAAGACTTCCTCAGAACAGGTGTTACCGCCGACAACCGCAACCTGGCATCGCACCGGACGTTTTTTCTCCATTTTGCCTCAAGCCTAGAATACTCCTTTCAATTCCACCTCTAAGCTCCTCAAAAAAAACCACGACCCTCCCTTCGTCCACCACCTGCGCTGCACCGGACCAGAGTTCTTTTGTGGCCCAGCCGCTTACCGTAGCTGGTCCACCAAGCATCCGAAAAGGGCATGCGACGCCCATTTGCAACCCTTGTGCTACCGATCCAGAACTTTTTGCCTATAACTGCATCACCAGTTGCTTTGGATCGCAGTTCCACGCTTCGGATCGACCCCCACAGGCGTCTACAGAACTCGCCAAACCCGGCTTCAAGGCCGCCAACGCCGCGCTCGGCTGGGCGCTGTCGGGCCTTCGCGAACGCGACGGTGTGGCTCATCTTTTCCGCGTTCATGTTCGCGCTCGCGGCTACGAGGAGGCCGGGCTCGGCTGCTGCATCGCGCTAGTACCGGCCAGAACGATGGGCCGCCGCACGCTGACCGTCTCGTACGCGGTCGCGATGGGCGCGGTCGTGCTGATGGTGATCCCGCGCCTGGTAAGCTGGGACGACATCCTCGCCAACAAGCAGGCATGGAACACGCTCGTGTGGTTCGCCACGCTGCGTGTCGCGGACGATGGCCGTCCACCGCAGCCTTGCACGCTTCGCACCGCCGCACCCACGCGCGGCGGTGCTCTCTTTAATTACTGAGGCACAAAGGAAAGCGTCTGCTCCTTCTAGTTGTTCTCCGTGCTCCCGGTGGTGAAATCGCCGACTTCAAGGGCTGAAGGCTCGCCACCGAGAGCACCGACAGGAACGGTTTGCTCTGTGCCTCTGTGGTGAGCAGGAGTCCACCACCCGCCGCCCCACGCCCCCGCCCCCCCCGTAGTTGAAATGGTTGCTACATGCATGTAGCGTCCGCTCGATGCTCACTCGGAGCCTGCTGATCCTAACGCTGCCGTCGCGGCCGAACGCGGTGCA
>CAZHQG010000001.1:0-240158 GCA_964534275.1 uncultured Binatia bacterium (SeqCode) | reverse complement strand
GGGGGCCGCACTGACCATCGCCCGCCCCCTCGCTGCTGTCGCAGTCACCATCGTTGCGGCACGGCGCGCCGCGCCGCCCTGCAGCACACGTGGGTTGTGGCGAGCATCGGCCGGCCACATCGGGCAAGGTACAATCTGCGTCGGCGGTGCAAGCTACGCCAACACGGCCTGCGGTACAGTAACGGCCTAGACCGCAACGCCCATCACCAGCGCCATTCGCGGTGTCGCAATCGGCATCCGTTCGGCAAAGTTCGCCCACCGCACCAGCGGCACAAATTTGCGTGGGCCCTTCGATTTGACCGCACACTGGCCCACTGCAGGTGGAGAGGCAATCCGCCAAGGTGAACCCATCTTGGCCGAGCTGGCCGACATGGTGGTTTGTCTCCAACAGGATGCTGTAATCCTGCCCGCCGCGGCACTGCACGACGCCCGCGCTCACAACAGGAATCAGCGGGCGAATGCATACCAGGATGTTGGCAATCTGAGCTTGGACGAAAAAGAAGTCCGAACCGTCCACGATGTCGATCGTTGCCACCCCGTTTTCGTCGGGCTCGTGCCCACGCAAAACCAGATACGCAGGCCCGGTCTGCCCGTCTTTCTGCCCGCGGAAAGACCCCAACCGGAGGCGAACGCCCTGATTCAACACCGCCGCAAACTCGCTTCGGCTGCTGAAGGTGAAGCGGCGATCCCCAAGCCCGCCGCCCGTATCGGGTGTCGGCGTCACTGTCGGGCCCGGAGTCGGAGTGGAGCTTGGGCACGACCCGAGCAAATTGTTCACCGCGGCGATAATTTCGTCCACGGTGATCCCGCCGTCGCCATCGCGGTCGCCTGCCGGGCAGACAGCAATCCCTTGGTTGCCCAAGGCAATGTTCACCATGGTCACGATTTCATCCACCGTGACCTCGCTGTTGCCGTTGCAGTCGCCCAGACATTGGCCTCGAGATTCCTGCGGGAGCAACCACAGCAACGCCAAGATCGCACTCAACAACACCCGATGCATAAACGTTCCCCTTGCACTGTTGACGTTCCGCTCGCAGCTACACGCTTGTGTGGGCTAGCGCAACAGCCGGGCGCAGGAACGATGGGAGAACCGCGCGAGCGGTCGAAACCTCGCCCTCACCAGTGCATGCGGGTGCGCAAAAGGCGGGTTTGTGCTCGGCTCAGCTCGAGCTCGGAACTCTTTTGATCTTTCATCACCAGCTTGTAACGACCGCCGAACCACGGGACGATGGCTTTGACATGCTTCAGGTTTACCAACCGCGATTTGTGGGCGCGGAAGAACGTATTGGGATCGAGTTTTTCCTCGAGTTCGCGGAGGGTGAAGTTGGTCATAAAACGGTCGCCGTCGACGTACGCGAACACGATCCGGTATTCCACTTCGAACCACAAGATTTCCTCGGTGGAAAGCACCAAAATACTCCGGCCCCGCTGTACGGGAATTTGCTGTAGGTAGCGGTGCTCGCGAGCCTCCAATGCCTGAACGATTTCTTCGATTGCAGGCGGAGGCGCATGGGCCGCCAGACGATCGCGCACGCGGCGCATGGTTTCCGCAAGTCGCTCCCGAGAAATTGGCTTGAGGAGGTAGTCGACTGCACAAACCTCGAACGCACGGATGGCGTATTGGTCGTACGCGGTCGCAAAGACCACTTGTGGCCGATGTTGGATCGAGCGCAGCACACCGAAGCCGTCGAGCCCCGGCATTTGCACGTCGAGGAAGACAACGTCTGGCTTGAGCGTGTCGATCGCCTGAATTGCTTGGGGGCCGTTTTTCGCGGTCCCCACGACGTCGACCTCTGCAAAGTCACGCAGAAAACTTTGCAAGCGTTCGCGAGCCAGCTTTTCGTCGTCCACAATGAACGCGCGAATCATGTCGCCTCCTTGCGGTTCGCAGCAACCGGCAGACGCAAGCGAACGATGGTCCCAGTGCCAGGCGAGGATTCGATCTCGGGCTGCCAGTCCGCACCGTACAAGCGCGCCAACCGATCGCGCACACTGCGCAAGCCCAGACCCGAACCGTTCTCCGGCTGCAGTGCGTCGAACCCAACTCCCGTGTCTGCAACCTCGATCCACAACTGTGCGTGGTCCACGCGCGCACGCACGGTCAAGGTGCCGCCTTCGACCTTCTTGGAAATTCCGTGTTTCACGGCGTTTTCTACCAATGGCTGCAAAATCAAGCTCGGAACTAGGTGGTGGCGAGCAGCCGGAGCAATGTCCCACTCCACTGTCAGGTCTTCGCCAAAGCGTGCTTTTTCAATCTCCAGATATGCATGGGCAAAGCGCAACTCCTCCTCCAGAGGCACGAACTCCGCCCCCGAGCGGGAGAACAAGTAGCGGAAGACCTCCGCAAGGCGTTCGACACAACGTTCGGCCTGATCAGGATCGCTGCGAATCAACTGGGCAATGGAGTTCAGGCTGTTGAAAAAGAAGTGCGGGTGAATTTGGGCACGCAGCGCGGCGAGCTGAGCGGAAGCGGCAACGTCCTCTAACGCGCGGGCACGCGCTTGCATCACCAAGATTCGCCACCAGTGCAAGTTAAAACCGACGACACAAAGGATGGCCGTGGGAACGATGGGAATTAGAAAGTAAATGACCGGCGCCCGACGCAAGGCGGCCGCCGGGATGGTGATCGTCCGGTCCGGCCCGTCGTATGGGTTCAGGATCGAATGCCCGCCAAAAAGGAACGAGTTGGCTTCTACGGTGAGAAAGGACAATGCTGCGATGGCGAGAGCGGAGGTCGCTACTTGTGCGGCGAGGCGAGCAGGAAACCGCCAGTGTGCAAAGCGTGGCAACACCCAAATCCACAACGCGAGGATTGCCGTGCACGACAGCGCGGTGGCGGCAAGAAAGAAGAAAAATGCCCGCGGAGAACGCCACAGGTACAAGTGCACCAAAGCGAGGTGGAGGCCAATGGCGAGTCCCGTGGCGTACAAGAACACCACCTGCAGCAAGGGCGACGAGGAAGCGTGGGAGCGAAGTGCCATCGACGGAGCGTGAGGCGGTTTCCATGTCTCCACGGAGGAGTGTTGCAACTCGGCGTCGCTCCCAAGCGACCCCGTTCCTCCAGTTCGCGCGTCCAGCGCGAACCATTGGCGCCATTTGTGCGAAAGGGAAATTGACATATCCGATGCGGTGCGGATACTAGAGCGACCATGACGACAAAGAAAGCATCCCTGCACTTCCTGGGTGCAGCATTCGCGCTTGGCTTGTTCGTGTCGGCGGCCGTGGCTCAAGAGGACGTCGTGGTTCAAGGCGAGGTCGTGGACATGGCCTGCTACATGGCCAAAGGCGCAAAAGGGACAGCGCACAAGACCTGCGCCGAGATGTGCGCGAAGAAAGGTGTTCCTCTCGGGCTGTTGACGGACAACGGGGAGCTGTACTTGTTGGTCGACGACCACAACAACGAGCAGCCGTACCAGGAAGTGAAGAAGTTCGCCGGCGCTCGCGCAGAGGTAAGCGGCAAGAAGTACGTGCGCAACGGGATGAACGGAATCGTCGTGCATGGAGTCAAGGGGCTATAAGTTCGCGCCCCGACGCCCGCGGCGAAGTTCGCCAGCTGTAGTCCTCGCTGCGATTTTTACACTCGGGGTGTACGCAGCGACCTCGGGCTGTGCGGGAGATGGTCCGGATCCCGAATCCCTGGCCACTGGCTCCTTTGCTGCCCTGCAGACAGACGTCTTTGCCGTGCACTGCGCCACCGGACCGTGTCACTCCGCGGCAACAGCCGCAGGAGGACTTGTCTTGGAAGGGCCGGACGCGTTCGACCAACTCGTCGGTGCCCAGCCCACCAACGAATCAGCACGCTCTGCCGGATGGCTCCGTGTAGCCCCCGGAAGCCTCGACCGCAGTTTCCTCTGGGTGAAGCTCACCGGACCGGGCCCAGGACAAGGAAGCCGAATGCCACTTGGGGCCCCGCCGTTGGCAGCCGCAGACTTGCAGCGGATCGAAGACTGGATTCTCGCCGGCGCGCCCCGTGGAGATCTGGGCGGACCTGGCCTGACGCCCACCGCGTCGCCAACGCCAACGCAAACGCCTTTGGTCCCGTCGCCTACACCAGGGGCGGTGGCCTTCTCCGAACTCCAAAACCAAGTCTTTACGCCGCGCTGTGCAGTGGCCTTTTGTCACGACGGTACGACCAAAGCAGGCGCCCTAGATCTTACGGACGCTTACGCGAGCCTCGTGAACGTGGCCCCGACGAATGCCGCAGCGAGGGAGGCGGGGTGGCTGCGCGTGGCGCCTGGACAAGTTGAAAGAAGCTTTCTGCTCACCAAGCTTACACTGACAACGTTCGATCCGCGCTGGGGCAGCCCAATGCCCCTTTCCGGTGCTCGCCTCGAGTCATTTTGGATCGCCGCCATCGAAGATTGGATTCGGCGCGGAGCCCCGCGGACCGACTGAGCTGCACCTTAGTTTCTGCCCGGCGCTAGAGCTTGGCTGCGTGCGTGCCGGGGGCGCCGCACGCGCGTATCCCTCCATCGCGCGTTTGCTTCATTCGGGGGCACAGTACTCGATCTGGGCTGTGCCCGTTGCCGTCCGCACCTCGAGCGGCACAGGAGCAAAGCAGGTAAACGGCATGCGCACGAACAGCATGGTGGGCGTCGCAGCCTCGATCGGGGCCGGCACACCATCGACCAGCACGCACGGCAGGGTTTCGTCTTGGCACGGCAAGCTGTTTTGGCAGGAGGCTAGAGGGAGGCTTTGCCAACCACTCCCAGCAATCCGGAGCAATGTTCCTGCGTGCGCGAGTTTCGGCCGTACTTCGTCGACAAGCAGGACGTGCGAAGGTGCGTCCGATCGCACCGGCTCCAGATGCACGCGCTCCGCATTGCCTCCCAAGTCGCGGGCACGCACCGCAGCAAGGTCACAATTCGATGCAGCGCCACACTGCTCCCAAACATTGCCCCGAGCGAACAGCCAGTCGTGACCGAGAAACACCAAATTCCGCCGCAGTGCAGGAATCGCGTTCAACGCGAAGGCGTTTGCCCCGAAGCTCCCAAAGGTTCCGTCGCCCAAGTCGGCGTACAAGACTCCTGCTTCGACCACCAAGCCGGCTGCACCGTTGCAAACAAAGGAATTGCCATCGGCGCGCAAGGCGGGAGCGCGAGCCCCATCGACTGGTTGCATGCGCGCCCCGTCGCGCGCATTCGTTGTGAACACGTTGGACCGAGCGAACACGCCAGAATACGCCCGCACCAAGAGGCCCGCGCCAGCGTTGGCGCGAACGAGGTTTCCCTCGGCAAAGAGCAGTGCCGGGTCTTCCGGGCGGTTCGGGTGCGCTCCGTTGACTGCGAAGCCGTTTTGGGCGGTAGCTCCTTCGTTCCGTTCGATCAGGTTGTCGCGCGCATAGACTTTCCCTCCCAAGGTTGCTTGCACGCCCCCGTTGGCGTTGTGCAGCACCCAGTTCCCCTCCACGCGTGCATGCGCACCGCCGGTCACTTTGATGCCCTTGTCGCTCGCCCCCAAGATGATGCTGTCGCGAAGCACGTTGGCGCCTGCGGCAAAGTCGGTTCCTGCACCATCGTCGATGCCAACACCGTCGGCCGACGCCGAACCCTCGATGCGGCACTGCTCCACGACGTTGCCCCGGGCCGCTGGGCCGGCAGTGGAAAGGACGTCGCGATCCGTGCCGCCGGCGTTCCGTAAGGCCAAGCCGACGATGCGGTTTCGCGCACCTCGGATCGCCAGGGCCGGAAACGCTCCCCCCGCCGCATCGATCACCCGCATGCCCGGAACTCCAAGCTCATCGCGGCCATCGATGGTGACGTCGCTGGCCGTCAAAGCTGGCAGCGCGCGGCGTAAGGTGACGATCCCCGGTTGTCCCGCAGGGAACGCATTGTCGTCGAACCGGATCAACGTAGGGCCAAGCGTGCGGTTCGCCTCTTCGAGAGCACGCCGCAGAGTTGCCGAGCCATTTGGGGCATCGCCGGCCTCAGCGACCACCAGAACGGTTCGGAACACTCGCCATCGCACGCGATTCGGCCAACTGGCTGCAACGACTAAACTCCGCTGGTGCTGCATCTGGCCATTGGCGGGCTGTGTCACTTCGACATGGTGCACCCAGATACCGGGAGCGAGCTGCTCGAAGCGGGCCGGTGTTCCGCCTGTCAATGGTGCAGCGTACGCTGTGAGCAAGCGACCGTCGGCCGTCGCGCAACTCGGGTACAACAATTCACCTCGAACGACTGCCTGGGATTCCACCGGCTGCCCTTGGTCGACTTCCAAAACGACTTCCAAGGTCGCCGCTGCTTGTGGCGGGCACGACTTCGGGGTCGGCGTGATCGTGGGCGTGGCGCTGGGTGTCGGAGTGCGAGTGATCGTTGGTGTTGCCGTTCGCGTCGGTGTCACCGAAGGCGTCGACGTTGGACTTGGCGTCGGGGTGATCGAAGGTGTCGACGTCGGGGTGTAGGTACCGAGCCATGGGGTGGGGGAAGCACTTTCGCCAAGGAGCTGCACCGCAACGACCACATCGGCGGCCGAGACGACGCCATCTCCGTTCCAGTCGAAACACTCCGGGAGCGATGCGCCGGCAAACAGAGCCGCTGGGAAAACCGGACCGGCCTCAGGATCTCCGGAACAATAGCCCCCGAGGTTGTGATGGCTCTCCCCGAGCGCCCACATGCAGAAGCCGGCGAGAACCGCTGCGGTCGCAGCGGCACGGGAAGGCGCCACCATGCCTCGCCTAGCGACCCGACGCTTCCGCAGGCTTTCTTTGCAACTGTGGCTGTCGGCGGCGCACTTCGTCGAGACCTTCGTTCAACAAGGCGATGACCGCAGCGGTTTTTGTCACGCCAAGCCGATCGGCCAAATTATGCACCCGGTCGAGGACGTCGGCGGGCACCTTGAGGTTCACAAGACGCTTATCGCCCGATCCACTGCCTTCGCGCACTAAGTCTTCAAATTTCAAATTCACCAACGAGAGCGGCAGGGCCTTACGTCGCTTTCTCATTTCAACAGCACCTCGCGCTCGATTGTGCATTGCGCTGCAACCACAAGGTGTACCTTGACGCGAGCCGTCGCGACAGTCAAGCGGCTGCGATCCAAACTGGTGCGGATGCAGCGGAACACAGCGCACGCTCCGCGCGTGGCCTTGCGAACGGAGTGTCGTTGACTTCTCACCGGCCGGCTGACTAACGTGGCGCCCAACTCTGCAGCTTACGATGAGGTAAGGAGAGCCTAGGATGACAGAACGCGTTCGCGAAATTCTCAGTTGGTATCGAAGCGAAAACCCGGGGGTCTTGACCAATCTCGCCAGGCTGCTCAACCACGGTCGCCTGGCCGGAACTGGAAAGCTGGTTATTCTCCCCGTGGACCAAGGGTTCGAGCACGGACCTGCGCGGAGTTTCGCACCGAACCCTGCGGGGTACGATCCGCGCTACCATTTTGAACTCGCGATCGAGGCAGGATGTAACGCGTACGCGGCGCCCTTGGGGTTTTTAGAGGCCGGTGCCGCCGAGTATGCTGGTGAGGTCCCACTGATCCTGAAGCTCAACAACTCGGACACGCTGTACACCGGAGCCGATCCCTGCCCAGCGGTCACCGGCAGCGTGGACGATGCGCTTCGGCTCGGTTGTGTTGCCATCGGGTTTACCATTTATCCTGGTTCTGCGGCTCGGAACGAAATGTATGGGCAGTTGCGTGCCCTTGCCGAAGAGGCGAAGCGCAAGGGTTTGGCTGTGGTGGTGTGGTCTTATCCGCGGGGCTCTGGGCTATCCAAGGCGGGAGAAACGGCTGTAGACGTGGTTGCCTACGCGGCCCAAATTGCGGCGCAGCTTGGAGCCCATCTCATCAAGGTCAAGCCACCCACGAACCACATCGAGCAAGAGGCCGCACGGAAGGTGTACGAAAAACAGCGCATTCCCATCGAAACGCTAGCCGATCGTGTGCGCCACGTGGTGCAAAGCGCGTTCAACGGGCGCCGGATTGTCATTTTCTCCGGAGGCGAGGCAAAAGAGACCAGTGCGATTCTCGATGAGATCCGGGCCATTCGCGACGGTGGCGGGTTCGGATCCATCATCGGCCGCAACTCGTTTCAGCGGCCGAAACAAGAAGCGCTCGACTTTCTTCGCACGGTCATGGACATCTACGCGGGGAACATCGCTTAGCAGCGCCCCTACTCGTATGATGCGCGGCCGCTTGCGGGCACACCTCGGGCGTGGCGGTGCCCCTCGCTGCCGCGCATCGGACCGTACGCGTGAGGCAGAGTTGGCTGAGCGTCGAGAGAAGACGCTGCTACTCGCCTCGTGGGTAGAAACCAATTTTCAGCGCGGACGAATAGGCACGTTCGCCTGGGACAAGGAAGAGCGAGTCAGTGGGCCAGACTCACCACTCCGGTCCTCGTCGCCACGACTCGCTCGTCAAAGGTACCGGCGTGGGGACTGTGCTGGCAACGGTTAGCCCTAGTGAGTTTCCCCAGCAGCACGCCTAGCACGCCGCTCGAGCACGCAAAGAACCGCTGGCCACGAACCGCTGCTGCCTCTGCTAGCGGCGGTCTCACATTCAGGCCTTGAGCAAGTTGCGCGCGATCACGACGCGTTGGATTTGCGAGGTTCCCTCGTAAATCTGCAGCAACTTGGCGTCGCGCATCAGCTTTTCCACGGGGTACTCTCGCATGTACCCGTAGCCGCCAAAGATTTGCACGGCGTCGGTGGTGATCCGCATGCAAGCGTCGGCTCCAAATGCCTTTGCGTAACTCGAAACGATCGGGGCCCCTGCGCCTTGGTCGAGGAGCCAAGCTGCTTTGTACGTGAGCAGGCGCATTGCCTCGATTTCGATTGCCATGTCTGCCAGCATAAACTGAATGGCCTGGAAGTTCGCGATGGGCTGACCAAAGGCTTGGCGCTCGAGGGCGTACTTTCTTGCTTCGTCCAGCGCGCGCTGAGAGATCCCGATGGCGATGGCGCCGATTTCGGGCCGGGTATGATCAAAGGTTTGCATTGCCAGTTTGAACCCTTGCCCCTCTTCGCCAACGAGAGCGCTTTTCGGGACGACGACCTCTTCGAAGACAACCTCGGCAGTATCGGCAGCTCTTTGCCCGAGCTTGCCGTGCATGCGGCGGCGACGGATTCCAGGCGTATCCGCTGGCAGCACGAAGCAAGAGATCCCTTGGTGGCGCAGGTTCCGGTCGCGCGTGGCAAACACGGTGTACCAGCGGGCCATCGAGCCATTTGAAATAAAGTGTTTGACGCCATTGATCACGAAATCGTCGCCCACCCGCCGGTACGTCGTGGACATACCGGCTACGTCCGACCCAGCCCCGGGTTCCGTGGTGCAGAAGGCAGCGAAGGTAAACTCATGGGCCAGCATGCCGAGGTACTTCTTCTTTTGTTCCTCGGTGCCAGCTTTCAGCAGTGGCACAGCCGCCAAGCCATTGGCTGCAAGGGCGTTCGTGATCCCCGCGCAACCGTAGTTCAGTTCTTCCAGAATGAGGATTGTATCCAGGACTCCCAAGCCCGGCCCGCCATACTCCTTGGGGATCTCCAAATTCATCAAGCCCAGTTCCCACGCCTTGCGGCACACTTCTACAGGAAAGGTTTCCGTTTCATCACAGTGCGCAGCGATCGGAATGATCTCTTCAGCGGCAAACTTGCGCGCCAGCTCTTTCATCTCGCGTTGCTCTGGGCTCATCTCGAACGAGAACATCGCGTCCCTCCTTTTTTGTCGGCTGCGACTACCAAAGTTCGATCTTCGAGCCGCCCCCTAGCATGGGGCGAGTTGCGCAATCCAGGTCGCCAACAAAGGTGCTTGCTTTACCACAATACTTGTGCGCTAAAGGCGGCTTCGATTGTATCCTTCGATGGGAATCTTTCCGTTTGACAAATCCGGTACGTGATTGAAAAGTAGCAGGCCACAACTTCAGCTTGGCTCGACGGGAAGAATTTTGGTAAGCGGGTCGCCATCCAAACGAGGAGAACGGTAGATGAGGCGTACGATTGGCAACTTCATTCGGGTCGTCACTTTCACGTGGGTGGCAGCACTGCCTGCCGCGGCGCAGGTGTCGTTCATCCTAGGGGAGCAACGTCCGGTTCCAAGCGGTCCCACCTACGTTGCAGGCGGCGACCTGAACGGTGACGGAATCGCAGATGTTGTCGTGTCGAGCACCGCTCGCGATCGCGTGAACGTCTTGTTTGGCAGCCCCACGGGAACATTTCTTTCGGCAGTGGAGATCCCTGTGGGGCGAGCGCTTCGCGGTGTAACGGTTGCGGACTTCAACTCCGACAACATCAACGACATCGCGGTCACCGATGTCGTGATGGGGCGTCTTTTCATCATCTATGGGCGCGGAGCGGGGGGCAAAAACGACGGCTCGTTTGGTGCTCCCCAGTCGTTTCAGGCCGCCACTCGAGGGCCCGTTGCAGTTGCTGCGGGCGAGTTTGATCGCAGGTTGGGTCTGGATGCCGTCACTGTGAACGGCCCAGCGGACTCGTTCACCGTTTTTACGAATCAAGGAGGAAACAGGGGGCTCGTCCGAGTGGGAACGCTCCCCCTTGGCGGGGCAACGAACCCGCGAGTGGTACTCACGCATGATCTGAACCGCGACGGTTATGATGACATCATGATCCTTGACACCGGAGCGCGGGGAACGGACGAAGTGTCTGTCTTCCTCAACCCTGGCACAGGATCGTTTAGCGGGGTTGTCGCCCAGCGCTTCATCGTCGGAATTGGTGCGGTAGGAATGACCAAAGGCGATTTTAACAACGACGGGCGTATGGATCTCGCCGTCGTGAACCGAGACGTACGACTGACCAACAACTTTTCCATCTCGGTTTTGCTCGGCGACGAGAACCCGATCTTCCAGGTGCTTCCCCCGATCCGATTGTCTTGTCCCTCGCGGATCAACGGCATTCCCATCGAGTGTACCGCGCAGGATATCGCGGCGGCGGATTTCGACTTGGACACCCGAATAGACCTAGCTGTCTCGTTCAGCACCCGTGCAACTGACAACAACGCGGTCACTGCTGGTTTTATCAACGTTTACACAGGCTTGGGGGACGGGCGGTTCGAATTTGGCACGCAGGTCATCGTGGGGCTGGGCCCAAGGCGAATCGCAGCGATGGACTTTACCGGCGATGCGATTCCTGACATCGCGGTCGCAGAGTTCTCGAATAACTCGGTGCGGGTCCTCAGGGCGAGAGAAATCCCGCCGCGTCCGAACGGCGCTGCTTGCACCGTGGGGCGGCAGTGCGAGTCGGGCAATTGTGTAGACAACACCTGTTGTAGTACGCCTTCCTGCCCCCAAGGCCAACGCTGCGACATCCTACCGCCGCGCGCCACGACCCTAGATGGAGTCTGCCGACCACCCGCGCCGAACGGCAGCCGGTGTACGACTGGCGCGCAGTGCGAGTCGCTTCGTTGTGTTGACGGCTTCTGCTGTGCGACCGCCTCCTGCCCCGAGGGGCAATTCTGCAACACGGGTACGTGCGGCCCGCCGGCCGGAAACGGGACGCCATGCAGTGCTCCCGAACAGTGTGCGTCCGGATTCTGCACCGATGGCGTGTGCTGTAGCGACCCGCTTTGCGCCATCAACGCGGCGTGCAATATCCCCGGCTCCGAGGGAACATGCACCACGCGCCTGCCACCCGGCAGCCCGTGTACCGACGCGGCACAATGTTGCACAAGTACAACAGATCCTACTCAGTGCGATCCATCTTTCTGCATCGACGGATTCTGCTGCGAGCGACAGTGCAGCAGCAACGAAACGTGCGGCGCGCCGGGTCGTGAAGGGCTTTGCGTGCCAAAACCAACTGCAACACCGACCCCGATATTCACACCCACTCCGTTGCCCATCGGCTTCCCCTGCACTTCGGATGCACGATGCATCAGTGGCTTCTGCGTCGACGGGGTGTGCTGCCGGGAGCGGCTCTGTCCCGCTGGGCAGTCGTGCAGCGTCCCCGGCTTTGCAGGAACCTGCCAGTTGAAACAGGCCCCCGGCCAAGTATGCGACAGCAACGACGATTGCGAAACCGGCTTTTGCCGGCCTACTGGAGGAGGGATGGGGGTTTGCGATATTCCACCGCCAACTCCCACGCCGACAAAGGTGCCACGGGGAGGGTCTTGCTCGGAAACGGGGCAGTGTGAGTCGTTCTTCGTCTGCAACCAGATCGAAGGCGGGGTGTGCTGCAATCTGGCCGAATGTCCCGCTGGCCAGTCTTGCCGCGTGCCGGGCAAGGAAGGATTCTGTCAGCCCATTCCTCCCACCCCGACTCCGAGGCTTCCCTTAGGTGCCACCTGTTCCCAGGGAATTCAGTGCGAAAGCGGCTTTTGCGTGAACAACGTTTGCTGCGAAGTACAACAGTGCGAAAATCCGGGCGACCGCTGTGACATCACGGACTTCAGGGGCTTTTGCGTACCCCCGTTCGACGTAGGCGAGTCGTGCCAGAAAAATTCCGACTGTATCACGAACCTGTGCCTGTTTAACATTTGCCAAGTCCCGCCCACGCCACCGCCCACGCCTCCCACGCCCGGGCTGGCGACGCCAACGCCTGTGATTATCGGCAAGGTCGACCGTAGCGGTGGCTGCCACGTCGCCCCAGAGAGCACCTCGAGCGGGTGGTTGTTGTGGAGCCTCGTGGGCGTGCTGTGGCTCCGCCGGCGAACACGCTCAGGAAGCCGGCTCGTGTAGTTGCGGAGCCGCAAGAAGCGCTGCACAACTGGCCCGCCACTCTTCGAACAAGGTGGCGGGCCAGTTTGTTTCAGGGGAGGGCAAGCGGAAAAGAGCGCCGCGGCTTTGTTTCCGGTCGCGCAGCCAGGCTGCCAGAATAATGGTTGCGTCGATGCTCACCGCGTCTGCACGCGGCGCTTGCGCTTGCTCTATTTGTGCCTGCAGCCAAGGGACCAATTCGTTCGCGTGGTGAATGGATGTTCGGCCGACCAGGCGGCCCGACAGCATCAGATACGCCTCGAGCGCACCACCACTCGATCGCGGCAGCAGCAACAGAAAATGCTGCTCTCGCGTGACCCATCCCAGCTCTTGGAAGCGTGCACACAGCCGTTCAAAGAAGACGAATTCCTCCTGCCACCGTTGAGCAGCTTCGAACCGCTCGAGTTCTACCAACCGATCTCGCTCTGCAATCAGGAACGCCCGCGTCCCCGCTCCACCCTGCGCGATGTCCTCCAGAAGCGCTTGCACACGAGCATGGTACTCACGCTCGCCGATCCGTGCGGTACACGGCATCGTGCAAAGGCCAGTTTGCCCTTGGAAGCAGGGAGAAGCCTCCGGGTCCGGCACCAGGGATCCCCGGCAGGTGCGCAAACCGTACACACGCAGCCAAATGCGGAGCAGCCGCTCGGCCTCTTGCCGGGAGCGCAATGGCCCCACAAGGAGGTCGCTTCGCGAACGCAAACGTTGGGCAATCGAGACCCGCGGGAATGGACTTTCCCGACCGATTCTCAAGTAGGCCACCTGGGGTAAATGCTTCAGGCGCTGGTTGTATGGTGGTTTTTCTCGGCGGATGGCCTCGGCTTCACGCAAAGCAGCTTCCAACTCCGAAGGGCAGCATTCAACGCGAACCTCATGGATATGACGGATGAGATCCAGCACCTTGTCGGAGTGATGGTCGGAATTTGCCAAGTACGACGCCACACGGCGGCGCAAGTCCTTGGCCCGGCCCACGTACAACAGTCGACCGCGATCATCGTAAAATCGGTACACTCCAGGTTCGTTTGGCAGGGTCTCGACGCTCGATCGCGGCAAAGGGCAGTAAAACGGGCGGCCATCACGCCCAACCTGTTGCAAAGCCAGCAACTGATCCAACCGCTCCACGCCTCGCGTCCGAGCACGTTCGAGCAGATGGAACAGCACCTCGGCCGTGATTCGCGCATCTCCAAGGGCGCGGTGCCGCCCATCGCTCCGAATGCCGAACAAAGCGGCAAGGGCGTCGAGCCCGCGGCGGCGCGTTTCCGGCACCAAGCGGCGAGCCAGCTTGAGGGTGCACAAATGCGTGTCCGTAAGGATCGATCCCGTCAGTTCGCGTGCGGCCAAATTCAAATAGCTCAGATCGAATGCTGCGTTGTGCGCAACCAACAAGCCGTCTCCGACAAACCCCACAAACTCCGGCCATACGTCGCTGAGCCTCGGTTGTTCGCGCAGCATCGCCCACGTGATGCCCGTGAGGTGCACGATGAACGGAGGAGGCGGTTTCACGGGCCGCACAAGGCGTTGGAACTCGTCCACGATCCGCCCTCGTTCTACCCGTACGGCCCCAATTTCCATGATTCCCCCGGGCTCCGGAGTTAGGCCTGTAGTTTCGAGATCGACGACCACGAAGGAAACCGCGTCCAACGGCAAGGCAAGCGTTGCCCATTCGCGCAGCTTCCATCGCTGTTCTCCTGGGTCCCAGAGAAAGCGAGGATCCTGCTCCAAGAACATCTGCAAGAAGCGTGGGCCAAACTCCGGGTCGCTTCCCGGGTGCGTGAAAATCAAATCGAGGAGCTCGTCGATGCTAGCGCCAGCGGGGCGTTGCTGGAGATAGGCAAAGATCTTCTCGCGCATAGGCATCGGCCCTTCTTCAGGACCCACCACTCCCGCTCAGGCGGTCGAACCCGACTGTTGGCTCACCTGTTGACGCAAATACGCTTCGATGAAAGGGTCGATCGCTCCGTCCAGCACAGCGTCCGCATTTCCGATTTCGACCCCGGTCCGATGGTCTTTCACGAGCCGGTAGGGTTGTAACACATAGGACCGGATTTGGTTTCCCCACGCAATCTCGCGTTGCGACTCGGCAAGCTCCGCAATTTGTTCTTGACGCTTTTTTTGCTCTAGCTCGTACAACCGCGCCCGCAGGATCCGCATCGCCATGGACTTGTTCTTGTGCTGCGAGCGTTCGTTCTGGCAGGTCACCACGATGCCCGTCGGAATATGGGTGATGCGCACCGCAGAGTCTGTCTTGTTCACGTGCTGGCCACCCGCTCCGCTGGCACGGAAGGTATCGATGCGGAGATCCTTTTCGTCGATTTCTACCTCGATATCCTCACCCAGATCCGGATACACAAAGACCGAAGCAAACGACGTGTGGCGACGAGCGTTTGCATCGAACGGCGAAATTCGAACCAGGCGGTGTACCCCTACCTCGGCCTTGAGATAGCCGTAGGCATACGGACCCTCGATGGCCACCGTTGCGCTCTTGATTCCCGCCCCTTCTCCGGGCTGCAAATCCAGCACCTCGGTCTTGAATCCGCGCCGCTCAGCCCACCGCAAGTACATCCGCAGGAGCATTTCGGCCCAGTCTTGTGCTTCGAGGCCGCCAGCACCCGGGTGGATCGTAAGAATCGCGTTGCCTGCATCGTGCTCGCCCGAAAGCAATCGCTCGAGCTCGAGTTGCTCGAGGCGGCTGCGCAACTCGCCCACCCTGCGTTTCAGTTCCGCCGCCGACTCGGCGTCACCCTCGCGCGCAAATTCCTCCAGTACCCGCAAGTCGTCTAGTTCCCGCTGGAGTGCGCGAAACCGACCTACAATGCGCTCGATCTCGGCGCGCTCTTGCTGGACCTGCTTGGCCCGCGACCGGTCGGTCCAAAACTCTGGCGCAGCTGCTAGTGCATCCAGTTCCGACAACCGTCGTTCCCGACCGGCGATGTCAAAGATAGCTCCCGAGCGTATTGATCCGGTGGGCCAGCTCTTCCACCTGGCCGCTGACTCCCTCGTCCAGAACTGCAACTTCTACCGGCGGATTTGACATAGTGGCGTCTCCTAGCGATTCCCATTCTCGCTGCAACCCGGACGCAAGCTGGGCCACTTAAAATTCCACCACGGCGTCTGGCGAGCCATCCAAGTGGACAGTGTCCACGAACCGAATGATGTGCTCGCGCAAGGCCATCACCACCGAGTATGTACGCGCCCCATGGCCAAAAAATCGCACACCGCGAAGCAATGCACCGTCGGTCACGCCCGTTGCGGCAAAGAGGATGTCCGGTCCTGGCGCTAGATCGCGCTCCGTGTAGATCCGGTTTGGGTCGGCAATGCCCATTGCCTTCAATCGCTCCTCGAATTTCTGGCGTTCCTCTGGACCGGGTTTTGCCGGGACCAATCGTCCCTCCATTCCACCGTTGAGACACCGCAGTGCAGCCGCTGTCAGAACGCCCTCAGGCGCGCCCCCGATGCCCATGACGGCGTGCACATTCGTGCGCCGAATTGCAGCCGAGATGCCTGCAGAAAGGTCGCCATCGCTAATCAAACGAATGCGCGCTCCGGCACTGCGGATGTCCTCGATGAGCTTCTCGTGCCGTGGTCGATCGAGAACAATCACGACAAGGTCTTTCACCGCCCGATCGAGCCGCCGCGCAATTGCAGACAGGTTCTCTTTCACCGTAGCATCGAGGTGTACGGCCCCCCGAGCAGCTGGCCCGACGATGATCTTCTCCATGTAACAATCCGGTGCGTGCAACAACCCACCTTTGTTTGCCGCCGCCAGTACGGCAATGGCACCCGGAGCACCGGTGGCGCAGAGATTCGTACCTTCCAGGGGATCTACGGCAATGTCCACTTCGAGGTCCTCGGGCTGCTGCCGGCCCACCTTTTCTCCGATGTACAACATCGGAGCCTCGTCTCGCTCGCCTTCGCCGATCACCACGGTTCCCCGCATCGGCAGGCGATCCATCGACTTGCGCATTGCTTCCACCGCCACGCGGTCCGACAGTTTTCGGTCGCCCTGCCCCATCGTCCGCGCCGCTGCAATCGCCGCTTCCTCCACCACGCGCAAAAATTCTCGTGACAACAAACTCTCGAACGACATCTCCGCGCCCTCCGCAAAGAAAAGGAATTTGCCCCGTCCTTGCACAACCGCCATGATCGCGCAAGAAAATGGACGCAATGCACGTGCGCCCGAGGTAGTTCCCCGAGGCGCGCGTTGGCCACAGAACCATTCCATGATTCCGCGAGCTCTGACGATTGCCGGTTCCGACTCGAGCGGTGGAGCCGGCATCCAAGCCGATCTCAAAACCTTCACCGTGTTTCGGGTATACGGGATGAGTGCGATTACCGCGTTGACCGCGCAAAATACGTGCGGGGTGGTGAGCGTCCATGTAGTGCCGCCGGAGTTTGTCGCGGCCCAAATCGACGCGGTGATTCGCGATTGCGGTCCAGCCCCTACCAAAACAGGCATGCTGGCAACCGCCGAGATCGTCGAGGTGGTGGCGGAGGCTGTTCGCCGCTTCCAACTCCAGCCGCTGGTCGTCGATCCCGTCATGGTGTCGCAAAGCGGGTCGCGGCTGCTCGAAGAAGATGCTGTCCGCGCGCTTCGCACACACTTGCTGCCGCTCGCAAGTCTCGTCACTCCGAACATCCTGGAAGCAGAAGCTCTGGTCGGCTTCCCGATCCGCACGCTGGACGCGATGCGTGAAGCGGCGCGTGCGTTCGTTCAAACCGGGGCACGAGCGTGCTTGCTCAAAGGTGGCCATTTGGAAGGACCGCTCGCTTCGGATGTGTTCGACGATGGCCATGAGCAAATCGTCCTCGAAGCCCCTCGGCGAGATACGCCCCACACCCACGGCACCGGTTGCCAGCTGTCCGCCGCGATCGTGGCCTCCCTCTGCCGCGGAGCTTCACTGTTAGACGCGGTGCGCATTGCCAAGCGGTTCATTACTGTTGCCATCGACGCTGGGCTCCCGATCGGCAAGGGCAACGGGCCCGCAAATCCGTTGGCTTGGCTGGACCAAAGCGAAAACAGCAATCGGCAAAGCCGTCCGCACTCGGAACGTCGTTAAGGAAGCAGCGGCTGCTCGTTTGCCGTTCTAGTGAGAGGTGTCAGCCCCCGTCGTGCGCTTGCAGATGGGCGCGAATCTTTTCTGGTGGGATCTTGCCAAGGGCAAGGGTCCGTGCTGCGCGCAACCGCGAAACGTGAAACGCGGCCAGGGCAGCACAAAAGCCGCTTGCGACTACTCCCAGCACCGGAAGGGTTCCTGGATCGGATCGCAAATCCTGCACGTGGGTGATTGCAATCCAAACAGCGAGCCCAGCCCCAAGCAGCGCGCCGGCCGCGGAAAGAAGCGCAGACGTCGCCGCACGTGAAGGCTTGCCTGCCAGGTACGCGGCTAAATCCGAGCGAGAAAAGTAGTCCAAAAACCAACCCGTTTGCTCGTCCACCGCTCGTTGATTCGGCGGAGGCAGTACACGCCGGGTGAGAGGATCGATCGCCGGGAGGCCTCGCCGGTGCTGTTCGATCCCCAGCAAAATTTCGCGGTGTACGCGTTCGGAAATGGGAAATCGCCAGGCAATCACGAAGGCCAAACAAGCACACGCGGCTGGAGCGAGTGCGAAAATCGCCTTGATCGCAAAGATCACTTGAGCGCTCTGGGGCTGGTTCGGCACGTAACCCAGCGAACCGAGGATCGCGATCGGAACCGCAGCGCTTGGAATCGCAACGAGTTTCGGCAGCATTCCCCAAAACGCTGAATACTGGGCCTCGCGGCGTTTGCCGGTGTGGAGCTCGTCGTAATCGATGACGTCGGCTTGCATTGCTGGGCCAAGAAACAGCCCCGCCCCAAAGCTCGATCCGGCCCATGCAATGAGAAACGCCGCGGGAATCAAATCGCCCTCGTCTAGGAAAAACAAACCCGCACCGCCCGTGACACCCATGAAGAAACTCGCAAGCCAAGCCGGCTTTTTACCCATGCGCCTTGCCAGCCACACCCAACCGGGTAAGCACACAAAGGCTGCGCAAAAGTACACACCCAAGAGCAGCGCCAGCCAACCTGCTTCGTTGTCCGGGCGGAGGACGTATGCATTGTAGTAAGGCATGAGCGTGCCGGGAATTGCGCCGGTGATGCTTGATACCACGTAAGTCGCGAGCAGGATCCGAAACGGTCGATTGCGAAGCGCGCGGCGCACTCCTGGAGCAAACGGATTTGCAGTCCGCTCCGCAAATCCTGGTCGCTCCCGAATCCTGGCAACCACTAGGTAGCAAGTGGCCACCAGCAAGATTGCGAAGGTGCCCCCGATCCAGGAGAACGCTTGTCGTTCCGGTAAGCCGAGGTACCCAACCAGCAGTCCTGGTGCGACCGACGCGCAAATGGTTCCGAGAATGCTGAATCCCTCGCGAACACCAAACAGCCGTGAGCGTTCGTGGTAATCGAGCGTTAGCTCCGAGCCGAGAGCCCAGTATGGCAAACCGTAGGCCGTGTGGAACACCGAGTAGAGCACGAACATCGTGGCAAACCACCACGCTGCCCCTTGGCGCGACAAAAATTCTGGCGGGTGAAAAAGGGCAAAGAACGCCAGCGCACAGAGCGGCGACCAAAACGCAATGTACGGTAGGCGTCGGCCGAACGGAGTACGGTGATCCGTGAGCCAACCGAGAAAAGGGTCGCTCAGCGCGTCGATGGCGCGGGCCACAGCAATGGCCATGGCGAGATAGCCCAGCGGCACAAGCACCACATCCGAATAAAACTTCGGCATGTGGATCAGGATCGGCACCAGCATCGCGGCGCCAGCAAAGCTTGGCGCTCCATACACCAGCAGTGTACCCAGCGAGACTCTTTCCTCCCGAGCCTCTCCTACGAGTGGCGCCGGCTGCTCTGCGGGCTCCTCTTCGGCAGGTGACGCGACTCTCATGACTTTTGCCCAGTACCGGAGTCGATGCCTAAAATCACGTCATAACGAGTCAAGCGTCGCACATCGCCACTCTGGATGCGTCGTGCTCCCATTTCGATCGCGAGCGAGCGCCGGTCGAGAAAACTCCGAGCAGCGAGCCGCTTGGCTTCCGAGCGGCTCGCCTGGTGCAAAAGCTCCGCAGCAGCGACGACGTCGATGACCATTTCCGCGAGCCGTTTCGCGTTGAGCAACGCGTAGCGGGGGTCTTCGAGCAGCGACGGCAACGAGGTGCGAATCCACTTCTCGATCAAGGTTTCGATCCTGCCGCATTCCTCCGGATACGTCTGACGCAGTGCGGCTACTTCCCCAGCGATCTGGTCCAACAGGGTAAACAAACTACCCTTGCTCATCTCTTTCAGGGCGAAACTCGCTTGGATTTCCGACGTGCCCTCATAAATCGTCGTGATGATGGAATCGCAATGAAAATGAGCGACGGCAGACTCGGCCATGTATCCGAGGCCGCCGTGAATCTGAATTGCCTTGCGAGTGACATCGTTGCTGATTTCCGTCGCGTAGTACTTGCAAAGCGGTGTGAGAAGCCGCACCGCTTGGGTGAGTTGCTCCAGCTCCTGGTGCTGTTCCGGGGTGGGTAGCTCGCTTCCGCCACTCTCTAGTCTTCGTCGCAGGACCTCCAAACGATCTACCAGCGCGGCCGTGCGATACAGGAGAGCCCGTGCGGCTTGGAGGTTGATCGTCATCTGCGTCAGCATGGACTTCACGAGTGGCTGTTCGACAATTGGCTGATCGAACTGAATGCGCTGCTTGGCGTACGCGAGTGCCTCCTCGTATGCTGCATGTGCCACTCCCAAAGCTTGCGCCGCTACACCAAGTCGCGCATTGTTCATCAAGTCCAGCATGGCGCGGAACCCCTGCCCGCGCACACCCAAGATGAAGCCTTCCGCGTGGTCGAATTCCACGACACAAGTCGGCGACCCGTGCAGCCCCATTTTGCGTTCGACCCGAGTCACTTGCATCCGGTTGCGACTGCCGTCCGGCAATTCCGCAGGCACAAGAACGAGGCTCAAGCCGTTGGTGGTCCCGAGAGACTCGCGGAATGTCCCGGCCTCGCGGGCCAAAACCAAGTGGACCTCGGAGCCGCCATTGGTGATGAAAATTTTTTCCCCATCGACAAAATAGCGGCCGTTTTCCTCGCTCACTTTCGTAACGATCCCGCCCAAATCCGACCCCGCCTGAGGTTCGGTGAGGTCCATACTCCCTTGCCACTCACCCGAAGTGAGCTTCGGCAAGTAGCGCGCTTTGAGATCCGGCGAACCATACTTCTCGATATCGCCAGCCACGCCAGCTTGCAGCCCAACGATGGTCATCAAGCTCGAATTCGCGTGCGCCAGCATCTCCAAGTAAAACGTGTTGACCAAAAACGGTAGCCCGTACCCACCGTACTCGGGCGAAATGGGCAAACAAATCAAGCCAGCGCTGCGGAGCTTCTCGTAGCCATGGGCAATATGCGGCGGTACCTGGACGCGGCCATCCACAAGCATGGCTTCATCGTGCCAGTGCGCACGTGCATCGGCGTCGAGCTCTCTGCAAATCTCCTCGAGTGTCTCCAGCACGGAGACGTAAGTGCCCACCTCCTCCGGCACCGACACCCCTTCACGTCCTTGGAGGCGGAATAAATGATCCCAGTCGACGCGAGACTGAAGGAACCACCGCATGTCGTCGTGAAAAAAGTCCTGGCTCATCCTGGCCTCCTTTCGGCTTCGAAACCTTGCTTAAAGCCGGTATGGGCGTTCTGGTGGTGCTGGGCTCCAACATCGGCCCCGGAGCGCAGTAGCATGTGCTTGTAAAGGAGGACGGGTGTACCCGTTCCTACGGCACAAATTTGCTCGTCGGCGCAAGCCGTGGTGCCGTATAGTTCAACCTCGAGTTTGTCTCGCGCGAACGTGATCGCAGCAAAACCGTGCTTGGCGGCTGAAAACGTGGCTGTCTTGTCCTCGCGCACCGGAGAACAATACGCCCCACTACCGACGACAACCTCCAACGGCATGCCCGCATTCCCGGGTTCGAACACCTGCAAGCTGTGGTCGTGGCCAGCCAGAAATATCGCCGCCATTCCACGGTGGCGGCCAAAGGCGCGCTCGAGCTCGCGCCGGTACCGCTGGTAGCGAAAGGAGTACGCCTCCTGGGAGAGGTCAGAAAACGGCCAAACGCGGGCGGCAGCCAAGAAATGAACGGGGAACAGTGCGAAGCTCAGCGGCTTGCGCAAACCGTCCGGGAAGGCCCCATCGTGAGTACCGAGGGTCCGCAGCGGGTGGTGCGCTACGACCACCTGCCATAATCCGCTTACACTTCCCGCTTCCAAAATTTCCTCCATCCTCCGAAGACTGGACTCAAGCATCTGGAAGTCCTGCAGCATGGCTTCGCTGTCGAGCAGCACGAGTTGGAGCTCCCCTCCTGGCAGGGGCACGGCTCGCGGCAAGCCGTAGTGGAAGTCCCACAAATCGCCCCAGTGCCGCTCAGATGGAAGAAATCGGTCGATGTTTTTCTGATTTTCAAGTCCCCACGAACCGCAACCGTGATCGTGATTCCCCGCAACAGCTTTCACTGGGATGCGCCGGTCGCGCAGGAAGGCGTATGGTTCCAACACTGCATCGAGTTGCCGTGCGATCCGATGCGGCGCGTCATCCAACGCGTCGCACCTGCCCTCGGTTCCGGCGAGTCCCTTCGGGTAAAAATTGTCGCCCAGCAGCACAACGGTGGTCGGTACCTCGGGCGCGTTTGCCAAGTACGAGCGTAACGCGGCGGCAACGATTTTGTTGCGGTCTTGATAATTGATCCCGAAGTCTCCAATGGCGATCAGCCGGGCGGTGCCTTGCACGTTTAGCTCCGACGGAGCAGAACTCTTTTGTAGACACCCGCGCACCGTCGGTAGACCAATCACAGCACAGCCACTCGGGCAGAACGCCACGAGCAAGACGAAAGCCCGGTAGATCCACCCGCGTGTCGTTCGCCGAACCACGATGTACGAGCTTACGCCTTCTTGTTCTGCATGTCCACGCAATTGCTGGTAGCTTCAGAGCACGGTAGAAGCTGCCGTATGAAACGGTTGAACGGAGAAGTGGCTCTGGTCACTGGTGGTGCCAGCGGCATCGGTCGGGCTGCCGCAGAAAAACTGGCAGCCTTGGGGGCTGCCGTTGCGATCGCCGACCGCAACGAAGAAGGCGCCCACAACGTTGCAGACGGGATCCGGAATCGCGGAGCCGCCGCCGTGGCAGTAACCATGGACGTCCGTGACCGAGAAGCCGTGTTTACCGGGGTTGCCACGGTTCGCGAGGCCTTAGGACCAATCACGATCCTCGTCAGTGCGGCGGGATGGGATCGGATGCAAGCTTTCGTGGAGACACCCGCTGAGCTGTGGCACGAACTGGTAGCCATCAACCTCATGGGGGCAATTTACGTCACCCGTGCCGTGGTCGACGACATGATTCAGGCAACACGGGGCCGGCTGATTTATGTGAGTTCCGATGCGGCGCGGGTGGGAAGTACCGGGGAGGCCGTTTACGCTGCGGCCAAGGGAGGTTTGCTTTCTTTCGCCAAGACGCTCGCGCGCGAGCTCGCTCGCTATCAAGTCACCGCCAATGTGGTTTGCCCGGGCCCCACGGACACGCCGTTACTCCAAGAAATTCGGCAAAGCGAAGCGGGGGCAAAAATTCTCGCTGCCATGACCCGTTCCATCCCGCTTGGGCGGCTCGCCAAACCCGAAGACGTTGCCGCGGCTATTGCGTTTTTTGCCTCTCCAGAAGCCAGCTTCATCACTGGCCAGGTGCTGAGCGTCAGCGGCGGGCTCACGATGGTCGGTTAACCCAGCGCTTCACAGTTCAGGTCAGCGGTTCCGTGGCTCTTCTTGCCGCCGTTAGCCCGCTGGGCTAAGCGGTGGCCACCCATGAAGCAGTTGCTCCGGCTGGCTCTTTCCCTGTTCATTGCCGTTCCTCTTGCAGGCTGTGCGCGGATGGGGGCGTCGAACCAGGCGTGGAGCGGAGAGGCAACCGCGAGGCCTTTGCTCCTGCGCCAACTCCAAGTGCTGCCGACCGACGAGGGCGCACGCGCCGTGCTGTTACGCCTATCCCGCCCTCCTGAAGGAGTGCGTTACTCGGCCGGATCACGGCCCGCGCGTTTGGTGATCGAGGCGATGGCTGCAGACGCCGGAGGCGATTTGCCCGAACGACAGATGCCGCAAGACTCAGCGGCGCTTAAGGCTGTCCGGGTCGGACGAAAGAACGGAGTACTAAAAATCGTCCTCGAATTCTCCGGCGAAGAGCCCCCGCCTTATTCCGTGCGAGAAATGGCCGACTGGATTCTCGTGCGTCTCGGCGGCTAGGGCGAGTTGGAGGCGTTCATGGATCGGCTTCGTCGATCAGCTAGGCACGTGATTGCATGGTGGGGTTTGGCCGTGCTCGCCGTGTACGGCGTTCCCAGCATGGGGCTTGCACAATTCACGAACCGACATTTGCAACAGCGCAACCGAGCGCAAAGTGGCAACGTGGACGAATCCATTCGCAAACTCAACGATCCCGACCCCGACAAGCGGCTGGAGGCGGTGCGGCAACTTGCCGCCTCGCGCGATCGCAAGGCGGTGGAGTATTTGATCCAGTCGCTTGGCGATTCCGACCTACGCATCCGCGCCAAAGCAGTGGAAGCACTTGGCGAGATGCGGGCGTCGGACGCCACGCCCGTGCTGGTTCAGCAATTGTTCCTCCGCACCTGCGAGCCACCCATGAAGCAGCGCATTCTCGCTGCGCTAGGGAAAATTGGCGATCCACGTGCGGCCCGTCCCATCATGGAATTCTTGCAACTCGACAACGACGCGGCGATGCGTGGTACTGCGGTGTTCGCGCTCGGGGAAATTGGGGCAACCGAGGCACTGGACATGCTGGAGCAAGTCGCGCTGTCCGATGCAGATCCGACGGTACGACGCCTCGCACGTGAAGCTGCCGCCAAGGTGCAGCACTATCAAACGGTAAAACAGCGCGAAGCAAAGGGCCCGACCGATACGTTCCTCCCCAAAGCCCCGGCGCCTCCTCCACGGTGAGGCGCGATTTGCACTGTATCCGGTTGCACGCACCCTGTCCTCTTCGTTAGGGAAGGGGGCGCCGCAAGCCGCGTGCCCCAGTGGTGGAATGGCAGACACGGCAGACTCAAAATCTGCTCCGGGCAACCGGGTGGGGGTTCAAGTCCCTCCTGGGGCATTTGCCGGCCGAGGTCGGGTGCATCCGATTGTAGGACCGGCCTGCCTCGCCGTGGCGGCCTTCCTGTACGCGGTGGTGCCTTCTGTCCTCCTGGCCCTGCTGCAGGGGCAAAGGGGCTACGTGCTGCTGCGTTCGGTGACGGACCAATTCGTAACTTTCACTCTAGCGTTAACGATGCTCCTTGGCGCAACACGCCTGCCAAGGCTGCGCAAAGCTGTCGCGGGGACCATCGTCTCCGCAGCTGCCACCTACGGCTTGGTTCTTTGGTTTTTAATCGGTTACTGGGTGTGGACGGGTCACCAGTTCGATATTCGTTTTGCGTTAGACGCTGGGGGCGACGTCCTTCGCACGCTGGAAAGCACACTGGGCCGCTTCTTCCTCCCTGCGATTGGTATGACGATCGCCCTGTTCGCTTGCCTCGCGCTTTTGTGGTGGCAAATCGCACGTTGGTTCGAGGAACGATCGGGAAACTTCTTTCGCTCGTGGACCATCTCCTTGCCCCTCGGGCTCCAAGCGCTTGTTTGGCATCTTTGCGCGCATGAGCAACGGATGGTGTGGCCGGAGCTGCACGCCTTGATCGAACAGGCACAAGAACACCCGGTCGTGGGACCGATTTTTCCGGACAGTCGCGAGTGGCAGACGCGAGGTGGAGAGTCGGTGTATGTGCTTCAGCTCGAGTCCGGCAATGCGTTGGCCCTGAGTGGCGCACTGGAGCTTGCTGGGCGTCGGTACGACGGTGATTACACGCCCAACCTTCGGCGGATCGCTCAAGATGGCGTTTTCTTCCCCATTTTCTGGGCCAACAGCGTTCAGTCGAACCGGGCGCTCGAGAACATTCTTTGCGGCATTGTCAACAATGCTGGGCCCGCTTTGTCGTACAACCCGGGCAAGATTGCTTCGGAGTGCCTACCCGCGGTTCTGCGGCGAGCCGGATACGCCACCATCTTCTATGTGGCGTTCGACGACCCCGACTTCATGAACTACCGCAACTTCGCCAAAGCCATTGGGTTCGACGAATTCTATGACGCACCTTCGCTCGGGTTTCCCGCGCGCAAAGATTCCTGGGGAATCGATGACTGCACGTTTTACCGGTCGGTGTTCGCAAACCTGCGCAAGCGGCCCCCCGGCGAAAAGCGCTTCGTCTACATCGAGGTAAGCGCCCACCACTACCCTTTTGCCGGCCAAGCGCAGTACGCCCACCTCCATCCGTTCATCCTCCCTCAAAACCCCGTAGAGTGGTATTTGAACTCGTGGGTCGAGCAGGACCATTGCCTCGAAGTGTTTTACCACGAGTTCCGCGAGTTTACCGGCGGCAACGCGCATTTGTTCGTCACCCCTGATCATTCCTGGCCCGTCGGTACTCATGGCAACGTGCTGAACGACTTCGGGTGGTACGACGAGAACTTCGCGATCCCCTTCTTGTACGTGCCCCCTTTGGGGCGCAGAAGCGAATTCCGCGTGGGCGAGCAGGCTGATGCGCAACCGAGCCTAGCCGATCTGCCGGCCACCATTGTCGAATTACTCGACGGGGTACCGCGCAAGCATTCGTTTGCGCCTCTGCTCCAACGCCACCCGGCCGATGGGCGACAGCCATACGAGCCGTGCCATATCTTGGTGCAACCTTACAGTGGCGGCGCGATCGTGATCCAACGGCCGCGAGAGAAGTATGTCTACCACATCAACACCCAGCAGCTCGAACGATACGATCGTCGGCACGATCCTAACGAGCGCAACCCGGAAGTTGTTGCGGAAAACATTCCTTACTCGAGGGTCAAAGCTGACTACTACTGCGACCGGTACCTTCGGAGCGCCCAAGTATCGCCTTGAAGAAAGTCGGCTCGGTCACTCTCGAGCCTCCTGATTGGTGCCGCAACACGGGCAGAGTTCGCGCAGGTAGGCATACGAGTAAATGCCAGTTTCATGGCCGTCCTCCCAGCGCAAGCTCAGGGCGTACCGTCCAACGGCAAACACGCGCTCGAGCCGAGCATTCTTTACGGGCACGAACCTCCGGGTGCTTCCGTGTCCTTGGCACCCCGCACACGGGCACCAACCACGCAAATACGCCCACGGGTACCGACTGAGATGCCCGTCGCTCCACGCAATTTCCATCGTCTCGCTCCCGGCATCGCGGCGAACTTCTACTGGGTAGGGTGGTTGCGAACTGCCCGCACGAACCATTGCGCAACTCTCACGAAGCTGGGGGCGTCGGCTCAGGCTTACGGCCGATGACAATTACGTAGGTTTGATCCTCGCCGAACTCGAAACCAACCCAATTCGGATTCTCAGCCTTCTTCTGGCGATAAAACTCTCGGTATCCGCGGCCAGACTGGGTAATTTCAATCCCTGCTTTTTCCAACGCTTCCTGAGCAGTTCCCACGTATGCTGGCGGATCTTCGTCGGCAGCGAACACGTACACTCCAGGCTTCATGCGAAACCGCACGGGCGCATTGCCCTTGACCATCCAACCGGCTTCTTCGAACGCGCTTTGAAGTTGCTTCTGGAACGCTTGTGCCTCTGGATCGTTGGGCACAGTGGCAAACCACACCGGATTGGCCAGGCTCGAATTCGGGCCGCCGAGTGCCTGAATCAGCGTTGCCCGCTGCTCCGGCGTGAGCACGCGCGCCGAATCCGGACGCCTCTCACCGACTGCAGGCACCTGGGGCCGGACCGAGGATTGTGACGCCGAAGCGCTCGGGGGACGGGCTTCCAGTTGTTTTCTGAGGCGCTCGATTTCCGCTTGCTGCTCCAGCAAGTACCAGCTCATTCCGGCAATCACCACCAAGGCTGTAAGCAAGGCAGGTAAGCTGAAATTTTTCATTCTGTTCCTCCCGGCCAGCACAATCTTGTAGCCTACCCTACGACGAAGAAACAACGTGCATGGATGCAGGCACCCGCGCGCGGCCGCCAAGTGCAGGTTGTCGGACAGGTTATCGGATCCGCGGACCATCGTCGAATCGGTTACGCGAACGGTCGGTCCCCTTACGGGCAGCCCAAGACAAGACCCCGAGCGTGAGAAAACCCGCGAGGCGCCAAGCCGGGCACGTACGGGTACCCGACCCGTTGATCGCCGAGTACTCCTCGAATCGCGCGGAAACCCAATCCAGCCCCACTGTTGCCTTCAAACCTGACCTGCCGCATCATTCGCCGTCTGGTGCGTTCTCGCGGCAACCGGCCACAAAGAGGTTAACACGATGGACTTGAACTACTCCCCTGAACACGAGGCGTTCCGCCGGCAATTTCGTGCTTGGTTACGCAAAAATCTCCCCGCGCGTGGCCGAAGCGAACAAATGTTGGCCTACGACGATCCCCGCCGAATCGCACGGGCCAAAGCATGGCAACGTAAATTGTACGAAGCAGGATATGTTGCGCTCACGTGGCCCAAGGAGTACGGCGGCCAAGGGCTCGACGTTGTCACTCAGGCCATCGTCGACGAGGAACTGGTGCGCGCTCGTGCGCCCGGGCTCATCGGGCAGATGGGTATCCAAATGGTGGGGCCGACTCTGATTCAGTACGGGAGCGAAGAACAGAAACGCCGCTTCCTTCCAAAGATCCTCACCGCCGAAGAAATTTGGTGCCAAGGTTACTCCGAGCCGGGCGCCGGGTCGGACCTGGCTTCGTTACAAACCCGTGCGGAGTTGGTCGGGGACGAGTTCATCGTCAACGGTCAGAAAATTTGGACTTCCAATGCCCAGTTTGCCGACTGGATGTTTTGCCTCGTGCGCACGGACCCCTCCGCACCGAAGCACCAAGGGATCTCGTACCTTCTGATCGACATGAGGTCCCCGGGGATCACGGTTCGCCCGCTGGTCCAAATGACTGGCGAGCGCGGCTTCAACGAGGTGTGGTTCGACAACGTCCGAGTGCCACGGAATCAATTGGTTGGCGGCTTGCACCAGGGATGGCAAGTTGCCAACGCCACCCTGGCACACGAACGGAACATGTTGGGTGCCGCCACCCGCACTCAAGAATTATTTGCGAAGTTGGTGCGCCTGGCAAAACTTTGTACGCGCGAGGCAAACTCGGCAATTGAAGACCCCGTGGTTCGCCAACGCCTTGCAGCCCTGGCAATGCGGGTGGAGGCGATGAAATACCACGCATACCGCCAACTCAGCGACTCGATCGCGGGACGCCCACGGGGGATCGCCGCCTCGGTGAACAAACTCGTTTCTACCGAACTCAACCACGATATCACCGCGTGTGCTCTGGATCTGCTTGGCAGCTACGCCACGCAAAGTGCGCACTCGAAGTTCGCGCTCGACCGTGGGGAATGGATGCGCGAGTTCATGTTCACCCTCGGCATGATCATCGGAGGGGGGACTTCGGAAATTCAGAAAAACATCATTAGCGAGCGTGGGCTTGGTTTGCCGCGGGAACCTAAAGGCACAGCGCTTCAAGATGGAGCACAACGATGAATTTCGGCCTTTCCCCCGAGCAAGAGCAACTGCAACACACCGCTCGCGACTTCTTGGCAAAGGAGTGGCCACCAAGCAGTGCGCACGCTCTGTTCGACGCGGAGAGCGAAGCTGCTCTCCGCCAGTTGTACCGCCGCATGGCGGAGCTTGGTTGGGTGGGATTGCTGGCCCCTCCAGAATTTGGCGGCTCTGGGGGCACGTTTCTCGACGCTGCCCTTTTGGCTGAGGAAATGGGCCGCGCCGCGGTGCCGGGTCCTTACTTGGCAAATACCCTTGCGCTTCTGTTACTGCGCGACGCGGGCAGCAAAGCTCTACGAAGCGAGTGGCTACCAGCGCTCACGCAGGGGCAGGCAATTGGCACTGTTGCGTGGTTCGAAGCCCAGGCATCGAGCTGGCCTTGCGCGCTGGAGACCCGCTGCACGGCAACCAGATTGGGGGTGCGTCTGAGCGGAACGAAGCGATTCGTGCTGGACGCGCATCTCGCTGACGTATTCCTGGTTGTCTGTACAGCTCCCGCGGGCAGGGCAAAAACCACCGTGGTCGTCCTCGTGCCAAACAATCAGCCGGGCATCACTGTACGCCCCATGGACGACGTGGATCGCACCCGGCGTGTGTACGAGGTCAGCTTCGAAGACGTCGCGGTGCCACGCAAGGCTGTGTTTGTCTCCGGAGAACGTGCAGTGAATGCCCTCACCCGCGTGTTCGATGCGGCTGCAGTGTTTCTCGCGGCAGATTCCCTGGGTGGCGCCCAACGATTGCTGGAGATGTCCGTTGCCTACGCCAAGGTGCGTACCCAGTTTGGCCGCCCCATCGGGTCGTTTCAGGCAGTGAAACACCGCTGCGCTGAGATGGTGGCCCAAATCGAACCAGCGCGCTCCCTGATGTGGTACGCTGCGCACACCCTCGACGCGATGCCGCGGCTGGCAACGTATGCGGCGTCGCTCGCGAAAGGCCACTTGGCCGACGTGTATGCTGCGGTCGCCGAGAGTGCCCTGCGCGTCCACGGTGGGATTGGCTTCACGTGGGAACACGACCTGCACATCTGGTTCAAACGGGCGCAGTGGAACCGCTATGCTTTTGGGACCCCCGAATGGCATCGCGAACGGGTCGCTCAGATGTGCCGGTGGTGAGAGAGTCCTCCTCTAGTCTTCGCTGCCCGCCGTTGCCCAATATCGGCTACCCTGCCTAAAATGCTTTCGCATGTCTGACCAGCCCGGTAAGCGGTTCACGATCGCGCTGCGCCCTGACGGTGTCCGCGTGGTTCCGACGCGCAACGGCACCAATTGGCGCCGCTGGTCCGTCGTTGCAACATTGTTGGTCATCTTTGTTGCGGCGGTTTGGTACCTGTCAAACCCAAGCAGCCCTCAAGCCCGGTCGGACGACGCAAAAAACTCGCACACGGTGGTCAGCCAACCCTTACGCAGCCGCGTCGAGCCTCCGCGACCCCCAAGTGCGCCGGCCATCCGCGTCCGCTTGAACCCAAAGTCGTCCATCGAACATGGCCTGCAAGCAGGTCGACACGACAGCCCGACCGACAAGCCGCACACGGCAGAAGAACCCAACGGCTCTCCTAGCACGGGGGCGACAAGTGCTTCCCACGATGAACCAAGTGGGATTGCACTCTTTCCACCGCCCGGGACCAACCCGCCGAAAAGCGGCTTAATCGTACCGGACAACTTCGAGCTGCCACCGGGTTATGCCCGGCATTATCAGGTCACGGACGATGGCAAGCCTCTGCCGCCAATCTTGATCTTTCATCCCGACGCAGAACTGTTCGATGCCAGCGGCAATCGCATCCCGCTTCCCCCGGACCTTGTTGTACCGCCTGAGCTGGCGCCTCCTGGACTTCCTCTCGAAGTCCTGCAGGTGCCCGACACGGTTGTGCCCTTCGTCGAGGTACCCAACGAAAGCGCTCGCCCTGGTGTCGATGCTGCGGAGTGAGGCTGGCTGCGCAGAGTTCCCGCTGCATGCAACGTGCCTGGACCGTAGCGTACGCGCCGTTTTTTGTCGGAGCGGCGTGCATTCTCGCGGGTGTCGCGCTGCTGTGGGCGTACGCCCGCGTCGCCTGGCCCTGGGCCGTTCTCGGGTGGATCGGCCTCGTCCCGTGGTCGTGGCTGTGGATGCGGCATCAGTCGCTCCGTGCCGCGTTCGCCACTAGCGTCGTCTGCTCGATCGCGTTCGTCGGGAGTACGTTCGACTGGTTCGCTCAGGCACTCGCCGAATATACGGGCCTCTCTGCAGTCACAGCCCGCATTGTTCTGTACCTTTCGAGTCCGCTTTTGGAACCTCAATTCATCGCCTTGGCTTTCGTACTGTTCGTACTCCGGCAAAGGCCCAAGCTCGTTTCGTTTGCTTCCACGATCCAACAAGCCCTGGCGGCAGCCGCGGTTTACACAGCTTGTGAACGAACCGTGCCCACCAAGTTTCTTGGCGACACGCTGGGTCTTGGCTTGCTCGGCGCGCTCCCTTGGGCCCAGGCTGCCGACCTTGGTGGCGTACATTTACTGACCTTTTTTTTGGTGTTCGCAAACGTCCTTCTTGCTCACGCCTGCGGGTCTCTTCATGCCCAGCATCCTCGTAGGTTCGCTGCGGCTCTGCTCGGAACAGTAGCAAGCCTCATGGCTGCATTGTGGGTGTACGGGAGCTGGCGGATTCGCAGCATTGATGGGCAAGCTGGGGAAAGAAACACAGCGGTGGTACGTGTTGGGGCTGTCCAAGGCAACATTTCGCATTACGACCAATTGCGCGAGGAGCTCGGCACCTTCGCTGCTGTGCGGCTGATCCTCGACCGTTACTTCACCCTGACCCGCCCACAGGTCGAACAAGCTGACTTCTGGGTATGGCCCGAAACCGTCTACCCAACAACGTTCGGGAAGCCCAAAAGTCCTGACGGAGCTCTGTTCGACCGAGAGATTGCTGCATTCGTGCAAATACACGCTCGGCCTCTGGTGCTTGGTGCATACGATCGGGACGATGTCGGCGAATACAACGCTGCGTTCTTTCTGATTCCCGATGCAGGGGCGGGTCTACACACGGAAGTGTACCGCAAGGTGTACCCGTTCCCATGGACGGAGCATGTACCTTCCTGGGCAGATTATGGTTTCGTGCGCCGTTGGCTTCCTTGGCTTGGGACATGGAAGCCCGGACGCGAAATCAAGGTTGTTTCGCTGCCCCTCGGAGAAGACCGTACGATCCGAGTAGCGCCCTTGATTTGCTACGACGCTCTTATGCCCGCGCTGTCGCACGCAGCCGCCCGCAGCGGTGCCGAATTGCTGCTCACAATGTCCAATGACTCTTGGTTCTCTGGGCTAGAAGGGAAGCGACTCTCACTCGTCGGCACCGTGTTTCGCAGCATCGAAACACACCGCCCACAAATTCGCGTCACCCCTACGGGGATCACAGCCGTGATCGACGCTGTTGGCCGATTTCGAATCCTCATGCCGCCCGACCGACCACAGGCTGCGATCGCCACGCTGGTCCTCCCACCGCCGCGTTGGTCGCTTGCCACGGAGGGAGGGCACCAGTGGTTCCTGATTGCGTGCCTCGCTGCCACTTTCATGGGCGCCGCATCGTGGCTCCGTTCAGGTCCACCAAAACGAAAGAGCGGCTCGTGTTCGACTCACCACAGAGCAAACTCCTCCGGGGCAACGGGGATCTCGTCGCTGCGTTAGCCGCCCTTCAATGGAGCTCCTTTCCACCGGTGGAGCCACGGAGCATTCACTGCTGGTTGTGCGGTAGGCTGATAGCTGGTAAGGAGAGAACGCTCTCGATTGCCCGGCTTTCATTCCAGCCGAGCAGATTGCGGGTTCGACATGAGCATCTGGCTGGGAGTAACGCAGCCGGCAGTCATCCGACCCGGAGCAAAATGAAACGGAACCAGCCCTCGTGGGCAAGATGAAGGAGGAAAAAAAATGGGTCGGAAACTATACGTCGGCAATTTGCCTTTCGAGGCCACCGATGCGGATTTGCATGCGTTGTTCTCGCAGGCGGGGCACTGCGACTCTGCCTCGGTGGTGACCGACCGGTACACAGGCCGTTCACGCGGCTTTGGTTTCGTTGAAATGAGCTCGGCCACGGAAGCAGCGCAGGCGATCGAGCAGTTCAACGGGACGTCCTTTATGGGCCGGAACATCACCGTGAGCGAAGCTCGGGAGCAAAGCAAGGGCCCCGGCGGACGCCCAAGCGGCCGCGGAGGACGCGGCAGCCGCCGCTAACTTGCTTCGTGTGCAACGGCGCCGAGCGGGCGCACAGCACCTCAAAACCGCGCGCCCGGCGTCATGCTCCGTGCGATTTAGCGTTGTTCGAACGCGTTAGCTCTGGGGCTTGCCAAAAGAGCGGGCGAAAAGGTCCTCGATCGCCGTGCGTCCGCTCGGCTCCAGGTACCGGGTCCCAGTCCCGCAAAAGTGGATGTGCGAGATCGTCGGCACTGCCTCTTCCCACCGCTCACCGAGCCAGTGAAACCAGGCGTTTTTCACTTGGTCGAAGACAAAAAGCGGCTTGTTGCACAGTTTCGCGAACTCCGCCCCCCAACCCGTTCCACCCTTGACGGTACCATCGGGCAAAATCGTTCCGACGACAAAGATCTCCTGCGCGCTGTTCACTTGGTACCAAATCGTTTGTAGCACCTTCTTGAAGTAATCCGTTTCTGGATAATGACGGTGCATGAGCTTGGAGACATACGCGAGGCTGACGTCGCCCTTTTGAAGCTCCTCGTGGGTCAGAACTCGCAAGCCGCGATGGCGCTCGATCTGGTGCCCTTCGAAAGTGAAGGTCACCTCTTCGATGCCGTAACGCTCGGCTGTCCCGCCAAAGCAGGCCTCGCTCCCTTTGAGCCCTCCGCTGAACAAAATGCAGTCTTTTGGATTTAGATTTCCCATGTTCCTCCCGCACGCCGGCGGCGTTTGTTGCGACCAAATCTTACAGTGGCTGGCGTTTCATCGCAAAACTACGGGCAGGCCGCAATTCACGCTCGAGTTCTCCAAACCAAACCAACGGTGCTAGCGAGTGCGCGCGAGTTCTTGTTGACGGGAACACCAAAGCGCGACAAGAGAGGGCTTCATGCACAGGTTCCGCGCGACCATTTGCAACAAGCGCCAGGGACTCGCGATTTTGGTGATTTGGGTATGCGTTGTTCTTGGTGCAGGCTGCGGGCACGATCACGAACCATTGGAGACGCCGGCACCGAAAGAATGGCTGCTTGGCGGAGCCTATTCGGTGCGCATCGACCAACGTACTGGCGACATGACCTTGCTCCGTGGAACCCAGGAACTCGTTCGCGTCCCCGTCTCCGGCTGGCAACTGGGCACGGTGCCGCGCGTGGATCCGCTTGTAAACTACGATCCGTATCCCTTGATCGTTCCGAGCCCTTTGTATGCCCCGCCCGAAGGCCTGGAGTGGGCTGCGCCAGTTTCCGTCGCTTTTACGAAGCTCTCCGCCAATAGCGTTCGCTTGGAACTCCTTTACACCGAAGACGCACGAGCTTCTCTGATCGTAGAGCATTTGGATAGCGGACGCTTTCGCGTTCGCTGGTTTCCCCCGGCGCAACTTCCTGTGGCCTACTTTCGTTTACGCTGCGCTGCGCCAGGAGAGCACGGTTACTACGGGCTCGGCGAGTACTTCGACGACGTCAACCACCGTGGGAAAGTTCGCGCAATGCAAATCGAACTCGATCCGGAATTGGAAAGCCTTTACAACGAAGCACACGTCCCCGTTCCCTTTCTCATCGGTTCTGGCGGTTGGGGTCTCTTTGTCGCGTCGTATTCTCCCGCAGTGTTCGACGTAGAGCACGAAGAACCGGGGACCATCCAGGTGCTGGTCGGAACGGGCGAAGCGAGCACGCAAGGACTCGAGCTCTATTTGTTCGCCGCTCCGACAGGCTTGGATGTTACGCGTCACTACTACGAAGTAACAGGCTTTCCCAAGCTTCCCCCGCCTTGGGCACTTGGACCCATCGTGTGGCGAGACGAGAACCGCGACCAATCTCAGTTCGAGCAAGACCTGCAAACCATGCGGGCATTGGATCTTCCGGCAACTGCGGTGTGGATCGACCGCCCTTACGCGACGGCGGTGAACTCCTTCGATTTCGATCCAGTGCGCTTTCCCACCCCTGAGGAGATGTTTGCGCTCGTGCGGAGACTTGGCTTCCGCGTGGCACTTTGGCACGCGCCCTACTTAGATAGTAGGGCCGCCGCCACGAAGGCGCTCCGAGACGAGGCAAATGCTCGGGGGTTCTTCCCGCCCCGCGTGGGCTTGCTCTTCAATTCCTGGGGTCGTCCGCTCGACTTCACAAACCCCGAAGCGCGCCATTGGTGGCAACAGCTACTGCGCAGGTACACCGAACTCGGAGTCGCCGGCTTTAAGCTCGATTACGGTGAAGACGTCGTGGTAGGACCATCGGCAACCCGCAACCGCTGGCTGTTTGCGGACGGGAGCGACGAGCGCACCATGCACGCCCGTTACCAGCTCTTTTATCATCAAACGTACGCGGAAGTTTTGCCTCCTGACGGCGGTTTCTTGTTGGTGCGCCACTCTGCCTTCGGGGGACAGGTGTTCGGGCCAGTCATTTGGCCTGGCGATCTCGATGCCAGTTTTGCGCGCCATCGAGAGCGAGTCACGGAAAAGGGAACCACCTACGTAGCAGTGGGGGGACTGCCCGCGGCCGTTGTAGCCGGCTCGGGGCTCGGACCTTCAGGATTTCCATTTTTCGCTTCGGATACGGGAGGTTATCGCCACTCGCCGCCCGACAAAGAACTCTTTACTCGCTGGTTCCAGCACACCGCATTGTCACCAGCGATGCAAATCGGCACGAGCACGAACGACGTGGCGTGGGAGCCAACCGCGCTAAATGGGTTCGATGCAGAGATGCTCGACTGGTACCGAACTTACACGCGCCTTCACCTGCGGCTTTTTCCGTACCTATGGACCTACGCTCAGCGCTTGCA
Organism: uncultured Binatia bacterium (SeqCode); assembly: GCA_964534275.1. Taxonomy (GTDB): domain Bacteria; phylum Desulfobacterota; class Binatia; order HRBIN30; family HRBIN30; genus HRBIN30. The sequence continues at coordinate 204,025 of CAZHQG010000001.1, read as the reverse complement.
AACCGATGGGCGCGCAATTCAACGTCCGTTCGGCCTCGCATATCCGTCCACCGGAGCACATCCTTGGGATCAGTATCTCCTGGGCGACCACCTTCTCGTTGCGCCCGTGGTCGCGCGTGGACAAAGGGAGCGAGCGGTGTTCTTTCCACCCGGGAAGTGGATCGAGTGGTGGTCGGGCCGCACGTACGAGGGGCCAGGGGAACAGGTCGTACCCGCGCCTCTAGCCCATGCTCCGTTTTTTCTAAAACAAGGTGGAATCGTTCCGCTGCTCCGCCCGACAATCGATGCGCTCGTAGAAACCGAGGAACCCGGGCTCGTCGACTCTTACGCCGACACTCCTGGCGTCTTGTACGGACGCGTGTTTCCTGGACCTGAAGAAACGTCGTTCACGGTGTTCGACGGCACGCGATTGAGTCAATCGTTCCACGACCACATTCGCCAACGGTCGGTGGTACAACTCAGCTACACGCCGGGTACCGAGTTCAGACGCGGAGCCGTTCTCGAGTTGGTGGGGCTCGACGGCACCGCTGTATCTTCCGTGCGCATTGCGGGGGTACCCGTGCCTCTTTTAGAGACCCCTGAAAACCTGGAAAACGCCGGGGCAGGTTGGGCCTATCAAGAGGGCAAGATCTGGGTTCGCCTGCCTGCCACAGGTGGAATCGCTGAGGTGGAACTCCAAGCCGTTCCGTGAGAATCGTTGATCGCTTGCACTCCGGTTCGTCTCCGGTGACCGGCGCCCCCTGGCCCTGGTTCTACGCAGGAGCCGACCTCTCGCCTAACGCTGCTGTTTCCAGGCTGAGGGTGCCTGCAGGTTTCGGGGCGAAGGTGACTTGCTTGCATGTAAGCCGGGCGCCTCGGTGGGTTGGATGGCTGGGCGCCGCCGCGAAAAGACGCTTCCCTACGACCGCTCCGACCTACTTCGTATTCGAGGCGGGAGCCGGAGCGTTCTGGGCGACGTCCCCAACAGTGACCTGGGGACGGAGCGTGCTAAGCAATTTATCCCCGATCCCGCTGACGTTCTTGAGCTCGTCCACATTCTTGAACGGCCCGTGTTTTTCTCGATGCTCGATAATTGCTCGGGCCTTTGCCTCGCCAATGCCCTTGAGCGACATCAGTTCCGCCATGGTGGCGGTGTTGACGTTCACGGGCTTACCCTCCGCTGCCCAGCTCCCCGTGGCGAGCAAAAGCAAGAGCAGAAGCCCAAAGGTTACGATTCGTTTGCCCTGTACTCGTTTCATTTGCCGTACCTCCTTTTTGAGTGCCACAAGCTTAGTTGGCGCCCAACCATCCGAATCTGAAGGTACGGCAATTTCGACTTGTGGTCAATATATGTAAAGTCTCACCTACCACGCATACGCTTCTGGCGCCGGTCCCCCAGGACCAGGCCAGATGGCGTCGAGTTCGGCGAGTTGTGCTTCGTCCAGTTTCAAGGCCAGGGTCTCTACGGCATCGACCAACTGCTGCACAGTGCGGGGTCCGACAATGGGAGACGTCACACCGGGCTGGTGAAGCAACCACGCCAACGCAACCTTTGCAGGAGCCAGCCCGTGGCTTGCACAAAAAGATTCGTACTTTTGCAACGCGTCCCGGTAGCGTTCCCGTGCCTGCGCAATTCGGTCGCTTTGTCGTCTTCCGCCGCCAACTCCTGGTGTTCCCGCCAACAGGCCGCCAGCCAGCGGGCTCCATGGCAGCACGGCTACGCCTAGTGCTTGGCAAGCTGGCAGCACCTCCAGCTCCACGGTGCGTTGCGTCAAATTGTAGAGACTCTGTTCGCTCACGATACCCAGAAGCTGCCGCTCCTTGGCCACCGCGTTTGCCTGCACAATATGCCATGCTGCGAAATTACTGCTGCCTACGTACAAGATTTTCCCTTGTGCGATGAGCGTTTCCATTGCCTGCCAGATTTCTTCCCAAGGAGCATCCCGATCCACGTGATGCATTTGGTACAAGTCGATGTAGTCTGTACGCAAACGGCGCAAACTGTCTTCGCACGCCCGCACAATGTGGCGTGCAGACAAGCCACGGTCATTTGGGCCGCTTCCCATCCGGCCGAACACTTTGGTCGCCAACACCACTTGATGTCGGCGCCCCGAATTTTCCGCAAACCATCGGCCGATGATTTGTTCAGTGACCCCTTCTCCGGTTTTCCATCCATACACGTTTGCGGTGTCAAAAAACTGAATTCCCAGTTCCAGGGCCTTGTTCATGATTTCGAAACTCTCTGGCTCTGGAGTGACCGGGCCAAAATTCATCGTACCCAAACAAATCCTGCTCACTCGCAAGGCCGTCCGGCCAAGTCGCACGTATTCCATTTCCAAACTCCTTCCTCTCACCGTGTGGGCCGTATTGTGTCGGCCTTCGTTTCGATACGCAAATCGATGCCAATCCCAAGTGCAGTCGGGGGAGCGTTCGTGCAGGCGCCCTTCCCTTCTCCGCTCTTTGTACTAAGCTCCTGGCACCATGATCCGGAGTTCCGGATGCCGTTTTGCCGCAGCCGCCATCGCGGCGGCGCTGCACGTTTTCGCCGCGGTCGTCGCGGAAGCCGAGGAGCCCCCGAGCCATACCCCTCCGCGTCTCGGCCTGCTCGAAGGAGAAGTTTCCTTCTGGCGACCTGTGCTTGGTGAATGGAGAGAGGCGCCCATCAACCTCCCGCTAGCACCTGGAGATGTACTGGCTACCGGCGCCCGCAGTCGCGCGGAACTCCAACTCCGCCCTCGCGTGTTCGTGCGCATCGGCTCGCAAAGCGAGGTGCAGGTCACGAGCCAGACCAACACCGCGATCCGCTTAGAACTTCACTACGGCGTGCTCGCACTCGATTTTCGGGATGGCTCCAAATCGATCGTGCCGGAATTCGCCCTCGGGTCGATCATGGTCGAACCGCTTTCTAGCGGATTTTATCGGATGGAACTTCGCGACAACCGGGCACGTGTGGTCACACGCAACGGTGCGCGCGCACTCGTCCGCACGAACGGCGAGACCCGCGAACTCGGACCGAGCTTTGAACTCACCGTGGACGCGGTTTCGCCACAGGCTTTGCTCGTGCGCGCCGCTGCCGAACCCGACGAGTGGGATCGCTGGAACCTCGCTCGCACGGATTCGCTTCTTCAGAAAACGGAGTACTCGCCGGAGGCGGAAGAACTCCTAGGCTTCCGGGACCTCGACCGGTACGGCGAGTGGGAACGTATCCCCGACTATGGACGTGTTTGGTTTCCCCCGGTTCCGCGGATCTGGGCTCCATACACCACAGGGCAGTGGCTCTGGGATCCCTTGTACGGCTGGACTTGGGTGGACGCCACGCCCTGGGGTTGGGCCCCGTTCCATTACGGCAGGTGGGTCTGGGTTGGCGGACGGTGGGGATGGACGCTGGGTCCAGTGTTCGCTCGCCCTGTGTACGCGCCCGCCCTCGTTGTGTTCTTTGTAGGCAAATCAGGCCTTATCGGCTTCGCCACGGGGACTCCTGTGGTCGCGTGGGCGCCGCTTGGCTGGGGCGAACCATGCATCCCGTGGTGGGGTCCAGCGTGGTTCGTTGGCCGGCCCTGGTGGGGTGGATGGCACGGCCCACACCGGTGGTCCCATGGTCGCGAGACCTTCGACCCGAATCATGGCAGTGTTTGGACCCATTTCGAGCACGTTCGGGAACGGCGCGGCTTGTCGGCGGCACAGTTCGATCGCTTCGGAATCGTTCCGGTGCCATCCGCGCGGCTGCAAAACGTGGAAATCGAGCGACTCGCATTGCCGGCCAGTGATTTTCCTCCTCAGCCAAAGCCGGCATCTCCGCCAACTCAGCGAGCGGAAATTCCGCCGAGACCAGACCGAGTGTTCTCCCGCGCCCCGCGGCCTTCAAGTTGGCTCTCCCGAGGGCCCGAGCTACGGGAACCGCACCGCCGGAGTCCGGCCAGCAATCCATCGGTACGCGATAGGAACGAAGAACCTGCGGCTACCCCGTTCGAACCGAACTTATCGGAACAACAACGGCCCCAACGTAGTACGGCCCGTTGGAGTCGATTTGCCCCACCGATTCGCGGTGGAGACGGGTCGGTCACAGAAGAAGAGTATCGGAGGTCGCCACATCGAGTTCCAAGCCGCCGCGAGCCGATTGCCCGGGACGAGGTCTTGCCTGGTGCAGAGAGCGAGCCCACGACTTCCATCCCCTGGCCAGGAGTGCAACAGGCTCCCCGCGCCCCCCAACCCGAGTTTCGCGACACCGGCGCGCTCGGGCGTCCAGCTCGGGCCTGGGAACGAAGGCATCAGGGAAACGACTCTTTCCGCCCAGGCCGCTTCCCCGGAGACATCGACGGCAGAATACGTTCGTGGAGTGAGGCACCGGCAGGCTTTGGTTTGCCGGAACATCGACCCCAGCGTGGGATCGGCTTCGGAACCGGCCCAAGGGAACAACTCCCAGCCTTCGCCGGCGACGGAGCCTCGGATTCGGCCCCATCACCAGGTAAGCGGAGAGAACTCCATTTCCGGATTGAGCGCGGCCCTGTGCATCGCAGCCGGTAGCCTGCACGCAGATCGGCTAGTCGACGTTCCGACCTCGCAGGATTGCTCGAACGACGTGCCGTTCTTGAAGGCGCACGAGAGCGCCGCTTCCAACGCAACCTTGTTGGTGCGCTCGCAGCACGGGGAGAGCGAGAAGGCGACCGAACCTCCCTGCATGCGTCTTACAGTTTCACGTGGGGATCATCGGGTCCTGAGGCGACCGCGCCACTGATGCGTGCAAGGCTTTCAAGCCCCGAGTGACTTGGACGCGAGGCACGGCCAAGGTGCTACCGCGTTCCTGAACTCTGGACGCTGACGCAAAGCGGCGAAGCAGCCAAGTCTACCAGCCTGAGAAGTGGTCGCACTGCACGAGAGGCGGTCCTCGTATGGGCGCGCTTCCTGAACGCGCGGAGGATGCACGCCTGCCTTTGGCCCCGCGTTGCTTGTCGAAGCCGAGTCAAACAGAATAGCCCTATGCAACGATTGCACACCCAATCTTGGCTCTCGTACCAGGCCGTGTTCCTGTCGGGACTCCTACTGGCTCCTTTTTCCCTTTCCGCCGAGCCCGCTCCCCTGCCAACCTTCCCGCCGACGACCTCGGCGGGGGCACCGCCTGCGACGCCGCAGGAGTCGGTCACGCAAACGTTTGGCGCCATCCCGGAGGAACTTGCGGGTCTCTGGCTGATGGTCACCAATGCAAAGTTAAGCCAGGGCAAGGTACGCAACAATTTCCAGCTCTATCGGATCCGCCACCTTGGCAATCGTTGGACCTTTCAACGCGCCGAAAAATCCAGCGATGTTCCCTCGCTCGCGCCTTTCGTGGACGCGGAAAAACAAACACAACCGTTTCGGCCCTCGAAACAGCAAATCGCAAAAGTAAGAAGCGACCACCGCCGCCTTGCAGCCCTCCCGTTGCATCCCGAGGCCAGCACGTTCCAAGTGGTTCATATCCGCACAGCGGAGGAAATCCCGGCTGATCCGCCGCCCCCGCCGGCGGCAGCCGGTGCGAAACTCGCCATAGAGTTTTTGGAGCGCCTGCCCACGAACGGCGCCCTTTCGGCAGTGTCGTTTTACGTCAAAAAGTTCAGCCGAGACGAGATGGAGGGCCACATCCATGCACTGACGCTTGTCGGACTTGCCTCCGCGGTGACTCAAGGGGAGTTCTTCATGTACCGGATCGAGTAGCAAACGATCCACGAGCCCAGACACGACGACGAAAGTAAGTTGCGACCGGCTCGTCACCGCGCTATACGCGACTCCACAGCCACTGATCCCAGGCGGAGGGGCGGTGGAATCCGGAGGTCGGGAAGCGGGAGGCCGAAAACAAGTCAGGGCTCCCCATCAGCAGGCTGCACCGCATGAACCGACAACACAAGCATCAGGTAGAAAAAGCAGCCGTCGCCGCGAAGTTGCGCCGCATGGGATTTGACGTTCAAGAGGTCCCGCGCAACGGCAAGTTCGATCTTCTCGTGGATGGTCACATCCGAGTCGCACTGCGTGTTGCCTTTCCTGGAAGGTACGCGCACACTGTCACCGTGAACGGTCGCCGGTACGCATACGACTACAAAAGCTGGAACTTTAACTTTCATCGCCACGGCCGTTGGGATCGCCACTACTGCGACATTTTTGTGTGCATTGCGAAGCAACGGCGCGCGGAAGATGAGGTTTTCATCATTCCGGCAGAAGTGGTCTCTGGCCCAACTTTCAGCTTGCACGGTGCAACCAAGCCCTACCGTGGCCGCTACGCTCAGTACCGCAATCGCTGGAGCCTATTTTCTTCTTGGCCACGCCAAGGAGAGCCGTCCGGCTCCACGGTTGCAGAAGTAGCGTAGCTTAAGGACCTCCGTTTTGTCGGAGGCCAGGCAAGACCATTCTCGCAACTGGCGAGGCTTGGTTGTCGCGCAGCTGACCTCTGGAAGGCCCTGACCTGCAACTCGCCGAGGTGCAGCAGCCTGCCCTAGTGCTGACTCGTTTCCCTACGCGGAGCACAACGAGGGGCAAGGGCGGCGTTCTCACGTTGCCGACCAATGCGGTCAGCCACGCAATACGCAACAGGGGGTCCTCATCGTGCCCAGCTTTTCGCCCGCGTGTTGATCCTCGGATAAAAAAATCCAAACCTGAGGCGCTGGCCGCAACTGCTAAGCATCCGTTTGTCGAGGACTTCTCGTTTGCTTTGAGTAGTGCTGCGCTTTTTTTGTTGACACAAGCACCCTAAACGCAGTATGCATGCAAAGGGAGTGGACGGATGGGGGGGCTGACGAGGGGTCCTTACGAGTAGGGAAAGTGAGTAGTTCAGCCGTGATAAAAGACCGACCTTGGACCCACGTCGAGCATTACAACGACAGGCCAAGTCCCTGTTTCCGTCACGTTCTTCGTCGACGGACACGGTCTCCCTGGACTGCCCTGGGAAACGAGCGAGCCTGGCTGGCTGGGAGTCAGGGCCAAATCCATGGAGGTACGTATGCAATACCTAAGCAACTGGTTGAGGGCGGTGCTACCGAAACCCCGCCGAGAGTCTAAACGTAGACGGCAAACTCGAAGCCGGGTCGACGTTGCGTCGGCTTTGGCTTTCGGGCTGGCGCTAGGCATCGCGGTGTCGTCACTGGTCGTGCCACTGCCGGCGCAGGGAGGCGACATCCCACCAGCAACGCCAAACATCGAAACCATTCCGAGCGGTTCGCTTGTGATCCCGATGGACAACGACAAGCAGAACATCGGCGTTCCGTTCAATCTGAAAGCCTACGGGTTGGTGCAAAGGCTGCTGAAATCGAACATTCCGGTAAAGTGGATCATTCGGGCTGGGAAAGGCAAAGACGCGGTCGATTTCTCGGCAACCGCAGAGCGGGTGTTGCCGAGCGCGCAAGCTGTAGCTCAGGTAGAATTCCGGGGCGGACCGTTCGTGGTCGAGGCACAGTTCGCCTCTCAGGCGATGGCCGTAGCCTCCAGCTTCGGAAACAACGTGGCGGTTTATCGTTTGGTTGAGGCCGCGCAAGCGGATGTGCGGTATACACTAGCGCAGCGCGCGTTTGTGTTCGTTGCCAATGACGACAACAACGCGACAATCCACACAGATGTTCTGAACGCCGCCGGCTTTGTCGCGGGTGAAGACTATGCCGTGTTGCAACGGCCCACCACTGCGGCGCAGCTCAACGGCAACCTCTGCGCTACGATCGTCACCGAACCCCACTACGATGGCAGCAGGGATGCAAACTACGACACGGTGGTCGCGGCGGTCAGGGACTTCCTGCTTTCCGGGGGCAATGTGCTGGCACAGTGCAAGGCCATCGAGAGCTACGAGAATCATTCCACTTTCGGGCACTTCCAGACGACAGGAGGGGTCGTGAAGCCCAGCGACCCAGGAACCGGCTTCGAGTATTTGGCTCCGGACCTGCCTTTCAGCCAATTCATCGGGGACCTGGCCGACCGCGGTGGTGCGATCCCCCGCTATGCTCTTGCTACAGGATCGAGTTTCACCAACGGGGGCCATCCACACGTGCAGCATGCAAGCACCACACCGCCGAAGTTCAAAGCGTCGCTATCCAAGCTTGGCAGCGGCGTCGGCTCACTCGTGTTTTACCTCGCCGGCCACGATTACCCTGGCTCTACGATCGAGGAAATCAACGGGCGCCGCATGTACTTGAACGCAGTTTTCCATCCGGCGCGACGACCAAGCCAATGTGGTTTTGAAATTCCGACGAGCACCCCAACACGAACGGCCACACCCACGCCCACCAACACTGCGGTGCCAACGTCGTCGCAGCTTGCGACACCGACAGCAACGAATCCTGGAGGGTTCAACCCAACGGCTACTTCCACCGGCACCCTTAATTCTTTCACGGCCACACCGACGCCTACGCCTGCCTCAGCTACTGCAACGCGTACGCCCTCGAACTCCGGGTCACCCACTGCAAGCCCAACGATTGGTCTTTGCGGCAACGGCGATCTCGACCCCGGAGAGACATGCGACGACGGCAACAATGTAAGCGGCGACTGCTGTAGCGCGGATTGCCGGCTCGAACCGGTGGGCGCCCCCTGTGACGACGGGCTTGCGTGCACCAGCGGCGACCAGTGCGACGGTTTTGGAGTTTGCCGCAGCGAGCCCTCTACCGGCCAGTATGCGATTTTGCGCTGGTCTCCCGGGGATCCGCTCGGAAGCTTTACCACCGTACTCGGGAGGCGCTCTCTGGTTGGCGGTCACGTGTGCACCGATGTCACAAAAATGGGGGGGCGCGCGCGGGTGCTCGGAGACCTGGTCGGCTTGATGACGAGCGGGAACGCACTCGTGTTCGGCAAGCTCACCCAGGTGGCAGGTACGGTGGTCACCGCTGGAGGGGCAATCGTGAACCCCCAGAACGCGCTGATCGGGGAATTCCGTGGCGCCGATTCGTCCGGAAGCGCTCCGGAACTGAGCGATTGCGCCTTGGCGCGCTCGAAAACCCAGTCTGCCCGGACCCAGCTCGGTCAATTACCCGCGGACCCGCAAACCACCTTCGGCGCAGTCAAGGTGAAACTCCGCAAGTCACTGCGGGTGCCGGCGTCCGGCACCTTCGGGGCCGGGACCGCGGTAGTGGATTTCGACGACCTGAAGATTGGTTCGAGCGGCACACTAGAGCTGGTCGGCGGACCGACCACTGAGGATGTCGTGATCCGGGTCAAAAACCGCCTCCGACTCGGTCGCCGAGCGAAAGTTCTCTTGAACGGCCTGAATCCAAACCAAGTCGTGTTCCTGGTGGACGGGCAAACGAACGTGGGTAGTTCTGCATACCTGCCCGCGACATTGATTGGAGGCGACAGAATTGCGGTGCGCCGGCGCGCCGCGGTGGAAGGCGGCCTCTTCGGCAAAACAGTGATCGTCGCTGGATCAGCCCGAGTGCAACGAGCGGGCTGGGTCGGCTGGTGCCGCTAAGTCGTATACGGGTCGCACGAAGCGAGGTCTGGGGTGGCAGCGGGAAGATGCTGCCACCCCAGTATCGTCTTCCGCCTCAGTCGCGAAAGTTTACGAACTGCAGAGGAAGTCCAAAGTCCTGCTCACGCAGGAGCCGGATGACCTCCTGGAGGTCATCTTTCTTCTTGCCGCTTACACGAACTTGGTCTGCCTGGATTTGCGCTTGCACCTTCAACTTACTGTCCTTGATGACCTTCACGATCTCTCGCGCGCGTTCCGGGTCGATCCCTTGTTGAATTTCAATGACCTGTCGAGCTCGGCCCCCGGCGGCTGGTTCGATGGGGGCATACTTCAGAGACTTCAGTGAGACCCCACGCCGCACCAACTTCGACTGCAACACGTCTACGACTGCCTTTACCTTGAACTCGCTTTCCGAAACGATCGTGATCGCTTTCTTGTCCCACGCGATTTCCGTTCGCGTGTCTTTAAAATCGTACCGCTGGGCAATCTCCTTGCGGGCCTGATTCACTGCGTTGTCCACTTCCTGGAGGTTGACTTGCGAAACCACGTCGAACGACGGCACACCTTCACCCTCCTCCCGTTATTCTCGGGGCGCCTCAAGTACATCCACTCCTGCAGGCACGGCAAATTCGAACAAAGTATCGCTTAGCCCTTGGTTCCGACGCACATTTTGGAACGTGAGCTTACTGCGGTTTCCCAGAGGGTCTTGCACCTCGGCACCGACGATGTCGAACGAGGTCGCGTCCACCAGCAACCAAAGCACCCCCACATCGGCCTCTTGGCGCTTCGGCTCCAGCCGCAGACGCAGACGCCCATCTTCGGCCCCCTCGAACGCTACGCGAAAATTCTCTGCAATCTTGCCCACACCGGTGAGGAAGGAAATGGGAGTGCTCGAACGAAACGCGCTGTCGAACGGCATCCGCAGAACTTGCTGATCCTCCGGACGATATATCCATAGCGTCTTGCCATCGCTCACGATGATTTCCCGGTCGCCATTCGCCAGCTCCCAACGCATCTTGCCGGGTTTCTTAAAGGCTACCGTCCCACGGGCCACAATCGTCTTATTGAGACGCACGACGTTCGTTTCCTGTATCACGTCGCCCGACAGGTCGGTGGTCGCATCGTAACGAGCCTGGACCGCCTGAACGATGGCGTCTGCCGCAGGCGGAGTCGCCGGAATTGCTCGCTCGCCAGACGCCGAGCCAGCCCGGACAAGCATGAGTCCGAGGGCAACCACAAAGCACGGGAACTTCCAACTTCTCATGGTTCTGGTGGTGGAGGAGCCAGGACCTCTCGCGGGCGCCCGTTTTCGCTCCGGCTTACAATTCCCTCGGCTTCCATTCGCTCCACCAAACGGGCCGCACGGTTATACCCCACGCGCAAGCGCCGCTGCAAAAACGAGATCGAGGCAATCCGTGTCTCGGTCACGATGCGCACCGCCTGGTCGTAAAGCTCGTCGCTCTCTGCGCCATCCCCGTTGGCCTCGACCGTTCCGCTTCCCTCCTCGCCATTGCCTCCTTCGAGCAGTCCGAATGCGTATTCCGGGCGCGCCTGACGCTTGACGAATTCAGCAACTCGGCGGATTTCCGCCTCGGTGACAAACGCCCCGTGCAGTCGTTCTATCTCGCCGCGTCCGGCCTGGTAAAACAACATGTCCCCCTCCCCCAGCAAACGTTCCGCACCGGCGCAATCCAAGATCGTACGTGAGTCGACCTTCGAAGCCACTTGGAACGAAATCCGTGCGGGAAAGTTGGCCTTGATGAGACCCGTGATCACATCCACGGACGGTCGCTGGGTGGCCACGATTAAATGGATACCGCAGGCGCGTGCCTTTTGAGCCAAACGAATGATCGGTGCTTCGACGTTCCGACCGGAGGTCATCATGAGATCCGCCAATTCGTCGATAATCACCACAATCTTCGGCAGGTGCTCGTGCTGCAAACCTGGGGCGAGCCCGTCGTCCGAAGCGCTGCTCGGGTCCACTGCCTCGGTAAGCTCCACGATTTCTTCCGCACCGTCGTCAAGGGTTAGCAAGGCATTGTATGCATCGATGTTCCGTACGCCTTTGTCCTTCAACAACAAGTAACGCCGGTCCATCTCTTTGCACAGATTGTTCAACACGACCACAGCGGCTTTCGGCTCGGTAACCACGGGAACCAACAGATGAGGCAAATCTTCGTAAAGCGATAATTCCAACATTTTGAGGTCGATCATCACAAAGCGGACATCTCGCGGTGAAGCCTTGCTCAAAATGCTCATGATCATCGCGTTCAGTGCCACGGACTTCCCCGTGCCGGTGGCTCCAGCAATCAACAGATGGGGCATCCGCGCCAGGTCCTCCACCCGAGGCACCCCGCTCGTGTTTTTACCCAAGGCCAGCGTGAGGACAGATTTCGCCTGCTGAAAGGCCTGACTTTCGATCACCTCGCTTAAGTAAACCTGCTCACGCGTCTGATTGGCCACTTCGATCCCAACAACGGACTTGCCCGGAATGGGCGCCACGATCCGCACCTTGGTGCGCAGTGCCATCGTAAGGTCATCTTGCAGCATCAAAATCCGGTTCACCCTGATCCCCGGAGCGGGGGCAACTTCGTACGTCGTGATCACCGGGCCCGGCTCTATGGCAACGACCTTCGCCTGGATCGAAAAGTACGCGAGCTTTGTCTCCAAAATATCTGCGCTACGCTTCAACTGGCCTTGGTCGATTCGATCGAGAACCTCTCGCGGCGGCGCATTCAAGAGTGACGGTGGCGGGAGTTCGTAAGAGCTCGAACCAAAGAGTGGCAAGGGACGCTGCAAGTCGCTTGGGCGGATCTTTGCCCTCTTTACCTCCTTCTCAGTGAGCTCCACGACGGGCAAGTCGCTCTCTACCCCTCGCCCCCGCCACCATCCGAGCAAACCGCTACCTGTGCTGCCGGTTACCGGAAGGTCCACGGCTCCCGCGGCTGGTCGAATTAGCGGCTCCGACCGTTTCTGACGCAACCGGCGAAGCAACCCAAGCGGCGCCGTCCCCAGCATGGAACTCACAGTTACCATCAACGCAATGAAGCACGCCACCAATGCACCCGCGATGCCGCACCATTCGCGCAACAAACCGCCAGTGAAGCCGCCAAACCAACCGGCAATGCCCCGGGTTCCTCGAGGATCCCACAGCCCCAACGCCGACGAAAGTAGCAGCAGCAAAATTCCCCAAGGGATCAGGCGGACCAGCGGAAAGTCTTCCAACCCTCCACGGACTAAACGGAAGCCTATCACTCCGAGCCCTACAGGAATGGTGTACACCGCGTAGCCAAACGTGCCCCCAAGAACTCGAGCCAAGGTGGCACCCAGAACGCCGCCCCAGGCACTTTCCGTAGCCAAGTGGTAAGAGACAAAACTGACGAGCGTGAACAACGCACCCGCCAACGTCAGCAGGCCAGCGATCTCTGCGTAGTACTGCGAACTCCCCGCAACTTCATCCGCAGAAATCCGACTCGATGTACGCTGGGCATACGCCATCGCTACATCTCCAGGACGAACGGCACGATCACCGGTCGCCGATCCAAAGCCCTTGCAAAGAACCTCCGCAACACACGGCGAACTTCCTCTTTGACTTCCTGGGCATCCGTCCGGGTTTCGGCGGGCATCTCTGCGAGACTCTCGAGCACGAGCTGTCGCGCCTGTTCCATCAGCGCCTCGGCCCCGACCTCGGGCAAAAATCCGCGCGAGACCAGATCGGGGCCAGCAATGACGTTGCCGGTTTGCTGGTCCAACGCGAGCACCGCCAGCACCAAGCCATCGGAGGACAAGTGGCGACGATCGCGCAGCACCACATCCACGACATCTCCAACACCCTTGCCGTCCACGAACACTCTGCCCGCTTTCACTGCATCGCGCTCGCGAGCACCTGTGCCATCGATTTCTAGCACCCTCCCGTTTTCCAACAGGAAGGTCTGCTCCGGCCGCAGTCCGACCTCCCACGCCAGTCGGCGGTGCGCAATCAAGTGTCGAAGCTCGCCGTGAATCGGCACGAAAAAGCGCGGCTTCGCTAACCTCAAGAGCAACTTGAGTTCTTCTTGGCTCGCGTGGCCGGAGACGTGTACCGGAGTGTTTTGCGAATGAAACACTTCGGCCCCGCGGCGCAACACATGATTGATCAAGTTGCTAATTTGCTTTTCGTTGCCCGGAATGACGCGTGACGACAAAACCACCGCGTCTCCAGGCCCCATGCTCATGGAGGGATGCCCCCCTTCGGCAATACGGATGAGCGCCGACATGGGCTCCCCTTGGCTCCCGGTCGTCAGCACGGTCACGCGCTCGCCAGTTAGGGCCTCCCGATCGCTGAGATCGAGAAACAGCGACGGTGGATACTCGAGATAACCAAGCTGTGTGGCGATCCGCAAACTATTCAACAGACTTCGTCCAACCACGGCGATGCGCCGTTGGTGAGCCAGCGAAAGTTCGATCGCTTGGGTCAACCGATGGATATGAGAGGCAAAAGTAGAGAAAAACACGCGGCCAGGGGTTGCCCGAAAGATCTCTTCCAGTGGCGCGCGAACCGATCGCTCCGAAGGCGTGTAACCCGGCCGTTCCGCGTTGGTAGAATCGGACAGCAGGAGCAAGACCCCCTCTTGCCCGTACTCCCCAAGCCGGTGAAGATTGGAGGGCCTGTCGTCGATCGGGGTTTGGTCGAATTTGAAGTCCCCGCTGTGCAGCACAACCCCGAGGGGCGTGCGGATCGCAAGAGCCACGGTGTCCACGAGCGAATGCGTGACGTGAATCGCCTCGATGACAAACGGCCCAAGCTCCCAGCGGTCCCCTGCAGAGAACACGTGCATTGGCACGCTCAACCCGTGCTCTTTCAGCCGCTCGACTACCAGGCCGTGGGCCATCGGCGTCGCATACACCGGAACGGAAAATTTGCGTAACGCAAACGGGAGTGCCCCCTGATGGTCTTCGTGACCGTGCGTCAGTACAAATCCTAGAAAGCGCTCCCCAAAGCCGTCCAAGTAAGACAAATCGGGAATGACCAAGTCGATTCCCAACATATGGGGCTCGGGGAACATCACCCCACAGTCAATGGCGATGGCGTAGCCGTTCCACTCCAACACCAGGCAGTTGAGCCCGATCTCCCCGAGCCCGCCGAGGGGGACCACGCGTAGAACTCCATCTGCCGCGTTCATGCTCTCCCCGACCCCTCCCCTCTCGGCCACACTTGGTTTGACACGCGAACCCTGTCCACGGACTCTTCAACTTGGCGAAGGTCTTTGCTGCAAACGACATCCTCCGCCAAGCGAGGGCGAATCATACTCCCATTCGGCCGCCTGGGCAAATCCGATTTCGCGCTCTTTGCTGCAGCCTAGTTCCTCAAGGGAACCTGCGAACCATATGGCAGGCTGATCGATTTCGGCTCCAAATACGCAAGCAGGCCTTCAGGACCCAGTTCGCGGCCGATCCCGCTCGCTTTGAAACCGCCAAAGGGCGCCCGAAATTCCAGCGTAAAACCATTGACGGTATACGTGCCAGTTCTGACCCTGCGTGCGATCTCGGTCCCCCGAGCGACGTCCTGGGTCCACACACTACCAGAAAGTCCGTAGTCCGATTCGTTGGCAATGCGCACCGCGTCCTCTTCGGTCTCGTAGGGAATGACCGCAGCGACGGGCCCAAAAATCTCCTCCTGTGCGATCCGCATTCGATTATCGACGTCCGCGAACACCGTCGGCTCGACATACCAGCCCTTTGCTAAGTGGCGAGGCCGTCCCCCGCCACAGACAACACGAGCGCCCTCTTCGCGGCCGATTCTCAAGTAGCCTTCGACCCGGTCGCGTTGTCGCGAGGAAACCAACGGACCGACCACCGTGTTCGGGTCCATCGGGTCCCCCACCACGGCATCCCGGAACGCCTGAGCAAGAGCATCGACAAACTCCCCATAGCGACGGTTCGAAACCAACACGCGGGTTTGTGCCACGCACGCTTGGCCATTGTTCATCAGGATCGCGGGCACCAAACCGGCTATGGTGGATTCGAGCGGCGCATCGTCGAGTACGATGGCGGCCGACTTGCCGCCTAGCTCGAGGGTACATCGCTTCAGCCGCTCTCCACACAGCGACGCAATTCTTCGCCCTGCCTGGGTGCTGCCCGTGAAAGCAACTTTGTCAACTCCGGGATGGCAGACGAGGTATTCACCCACCTCGCGACCAGCGGGTACCACGTTCACCACCCCGGGAGGGAAACCAGCTCGTTCCACGAGCTCAGCCAGCACCAGGGCATCCACCGGTGTTTCTGGCGCCGGCTTCAGCACCACCGTGGCTCCTGCAACGAGCGCCGGCGCGAGTTTCAGCATCGTGGTAAACAACGGGACGTTCCACGGCACGATACACGCCGCAACTCCGACTGGCTCCCGTCGCACCAACACCGGCCCCATGAGCCCGTCGCGCAATTCTTCGAAAGCAAAGTTCCGCGCGAGCTCCACATAGTACTCGAGCACCATGTTGCTAGCCATGGTTTGCCCCAAGCGCGAAAAGCTAATGGGCGAGCCCATTTCCTGCGTGATCAGTACAGCAAGCTCCTCTTGGTGCTCGCGCAAGAGTTGTAGCAACCGTTCCAGCACTGCCGCTCGCGCAGCCGCACCCATGTGAGGCCAGTCGCCTCGATCGAACGCTGTTCGGGCTGCCGCCACGGCTCGATCGATGTCAGCCTCCGAAGCTTCCGGAACGGTCGCAACAACCTCCTCTGTGTGTGGCGAAATCACCGCGATGCTTCGCCCGGTCGACGGTCGTACCCACTCGCCGCCAATAAACAAACGGTCGAAACTTCTCAGCATGACGCATGCTCCTCGCAGAGCAGGCAGCTTAGAATGCGTACCAGGATTTGCCAGCTCATCCCCCGCGGCGATCGAGTTCTCGCTCGAGCACAGCCGAGGCCAAGTTGTCCCGATCCATCGTCGTGTCTGCGGGAAGCACCTCGTAGAAGCAAAGCTGCCGAACCACTCGTGCCATGATTGCCGTAAACTTGTACAACGCCAAAATCTCGTAATAGTCGAACTCTTTGGCAGAGAAGGTTGACTGCGTTTCCCACAGTCGGATCGTTGCTTCACGCGTTGGCAATCCATCCAATCGAGGCACTCCGAGCCCTTCGGCAAAGCAGCGATCGATTGCCCACCACCAAGCAAGGTCCTGAACGGGATCACCCAAACGCGCCATTTCCCAGTCGAGCAGCGCCACGCAGCGGCCGTCTCTGAAGATTTGATTTCCAAACCGCGCATCTCCCCAGCACAAGGCAACTTGCTCCTCGCGCGGCTGATGCCGGTACAACCACTCCTCTGCTCGCGACAGCAGCGGATAGCGGCTGCGGTCCAATCCCCAGTCGATAAATTTCCGGTAGTCCTCCAGCTGCTGGTCGAGAAAGCTGCTCCCCGGCTTCGGCTGCGGAAAGAGCCCGCGAATCGCTTCGGTGCATCGAGTTCGGTGAACCCTTGCCATCGCGGCAATTCCTTCTTCCCAAAGCTGCCGTCGGGATCCTGGATCCAAGTCGAGCAACCATCCGCTGGTGTGGTAGGGAGGATTGTCCGGAGGAACGCGGCCGGACACGAAATCCATCACGTAAAAGACCCCGCCAACAAAGCGTGGATCGAGCTCCAACGAGAAGACGCTCGGTACCGGCGCAGTGCTCAGAGCCTGCAGTGCCTCCAGCAGCCGGTACTGCCGTTCCAAGTCGTATTCCGGAAAGACCGTGACTCCCTCAGGGTGTAGCTTCGCCACGAGCGTTTTCGGTTGCCTTCCGGAGGCTGGGTCCGGAAAAACCTCGAAGACAACCGTATCGCTCGAATAGCCGGTTTCGGCCGGACCGCGCAGGTTGTCCACGCGCACGCTGCCCCAATCCGGAAACTTGGTTCGAAACCAATCCTGCAACTGCCCTTGTAGCCGGGTGAAATCCCGTCTCGGCGGAGGCATCGCGGTTGCTCCTTCGCTCCCTCGCAATCGATTCTTCCATGCGACACTCAAGTGGCCGCAGCGCCGGAAAACGCATCCACCAGCCCGTAACGGCGAAAAGGCCCCCAAAAACCAAACTCGTGCAGCCCATAGCCCACCTGCCCGAAATTGGTCGTAAAGCGAGCCACTTGGTCGATCAAACCGTACTGACCGAAGCTCGTGATCTCGTCCAGCTGGCGAACCAGGCCTTGGACGACAAGAGGGCCTTGGTACATGCCGTGGCGCCAATCGGGGTCCATTCCGTAGCCAGTTCCCACGGCGACGAAAGCATTCAACAGCGGGGCCACCTCGACGACCAGTTCCCCTTCGGGGGCACGCGGGAAACGCAGCCTCGACCTGCGCACGAGCCGCGTGCCCGGCACAAGCTCGTGTTCATGCTCTGGGCGCCCCAGCGCTTCCGGCTCGCGGTTCGGGTCCACCCAAATCCGAACCGCTTCTTGCAATGGGCGATCACCGTCGTCCGTCTCGTTTACCATGTAGAGAATGGCGTGATCCGAGAACTGCATCGGGGCGTAGTTCCACATACCGGTGAGCGGCCCTTCGTTTTGTCGGATTCCCGGGTGCTCGGGCTCCCCAACGGGTCGGACCCCCCACGACCGGTCCCGTGTCCCCCACCAACGGTCCGGCGTTACGCGGAAGCGCTGGTCGCCAATTTGTAGCCATCCGCTCCAGAAACCTGTCTGCGCAAACCGCTGGGTGTCGAACAACACTCGCCCGTACTTGCGAATAAATTGTCGCGGCTCGAGGTACGCCGGCGTGTGCGCCAGCCACTGGAGGTCGAATGCAAGCGAGTAGTCTCCCGGCTCCAGTACCGCTCGTAGACGCTTCAACCCTTCCTGGACCTCGATGCGGAAAGGGCCAACGGTCAGATCTGCACGGTCGCCCAAGACCCGGGACGCACGCACCACATGGTGCGCTCCGGCATGCGTCGCGCACGCGAACGCGTCCTGCACAGCCAAGTTGGGGTACTGCCCCATGCCCAAGATCAAGAACAGGGAGTCATCGCACGCGTGCAGGTTGAAGTAGTACCGGTCGTAAAAATTTCGGTCGCTGGTACCGACGTGCCGCACCACCTCGGGGACTTGGTGGACAGGGAAATCATCCCACACTGAAAGAGAAGAACGATTGTTCACCACGCCGTGCTTCAACCATAGCTCACCACACTGGAGCAAGAGGGTCGTCTGGCCTGGACGCCCTATGCGAAACGACGGCCCCGCGGAACCTGTTCCCAGCTGGCTCACCACAACCCCAAACTATCCAGGAGACACCAAACCAGCGCAGCCACGACTCGATCCCAAGCAGTCGCTCGGCTCCAGCGTCGCATGAAGCAACGGAGACAACTAGGGGCGACCGTGAACTGCATCTGTTCGCACCCTCAGTTGGGACAGACACGCGATCGTACCGACATAGCCGTTCATAGTTCCCACGCAGGCCAGATTGCACTCCGCCCGTTCATGTCAGGAGCCGGATGAATTTTCCTGCTAGCGCCCGCGATTCGACCGAAGTCCGTCACTCCAGGCTCACCAAACGTGGCTTGCAAAAACGCGCACGCTGTGTTCCCGTCTTTTGCTTCGTGAACAACCTTGGATCGCACGGTTTCTGGAGCTGGAGTATTACCCGCTCGCGCAACAGCGTGTGGGTTTCTCGCCATGCCCTTCGCTAACTTCGCCCCACCGTTTAACAAGGGCCAGCTTTTTCGAACCATTCGCGTCACTCTGGCGGTTTGCCTGCTCGGAAACGTAGTGCCTGCTTTGACATTCGGCCGCTCACTTTTTGTCAGGGTCGGGGGCAATGACAGTCAGGACGGGCTCAGCCCCGCCAGAGCCCTTGCCTCAATTACTCGGGCTGCGGCACTTGCAGACGCTGGCGATCGCATCGTGGTGGGCCCGGGCACTTACCAGGAAGGTGATCTCTCGCCGCGCGCTTTCGGCAGAGTAACTTTTTACGCTGACACTCGGGGAGTTGAAACGGGGGACCCAGAGGGACCTGTTGTGCTGGATGCCACCGGAAAATCGGCTGGCTTCCTGATTAACGGAAAAATCGCTGTCCGGATTGAAGGTTTTGTGGTTTTTGGGGCGGTAAACGGCATTTACATCAAATCTGGCTCCGATCATGCTGTGGTGAGCAACAACATCGTTACCGGTTGTTCGGGTAACGGAGTTTATGTCCAGGATTCCAAGAACGTGCTGGTGTTCAACAACCTTGTCTATGGCAATGGGCGGTCCGGCGTCCTGATCACAGGAAACGTAACGGGCTCGCCAAACGCTTGTTTGTCAAACAACACGGTGTATGCGAATGGGAATCGGGGAATCTTTATTTCGGGCACGTCGGTCGGTTCGCCCGGTGCTCTGGTGGTCAACAACATCACGAGCGGCAACGCCGTCGCGGGATACCAGGTGAATGAATCTTCGCTGCCTGCTTTCTTGAGCGGAGGCAACGTGATCGGAGATCGAGTGGCGCATGGCACTCTTCTCGATCCAACGGACCGACTCGGCGATCCAGGTTTCATCGATCCAGCCGGACCCGACAACTCTTTAGGTGGACTTGGCTTCGCCGACGACGACTTTCGATTGAGTCATCCCTCGACGGGGCAGTCTTTTCTGAGCATCGCCGTAGATGCTGGGGTTGATTCGGCACGAAGCCTTGGGTTGAGCCGCGCGACGACGCGTAAAGATGGTCGACCCGACCGAGGCTGGGTCGACGCTGGTTACCACTATGGGAACTCGAACACCCCAAGTTCCTGTGCCAGCCTCCGACTTCTCCGTTATAGGAACTTGTACGTGGATCCTGCGAACGGCGCAGATGAGAGGGCTGGGCTTACTCGCGATACTGCATTTCGCTCGCTTGCAAAAGCGCTTTCCATTGCCCGCGCAGGTCACCGGGTCGTCCTTTTGAGCAATGCGACTGAAGCAAACTTATCATTTGGCAACTCGGGCCGCCCAGGCCGCGAAATTATACTCCATGCCCTGCCCGGTGCCCTAATCGATGCCAACGGCCAAGGTCCAGTAGTGACGCTCGGCGCAAAAAAGTTCCTTCGACTCTACTCAGTGACGGTCTCAGGAGGCACCGACGGTTTGCGAATCAGAACCGGTTCTGAACAAATCACGTTGGATTCAGTTACAGTTCGTGGAAACCAGGTCGGAATCCGGGTAAGCGATACTTCCCGTCTGTCTATCCGGAACACGAAGGTGCTTTATAATTCGTCTCGGGGTGTGGTGATTAATGGCGGGGACATGCGACTCTCGGGCACGTTGGTTGCGCGTAATGGAGGGGACGGCTGCTGGGCACTGAACGGGGCAGCCGTAACGGTGCAGGCGAGTAACTTCACAAGTAACGCTGGGAATGGAATCGTTGTAGAGGCTGGCAGCCTTACCGCAGAAAGCAGTGCCTTCAAGCGCAACCGCCAAGCTGGGATCCTTTTAAAAAACGGAGCCACAGCCAGTTTGGTGAGGCTAGCTGTGACGGACAACGACCAAGCGGGGCTCAGCGTCTTCTCGAGCTCTGTCACGGCACAAGACATACTAGCAAGTCGCAACCACCGCGAAGGTATCTTGGCGGCGGACAGCACCCTCCAACTGAGCCAAGTCCAAGCAAGTCAGAATCAACGGCAAGGGATCTTCGCAAGCTCCGGCACCATACAGGTTACGGGCGGAATACTGGAAAACAATCAACAAGAGGGGATCCGAATCAACGGGGGAACAGTTGTGCTGAATGACATTCGCGCGACTTCGAACCTACAGGAGGGTATAAGTCTGCGCGGAATTTCCTCAGGCCAAGTCAGGGGTGCGCAAGCAATCTCTAACCAGGGACACGGCTTACAAATCTTGAACGGGGGGTTCGTGGAGATCGATGATTGCAGCTTCTCAGGAAATGTCCTGAATGGTCTGACACTTGAGGAGACCAAAGCGGTCCTCAAACACTGCTCAGCCGAGATCAACCGAAAGGCGGGTTTCGCGAGCACTACATCGGAGGTGGAAGTTGAAGCGGCACGCTTCCTTTCAAACCAGCTGGAAGGCCTTGTCCTTTCCGGTGGTAGCGCCCAGCTTCGCAAGCTCGAAGTGACGGACAACGGCCAGGAAGGAGTCCGCGCCACGAACGTAACGGAACTGCGAATCGAGTTCTCGAGGGTGGGACGCAATCGCAGTAATGGACTGCAGATCGTGAATGCCAACGCTAGTGCAATTCTCAGTACGGTAGTCTTTTCCAACGCGGGGCGAGGGGTTCTCATTTGGGATTCACCGGAAGCGTTCATATGGAATAACCTGGTGTACGCTAACGGAAGCACCGGAATCGCTGTCGATGGTTCGATCACCGGCTCTTACGCTTCCCGAATCCTGCAAAACACGGTTGCGTTCAACAACAATCGAGGGGTCCTCATCGGCGGCGCGGACACTCGAGCACCGTCTGAGGGCGCTGTGGTACGCCGCAATATTTTCGCGGGCAACCAGCCGCACGGTCTTCAAGTCAACCGGCTTTCTCTCCCGGGCTACACGGGCGACTACAATTTAGCATCGGATTCGTTTGGGCCCGGAACTCCTCTCGGTTTGCGCGACACGGTCGCGGACCCTCTTTTCATCCTTCCGGCTGGCGCGGACGGAATCATCGGGGGTCAGGGAGACAAGGACGACGACTTTCGCCTTAGCCAGCGCGCTGCTGGACAGGCGCGAACAAGCCCGGCCGTTGACGCTGGTGATGTGTCCGCTTTAGAAGCGGGCGTTGCGAGCCTCACTACACGGACCGATCACGTTCCGGACCAAGGAGCGGCAGACCTCGGCTACCACTACCCTATTCCCGATCAAACCGCGCCGTGAAGATCCAACGTGCTAATCACGCGGGTGAGCTAAGATCTTCCCCCGCTCCCCCACGTACTTCCCACACCCCACGCTACCGGCTCGAAAACGCGTAACGCAGCCCTCTTTACCAAAGGCTCCACGGGACATGATTCAACCGCGCCGTTCGCCCGACCTCAATCTTGCTGTTGCTCAAAAGGGCTCCATCCACAGAAGCATTCCAGCCCACGAAAACACGGTTTTGGCCGAACAATGTGCCGTGAACGATGCCGTTTTTGCGCACAACAGCAGTGTCACCTACCAAGAAAAGAATCCTTTCCGCCGGGTTCCCGCTCATACCCACCCCTAGAATCTTCGCACCGCGCCCCAGGGTGAGGTTTCCGGTAACACGAACAATGACCGCTTCCGTGGAAAAATTCCCTTGAATCGTGAGCGTCCGGTCACGTTTCAGCCTCAAAGAGGCGTACTGAATCACAGGGACCGCGCCATGGCTCGTTACATCCAACGTGTAATCGCTTGATATGGTTACAGGACCGAAAGTCTGACTTGCAGGCAGTCCCAACAACGCACCGACTCGCGCGTCCGCCAAATCGGCTGCATTCATGCAGGAACTCAATACGGCACCATAACTATCCGGTCTTCCTTGTCCGCTCACACATTGGCCACTCCTACCGATCGCTATTTGCCCTCCGCCAGTCACGCATACCCCGGTTACCTGGGCCTCTCTGCCCACGCGGATTGCAGTCCCTGTTGCTGCGCCCGCCAACAAATCCCCTTGGATTGTCGCAGAGCGACCAAGTCGTGCGCTCTCGACGCATGCCGGCCCTGTCACCTGAGAGGTGCGCCGCGCAAATAGCGTTCCCTGCGCGGCACTCGGAACCTCTAACACCGCGTATCCCTTGGGACAGTCCGTGGCAGGCACGTCAACGTGGACACAACTGCCTGAGCCGTCGCAAACATCTTCCGTGCATACCCTACCGTCATCGGTGCAGGGACTTTGTGCAGGTAGAGGGTTGTTGACACACCCCAAAGCCGGACTGCAACTATCCGATGTACACTCGTTACCATCGTCACAATTTACAGGGATTCCTCCTTGGCAAGACCCAGCCTGACACTGCTCGCCCTGCGTGCAAGCGTTGCCATCGGAGCAGGGCGTTCCATCTGGAACCGCTTGGTGGACGCATTGCGTCCCATCCCAGCTATCCGCGGTACACTCGTTATTGTCATCACAAGTTGGCGTTGGCGTCGCCGTGGGAGTCGGCGTCGCTGTACGTGTCGGGGTCGGTGTCGGTGGAGGTGGGGGAGGTGCGCTCTGGTTCTGCCCGTCGGCCCCAATCACCGTGTTTGGACTGCAGTTCGGATCGTTTGCCCCGTTTGTATCTATCCGAAAGCCTGCAGCCCCTACCGAAAAGCCTGTGTTGACCAGCCCACCCTGGTACATAAAGACCACGAGTTGACCCGGCTGTACAGCGAATCCATCGCCTGGAGTCGGGCCGCACACTGTCCGGGTAGTGGTGGGCTGAACGTTGCAGGTTTTCGTGTCCACGTCACGGCTGAGCCCAAAGCCAAACGCGCTGAAATTCCCGGACGAGCACGGCGCAGTTACGGAAGCCGCAGTGCATGCTACCGGCACCGGATCGCCAGCAATGGCGCCAGACGTGACAACGTTGCCGTCCAGGTCGTAAATGTAGGCATCCGGATCTCCCCCTGAACAGTCCGCCGGGTTCGCACAAACTTCTATGGTCCCAACCGATAGCTTTCCGCTGCCACCTGGGCTGAAACCTATCCCGCCCCCGCTCGGCGTTAAGACGTTGGTTCTCAGAACCTGACTAATGGGGTGCAGGGAACCAACAAAGGTGTCGACACCGGCCACTGTGGCGACAGTCATACCGGAGGTTCCACCGGTTACCGAGCACGACTGCACGCCTTGAACAGAACCGGCGACCGTTGTTATCCGTACCTGTTCGGCTCCCCCCGTTAGGGGTGTGGGTACGACAATCGCCTGGTAAACGGTTCCGTCGGCAGCCCGGTGCACGGATAAATTGAACTGCCCCGCCGCTGGTGATGACGCGACAAGCAAACCCATCATCCCTGCAGCCCACGCGAGTCGAACGATTCTCATCTGTCTTCCCTCCCACTGGGGTTCCTACTTATTTCTCCGGAGCGCTCCTCGCTGGTCTCGAGCAGTCGACCAACGAACTTTACCGTCCAGTCCGTATTTATGATTGAGTTGCACCGCGAAGCAACGAATTTTTTTGCCGCCGTGTCGCCCACCCCGGCGTAGGTTGAGTGCGACAAAGTACGTTGGTCAGTCTTGCTGTGAGAAGACGCTTAAAAGCTGCGTAGACCGGTGCACGAAACCCACGCTGCCAACGCAATCACAACTCTTGCCCCAACTCGGAAGGGGGACTCCTCCAGAGTCACGTCGAGCGAAAAACGACTGCTAAACGCCTCTGTCGACTCGTCCTGAGCAATCTTTCCCGGGAACTCGTGACCGGGGAAAACTCCATCCCGCCAGCTCCGGGCCTTGTATGACCTTCCCGGTTCCCGTTCGCCAGCCACGGAGGCTCCCGACCAGAGTGGCCTCGCCCGGGACCTAGGAGCCCATCGGAGAAAGCCGGGAATGCTCGCTTTCCGGGATTCTGTTAGCCCTGGCCAAGGTGAGATCGTGCACCTTTGGGCTTCCGTGAGCCTCGCGATCTCTCAACTCTGATTTCTGCGACAGGCTCCTAGCCGAAACGACCAAAGGCCGGATAGCGCAGCCACAAGAGTTGTCCTCTACAGAAAACACCGGGAGCCTCCCGGTGTGGCCGGGAGGCTCCTGCAATGCACGGCTGCTACGAGACCACCCCTACCACAACACCCACGGAACGTGGTTCACCACTGCCGAGCGGCCCACCTCAATGCGCGTCTTGCTCAGCAACGCCCCCTCCACGGCGGAGTCCCATCCGGCTCGTACCTTCCCCAGCGCATACACCGTCCCCTCCACCCGGCTACTCCGGCGGAGAAATGCTTCGTTTCCCACCAAAATCAAAATCCGACTCCCAGGGGCTCCCGACATTCCGGTCCCCACAATCTTCGCACCCCGCCGCACCCGCAAATCCCCAGCCACCCGCACCACGACCGCTTGCGTGCCCGCACCACCCTGGATCGTCAACGTCTTGTTCGGCTTCACCACCAACGACTGGTAGTCGATCACCGGCACAGCGCCGAACCCGCTCACGTTCACAGTGGTGTTGCTCCCGACCGTCACCGGCCCGAACGTCTGGTTCGCAGGCAGCGCCATCAGTGCTCCGCGCCGCACATCGGCCAGATCCGCCGCCCCAATACAGTCGCTCAGCACTTGCCCGAATGCGCCGGGACTCCCTTGCCCGCCCGCACACTGGGCACTGGCCCCCAGAGAAATCGGACCTCCACCGGTCACACACGCCCCACCAACTGTCGCCTGCTGGTTGAGGCTCAGGCCCGAGCCCGCACTTGCCTGGGCAACCGCATCCCCCGCAATTTGCGCGGAACGCAACAACTTTGCACTCTCGGCACACGCCGCACCAACTGCTTGCCCGTCTCTCTCCAAGCGGGCCGTTGCCGTGGCGGTGCTTGGGGCTTCGAGCAGCACGTAGCCCTTCGGGCACTGGGCCGGTGGCAGGGCAGTGTGGGCACAGGAGCCGGAGCCGTTGCAAGCGTCGGCCGTGCACACCAGGCCATCGTCGCTGCATGGAGTGCCGGGCGGGTCGAAGCAGTTGTCTTGCGCCTCGTTGCAGATCTGGTTGCACTCCGCCCCGCCGACGCACGGGTCGCCGCTGTGCTCACAGGTGCCGCTTCCGTCGCAGGTGTCGGTGCCGTTGCAGAACAGGCCGTCGTCGCAGGAGGTCCCTGAAGCCGCGTTCTCTACGAAGACGCAGCTTCCAGCACCGTCGCACCGGTCAGTGGTACACACGTTTTGGTCAAGATCACAAGGCGTTGTGTTCGGTGGGTCCGGCAAAGGCTCGCAAAGCCCAGTCGAGGGATTGCATTGTTCCCCAGCCTCACACGGGGGCACCGCGGGAGCGCAGGAAACAGGTGTGCCTGCTTGGCAACCCAACTGCGGATCGCAGCTCTCCACACCGTTGCAAACGTTCCCATCGTCACAGTTCAGCGGCGTCCCCGCCTGACAACCGAACTGCGGATCGCAGCTCTCCACGCCGTTGCAAACGTTCCCATCGTCGCAGGTCAGCGGTACACCACCTACGCAACTCCCCTCGCCGTCGCACGCATCTTCTATCGTGCACGCGTTGCCATCGTCGCAGGGGCTCTCGACGGGTTCGAAATGGCACTGCGCGTCACAGCAGTCACCGCCGACCGTGTTGCCGTCGTCGCATTCTTCCCCGGCTTCGACGACCTCGTTTCCGCACGTAGCGGCTGGTTCGCAAAGGCCGGTTTCCAAGTTGCACGATGCTCCCGATTGAAACGTTCCGCCAAGCTCCTGGGAACAAAAACTTTCCGTGACCGGGCTAGAGCAGGACCCGAAGACCGAAGCTGCCGTTTCGCCAAAAACGCTCGAAAGGTACGAGTCGAATTGGCAGCACCCACATTGTGGGTTCGCACCGCCACCCTGGCATAATCCGTCGATGCAGGTATCGTTTACGGTACACGGGTCGAAATCGTCGCAGGATGTACCGTCCGGGGCGGGACTTCCACCTGTGCAAACCTCACCTTGACAAGACTCTCCCACGGTACACGGATCCGAATCGTCACACGGGGTGCCGTCTGCCACCCCGGCACACGGATTCTGCACCACGGTTGCCCATACCGGGCGCACAGACCCGACGCCCAAGACCAAAGCAGCTCCGACGACGATGACAAACCAACTCCATGGACTCTGAGCGCCATTGCCCCGTTGTTTGTTCATAGCCTCATCCTTTCGGCTCTTCGCTTCGTCGTGGGCGGCGAGTGCACCAAACTAGGCCGCAAAGTCCACGCGTGCACCGTCGCACGCTCGAACCGCGCGGGATCGTACGCTTCGCTCAGCGCCGGAGTCAACAAACGAAGAGACAAAATTTCTTGGCGGGCGATCCTGAAGCCGGGCTCCGGTCACGTTGCCGCATGCAACTACGGGTGCCAATATGGCGGCGGCGATGGAGCGGGCGCAACCAAAACTGACACCGATGATGGAACAGTACCTCCGGCTCAAGGCAGAGTATCCGGATGCCCTACTGTTCTTTCGGCTGGGAGATTTTTACGAGCTGTTTTTCGACGATGCGGAACGCGCTGCTCCGATCCTCGACGTCGCGCTTACCACTCGGAGCCGCAAGGATGAGGTGCCGATTCCCATGTGTGGCGTTCCGCACTTCGCTGCACAGAGCTACATCGCCAAATTGCTTGCAGCCGGACTGAAAGTGGCCATTTGCGAGCAAATGGAAGACCCGGCAACGGCCAAGGGCTTGGTGCAACGTGCGGTCGTGCGGGTAGTCACTCCGGGAACGGTCACCGAGGAAGAGTACCTCGACCCCCGTCTTCCCAATTACCTTGTGGCAATCGCGCGCGAAGCAGAGCGCGCCGCACTGGTGGCGGCCGATCTTTCGACCGGAGAGATGCAATTCCATGTCTGCGCTGAGCGGCAGTCGTTCTGGGACATGCTGAACCGCCTCGACCCGCGGGAGGTCCTGATCGACGAAGCAGACGCGAGCCTTGCCCAAGAACTTCCGCAGCGAATCCCGACAAGCAGCGTGACGCGTCTGCCCACGGCCTCGTTTGCGCCGGACGCTGGCGCAGCTTGGCTCCGGGAGCGATCCACCGACGCGTACCCCGAACTTTTGTGCCGGGCGCTGGGCGCTGCACTCCAGTACCTCGAGCGGACCCACCGCGCCAGCCTGGCCCATCTTCGCTTGCCCGCGACCAGCGAAACACCACGCACGCTGTATCTTGACCGAGCCACTCAGCGAAATCTCGAATTGGTCACGAACCTCCGCGGTGAGGTTCGAGGGTCGCTGCTCTGGGTCCTCGATCACACACGCACAGCCATGGGCAGCCGAGAACTCCGCCGCTGGGTACTGGCGCCACTCGCCGACTTGCAGCGGATCGGCAGCCGGCTCGACGCGGTCGAAGAGCTCGTAGAGCGAGGCACCTGGCGACGAGCGCTCGAACAAGACCTCGCCCGACTCGGCGATCTCGAACGCCTCACCGCCCGCCTCGCCGCACGTCGCGTACAGCCCCGCGACTTGGTCCACCTGCGCCGTTCCTTGGACGCAGTGGCAACGCTCAAACTCGAACTCGCTCCCGCCGGAGCCGGGCTGCTGCGCCGGCTGAGCGAGGATTTGCACCCGCTGCCCGAGCTTGCCCAACGGCTCGAACAAGCATTGGTCGACGAGCCTCCGCACCAGCTTCACCAGGGCCCAACGATTCGCAACGGTTTCGATTCTCTGATCGACGAACTCCGCCACCTCGCCCATAGTGGCCGGCAAGTGCTTGCCGACCTAGAGGCTCGCGAGCGGGCCCGCACAGGCATCGCCTCGTTGAAGGTACGCTACAACAACGTCTTCGGCTACTACATCGAGGTTACCAAGCCCAATTTGCACCTCGTTCCGCCGGATTACCGGCGCAAGCAAACCACGGCCAACGCCGAACGCTTTGTCACTACCGAGCTCGAGGATTACGAGCAGCGCATTCTGGGTGCTGAAGAGCGGTTGCGGACACGCGAAGCGCAAGTGTTTGCTCAACTCGTCGAGGAGGCCGCGTCGGTGCAAGCGCGGCTCTCTGAGTCGGCGCGCGCACTGGCCACGTTGGATGCCCTTTGCGCCCTAGCCACCACGGCGGAGAAGCACCGCTATGTGCGACCACGCCTCCATCAGGGACGCGAACTGCGCATTCGTGACGGGCGGCACCCAGTGGTGGAAGCGATGGGCAATGCGTCCAGCTTCGTGCCCAACGACACGGAACTCGACCCGGAACAAGCGCAAATCATCGTGTTAACCGGTCCGAACATGGCCGGTAAATCCACCTACCTCCGCCAAGTAGCCTTGATCGTGTTGCTTGCCCAAATGGGAAGTTTCGTACCAGCGACAGAGGCGGAGATCGGCTTAGTCGATCGTCTGTTCACGCGCGTTGGCGCTTCCGACAACCTTGCTGAGGGCGAGTCGACCTTCATGGTGGAAATGAAGGAAACGGCCAACATCCTCAACCACCTCAGCGACCGCAGCCTGGTGATCCTCGACGAAATCGGGCGCGGCACCAGCACCTTCGATGGCATTTCCATCGCGTGGTCAGTGGCGGAATACCTACACGAGTCTCCCCGTCGACCACTGGTTTTGTTTGCGACTCACTACCACGAACTCACCGACCTCGCCCGGGTACACCCGCGAATCCGCAACTGCTCGGTTGCAGTTCGCGAGTGGAAGGGAGAGGTGATTTTCCTTCGCCGGATCGTACCCGGAGCGGCCTCGAAAAGTTACGGCATCGAGGTGGCGCGGCTCGCCGGTGTCCCTGAGGCCGTTGTCCGCCGCGCGAAAGAAATCCTCGCGAATCTGGAACAAGCTGAACTGGATGCCACAGGCCAGCCACGCTTGGCCCGCGCGCACGAAGAACGAACCGAGGCCACGCAAATGCCCTTGTTCGTACCCGCCGTCGACCAGCTTCGCGACGAGCTTGCACAAATCGATGTCGAGCGGCTCACCCCCATCGAAGCCTTGCTCCGCCTCCACGAGCTCGTCACCCGCGCGCGTCAAGGGCCCTAACGGCTGCGTGCGAGGTTTGCACGTCAAAGAGCGCTCATGACGATCCAGCGCACAGGATCGCCCCAGGCCCGAGCCCAGGTGTCGCATCCAGCCTCGGCAAACTTTGAGCTTGCCCTGTTCGGCGGAAGCGAAACTTCCCGCATGAGCCTTGCACCCCCTGGCCCCTGCGATAGAGAAAGGCCAAAAAGCCAGGCATTGTATGAATCTACGCGCCGACGTTGCTGAGTTCCCCAAGCTCCCACCGGCACCTCCGGAACTTCGTCTGGAGGGTGACTGGGGCCAAGCTGCTCGAGAGTACCTCGAAGCGGCGCGTGAGCGCTTGTTTGCCTGGCACGTTGCCGGAGCGAGTGGCACTGCGGTGGTGCAAGCCTTTACGGCAGCGGTCGATGCTCTCGTGCACACCTTGTTTCAAGCTTCCGTCGAAGAAGCGAGCCAGCGGTTTGCTCAACTGGACCAGCGCTTTGCACTTGTCGCCCAAGGAGGGTACGGGCGAGCCGAGCTGAACCCGTACTCGGACCTCGATTTGTTGTTCCTGTATCCCCACAAAGGGGAACCCTTCATCGAGTACGTTGCTGAGCGGATTCTCTATACGTTGTGGGATGCGCGGCTCACCGTGGGCAATGCGCTCCGGAATGTACGCGAGTGCCTGCGATTGGCCGCTAGCGATTTCAAGGTCAAGACTGCGTTGCTCGACGCTCGCCTGGTGTGCGGCGACCAGGCTCTGTACGAAGAATTTTCCCAGCGCATGGAGAAAGAAGTCCTCAGCCGCAACGCAGAACGATTTTTCGCCGAAGTGCTGGCCGAAATCGCCGCACGCCATCATCGCTACGGCGATTCGGTGTACTTGCTCGAACCCCAGATCAAAGAAGGTCAGGGAGGCTTGCGCGAACTGCACTCCGCGCTGTGGATGGCCAAGGTCAAATTCAAAACCAACCGCTTGGCAGAGCTCGTGCAGAAGGGCATTCTCACCGAACGAGAGCGCGAAGAAGTAGAGCAAGCACGCGAGTTTCTCTTCCGCGTGCGAAACTCGTTGCATTTCCTCGCCCGAGCACATCAAGACCAGCTCACCTTCGACTACCAAGAGAGAATCGCCGCTCTCCTCGGATACGAGGACAGCGCGCATCTAAAAGGCGTCGAGCAGTTCATGCGAGCTTATTATTTGTCGGCGGCAACGCTCGACCGCTTTGCCGCCGACATGATCGAACGCTGCGTGCGGCGCTCGCGATCGTACTTCCCGTTCAGTTGGGCACGTGTGCGGCGGATCCGTCCCGGAGTGACGATCGCTCACGATTTGCTCAGCATTGCCGGTCCGGAACTCCTTCAGGAAGACCCGAGCAATTTCGTACGCATCTTCCTCGACGCCCAACGCCACGAAGTGAAGATCTCGCGCGCGACCAAGCGACTCCTGCGGGAACACCTGCACTTGCTCGACGATACCTGGCGCTCGCACCCGAGCACGGTGGAAGCTTTCTTCCAAATCTTGCGAGGTCGCAACGTTGCGGACACCCTGCGCGAGATGCACCAAGCAGGCGTGCTCGGGGCATTCCTTCCCGAGTTCGGAGCTTTGACCTGCATGGTCTTGCACGACGTCTACCACATCTACACGGTCGACGAGCACTCTCTCCGCGCGGTTCAAGAACTCGAGTGGCTCCGCGCTGGCAAGTACCGCGAAGCCGTGCCGTTGCTGACCCACGTCATGCGCGACATCGATCGCGTCGACCTGCTCTTGCTCGGCATGCTCCTGCACGACATTGGCAAGGGCCGGGGCGGCGGCCACTCCGAGCGAGGCGCTGCCATGTGCGATGGCATTGCGGCGCGCCTGCATCTCAACCCCGACGAAGCTGCACAAGTGAAGTTTCTTGTGGCACAGCACTTAAACATGTCCCACCTGGCGCAGCGGCGCGATATCCACGACCCCCGGCTCATCATCGACTTTGCGCGCAGAGTGGAAACGTTGGACAATCTCAAGAGGCTTTATCTCTTGACCTTTGCCGACATGCGCGCCGTGGGCCCGAAAATTTGGAATAGTTGGCACGACATGCTGCTGGCGGAACTATACTTGCGCACGGCCGAAGTCTTCGAACGCGAGGCGTTCGTCGAAGAAGACTACCGCGATCGCGCCGCGCGCGTGCGCCAGCGGGTAGCCGCCGCCAGCACCGTCCCGGAAGCGATCCGCGAACGATTTCTGGCAGGCATGCCCGAGCGGTACTTCCTTTCGACCCCGGAGGAAACCATCCTCCACCATTTGGAGCTGTATCGCGACTACCAAGACCACCCTGGCGACGTGGTGTGCTCGGTCCGCCATTTCCGCGAGCGGGCGTTTAGCGAGTGGACCGTGGTGACTGCCGACCGACCGGGGCTGTTCTCGATGATTACCGGAGTGCTGCTGGCCGAAGGAATGAACATCCTCACCGCAAACATCCACACAAGCACTGCCGGTGTGGCCGTGGACGTGTTCCGCATCTCGCATGGCGACCATCCCGAGACGGTCACGCTCCCTGAACGCTGGAGCCGCGCCGAGGCGAACTTGCGGCAGGTGCTCCAAGGCAGCCTGGATGTCGAGGAACTGGTCGCGCGCGCCCGGCCGCGCCTTGGCCTGCCCCGACGTTATACGCCCAAGGTGCCGACGCAAATCGAAGTGGACAACCAGGTGTCGGACCACTACACGGTGCTCGACGTGTACACGCACGACCGCGTTGGGTTGCTGTTTACGATCACCAACACCCTCTACCACCTGGGATTGTCCATCCACCTCGCGAAAATCACCACCAACGTGGATCAAGTGCTCGACGTGTTTTACGTGACCGGGCCGGACGGAAAGAAAATCGTTGCCCCCGCGGAACTCGAACGCATCCGCTCGGTGCTGTACGAGCGCCTGACCGCCGAGGAGTCCGCTTCCGCCGAAGCAAAGGCGGCCGCCTCCGGGGCATAGCAACCAGAGGCGATGCCCCATGGGCGCACCTTGGCCACAGTCGTGGCACGAAGCGACCGACGCGTTCCTCCACTATCTCGCAGTGGAGCGTGGCGCTTCTCCGCACACGTTGGCCGCTTACAGCCACGACCTCGCGGAGTTTGTGCGTCACCTGGAGCAGCGCGAGGTGATTCGACCGGAGCACTTAGCGGCTGCGGATGTCTCGAGCTTCTTGCACAGCCTGCAGCGCGCCGGGCTCAGCTCGCGTACTCGCGCGCGGCGCCTTTCGGCCGTGCGCAGCTTCTGTCGCTTTCTCGTGCGCGAGGGTTGGTTACGGCAAAACCCCGCTGAAGACGTTCAGAGCCCCCGGCTACCCCGTACCCTGCCACGCAGTCGCTCGGTGGAAGACATTGCCTCGCTCCTTCGCGACGACCCCGCGGACGACTTGCTCCTGCGACGGGACAAGACTCTCGTCGAACTGGTGTACGCAGCCGGTTTGCGCGTCTCCGAAGTTGCCAACTTAAAACTGTCCCAACTCAACCTGGAGGCTGGCTTTGTCGTGGTCACCGGGAAAGGTTCCAAGGAGCGAGCGGTCCCCATCGGGCGCTACGCTCGCGAACGGCTGCAAACGTACTTGCGCGACGTGCGTCCGCGCTTGGCTGGCGGGAAACCTAGCAGCTTCGTGTTTCTGTCGCGTCGCGGGCGGCCGTTGCGACGCCGCCACGTTGCGCGCCGGCTCGAACTTCTCGCCCGACGCGCAGGCCTCACTGGTAAGCTGAGTCCTCATACCCTCCGCCATTCGTTTGCGACCCACTTAGTGGAACGCGGAGCCGACTTGCGTGCCGTGCAAATGATGCTCGGTCATGCTGACCTAGGCACCACGCAGATTTACACCCACGTGGCGAGCGAACATTTACGCAACGTTCACCGGAAGTATCATCCCCGAGGCTGACGGCTCCCTCGGGCCTCATGAGCAAGCAACCATTGCTTCCTCTCCGAACCTCCAGCGTATCCGCCGAGGCCACCGTCGCTAGCGATCACCCGGTGACAAGGGATCGCCAGCACGATGGGATTCTTGCCGACAGCCTGGCCGACAGCGCGGGCACCGATGGGATTGCCCACCGCTCGGGCCACCCCCGCATAACTTACGGTAGCTCCCGCCGGCAGTTTGCGTAGCTCTTCCCAAACGCGACGCTGAAAGCTCGTGCCACGCGGTTCCACAGCCAGCCCCTCCAGCGCGGCTACGTCGCCCGCGAAGTAGCGGTCGAGCAACGCAGCAACGCGAGGCAACGGGCTCCGCTGAGGCCTCGGCTCGCTGGCGTACCAACGAGACCAGTGTGCTTCCAGGCGCTCGCGCTGTTCAGCCCAGTAAAGCAGGTGCAGGACTTCGTCCTCTGTCGCTACCACCCACAACGGGCCGAGTGGACTCGCGATTTGCCACTCTCGCCACCCGCCTGACCGACGTGCCGCAAGGTGCTCTCGTGCATGCCCCTGCCTCATGCCCGACCCCCACGTAGCGAGCGCTCGATTTCCCGTTGCGCGTCGCGCTCCCGCATGGCAGCGCGTTTGTCGTACAGCTTCTTCCCGCGCGCGAGCCCGAGCTCCACCTTGGCACGGCCATTTTTGAAATAAATTCGCAGCGGTACCAACGTGAGCCCCTTCTCCCGTACCTTGCCAGCCAGCCGGGCGATTTCTCGCTTGTGCAACAGCAGTTTTCGCGGGCGCACCGGGTCGTGACCAAACCGGGCTGCAGGCGTGTACTCGCTGATGTGCGCGTGCAGGAGCCAAACCTCGCCGTCCTTCACCCGGGCATAGCTATCTTTCAGTTGCCCTTTGCCCGCACGCAGCGATTTCACCTCGCTTCCTGTAAGCACCAATCCGGCCTCGATGGTCTCTTCGATGTGGTAGTCGTGCCGCGCACGACGGTTCACCACAACGTCGCGTCGTTCAGGCTTGTTCTTTTCTTTCGCCATGGACGCGACTTCCATAGCGTACCGAAGCCACCAACTCAGTCCCGTCTGCCATATCGATCGCGAACGCTCGTTTGCGCACCGGAAGGAACGGCCGCCAGCAGTCGTGGTGCTCGGAGCAGCCACCGGGCAAAAGCACGCCCGCCCAGCGCCTACGCAAGCTGCCGGATCAAAACTTCACCGCTCCAGCCGCCAAGCCCCGCAGGTACGCACGCTGGGCTGCCAAAAACAGCACAATCGCTGGCAGCATGGTGATCACCGCGCTTGCCATCATCAGTTCGGTATCTTGAACATGCTCGGCGGCCAAGCTCGCGAGGGCCACGGGCAGGGTTTGCTTCGAGGCATCGCTGAGGACAATCAGTGGCCAGAGAAAGTCGTTCCACGTGCCCAAAAATGTGAACACTCCCAGGGTTACCAAAATGGGCCGACACAACGGGAGCCCGACGGACCAAAACACGCGAAGTTCGCTCGCGCCATCGACGCGCGCTGCATCGAGCAAAGCGTCGGGGATTCCAATCGCGTACTGGCGTACAAGAAAAATTCCGAAGACGCTCGCCAAGCTTGGTACGAGCACGCCCCAGTACGTGTCGATCCAACCGAAGGCGCGCAACAACAGGAACAATGGAAGCATACCCACTTGTCCTGGAACGACCAGCAAGAGCAAAAGCGACGAATACACGCGGTCGCGCCCGACAAATCGCAGTTTTGCCAAAGCATAACCTGCCAAGGCATTGCAGGAGACGGACAGAGCCGTCGCCGCAGTGGCTACGAACAAACTGTTCGCAAAGTTGCGGCCCAAATCGAGACTCGCGAACAGCGCAGCAAAGTGCTGCAAGGTTGGCGCACTCGGCCACCACCGTGGCGGCAGTTGGCTTGCCTCGCCCGCCGGCATCACCGAGGCAAGGCCCATCCACACCAACGGCGCCAGCACCACCACAGCACCGAGGGTCAGTCCCGCGTGCAGACTCCACCACGCCCAACGACGCACACTGTTTGCCCGGTGGAGCCTCATCCGAACTCCCACCCCCTGTGCGCACGAATGCGAGTCAGGACAAGCGCAACGAGCACCAGGATCAGGAACAGCACCCAAGCAACGGCAGCTCCGTGCCCCACGTTCCACCATTGAAACCCGTTGCGATACATCAATAGCACCAGGCTCAACGTGGCATTGGCGGGTCCGCCCTGGGTCATCACGTACGGTTCCGCAAAAAGCTGAAAGGATCCAATCACCGTGATCAACGTGACAAAGCCGAGCGCCGGCTGGAGCATGGGGAGAGTAATGCGCCAAAATTGCTGCCAGCGCGAAGCGCCGTCCATCGCAGCCGCCTCGTACAAACGCTCCGGAATGGCCTGCAAGGCAGCAATGAAGATGACCATGTGAAAGCCGAAGTTTTTCCAGACGGAAAAAATGACGATGGCAGGCAATGCCCAGTTTGGATCCCCCAACCAGTCCACCCGGGGCAATCCCAGCCAACCCAAAAACGCATTCACAAGCCCCACCCGAGGATGGTACCAGGCGCGCCACACCACCGCTGCCGCCACCACGGTGGTGACCACAGGAAGAAAGAACACGGTGCGAAACACCGCCTGCAGCCGCGCGCTTCCGGACGTTACCGCGAGTGCCGCACCAAGCGCCACGAGAATGGTGAGCCCACCTCCAAACACCACGAAAACCAAGGTGTTTCTCAGAGCCAGCCAAAATAACGGCTCGGCCAACAACATCCGGTACTGGACCAAGCCTACCCAGCGAAGGTTCTGCGAATGCGCCAGTGCGTAAATGTCGAAGTCAGTAAAGCTAAGCACGAGGCTTGCGCACACGGGAAGCACGAAAAACAACCCAATTGCCCCGAGTGCCGGGAACAAGAACAGCCAAGCGGTGAGTGCAACGGAACGGCGCATCGCAGGCTGCCCTTGCCTTATTCTGCGGCTTGCGTGCGCTGCAACAACCACCGGCGCTTCTCCAGCACTCGGTCGGCCTCCGCGTCGAGACGGGCCAACGCGGCCTCGGTGGAAAGTCGTTCGCGCACGACGAGTTCTGTGTACTGCACGAGAAGCCCAGCAATGCGCTCCCACTCTGGGACTTTGGGCGTTGGCCGCGCGTTCTCGAGTTGCAAGCGAAACGCGGTCAATCGCGAATCCGTTTGCAATCCAGGGTCTTCCCACGCGGTGCGGAGAACCGGCAAGTCTCCGGTCGTGCGGTAAAAGCGCACCTGCTCATCCGGCTGCAGCAGCGCGGCGATGAGTTCCCGTGCGGCTTCCGGATGCGCGCTCGAGCGAACCACCGCCAAGCTCGCGCCGCCCATCACCGAAACCGAGGGCAGCGCCGGATCCGGCACGGGCAACAAAGCTGTCGCCCACGACTCTTGCAGCTCGGGGGGCAGCCGGCGCCGAAACTCGCCCAGGTTCCACGGTCCGGTGACGTAAAAGGTAAACAAGCCCGCGGCAAAGTCTTGGTACACGTTGGCTACCTGAGCCTCGCCGGTAAACGGCGCAAGGCCATCACGAAACAACGACACGTAAAACGAAAAGGCGCGGCGAAACGGTTCGCTTTGAAAGTTTCCACGCGTCTCATTTTCGCGCAGCAGGCTCGCCCCGACTTGCAACGCCAAGGCAACCAACAACTGCCATTCGTCCAGCGGAGCCAGAAGGCCATAGTGCCCCGCTCCTAGCTCCCGCACCTTCTGCATCGCCTGGCGCCATTCTTGCCACGTCCGCGGCGGCTGCTGGAACCCAGCACGCTCGAGGAGGTCTCGCCGGTAAAACAAGACACGCGTATCGACGTACCAAGGCACCGCGCACATGCGCCCGTCGATCATCACGGTGTCCAGCGCCCCAGGAAACAGGTCTCGCTCTCGCCAATCGCTAACCTCGCCACACGCAATGGCGCCCACTGCAGCGAACTCTGGCACCCACGTGCTGCCAAGCTGGATCACATCCGGCAAGGTGCCGGCGACAAACGCGGTAAGCAGCTTTTCGTGTGCCGCGCTCCACGGTAATCGCTGCACTTCCACCCGGCACCCGGCGACGATCGTACCGTGCACTGTCGCTGCCAGATACTCCCCTTCCTTGCCCATGGCCCAGACCCGCAGTACTTTGGGCACTTCCCCACGCCCCCGGCAATTCCCGACGCTTGCGGCTACGAACACCAACACCATTCCCCAAACCACTCGTCCCCACAGCCGGCGCGAAGCCAAGTTGCGCATTGCGTGCGTTCGTAGTCTGCAACGCCTGTGCAATCCAGTCATGCCGCACCGCACTCGCTCACGAGAAGGAGATGGCGTATGCAACGCGGCGTGGTGCGGCAAACCATCGAACAGTACTTTGGTTTTGCGGAGCACGGCACAACCTGGGCGCGGGAGGTGCTCGGCGGGGCCACGACGTTCGTAACCATGGCGTACATTATCGTCGTCAACCCCGCGATTCTGGCCAGCGCTGGGCTGCCCCGAGAAGCCTCGATTACGGCAACGATCCTGGTTGCAGCGGCGGGCTCGCTTGGCATGGGCGTGTACGCCCGCCGGCCTTTTGGAGTCGCACCGCTCATGGGAGAGAATGCTTTTGTTGCCGTCACCGTAATTGCGGTCCTCGGCGAACCCTGGCCAGTGGCGCTTGGAGCAGTGTTCTGGAGCGGAGTCGTCTTCGCTGTACTCACCCTCAGTGGGGTTCGCCCATACTTGGCGGAGTCCATTCCGAACTCGCTCAAGCACGCCATGGCCACCGGTATCGGCTTGTTCCTGGCGTTTGTGGGAATGACCACATCAGGGCTGGTCGTCGCCAGCAGTACGGGCCCACCGGTCCGCTTTGGCGATCTGCGTGATCCCGCGGTCGCCTTGGCTGCGATCGGTTTCTTGTTCCTTTGCGTTCTTGTGGTGCGGCGCGTGCCCGGCGCGTTGATTGTCGGGATCCTGATCATGACCGCGGCGTCGGTTCCGTTCGGGCTCGCTGCTTGGCCAACGCAGCTCGTTGCCTGCCCTGCAAGCCTGGAACCGATTGCCGGTAAACTAGATTTGTGGGGCGCGCTGCAAATCCGGGTATGGCCGGTGGTGCTCACCATTTTTGTGATGGTGTTCGTGGACACGCTTGCCACGCTCTATGGGCTGGCCATCCGTGCTCGGCTGCTCGATGCTCGCGGGCGTTTGCCAGACATCCAACGACCGATGCTCGTGGATGCGTTGGCCACCTCGCTCGCTGCCCTGCTCGGTAGCACCACGGCCGGGGCGTATGTCGAGTCGGCCAGTGGCATCGCTGCCGGTGGCCGCACCGGCGTGGTCGCCGTGGTGGTGGGGCTTCTGTTTTGCGCGAGCTTGTTCGTGTGGCCTGTAGTCGCGGCCATTCCCAAACACGCCTACGGCCCGGCGTTGATCATCGTTGGCTTGCTGATGCTGGAAGCTGTTCGCGGGATCGAGTTCGATGACTGGACCGAACTCGTGCCAGCGTTCGTCACCATCGTCTTCATGATCTTCACGTTTCATCTTGGCATCGGCATGATGGCAGGTTTTGTCACTGCCCCGCTGATCAAACTCGCTGCTGGACGCCATCACGAAGTTCCGCCTGGGCTCTGGTTCCTCGCCGCAGGATCGATTGCTTTCTTCGCCTTCGCTCCGCACTGAGTCGTTGGCCCCGCGGATGTATCATTTCGTCGCTTGACATCGCTTTGCAGCCCGTGGCAAACAACTCTTGTTCACATAGAAAACTGCGGCTGCCAACTACTGGTCGGCCTGTGCCCCAAGGGTGAAAGGAGAACGCCATGGAGAGGATCCAACAACGCTACACGGAAATCCTTCGCAGCTTCCTTTTCGGGCTGATGCTCGCTCTTCTCGCGAGCTGCAACGGGGCGGACGACAACGGCAGCCGCGTCACGCCGACCGTTTCTCCGACCTCTACGGCGCGCGCCACGGCCTCGAGCACACCGGTGCCCACTCCGACACCGGCGCCAACCCCGGCCCTCACGCGGGTCGACGGCTTGGTGGTTCTCCGCCGCGACGTCCCGACGGGGCCGCAAGATGCAGTGGCCCCGCCACCGGCAGGATGGGCCGAGGGTGCCGATGCAGAAATGTTCGATCGCGCCCTGGGGCGTGCCAGCCTTCGGCTTGTCGGACCGGTAACGGTGACCGCCGAAAGCAACCTCGACGGGACTTTCGCGATTCCGGGCATCCCACCTGGCAACTACCGACTCGAGATCGAGAAGGTGTTGAACGGCAATCTCGTACAGCTCGAAATGCCACTGGAGCTGGACTCGACTCACCCCACGCGAATCGTCGTTCAAGTTGGATGGGGCGAGTTCCGAGTAGTCGCGGATCACGGGGCAGGCACTGCAATCGTTCAGGTGCGCGCCACCGGAAAGGAGCAATTGCGGCTGGAAAATGGCCGGTTGGTGGAACTCGTTCAAGACGGGCAACAGTGGCGCGACGATGATGGCGACGGCATTCTTTCCCCGATCTCCTGCACCCGCACGGTATGGGAGTGCGGCAGGGACTTCGCGTGTGACGATGGCAGCCCGTGCGTGTGCACTTCGAGTTGTCCGGCGTGCGACGACTGCGGCCCTGGGATTTGCGCACCGGGAGGTGCGAGCTACGCCTACCGTTGCGACGAATCGGACTCCTGTCCCCAACCGGGCGACGTGTGCGTGTGCGTCGCAAGCTGCCCCACTTGCGCAGACTGCAATCGGCGCGTGTGCGTTCCTGATTGTGCTCCTCTCGAGCTCAAGGAAATCGCAATCGAAGGAGCGCAAGAAGTGGTTGTCGGCCGTTCGATTGGCCTTCAAGCGCTGGCTCGCTTTTCCAACGGCAAGGTGATCGACGTGACGCGTTTGGTGACCTGGGCCGTGTCTGAGGAGACCATTGCGAGCATCGACTCGTGGGGGCAACTTGCAGCGCGTGCGGTGGGCGCCGTGGAAGTAACAGCAAGGTTAGGCAGCGTTACCAGCGAGACCTTCCCCGTTCGCGTCGTGGAGCGGAGTTCTCTCGTCCGCATCGTGCTGCGGAACGCGTCCTGCTGGTGCCCGATTCTGGCACGGCCAGGTTCCGCGCCAAGCTTACCAGGAGCGGCGTTGCCGCCGTGTATTCTTCTCGATCAGCCGTCGCCTGACTTTCTCCCGATTCCGGGTTGTCGTGAGGTCGTTCAAGTTGGGCGAACACTGCAACTCGTTGCAGTGGGAGAGTTCGCCGATGGCTCGGCAGAAAACATCACGGACGAAGTACAATGGTCGATCGCGCCCCCAACCGTAGCAACAATCGAGCGCGGCCTCTTGCGGGCAACTGCGGCCGGTGAAGCCTCGATCACTGCTGCGCTCGGAACAGTTGCAAGCGAACCGCTCCGCATCCGGGTGGTCGAACAGCCGACACCGGTAACACTCCGCATCTTCGCCCAGACGGCCGTGCCGGCATTACCGGTGGAACCCAGTGATCCCACGGTACCTGCCGTACCTCCGCCGTGTCTCGACTGCGACGGCTCGGCGACGATTCTGATCGGTGACACCCTGCAGTTCACCGCTACCGTCGAGTACGATACAGGCGAGTGGGAAGAGGTGACCGACCGAGTCACGTGGCAAAGCAGCGACGAGGCTGTCGCAAGCTTCCCCTCACCGGGAATCCTTCAAGCCCATGCAGCGGGCACCGTGCGCGTCGACGCGGTTCTCGAGTCGCTTCGGAGCAATGCCATCGAAGTGCGCGTGGTCCCCGAGGCATCCGTAACCACGTTGCACGTGTACCCGGAAAGTAGCGATCGCGTGGTCGCCACCGGAAGCTCGCTCTTTTTCCGGGCGACGGCCCTGTACGACCTCGGTTTTGCCCGCGACGTTACCGACACCGCAACCTGGCACAGTAGCGACCCGACCATCGCCTCGTTTTCCGCTGGAGGAGAGCTGACGGGCCGTGCACCCGGTCGCGTTCAAGTGTGGGCCGAGTTTGCGGGCACGACGAGCAACCGCGTGGAAATCGAAGTCTACACAACACACGACATCGTGTACTGCGACCCTTCCAAAGTGAACCGCGCTGTCTGGGCGGATGCGTTCAATCGGGTCGTCTTAGAGTCGGACTGCGATCACTACGACATCCCGAGCACGGTAACGCTGCGCTACACGGTCACCGAAACACAGCCTCACGGGGGCATCTTCGATCCTTGCCTGGACCTCTACGTGTACCGTGGCTTCGAACTCGTGCGCGTGCTGCGCGAGGAAGGCTGCGGGCAGCCTGTTCTCGGAGCAAACGAACCGGGGCGCGATCAAGAGGTGTTGCGCTACCAGACGCTTGCCTTCTGGGACTTACGCGACCAGCGCGGCGAGCTCGTGCCCCCTGGGATCTACCGCATTTATGGCCGATTCTTCCTTTACTACGATCCTGTCGTCTATTTGGACATCGCTGTCGGTTCGCCGTCGCCTCGACCCACACCCACCCCAACTTCTCTCACCTCTGGTTGCTACTTGGGTTCGTGCAGCGGGGGGCTCTTGGCGGGATTCGACCGCGATGCCTGTTGTGCCTACGCACGCACGGCACTTCACCCGTTCGCGGTGCTGTGGTGCGACCAAATCGTGGACGGTGTGTGCGCCGCCGGTGCGTGCCAATCGCCCTGCGAGGTGAAGCCCGCTTGCTGCCCGCCTGGGGCTCCATGCATTCCTGAGCTGCCTCCGTGTCCCAGCAACTGCTGTCCGCCTGGCACCTCGTGTGGCCCGGTGCTGCCGCCTTGCGAAGTTGGTTGCACGGGTGACGGTCGGGTTCCCAACTGCACCCCCGATCCGTCAGCGTTGTGTCCCGCAATTGCCGCGCCGGTGTGCGGTTGCGACGGGAGAACCTACGGCAACGCTTGCGAGCTTAGCGCCGCTTGTGTGCAACTTGCGCACGAAGGGCCCTGCGAAGCCGCACCGCGGTAAAACCGATTCAGAAAGGCAAAAGCACCTCCGATTGGTCAGCGTTCGTGCACGATGTTCTCGAGCCAGCGTTGCATCTCCGAGGCAGGGACAAAGCCGGAGTGTTCGAACACCACGGCTCCGCGGTGAAATACGATGAAGTGGGGAATGCCCATCACTCCATAACGAGCGGCCAGCTCGGGATAGCGATCGGTGTCAACCTTCAGCACGACTGCACGCCCTGCGAGCGAACGCGCCACTGCCGCAACTTCGGGAGCAGCGCGGCGACAAGGCCCGCACCAGGCGGCCCAAAAATCCACCAACACGGGAACGGGTGCTTGCTGGACAATCTCCTCGAAAGTTTGCGGATCGGCCTCGATCGGCTCGTCCACCGGTGGCAAGTCGGCGCGGCAGGCGCCACACCGGCCCCGGTCGGCCACGTGTCGCGCCGGCACGCGGTTCATTCGTCCACACTGACTACAGCGGCGAAGCATGGGTTCCTTCGTGGCAGAGCCGGGTACTCCTGCCAAGATGCATTTCCCGGTTTTGTCCGGTTTGCCCGCTCGGCTCTCCTATGGTACCAGCACGCGCCGGATCACGGGTTATGCCTACTCCTCGTTACATTGCCGTCGAGGGCCCCATCGGGGTCGGGAAAACCACCCTCGCGCGCTTGCTTGCGCAAGACTTGCAGGCCCGCGCGGTCCTCGAACAAGTTGAGGAAAACCCCTTCCTCAAGCGCTTTTACGAAGAGCCGCGCACCTGGGCGTTCCAGACTCAGCTGTTTTTTCTCCTTTCGCGGTATCGCCAACAAGCCGCACTGCGGCAAGCGGACTTATTCCACTCCGGGGTGGTCAGCGATTACCTTTTCGCTAAGGACCAAATCTTCGCCTCCATCAACCTTCAAGGAGAGGAACTCGCACTCTATCGCGAAATCTATCATTTGCTCGATTCCCGCTTGCCGAAACCGAATCTTGTAGTATACCTTCACGCTCGTCCAGACGTTTTAATAGAGCGGTTACGCAAGCGAGACCGTGATTACGAACGCCGCATTCCCCGTGCATACATCGAGGCACTGGCTACAGCGTACCGGGAGTTTTTCTTCTACTTCACCGATGCGCCGTTGCTGGTGGCCGACGTTTCGGAAGTCGACTTTGTGGCCAATCCTGCGGATTTCACGGCTCTCGTGGACGAAATCCGCTCGATGGGAAAAGGAGTACAACATTACATTCCGCTTGGATCCAGATAACGCCAACCTGCGTGGTTGGAATGTTGGACCGAGACGGAGCGCATCGCAGCAAGGAATCGTGAAGCACCGCTGTTCGTCGAGCCGCGCGGTGACCTTTGGCACCGACTGGCCCATGGCACGCAGCGCACCTCCACGATGCTCCGCGCACGAAAGCCCTCCGGGTTCGGTCCGAGGAGGTGCTTTCGATGCAACCCAAGGTCACCGTACCGGAGATCCTCGCACGTAAGGGCAGCAGCGAGCCCATCGTCGCCCTGACCGCTTACGATTTTCCGTTCGCCCAACTGGTCGACGAGGCTGGGGTGGACGTGATCCTCGTCGGCGACTCTTTGGGCATGGTCGTGCAAGGGCTCGATACGACTCTGCCCGTGACTCTCGATGAGGTCATCTATCACTGCCGGGCAGTGGCTCGGGCGCGCAAGCGAGCGTTGTTGGTCGCCGATTTGCCTTTCGGCTCGTACCAGGCTTCAGCGCGCCTCGCGGTCACAAGCGCCGCGCGCCTTCTCAAAGAAGGTGGCGCCGAGGCCGTGAAATTAGAAGGCGGCGTCCCCATGGCGCGCACTGTTCGCGCGCTCGCCCAGGTGGACATTCCCGTGATGGGACACATCGGACTGACTCCCCAATCCGTCCACCGCATGGGCGGACATAAAGTCCAAGGACGCCGCCCGAGCGAACAAGAACGGCTCATCGAGGATGCCTTGGCCGTAGCCGAGGCCGGTGCCTTCGCGATCGTGCTCGAAGGCATTCCTCGGGAACTTGCCGCCGAGATTACGAGCAAGGTG
The DNA here is from genome assembly GCA_964534275.1 of uncultured Binatia bacterium (SeqCode). Lineage (GTDB taxonomy): Bacteria > Desulfobacterota > Binatia > HRBIN30 > HRBIN30 > HRBIN30. Next base: position 159,422 of record CAZHQG010000001.1, on the reverse strand, counting down.
CCAGTTCCAACGATCGGGATCGGTGCCGGACCGGAATGCGATGGGCAAATCCTGGTGCTCCACGACGTTCTCGGTCTCACTCCGGGACGCAGCCCTAAATTTGCCAAGCGCTACGCCAATTTGCGTGCGCTCGCGGCCGAGGCGGTCGGTGCATACGTTGCCGAAGTACGGCAGCGAACCTTTCCCGGAGAAGAGCACTCCTTCCATACACTCGTCGGAGTTCCCCGGGAGCGCGCCGCTGGAGGCCGTTCGTAAGCGTCCACTCATCGGCTGGCTATGCGCCTGATCACAGACATCGGCAGCATGCAACGTTGGGCCGACGAGCAGCGAGCAAGAGGCCGCCGCATCGGCTTTGTACCAACGATGGGCTTTCTGCACGAAGGCCATTTGAGCTTGGTACGGGTCGCCGCCGAGCGCACCGACGTGGTCGTGGTTTCCATTTTCGTCAATCCCCTCCAATTCGGTGCCAACGAGGATTTCGACCGCTACCCGCGGGACCTCGAAGGGGACCAGCGCAAGCTCGAAGGCGCAGGTACGGACGTCTTGTTCCTCCCCACGGCTGCCGAACTGTACCCTCCGAATTTCCAAACGAGTGTAGAGGTAGCTCACGTTACCCGCGGACTGTGTGGTGCGTCGCGACCGACCCATTTCCGCGGAGTCACAACCGTGGTGGCAAAGCTGTTCCTGGCAGTCAAACCTCACGTCGCGGTGTTCGGCGCGAAAGACTTCCAACAACTCGTCACTGTGCGCCAGATGGTGCGCGACTTGAACTTCGACGTGGAGATCGTCGGCGCCCCCATCGTCCGCGAACCCGATGGTTTGGCCATGAGTTCGCGCAACGCCTACCTCTCCCCTGACGAACGACTCGCTGCCCGATGCTTGTCCCAAGCACTGGCCCGCGCACAGGACGCCTTCGCGGCTGGTGAGCGTGCCGCGGCACGCTTGCGCCAACTTGCACGGAACCACATCGAAGCCGAACCGCTCGCTCGCATCGATTACGTGGAAGTCGTCGACGCAGAAACCCTCGAGCCCGTGGACACCGTTGCACGGCCGGCCCTGCTTGCGTTGGCGGTTTTTTTTGGCAGCACTCGCTTGATCGACAACTGTCTTCTCGACCCGGCACACGTCGGAAGTACACGACTAGAGAAACAAGAGGAAATCGAAACTCCATCGTTTACGGAGGACCACCGATGAGAACGATGCTACGAGGCAAGATCCATCGCGCCACGGTGACCGGCGCGGACTTGCACTACGAAGGAAGCGTGACCATCGACGCGGAGTTGCTCGAACGCGCAGACATCTTGCCGTACGAGCGCGTGGACATTTGGAACGTCACGAACGGCGAACGGTTTTCGACGTACGCCATCGCTGGCCAACGCGGCTCGGGAGTGGTGTGCATCAATGGCGCCGCCGCCCACAAAGCCCGGAAAGGAGATCTGGTCATCATTGCTGCCTTCGCAACAGTATCGGAAAGCGAGGCACGCACCTGGCGGCCGCGCTGCGTCTTTGTCGACGAGCACAACCGGCCAGTCGAAGAGCGGCCCGAGCGTGGGGGACAAGCCGAGCTTGCCGCCGCCTGGCAGTAACGAAGTTCCCCGGGCTCGGGTCGGGCGGCTCCTCCTGCTCCTGGCGGGTGGCGTGAGTTTGGCGGCGGGGGTGTGGGCTGGGTTGATACGCGGTGGCGTGCCCCTACCAGGAGGCCCAATCCCCTTTGCTGCTCTTCACGGTCCGTTCATGATTCCTGGGTTTCTCGGCACGCTGATTGGCCTAGAGAGGGCGGTCGGCGCAGGCGTTCGATGGCCATACGCTGCTCCGGCCGCAAGCACCTTGGGCACGGTCTTCCTCCTCGCCGGGGCTCCCGCGCTGTGGAGCAGCGCGACACACCTCGCGGCCAGCATCGTCCTCACGGCAACCATGTGCCGGCTTCTGTGGCAGCACCGGGCGTGGTACACGGCGCTGTTTGTCTTTGCGGCCTGCTGCCTGGCGATCGGTAATTTGCTGTGGCTTCGAGCCGCACCCATGCCCCTCGTAAGCTCATGGTGGCTCGCCTTTCTCGTCGGAACCATCGCGGGTGAGCGCATGGAACTCAGCCGCGTGGTGGCACCTCCAGCGTGGGCGCAACCTACGCTCGTCGCTAGTTTTTCCTTGCTCGTTCTAGGCACCCTTGCCGGAAGCCTCACAACCTCTGCAGGGGCTTTTCTGTTTGGCTTGGGTTTGCTGGCCATCGCGCTCGGGCTCATCCGGTTCGATGTCGCGTGGCGCACCCTCAAGCACACTGGTTTACCCCGTTTTGTGGCCCTTGCGCTGCTTTCCGGATTTGCCTGGCTTGCAGTGGCTGGGATCGTGGCGGCGCTGGATCCAGTTGCTCCGATCGGGGCCCGATACGATGCCGTGCTTCACGCCGTTTTCCTCGGATTTGTATTCGCGATGATTTTCGCTCACGCCCCGATGATCTTGCCTGCCGTGCTGGGAAAGCGCCTTCCTTTCCATCTCGCCTTTTACATTCCCCTCGTCGTGCTCCATCTTTCGGTGGGATTGCGCATCGGGGGCGATCTTCTGGGAAGCTGGTTTCCGCGTATGTGGGGCATGCTTGGCAACGTGGCTGCAATCGTGTTGTTTCTGATCACCGCGATGGTCCAAGCACTGCGCAGCGCCGAGGCGGCGCAGCCGCACCGCGCCCAGCTCCAGCGGTGAATCTTTAAGAAGGCGTCGCGAACCGTACCAGGCCGTAGAGACGAAATGCTGCCCACACAGAGCAAGGTTGTCGCCTTTTTCAACGGAACGCTTCTCACGATGGACCCGCTCGTGAGCGGCAGCGAGGTGCTTCTTGTACGGGGCGACCGGATCGAAGCCGTGGGTGGGCGCGAGTTGCTCGCAAGGAATCCCGACGCGGTGCGCGTCGACCTCGCAGGATGCCGGCTCTGCCCGGGCTTGATCGACGCACACAACCACTTGTCCATCGCTGCTTTGCATCCACTATGGGCCGACCTTTCTAGCGTTCGCACCGAGGAGGAGCTGGCGCATGCGTTACGCGAGCAAGCACGGCGCGACCCCGAGGCACCCTGGATTCGTGCTGCGAATTGGAACGAGGTGGAAACAGGCCTCCTGCCCGATCGGCACATGCTCGACCGGATTGGTTTGGACCGGCCTGTTCTGATTGCACACTACACTCTGCACCAAGGAGTCGTTTGCTCGCGGGGGCTCGACGCCTTGGGGATCGGACGTACCACTCCGGACCCCGAAGGTGGGATGATCGCTCGGGACTTCGACGGCTCCCCAAGCGGTTTGCTGATCGAGCGAGCGTGGAGCGACGCGCATGCACGCTCGGTTGCCCCGTACCGGAATCGGGATCGGCACGACGAATGGATTGCCCAGCGCGGACGGATGCTTTTACGCGAGGGAATCACCTGCGTTCACGATGCGGCGTGTTCGCCCGCTGCAGAGCGTGCGTACGCGCGCTTGGCCCGAGCACGGGCCTTGCCGCTTTCGGTACTCGCCATGCCGCACGCGGAGGCCATTCTTCAAGGCCAGGACGATCAGCGTTGGGATGGGCCAGTCACAGGCGAAGGAGACGAGTGGTTCCGAGTTGGCCCGATGAAGTTTTTCGCCGATGGTGGCATCGCTCCCGCGCTGGACGTTTGCAGTGGCGACTTACGCATGCAGATGGGCATCGAATTTGTCGATCTGGAACGGCACGTACAAAAAGCCGTCGAGCGGGGGTTCCACGTTGCCGTGCACGCCATCGGCAACGCAGGTCTCGAACGTGCCTTGAACGCATTCGAAGCAGCACAGCAAGCCTACCCGCACGCCCCCGCACGCCTTCGCGTAGAACATGCTTGCCTTGCGTCGAACGCGCAGTTACGGCGGCTCGCTGCACTGGGAGGGATCGCGGTGGTGCAGCCCGGCTTCCTCGACCATTTGGGCGAGGCTGTCGTGGATGTGCGCTTCGACAACGTCACATGGTTACCGTTCCGAGCCATTTTGGACGCCGGCGTCCCGCTTGCCGCATCGTCCGACGATCCGTGCGCTTTGCGTCCGCCTCTACTCACGTCGAGTCGCGGCACCACGCGGCGCACCCGGTCCGGGAAGATCCTCGATCCCGCTCAAGCCGTTGACTACGAGGACTGGCTCCGCGCCTATACGATCGGAGCTGCGCACGCCGGCGGGCAAGCAGACGAGCGCGGGTCGCTCACTCCGGGAAAACGGGCCGACTTGGTCGTGCTCCACGGCTCGCTCGATCCGGAGTCACCTCCACAGGTCGTGCAAACGTGGGTTGCTGGAAACCTCGTGTGGGGCCATTTGCTACCCACGCCTGAAGACAACCAATACCGGGTGGCGATTCCTGGCCCACCTTGACGAACCGTCGCCACGCGCGCGCCATGGGTGGCGCCGGAAGTTCATGGCCCAGCCGCACGGCTTGCCCACTCAACCGTGTAGTGGCAAGCGTCACTCGTCCGCGCGGACGAACATTCCGAAGCGCCAGTCTCGGGAAACAGTCCAGCGCACGAGCGACTCCGCAGTGCGCAGTTCGGAGCAACTGCACCGCTTTGCAATGCGCCACGGTGTCCACCCATGGCCGATCGTTTCTTCCCAGCCGCGCCGAGCTGTGTTAAAAACGCAAGCATTCCGCAAAGGGGCAATTCGATGGCACCAGCAACGCAGGCAATTTCGGAACGTCAACAACTGCAAGAAAAACTTTGGACCTACGCGCAACGAGCAGTCGTGTTGCTTGTTGCGGTTGGCGTCGGAGTTTTCATTGGTTTCCAATTGTGGGGCGAAGCTGCAAGCCTGCGCCAGGAAGTTCGCGAGCTGCGCGATCGCGTCGCCATGAGGGAGAAGGAGCGAGATACCTTGAAGAGCCAGATGGCGATTGTCGACCGAGACAAGAAGGAGCTGGAAAAGCGGTTTCAGGACCTGCAATCGCGTTGCGGCACACAGCTCGCTCCGTAAACAAGCACCCCCTCGGTCACAATTGACAAGGTTTGGGCCCTCGTGTAGCTTGCAGCGTTCCTGAAATCAGGATCAATTTACTCGACTGGCACTGCGCATGTTCGACTTGTTGTCCGAGAAGCTGGACCAGACGATCCGCCGGCTTCGGGGGCTTGGGAAAATTACCGAACGGAACATCGAGGAGGCCGTACGGGACGTACGTTTGGCCTTGCTTGAGGCAGACGTGCATTTCCAGGTGGTCCGCGAGTTCACGGACAAGGTGCGCCAAAAAGCGCTCGGGCAAGAGGTCTTACAAAGCCTGACTCCAGCACAGCACTTCGTCAAAATTGTTTCCGAGGAGCTGACCCAGATCATGGGCGGGCAGGCGCGCCCGCTCGAACTCCACGGGCCGCCACCGCTGCCAGTGTTGGTCGTTGGCCTGCAAGGCTCCGGCAAGACGACCTCGGTGGCGAAACTGGCGCGGCATTTGGCCACGAACCTCGGGCGCAAGCCCTATCTTGCATCGGTCGATGTGTATCGGCCGGCTGCCATGGAGCAGCTCCGGATTTTGGCGGAACAACTGAGTCTGCCCGTACACCCCGCTTCCCCGGATGGCGACCCGGTGCGCATTGCAACGGATGCTGTTGCTGTAGCGCGCCAGCAAAATCGAGACACCGTAATCATCGACACTGCGGGCCGACTGCACATCGACACCGAACTCATGGACGAGCTTGCCCGCATCCAAACGGCGGTCAAGCCGCAACACGTGCTGCTCGTAGTCGACGCGATGACCGGGCAAGACGCCTTGCAAATCGCGCGCGGGTTCCACGAGCGCCTCGGAGTCACAGGTGTCATCCTGACGAAGCTCGACAGCGATACACGCGGGGGAGCCGCTCTGTCGGTACGCTACGTGACCGGCGCCCCAATCTTGTTCGCCGGCACCGGAGAGAAGCTCGACCGCCTCGAAGTCTTCCATCCCGACCGCATGGCCCAGCGGATCCTAGGGATGGGCGACGTGTTGAGCTTGGTGGAGCGAGCCCAACGTGCGTACGACGCGAAGCAAGCCGAAGAGCTACAACGCAAACTCCGGCGGAACGAATTTACGATCGAGGATTTCCGGGAGCAGCTCCGAGCAATGCGCAAGATGGGAGCCATGGGCGAGTTGCTAGGGATGATTCCCGGGATGAAGAAGTGGACTCGCGGGCTTGACCTCGACGCTGCCGAGGAAGAACTCAAGCGCGTCGAGGCAATTATCAATTCGATGACGAAAGCAGAACGACAAAATCATCTTCTGATCAATGCGAGTCGTCGGCGCCGGATTGCGCTGGGGAGTGGCACGAGCGTGGCGGAAGTCAATCGCTTCCTGAAGCAGTTCGAACAAACCCGCAAAATGATGAAACAAATGACCAAGGCTATGGGGCGGGGCGGGTTTCCGTCGCGGCTACGTTTCTCGTAAAAGCCTTCCGATTTCCAAGAGAGGAGTTTCTACCGTATGGCAACCACAATTCGCTTGGCTCGGCATGGGGCGAAGAAACGCCCATTTTACCGCATCGTTGTGGCCGACTCGCGCGCGCCACGAGACGGGCGGCGGTTGGACCAAATTGGCTACTACGATCCAACCACCAATCCGCCCTCCGTTCGGATCGACGAGGCGAAACTCAACTCGTGGTTGCAGCGCGGGGCACAATTGAGCCTGACAGTTCGCCAAATCGTCAAACGCGTTCGTCAAACCCAACCGGTGACGAGCGGGGGGAGCAATCCTGCACCACAACACGGGGAGGCAGAATCATGAAGGAACTTGTACAGCTCTTGGCAAAACACTTGGTGACCAAGCCGGACGCCGTTGAGGTGCGCGAAACGCAGGGGGAGACCGCCTCGGTCGTGGAGCTGAAGGTTGCGCGCGAGGATTTGGGGCGGATCATCGGCAAACAGGGGCGCACGGCGAAGTCCATTCGGACGATCCTGAATGCCGCCGCATCGCGTGCCAACCGGAAGGTCATTCTCGAAATCATCGAAGAGAAGTAAAGGCAGCTCGACGGCACCGCCGGACCTGCAAGCCGAGGCGAAGCCCCGCCTTCTTCGGGTGGGGAAAATCGTTGGTGTGCACGCACTCGCCGGTGAGGTGCGTGTGCTGCCAGACAATCCCGACTCGGAGGCTTTTGCACCAGGGCGTACACTGTTCCTCCGGCGCGGCCCCGAGCGGCGTTTGGCGGAGGTTGCTTCCGTACGGCCGCACAAGTGTTTTTTCCTCGTGCGCTTTGCAGGAGTGGAGAACCGCTCGGCCGCGGAAGCGTACCGCGGCTACGAGGTGTATGTCCGCACGGACGAACTGCCTCGGACCCGTCCGAACGAATATTACTACCATGAGCTCGTGGGCATGGAGGTGTTGGCTACGACGGGTGAGTTCCTCGGGCAGGTCGCCTCTGTGATGCCCACTGCGGGGGCCGATTTGCTCGTGATCCGCCACGGCGAACACGAATACTTCATTCCCATGGTCGCCGAGTTCGTCAGGTCGATCGACCGCCAAGCCCGAAGAATCCGGATCGAACTCCAGCCGGGGCTCCTCGACCAATGATGCGCTTTTACATCCTGACCTTGTTCCCGGAATTTTTCTCCTCCCCACTCGAAAGCTCCATGCTCAAGAAGGGTCAGGAGCGAGGGGCAATTTCTTTCACGCTCATCAACGTCCGCGACTTTGCCACCGACAAACACCGGGTGACGGACGATACGCCTTACGGAGGCGGCGAAGGGATGGTCATGAAACCGGAACCGGTCGTGGCCGCGCTGGAGTCGACCGGGACCGGTCCCAATCGCCCTCACCGGATTTTGTTGAGTCCTCAGGGGCGGGTGCTCACGCAGGACCACGTCCGAGAGCTGGCAAACAAGCCCGCCCTAGCGCTGGTGTGTGGACGTTACGAGGGAGTCGACGCGCGGGTAAGTCTGTTCGTGGACGAAGAGCTTTCCATCGGCGATTACATCCTCTCCGGCGGGGAAGTGGCCGCCTTGGTCGTGATCGATGCAGTAGCCCGCCTGGTTCCGGGCGTGCTGGGCTCGCCAGCCTCGCTTCAGTCCGAATCGTTCAACGAAGGTTTGCTCGAGTACCCTCAATACACTCGCCCGGTGGAGTTTCGCGGGTTGCGCGTTCCCGACATCTTGCTGTCGGGCGACCACGCAGCCATTGCCCGCTGGCGCCGACAAGAATCTCTGCGCCGCACCTGGGAGCGCCGACCAGACTTGCTCGCCCATGCTCGGCTCACTGACGAAGATCGCGCGTTCCTCCGCGAGCTCGAGGGGAAGTCGCGTGGCTAAGCTCTACCTGGCCTTGCTCCACCACCCCATGCTCGACAAGAACGGCGCGGTTGTCACCACCGCGCTCACAAATATGGACATCCACGACATTGCGCGCTCCGCTCTGACCTACGGCGTCCAGCGGTTTTACGTCGCGCATCCGGTGCGTGCACTGCGCCTCTTGGCCGAAAAAATCATCGAGCATTGGCAAGTAGGCTACGGTTCCACGTACAACTCCACGCGAAAAGAAGCCCTGAGCATCGTGGCTCTGGAAACAGACCTCGACGGGGTTTTGCTGTCGATCGAACGCGAAACGGGTCGTCGGCCTTACGTGGTCGGTACCTCCGCCAAGCAGGGACCCAATCGCATACCATTCTCCGAGTTGCGCAGCCGCCTGGAACACGATGACCGGCCGTACTTGCTCGTGCTCGGTACGGGATGGGGCTTCGCGCCCGAGCTCGTCGCCCGTTGCGACGTTTTTCTCGAGCCAATCACCGGACCCACGGAGTACAACCACCTTTCCGTCCGGTCCGCGGCCGCAATCATGCTTGACCGCCTTTGCGGCCCGCGCTAGCAACGTGGTTTCCGTTTTCACCGGAAGGCGAGGAGAGCCATGAACGTCATCGACGCAATCGAACAAAAGCAACTTCGCTCGGACATTCCCGACTTTCGCCCGGGCGATACGGTGCGGGTGCACTGCATCGTGGTGGAAGGGGACAAGGAACGCATCCAAGTGTTCGAAGGCGTGGTGTTGCGGCGATCGCGCGGGGCCAACCGAGCCACCTTTACCGTGCGAAAGGTATCCTACGGCGTCGGCGTGGAGCGCACGTTCCCGGTGCATTCCCCGCGCATCGAAAAGATCGAGATTGTTTCTCGCGGGAAGGTGCGGCGGGCAAAGTTGTACTATTTGCGCGAGCGCTCTGGCAAAGCCGCCCGGATCCAAGAGATCCAGTCGTAAGTTTCCTGCCGCGGACCGATCCCGTCGGCGTCGGTGGGCTCGAGTTGGGATGGGCTCGAGTTGGGGCGCGCACCAAGCCGGGCGCCACGCATCAAGCGTTGAGAGTGCGGGCTACAAAGCGAAGGATCGCCCGAGCGACCACGGCACGGTCGTAGTCCAAGCTCACGACGTGATAGCTGCGGCGAAGTTCCAGAGTTTCCACAAAGCCGCGTAGCCGGGTTTGCAGCCACTCGACTCCCTGCCAAGAGCACGTGTGATCCTGTCTTGATTGCACGACCAGCGTGGGTTGGTGTACGCGTTCAACCTCTCGGCGTACGATGCTTTGCAATTCCAGAAGCTCGCCAAGCGCACGCAAGGGGATCTGCTCGTAGCCAACTCGGTCGCGCCGGGCTTGCGGGTCGGCCAGGTCGCTTTGCCCTCTCGGCCAAAATGGGCGGATCCTTGCAAGCCACGGCAGCGCTGGCCGCACGCTTTCCAGCCAGCGAGCCCGCAAGAACAGTGCAGGCGCCAGTAACACGATCCCGCGTACCCAGTTGGGACGAGTTGCTGCCAGGTGCAACGCCAGCAAGCCGCCAAGCGATTGCCCAACGATCACCAGAGGCTCTTTTGCCGCTCCGATGATCGCGGCCGCTTCCTCGACGGTTCGGTACCAGTCTTGCCAACGTGTCCGCGCAAGTTCCTCCACCGAGCTGGCATGCCCTGCCAGCACAGGCACCCACGCTGCGTACCCGTCGGCATGCACACACTCCGCAAGAAAGCGGCATTCCTCGGGGGTCGCAGTGAATCCGTGCAAAAAGAGGTGCGCTGGAACCTGCCCAGGATAGCTCAAGCCACGGAACTCAGCCGTCGCAGGCACTGCATCAGGTTTTGCCAACGAAGATCGCTCTTGCACGATGCCAGCGAACGCCGTGCTTCAACGACGCCCGCGTCCCCCGGCTGCGGCAAGTTGTACCGGGTGAAGATCGATTTTTGCTTTCGACTGCAAGTAATTCGCGAACTCCTCGAGTACGTGCGCCCTTCTCTGCCCGGTCACCTGCTGGGCCAACTGTTCCTTTTGTTGGGCGAACTCCTCTTCGCTCGGCTCCGTGCGCTCGACCAATTCGATGACCACGAAGCTATCGCCAACTTGGAACACACGCCCCGCAAGCGCCGCGTCTTTCGTGAGACCAAACGCTGCCTGTTTGATCTCTTCACTGTCGCCAATCCGGGGGACAAACGCGCCTTCGCGAGTAAACGGAGAGGTTTCATCTACCTCCAGCCCTTTCGCCTGGGCGGCGGACCGAAGACTGGACTTCTTTGCCTCTTCAAGGAGCGCCTCCGCCATCTGCCGCGCTCGCTCGCGAGCTTTTTCCAAGCGAGCCTGCTGCTGCACTTTCGCCTGCACGGCAGCAAACGGTGGAATCGCCGAGGGGATCCGCTCGGAAACCTTGAATACGACAAACCCTTCTGAGGTCGACACCACCGGGCCGACCTCTCCGGCTTGAGTTTGGAATGCCGCACGCGACAGCGGGTGATTGCTTCCCAGTCCTTCGACTGCATCATGCTCCGCGAACGGGGCTGGCGCTTTCAGCTCCAACCCGGAGCTGCGAGCAATCTCTGCGAGCGACTCGCCGTTGGCCGCGCGGCTCCGATCCTTCCCTGCTTGATCTTGGGCCAGTTGCCGTGCCTTTTCTTTCTGCAGCTTTTCGCGGATGGAGTCCCGAACTTCCTCGAGCGGCTGGGTGCGGGCCTCTTCTTTGGCTTCGACTTTGATGATGTGAAACCCAAAGTTGGTTTCCACCAAGTCGCTCACCGTCCCCGGAGGCAGGGAAAACGCGACAGCTTCGAACGCCGGTACCATTTGCCCGCGCGGGAAAAAGCCGAGATCGCCTCCCTGCGGACCGCTACCCGGGTCCTCGGAATATTTCTGCGCCAATTGGGCAAAGTCCTCTCCTTGGCGCGCCTTTTCCAACACTTCCGCGGCACGCTTGCGAACCGACTCCTTTTGCTCGCTCGTTGCCTTCGGATCCACTCGGAAAAGAATGTGACGCGCGTGCACCCGCTCCGGGAGACGGTATTCCTCCTCGTGCTTCTCGTAATACGCTTGGATGTCGGCGTCGCTCACCTCGGCACGAGCTAGAAACTTTTCTACGGGATAGGCGATGTACTCCACGCGCACGCGCTCAGGCTCGCGAAACTCTTCTTTGTGATCCTCGAAGTACTTCTCAGCCTCGCCCGGGGCGAGTTCCACTTCGTTCGCCAGCTTCGCGGCATCGAACTCGACAAACGCGACTCGCACCTGCTCTTTCTCGTACCGGAACCGCTGGCGCAAATCGTCTTCGCTCACTTGCACTCCCGCAAGCACGATGCCTTGAAGCTTGTTCACCAAGATGTCGCGGCGCACACTCTCTTCGAACTCGGCTGGAGTCAGGCGATTGGCTCGCAGCACGCGAAGATAAAACTCGCGGTCGAATCGCCCCTCTGGACGGAACGTGTCCATCTTGGCGATAAAGTCGCGCACTTCGTCGTCCGTGGCCTCGAGTCCTAGCCGCTGAGCTTCCTGATACATCAGTTCGGTGCGGATAAGCCGGTCCAGCGCCTGCCCGCGGATGTCCACTCCTTGCAAAAGCTCCGGACGGAACTGCTCGCCGTACAGCGTCCGGTAAAACTGCCGCACGTTTTCCTCTGCTCGTTCCAAATCCTTTTCCGTAATTGGCTTACCATTCACCTTGGCGACGGCGTTATATCGGCTGGTGCCACGGAGGCCGGCCCCGATTCCCCAGTAAATGAACACGGCAGCCAAGAGGCCAAACAACACCTTCACCCACGTGGCGGAAGCATTTCGCCGAATAAACTTGAGCATAGGGAAAACGACCTCGGCGCGCGACGATAGACGAGCCCCCAAAGGAACGCAATTCAGCGCAGTGGGGTGGCGTCCTGCTCCCCATCACACACGCAGCAGTCGCACGTGGTCCCCGGCGCGGCTCGCCATTCCCCTGGGGCGAACGCGTCGATTCGAAGCGCGTGAATTTCCTTCCCGAACAGTTCCCCCACAGCGTGATAAATCCGCCGATGGCGCTCCACGCGCGATTGGCCCTCGAAGCGGGAGGTCACAACGCGAACGTAATAGTGGCCTGCCCCGCTCCGCGCTCCCGCATGCCCTACATGGGCAGCACTCTCGTCGAAAATCCACAAGTGTTCGGGGGCGAGGCTTGCATGCAGCAAGTCGCGCAACGCCTTCACCCGTGCGGAGCTGCCGGGCTTCTGCATGGGAGTGCACCTAACACTCCCGACCTCGTCTAAAAAGGCAGCAGCGGATGATGATTCGTTCGCACCCAGTACTGCACAACCTGAGAGAGAACTTGCAAATACTCGGCGAAGCTCGCTGGTTTCAGCACGTAACTATTCGCGCCAGCGCGGTAACATGCCTCGATCGTCCGAGGGTCCGCTGCCGAGCTGAAGACGACCACCGGCAGCAAACCGGTCGCTGGCGAAGAGCGGATTTCCCTCAGTACTTCGAGACCGTCCGCACCGGGCAAATGCAAATCTAGCAACACCACCAGCGGCAAGGACGAACGTGAGCCGCAGGCGCGCACCCACTCCAGAGCCTTTCGCCCATCCGAAACGAGACGCACAGACAAGCCCTCGAGGCCTCGCGGTAAGCACTCCAAGGCTAGCTCGCCATCGAGGGCGTCGTCCTCTACCCACAGCACATCGACCCGTTCCGCTACCCGCATGGCCAAGTTGCTCCCTAACATGCGATGTTCCTGGGCAAAGTACAAGCGCTTTTTACATGCTCCCCTCGGCAGGGAACATGAATAGGCGCGCCCCATGCGGCGGGAACTGTTCGATCTCCAGCGCGCCAGCGCGCAAGTCCGCGACCTGGCCGGTCCAATGCTCGAACACATGGGCAAGCCCGGCGGCATTCGGAAGCCATTGCTGCACTGGAATCACGGCGGACGAGGGTTCGTCCGCAAAGTTCCAGACCGCTACGGCACACTGCTCGGACGAACGGGCAATCACAATTCCCGGAGGGTCGGCCTCCATCAAATCCGCGACGTACGGCTCGAACCGCACGTCGCGGCGAATGTCCAGCACCTGCTGCAAGCGTTCGAGTTCGCTCGGGGTCAGCAAAGAGAGCCGATCGCTCACAACCAACAACCCATCGGTGGCAACGACCGCGGTAGCCAAGGCACGGAATTCCTCCTCGGTCAATTTCGTGCGGTGCGAACGGACCATCAAGCAGTCAGGATCGTTCAGCCACCAACGCCGATGCAAAAACGCCCTGGTCAACGTGTTGCGAATCGCGTGCTTTGTCGCCACACCGTGCAAATCGCGCAGCACGGTGCGACTGAGGAAGTTGCTCCAAAACGGAGCCACGTCCGGACCGATTCGCATGGCATCCACGATGCCCACCGCAGGGCCGAGAGGGCAGCCACATCCGATCAGGAACGCTTGGTCGCCTGCCGCTGCCCGGATCGTCTCCAGGCCCCTACGCAAGGCGTGGGCCCGCGTGGCTTCCCGGTCGTAACGCACACCTGGCAGAGCCGCGGCGTACAAAAAATCAAGTTTCAGGAGCGAAAAACCCCAGCGGTGAACAACCGTTTCCACCACCTCGCGGATCCACTCCTGGACCTCGGGGTGGGTCGTGTCGAGCGCATAACAAGGACCGAGACCCCAAAGTGGATTCCACAGCGCGAATTGCAGTCTGCCGTCGTTGTCGCGGACAAACCACTCTGGATGCTCGGCCACCAACCGGGCATTGCTGCGGGCGATAAACGGCGCGAGCCAAATTCCCGGGACGAAGCCAGCCTCTCGTATTTCCGCGGCCAGCGGCGCTACCCCGCGAGGAAACTTCTTGCGGTCGGGCTCGAGCCAGTCCCCGACCGCTGCCTGGTAACCATCGTCGATTTGCACGTAATCAAAGGCCACGAGCGGGCGCAGGCGCTTGGCAGCATCGATGTTCTCGCGAATCGCTCCTACATCGATGTCGGTGAAATACTCGTACCACGAGCACCATCCAATCGGGCTCCGTTCCGGAACCCTTGCTTCCATGGCAAAACCGCTCCGCTCGGCGTACGCCGCTAGCAATGCGTAACCGTCGTCGCCGGCAGCCAACGCCAGTGGAGCCACTTCGAGTTTTTCCCCTGGACAGAGAGACTTGCCCTCGTAGCGCACCGTTGCTTCCCAACGGCCACAACGATCGCCTACGATGGCAACCTCGATGTCTGCAAATGCACGGCGCACATCGAGGAAGCCGGCAACCAGCACCTCGCGAGACCGAAGGTTGGCGATCGCGGTAAACGAGTCGGAACGGAAGTGCCCCGGACTCGCCGGCGAAGGCCGCGCAATGTCTATGAGACCGACCCGGAGCAAGAAGGACCACGGATCGGCATCCGTCTCGTGAGCACGAAAGCTCCGCGTGCCGGTCCACGACTGATAGCCATTGCGATACACGCTCCAGTGACGGGCGGACGGCCCAACGAAGACCTCGCCAAAATCCGGAAGCCACAACGGAGATGCTGTATACACGCGAAGCGGGCGCGACCCACGGTGCTCCAGCACGAGTCGGACAACCACGAACAAGCCCTCGCGGGTCACGGACACACGCAGCGCGAGGCCGTCTTCGTTTGCCGCGGAATGTGCTCCACCCTCGGAACGTTCGAGATACGGTCGGTACCTGCGAGGCTCGCCTCCAACCTCGTAAAATACCGCCGGTCTTAACCCCTCGAGCCGTACCCGCCCGTCTGGGGTGCAAAAAAACAAGCGCCCGTCCCGAACCTCGTATTCCATCTCCTCGAACCCCGCTCCTCTCGTTTCCCGAATCGCCCCGTGCCACGCGGCAGCCCGCATCCTTCCCTACTTTCCAACCTTCGCCAAGGCCCAGAGGATGGGTTCACGATATCGCCGATCCCGGAGGCGGGTAGGCCAAGCTCCCCCGAATTGCGGCCGCCTCTTCTTCGGGAGGATACGGGAGCCACAGGCGGTGCTGTGCACGCCATTCCCGTACTTGCGTCTCTGCCGCTTGCTGCCGAGCGAGATCGATGCCGCTATCTGCACCGCAATACACCGTGTGCGACGGAAAGGCGAAGGCAGTCCCGCTGCCCGCCACGATGTCCATGATGCGCAAGAACAAGTCTTCGCGCACGGCGAGGAACTCCTCGTGTTCACTCGTTTCGATATAGGCCAGCAGCTCGATATCGAGCGAGTAGGCTCCAAATCCCGCAAACCGCACGCGGGCGGGTTCTGGAGAAACCTTCGGGTGGGAGAGCAGCAGCTTTTTGAGTTCGACGAGCACGTAACGAAGCTGGTCGGGCGTCGTCTCGTAACGCAGCCCTAAGGTAGCAGCTAAGCGAATGCGATCGCGGCGGCTGAAATTCTCGATTTGCATGGAAGCGAACTCCCCGTTGGGAATCGAGAGAACGGTTCGATCGAGTGTCCGGATCCTGGTCGACCGTAAGCCAATGTCCTCGACCACTCCGATTTTGTCGCCAATGCGGCACACCTCGCCCACCCGCACCGGCTGGTCGGCTACCAACGTAATCCCACCGAACAAATGCTCCAACGTTTTCTGCCCGGCCAAAGCAACCGCGAGGCCGCCAATCCCCAGACCTGCCAGCACGCTCGTGACATCGAATCCAAGGTTCTGTAACGCAGCGAGCAAGGTCAGCCCCGCGAGAAACACTTTCGTGGCCCGCCGACCCAACGGTAGCAGGGAGGCAACGGCCTGACGGTTGGTTGCTCGCTCTTCGATCGATCGAGCAACGACATCGACCGCGCGCATGAGCAACCACGCCACTGCCAGAACGATCCCCGCACCTGTGAGCCCTTGTACGAAGTGCGCACTGCGCACGGATAAGGCGAGGAGTGGAACCTGGCTTCGGAAAAGCACCAACGCCAACAATGCGTGCAGGGGCGCGCGCATGACCACTACGGCATCCTCGCTCAACGGCACCCAGGACTGCGACACGATGGTGCGGCCTACACGCACAAGGATGCGCGTGAGCACCCACGCAGCAGCCCACGAGATCGTGCCGAGCAGCAGAAAGCCAATCCATTGCCACAGCCGCACGCCCAAGAACATCCACTCGAAGAAGGGCTTTGGCAGGTATTCCTCGAGGGGGCCGTAACCAAACTCTTGGTACAAAGCGGGAATACGCGCCACCGTGTCGGCCGCCACTTTCCAAATCAGCACTCCATCCTCACGGGGCACCCGCTCCAGGAAGAGCCGCGTGGGCTTTTCTGCTGTCGGAACGACTGCCAGGCTCTCGCGGCGCGGGGGCAGTCCATCTTCTCGGTCGCCTTCAGGAGTGTCACTGAGCTGTTCGAGGTCGATCCATACCGTGCGGTCCAGCACCAAGCACAATTGTCGCGCAAGCACCGGACCAACGTCTTCCCGCTCGGTCACACGGATACGGCGCAAGTCGAGGAACTCTGCCGCGCGCTTGTAATCCATGGCGCCGCAAGCCGCGAACAACCCGCGCACGGCCGAGCGGGGAGTGCCACGATCGTAATCGTCCACCGGGCGTTGTACCGTTGGCGTCGGTGCGGGCCCGGGCGTGGCCTCTGCGCCTTGCGCTGCGCTCCCGGTGGGCGCAAGTCCGGCAACCAATAACCACCATGCGATCGTCCACCTCGCTCGCCACACGAAACGCTCCATCTCGATTTCCTCCTCCACAAGCCTGCCCGACACTCCGGTGTCGAGGCAAACACTGCACGGGCGAAAGAAACGGCAAACAGTTTCTTCGTTCCCGTGCAGGCGCTACAGCGGCTAGCCATGCTGACAATCGATGAGTTTGGCAAGGTAGAGCTCCGTGTGGCCACCGTGATTGCCGCCGAAATCCACCCAAAGGCGGATCGGCTGCTCGTCCTCCGGGTCGATCTCGGTACGGAACAGCGGCAAATCGTCGCCGGGATCCGCGCCCACTATGCACCCGAAGATCTGATCGGGAAGCAAATCGTCGTGGTGGCAAACCTGCAGCCAGCCGTCCTGCGCGGCGTTGAAAGCCAAGGAATGCTCCTGGCGGCAAGCGACGACGAGGGCCGGTTAGCCCTTGTCACACCGGAGCGCCCCGTCGCATCCGGTGCTCGCGTTCGGTAGTTGCTGCCCACGGTTTTTTCCAACCCCCGGCCCACCTTGGTTGAGCGTCGGCCACGGGGTAAAGGGCGAACTATCTCTCCCGAACAGGAGCGTGGTCTATGGCGATCGACTTTTCGTTTCCACCGGAAATCGAAGCAGTGCGCGCGCGGGTTCGCGACTTCGTGCGCGAAATCGTTCGGCCGCGCGAGCAGGAAATCGAGCAGCATCCTGGCGATCGTGCGTTTCTAATCCGGAAAATCGTGGAAATGCGCCAGGCCGCCCGCGAATGGGGCTTGTGGCTGCCGCACATGCCCAAAGAATATGGTGGCATGGGACTGGGTCACGTGGCGATGGCGGCGGTGCAGGCAGAAGCGGCCAAGTCGGCGTTCGGGCCCTACGCACTGAACGCTCAAGCCCCAGACGAAGGCAACATGCACACCCTGCTTCACTGGGGCACCGAGGAACAAAAAGAGAAGTATTTGCGGCCCCTGTGCGATGGTGTCATTCGCTCGTGCTTTGCGATGACCGAGCCCGAGGTAGCTGGCTCGGACCCCACCCTGATTCAAACACGCGCGGTGCTGGACGGCGATGAATGGGTCATCAACGGGCACAAGTGGTTTATCTCCGGAGCTCGCGGGGCAAGCTTTGCCATCTTGATTGCGCGAACGGAAGACAATCCACCTGTACCTCAAGCCGCGAACTCCGCGTTCATCGTCGACTTGCCTGCCGAGGGATGGACCATCGTCCGCGACATCGAAACCATGGCGGGGAGCCACAACCACTGCGAAATCCGCATCGAAAACTTGCGCGTACCCCGGCAAAACATGCTCGGCCAACGTGGACAAGGGCATCTCTTGGGGCAAAGCCGCTTAGGGCCCGCGCGTCTTGCGCACTGCATGCGGTGGATCGGACAAGCCGAGATGGCACTGGACATGATGGTCGACCGGGCCCTGAAGCGGTATGCGCACGGTTCCTACCTGGCCGAAAAACAGGGCATCCAGTGGATGATCGCCGACTCGGCGATGGAGCTGTATCAATGCAAGCTCATGGTGTTGCACGCGGCGTACAAGATCGACCGAGGAGAAGACTTTCGCAGCGAGGTATCCATGGCCAAACACTTCGTCGCGAACGCCCTGAATCGGATCATCGATCGTGCCATCCAGGTGCATGGGGCGCTCGGGTACTCCATGGACACACCCCTTGCCCGAATGGCGCAACATGCCCGTTGGGCACGCTTTGCCGACGGTGCCGACGAAGTGCACCAATGGCGGATCGCACAACGTACGATTGAAACATACAAGCGCGACGGAACGACGAAAGCCGCTACTGGTGGTCTGCCTGTGTAAGCCGCGCAGGAGCTGGCGTGGCACCGTGTGTCCGTTGCGTTCGATCGCGCGCACGGCGCTAGCGCTGGCACTAACGATTTGCGCGGGTTGCCAAACTCACACAGAACCGGCGCCGCTTCGCGGAGCTGACGTAGTCCTGATCGTCGTCGACACCTTGCGTGCCGATCACCTGGGTTTTTCGGGCTACCCTCGACCGACGTCGCCCTTCCTGGACAAGCTCGCTGCCGAGTCGGCGGTGTTCACGAACACGGTCGCGCCGTCGTCGTTCACACGCGAATCCGTAGCCGCGCTGTTCACCGGGCGCTGGCCGAGCTGCATTGGCGCCGTCGGTTGGAACGCGACACCCAAGGACTCCTCGACCACGCTTGCCGAAGACTTTGCCAATGCTGGGTACCGAACAGTCATGCTCACCCTCACGACCATGTTGTCGGATCCGGCCTTTGCGCGTGGTTTCCACCACGTGGAGCATCTCGCCCGCCAGTGGGGCGTGAGCCGTGCAGGCCCACAACTTACCCGGCGAGCGATCGAGCTTTGGCAAGAGCCACGAGCCCAGCCGCTGTTTTTGTACTTGCACTACTTGGATCCGCACGGCCCCTACGATCCGCCAGCGGAAGTGCTCGCCCGTTTCGAAGCGTTCGCCCCGGAAGCCGATGCGCTCGACTTGTATCGCGACATCCGCCCGCACCTGCCCGAGCTGCGTCGCTCAGGGTTCGGTATTGGCGACCCCCGCTTTCACGAGCTCGTGCGACGCTACGATGCGGAAATCGCCCACACGGATTTGGCGCTGAAGGAACTGTTTGCGGGTCTTCGCGCGCGCGACACCGGACGCCGGCTATTAGTCGTACTCACTGCGGATCACGGAGAGGAGTTTCTCGAGCACGGCTTCGTGGAGCACGCATGGACCCTGTATCAGGAAAGCGTACGGGTACCCCTCTTATTGTGGGCACCCGGGGTCATCCGACCTGAACACTCACCGCAACCAGCATCCCTGGTGGATGTCGCTCCCACCCTCCGCCAACTGGTCGGCCTGCGCGGCTCGGCCGACGACGGCGAAGTGCTGTTTGCTCCGGCCAAGGTGGGCCTCGGCGCTCGGCCTCTCGGGGAACGCCTACGCTTCAGCGAGCTCGGCATTGCGGAACGAAACGTTGTCCGAGCGCTTTGGCGCGGGGAGTGGAAATACATCGCAGCCCGCCGGTGGCTTGCTCCGGAGGCTCGAGCCCAGTCCAGCCAAATCGAAGAACGTTTGCGCCAATCTGGCACCCTGCCTCCGCTTCCCACGGGGGACCGACTCGAGCACGAGGAGTTGTTCCACCTGACCAGCGCCCCCGCGGAGCAACGCGACCGCAAACACGAGGCACCCGAGGAACTCGCGCGCATGCGCCAATTGGTCGAAGCGCACGAGCGGCGCTGCCCGTTCGCAGGCCCAGCGAGCCACCCGGCAGCGACTCTCGCACCACACGAAGCAGAAGCGCTCCGCCAACTTGGCTACTAAGTCCCGCTACCCATTTTTGTTCTGGCCGTTCGCCAATCCCCTTGCTAGTTTGGCGCCCGTGTTACGCGTGTTCCGCGGTGCCTCCTTCGCATGGTTCCTCGTTTGCGCAGCGGCAGCCCAGGCGCTCGTAGTTGCGGAGCGCGACTTTTCCGAGCTCGTTGCAAGGGCCGACCTGATTTTGGAGGGCACGGTGACGCGCATCGAAGAAGCACCGGACGAACGAGGTATTCAGCGGACCTTGGTACGCTTGTCCGATCTGCTCGTTCACAAAGGCGTTCCTGACTCCTCGGAGTTCATGCTCGATATTGCCGGAGGAACCAAGGGCGGCTTTCGCGCCGAGATTCTCGATTTGCCAAGGTTTGTGGTTGGAGACCGGGTGCTGTTGTTCGTGCGTGGAAATGGCCACGCCGTGTTTCCTGTGGTCGGCGTGCATCAGGGCTACTTCCGGGTGGTACCGGACGATCGCGGCACCCCACGCGTGGTTCGCAGCGACGGGCTGCCGGTCATTGGGCGTTCCCGACGAGCCTTACGATTCCCGCGGAAAACGTCTGACACCGCCCGCGGGGTTCCACTCGATCAGTTTCGCGAGTGGATCCGAGACGAGCTGCAACGGCCAGCAGAGGCAAAGGAGCCCGAGTGAACGCAAAGCTCATTGCCCTAGCCGTTGTCGCGCTTGTCGCTGCCGACCCACGCAGTGCACTCGGGTGGGCATGCATCCGCGTGAATCCCAGTAACCCCGGAAGCCGCTGCATTTACTGGCCAAACGGAGCGGTGACCTTGAAGTCGTTCCTCGGTGCGCCAGCGCGCGGCCCGCTGCTCAATGGTACACGCACATGGGACGAAAACACGATCCTCGCCGCGAACGAGTGGAACGCGCAAAACGCCA
Source organism: uncultured Binatia bacterium (SeqCode) (assembly GCA_964534275.1). Lineage (GTDB taxonomy): Bacteria > Desulfobacterota > Binatia > HRBIN30 > HRBIN30 > HRBIN30. The sequence goes on along the minus strand of CAZHQG010000001.1, from coordinate 138,464 downwards.
AGGTGCGGACCCAGGTGCAGGTGGGGGGCAGCTTTTTCGACCCGTGCGGCAGGCAAGGTCCAAACCACGCCTGCGACAATACCGGACCTGCTGGCGATAACCCGGTGCTGTTTGCCAACGATTTCTGCGGGCGCGATTTTGGTGACATCATCGAGCTCACCAACAACTGCTATCGGCCAGACACGGGCACGATGGTGAATGCACCGGTGTTCGTAAACGCGCGTGTGCGCTGGAACGCGTACGACGGGCCGATCCGGTTCGACGTTTCCACCGGCGTTCCCGAACCCGTGTACGACATCCGCCGTGTGTTGCTGCACGAAATCGGACACGTTCTTGGCTTGGCGCATCCCGACGAAGCCACTCCGCCGCAGACAGTCGTCGCCATCATGAACTCGCGGGTAAGCAACATCGACCGCCTCCAGCCCGACGACATCGCGGGGTTGCAGGCAATTTACCCGCCGGAGCCGGGCCCGCCCCAGCCCACCCCTTCCCAAGGCTGCCAAATGGTCACCGGGGCAGCACCTCCAGGGTGGCCTGCGTTCGTATTCGCCATTGCCCTGATCATCGCGAGGCTCAGCCGTAAGCAGCAATCAGCGCGCTACCGAGCGCGATAACGGCTGCGCCCACGAGACGGTAACGCGTTTCCATCTCACGTAGGACGAAGTGCGCGAGAATCACGCCGAACACGATGCTGCATTGGCGAAGCCCCAAAACGTAGCTCGCCGGCGCCGCTGCCAGCGCCCACAGAATCAACAGATACGAAAAGCCCCCAAGAATGCCGGTGGCCGCCACCCGAGGCGCGTTCCGCTGCCATTCTGCTCGCAGCCGCTGCGTTCGCGCTTGCCCCAAGAGAAACGCAATGACTGCTGTTTCACCCAAGCTTGCGCAGTACAAAAACGCGAGCGGATGCACGACGCGCACACCTTGCTTGTCGATCACGCTAAACGTCGCCACGAACACAGCCGTGATGAGGGCATAGCGCGTGACCGGTGCGGCGAACACCCAACGAAGTCCGTGCGTCCGCACGGCCGGCCACTGCAACACCACCACACCACCTCCCGCCAAAAGCGCACCCGCAACCCCCGCACCGTTCACTGGCTCGCGTGCCACGAGGACGTCCCACAACACCAGCAACACCGGGGCAGTGCGACTTAGTGGATACGCGACGGAAAGGTCCCCAGCATCGTAAGCACGGAGCAGGTACACCGCGTACGCAGCATGCACCAAAGCGGAAAGAACCACCCACGGCCACGCCCCAGCAGGCAGCCCGTAGGACCACACGATCCAAGCGGCCAGCGGAAAGTACGCCAAAGCAGCCACTACACCTTGGGCGAGGAAAAACGCCCAGCGATCGCGACTCCCCTTGTTGAACAGGTTCCACAGTGCGTGCAGAAACGACGACAACAAAACGGCGGCCAACGCCTCGCCTGACATGCGCCGCTGCTAGGCAGCCTGGTCAAGATTTGCAACGCACCTGTGGAACAGGCTAGCTAACGTTGGCCGAAACACGGCTCGGGTCATGATCCACGTCACCCATCTCGACCATTTTGTCCTCCGCGTTCGCGACCTGGAACGCTCGCTCGCATTTTACCGCTCGCTTTTGGGTCTCGAGGTGCTCTTTCTCGACGAGTATCGCAGCGGCCAGCGCCCTTTTGTGTCGGTGCGCATTGGCGAGCAACTGCTGGATCTGGTTCCCGATCCGACGTTTGCCGGACCTGGCCCCGAGGCAAACAACGGGTTTCTCCACTTCTGCATTGGCGTCCGCGGCGCAGTGGCGGACCTGATTCCCGCCTTGCGTGGTGCGGGCGTGCAGGTGGTTGATGAAACACCTGCATGGCGCATGGGAGCACGCGGCTGGGGCTGGTCGGTCTATGTCCGCGATCCCGACGGCTACGTCGTCGAACTCAAGGAGACGGCGGAATGAAAGGACGATGTTGCCAGGTCGTGTTTCTTGTTAGCGCCTTCATCGCTGCTGGAATCCTGGCGCTACCGTGTATCGGCCAGGACATCGACTGGGAAGCCGCAGAGACCGAGGCCGCAACGCTTCTCAGCGAGTCGTTGCGCATCGACACAAGCAACCCGCCTGGCGAAGAACTTGCCGCCGCGCATTTTTGGGAGCGCGTGTTCCGCGCCGCCAAGCTCGAACCCCATGTATTCGAAACCGCCCCTGGTCGGGGAGGTGTGTGGGTCCGGTTGCCGGGCCGCACCAAGAAAGGCGCGTTGCTTTTGTTGCATCATCTCGACGTCGTGCCGGCTCGGCCGGAAGAATGGAAGCACCCACCCTTCGGCGGCGTTCAAGAAAATGGGTACGTGTACGGGCGCGGCGCCGTGGACGCCAAGGGCTTGGGCGTCGTGCAAGCGCTGGCCGTGCTGCTGCTCCATCGCCATGGCGCGCAACCGGCCCGCGACGTCGTGTTCCTCGCGACGCCGGACGAGGAGGCCGGTGGTAAGCTCGGGGCAGGCTGGTTCGTAGAGAAGTTGTTGCCCCAGCTCGGGCCCGTTGCGTTCGTACTGAACGAAGGTGGGCATATCCGACCCACGCCATCGGGTGAGCTAGCGTTCGAGGTGGCCGTCGCCGAAAAGACCCCGTTATGGTTGCGCTTGACTGCGCACGGGAAACCCGGACACGGCTCCACCCCGCCGGCGGAGACAGCCGTCACGAAGCTCGTCCGCGCACTTGCTCGCATCGTTGCCGCGGCGCCGGAGGTTCGCGTCACCGAGGAAGTCCAGCGATACTTTGCGGCGCTAGCTCCCTTTCAAGTTGGGGAGCAAGCGAAGCACTTCGTCGACCTGCGGGCCGCGCTGCAGAACGAGCCGTTTCGGCAACAATTTTTGCTCGAGCCGCGGCAATCCGCGCTGGTGCAGGATACGTTGGCGGTCACCGTCATCCACGCTGGGCAAAAAACCAACGTCATCCCGGCGTCGGCCACGGCGGAACTCGATTGCCGGTTGCTCCCGGGCAGCGATCCTGAGTCCTTTGTTCGCCGCGTCGTCGAGTTGGTCGGCGATCCGACCATCCAAGTGGAAACGCTGCTGCATTTTCCGCCGTCGGCCTCACCGACCGACGCCGTGCTGTACCAAACGATCGAGGCACTTGCCCGCAAAGAAAAGGGACGTGCGGTACCTGCGGTGCTCACGGGGTTTACGGATAGCCATTACTTCCGTGAGCGCGGCATTCCCAGCTACGGGTTCGCGCCGTTCGTGCTGACCGAGTCGGACTTACAAGGCATGCACGGTGTCGACGAGCGCATCAGTCGCGCAAACTTACGCGAGGGGACGCGCAGGTTGGTCGAGCTCATTCGGGAGCTCCCATAACCTCGGGGCTCACGGCTCGAACAACGTCGCGCGCAGGTAGTCGCGGTTCAAGCGAGCGATAAAGCGCACGCTAATTTGCTTCGGGCACACCGCTTCGCACTCGAACGTATTGCTGCACGCGCCGAAGCCTTCCTTGTCCATTTGCGCAACCATGTTCCGCACGCGCCGGTAACGCTCCGGTTGTCCTTGCGGCAGCAAGCCCAAGTGGGAAACTTTGGCCGCCACGAACAACATGGCCGATGCGTTCTTGCAGGCAGCCACACATGCTCCGCACCCAATGCAAGCGGCCGCGTCCATCGCAAGTTCCTGATTTTGTTTCGGCACCAGGATGGTGTTGGCGTCCGGTGCACCACCGGTATTCACCGAAATAAAGCCGCCGGCTTGCATGATCCGATCGAACGCGCTGCGGTCGACAATCAAATCCCGCAGCACCGGGAACGGCTTGGCCCGGAACGGTTCGACGGTGATCGTGTCGCCATCGCGGAAGTGGCGCATGTACAACTGGCAACTGGCCTTGCCGCGTCCGGGACCATGAGGGATGCCGTTGATCACAAGCGAACACGAACCGCAAATGCCCTCCCGGCAGTCGCTCTCGAATGCCACCGGCTCCTCGCCGCGCTCGATAAGTTCCCGGTTCAAGGCATCCAGCATTTCCAAAAAGGACATGTCGGGAACGACGTTGTCCTTGACGTACGTGACGAACGCCCCGGGAGAGGCCGCGTCTTTTTGTCGCCAGATGCGCAACGTCAGTCGCATTACTTGTAACTCCTGGTGGTGAGCTGCACGAATTCAAATCGCAAGGGCTCGATATGCCGCTCGGGCCGCTCGTTCGGACCCCGATATTCCCACGCGGCTACGTGGCAAAAGTTCTCGTCGTCGCGCTTGGCTTCGCCGTCTTCGGTTTGGAACTCCTCGCGAAAGTGGCCGCCACACGACTCCCGCCGCTCCAGCGCATCGAGACACATCAGCTCGGCAAACTCGAGAAAATCGGCCACGCGACCCGCCCTCTCCAAGGCTTGGTTGATACCCTCTGGGCCGCCAGTGACGCGAGCCTCTCTCCAAAACCGTTCCCGGATCTTCGGGATTTCCTCGAGCGCATGGCGCAAGCTTGCCTCGCTGCGCGACATGCCGCAGTGATCCCACAACAGCTTCCCTAGCTGGCGGTGAAACATGTCGACCGGGTACTTCCCGTTGATCTCGAACAAGCGCTGAATTCCCTTGCGGGTGCGCTCTTCGGCCTCGCGGAACTCCGCACTGTCGGGATTCGGTTTCGGCCGCTTCGACCGCGCTAAGTAGTCACCGATGGTATACGGGAGGATGAAATAGCCATCCGCCAACCCTTGCATGAGCGCACTAGCCCCAAGGCGATTGGCACCGTGATCGGAGAAGTTCGCCTCGCCAATGACAAACAACCCGGGGAGATTGCTCATGAGGTTATAATCGACCCACAAGCCGCCCATCGTGTAATGCACGGCGGGGTAGATCCGCATGGGCACCTTGTAAGGATCCTCGTTCGTGATTTCGCGGTACATGTCGAACAAGTTCCCGTAACGTTCCCGAACCACGTCGATCCCCAAGCGCCGAATCGCGTCGCTGAAATCGAGGTAAACTCCCAAACCGCCCGGACCAACCCCGCGCCCTTCGTCGCACACACGTTTGGCAGCGCGTGAAGCGATGTCTCGTGGCGCGAGGTTCCCGTAGCTGGGGTACATGCGCTCGAGGTAGTAATCGCGGTCTTCCTCTGGGATTTGGTCGGGCGGGCGTGTGTCGCCTTTCTTTTTCGGGACCCAAACACGCCCATCGTTCCGGAGCGATTCGGACATGAGCGTGAGCTTGCTCTGGTGTTCGCCGCTCACCGGGATGCAAGTCGGATGGATCTGCGTGAAACACGGATTCGCAAAAAACGCCCCTCGCTTGTACGCCCGGTAGGTGGCGGTCACGTTGGAGTTCACGGCATTGGTGGAGAGGTAAAAGACGTTTCCGTAGCCCCCGGTTGCAAGCACCACCGCGTCGGCGGCGTGTCGCTGGATCTCGCCGGTCAACAAATTGCGGGCAATGATCCCTTTTGCATGGCCATCTACCACCACGAGGTCCAGCATTTCCGTTCGCGGGTACATCTTCACCTGGCCGAGACCGATTTGCCGACACAAGGCTGAGTACGCGCCCAAAAGAAGCTGCTGGCCGGTTTGCCCCCGGGCATAAAACGTTCGCGACACTTGGGCGCCGCCAAAGGAACGGTTCGCAAGCAGTCCACCGTACTCGCGGGCAAACGGCACTCCTTGAGCCACACATTGGTCGATGATGTTCACCGACACCTGTGCGAGACGGTACACATTCGCCTCGCGCGAGCGGAAGTCCCCGCCTTTGATCGTGTCGTAAAACAGCCGCCACACGCTATCGCCGTCATTCTGGTAGTTCTTTGCCGCATTGATCCCACCCTGTGCCGCGATGCTGTGCGCGCGGCGAGGGCTGTCGTGAAAGCAAAACGCAGACACTTGGTAGCCAAGCTCCGCGAGGCTCGCGGCCGCCGACGCACCCGCCAAGCCCGTACCCACGACAATCACGTGGTACTTGCGCTTGTTTGCCGGGTTCACCAACGCAAGCTCGTTGCGATGGCGATCCCATTTTTGCTCCAACGGGCCAGGAGGTACGCGTCCGTCCAGGATCATCTCATCTCACCTCACCGTCCCACCACGGGATAGGGAATCCACCCCGCGAGCACCGCCAACGGGATCGAGCAGTTGCCGAGAAACACGATGAGTCCCACGACCGGCCCGAGAAGCCGGATGACACGGTTGTACCGCGGATGATTGAGGCCAAAGGTCTGAAGAAAGCTCGAGACGCCGTGCTGCAAATGCAACATGAGGGGGATCATCGCGAGGAGGTAAAAGAACGAGACAAGCGGTTGGCGAAAGCCGAGTACGACCATGCCGTACACATCGTGCCGGCCCTGAGCATCGTGAAGCCGGAAGTGCTCGGGATGGGTGACGCCAAACGTGAAGTGAGCCAGGTGGTACAGCACAAACGTAAACAAGATCACCCCTCCCATGAACATCGTCCGCGCGGCGTAGCTGGTTACTTGGGGCGACCAGAGTTCGTACCCGTGCGGGCGCGCAGCGCGGTTCAGCTGGGTGATGCGCACGGCTGCCGTAATGTGCAGTGCAAACGCTGTGAGCAGCACCAGGCGCGCGATCCACAGTAGCGCAGGCTGGTGCCGAAGGGCCTCGGCGTAACCGTTGATGGCATCCGGCCCGAGGTAGATTTGCAAGTTGCCAAGCATGTGCACCACCACGAACCCGGACAAGACCAGCCCGGTGATGCCCATGAGCCACTTCATGCCCACTGTCGATCGAAATGCTGCACGAAGCCAAGTCATCGTTCGTGGCGCCTGTGGGGCGATACCTACCAAAGCTGAACGATCGTTCAACAGAAGCAGCGCACTAATCTTCTCATGCGTGCGATTAGCGTTTGCGTTCACCTGCTCGCGCGAGTAACGCCACGAATCTCGCCTCTTCGTGTCGATCGCGAGTGCCCTCCGCACCGAGCCCCGTGCATGGACATCGTCCCCCGCACTCCTCGGGGGCGCGAAAATCGCATCGTTGGCCCCATTGGATGCCGCGCTTGCTTGCAGGCAGCAAGGAGACAAACTACCAACGCGCGAGCGTCTCCACTGGATCGCGACGAGGAGCAAAGATGGACTTTTCGTTTTCCCCCAAAGTGCAGGAACTGCAACGCCGGCTGGAAGAATTCATGCAAGAGTACGTTTACCCAGCCGAGCGCGTCTATCACGAGCAACTCCAGGCAAACCGCTGGGCGCAGCCGCCGATCATGGAAGAACTCAAAGCCAAAGCGCGGGCGGCTGGACTGTGGAATTTGTTCCTCTCCCACAGCCCGCGGGGGCCTGGGTTGACGAATCTCGAATACGCGCCGCTTTGCGAAATCATGGGCCGCTCGCACATTGCGCCGGAGGTGTTCAACTGTGCCGCTCCCGACACCGGAAACATGGAGATCCTCGATCGCTACGGCACGCCCGAGCAGCAGCAACAATGGCTGGAGCCATTGCTCGCGGGCGAGATCCGCTCGGCATTTGCGATGACGGAGCCCGATGTCGCCTCGTCCGACGCTACGAACATTCAGTGCAGCATCCGTCGGGACGGAGACTTTTACGTCATCAATGGCCGCAAGTGGTGGACGTCGGGAGTGCTGCACCCCAACTGCAAGCTTCTCATCGTGATGGGGAAAACGAATCCCGACGCCCCACGGCACCAGCAACAGTCGCAAATCCTGGTGCCACGCGACACGCCGGGTGTACGTATCGTGCGCCACTTACCGGTGTTTGGCTACGACGACGCCCCTCACGGGCACGGAGAGGTCGTGTTCGAAGATGTCCGCGTGCCGGCCAGCAACATTTTGCTCGGCGAGGGCCGGGGTTTCGAAATTGCGCAAGGACGACTCGGCCCTGGCCGCATCCATCACTGCATGCGGCTCATCGGCCTCGCCGAACGTGCGCTGGACGCAATGTGCAAGCGAGTGAAGCGGCGCGTTGCGTTCGGCAAACCTCTCGCGGAGCAAACCGTCACTCTCGAGCGCATTGCCGAGGCGCGCATTCGGATCGAACAGGCACGCCTGCTCGTGTTCAAAGCGGCGTACATGATGGACACCGTAGGCAACAAGGCCGCTCGCAAGGAAATCGCGATGATCAAGGTCGCTGCCCCCAACATGGCGTTGCAAGTCATCGATTGGGCGATCCAAGCCCACGGTGCTGCAGGAGTGTGCGACGACTTCGGGTTAGCGTACGCTTACGCCGGGGCCCGCACGTTGCGGATCGCTGACGGTCCCGACGAAGTGCACCGCAACCAGATTGCCAAGCTCGAACTGGCAGAGCACGATTGAACGGATGAAACGATTGCACCGGGACGACCTGTACGGCTGGTCGCAATTCAACGAAGAACGCGATTTGGATTTTCACTCCGTGCTGTGGGTTCGCCCCGAAGGAAATGTGGCGATCGATCCGCTGCCATTGACTGCCCACGATCGTGCCCACCTGCAGCGGCTTGGCGGAGTGGAATGGATCGTTTGCACGAATTCGGACCACGTGCGTGCCGCCGGCGCACTTGCCCAGGAAACGGGGGCGCGGATTGCTGGGCCTCGAGCAGAAGCAGAAACCTTTCCCCTACCTTGCCAACGTTGGCTTGGCGACGGAGAGGAACTCGTGCCGGGTCTGCTTGTTCTGGAACTCCACGGTTCGAAAACCCCCGGTGAACTCGCCTTGTGGATTGCGCCCGATACCCTCGTGACCGGCGACTTGGTGCGCTGCCATCGCGCGGGTTGGCTTTGTTTGCTGCCGGACACCAAATTGCGCGACCCGCATCAGGCTCGCCAATCAGTAGCGCGCCTCCTGCAGCTCCCTCGCGTCGACGCCGTGCTGGTCGGCGACGGATGGCCTGTGTTCCGCGACGGGCGGGCTCGACTGGAAGAACTTTGGAACTCCCTACAATCTCAGCAAACTGCCTAATCCCGCTTGCACCGTTCAGGCGCTGCTCGTCAACCGGTACAATTTCGCTGCGTTGAGCCCCCGCAACTTTCGCGCAGCATCGGCGGGCAACGAGCGGCAAGCTTCGTCGAGTTCCTCGACGTAATTCCCCGCATGGTCGCTATGCGGGAAGTCGCTTGCCCACAAGAGGCGATCCTCGCCCACGGCCTCGACCACCGCGGGCAAGAAGCGTTCATCAGGGTCGGCAGCAATCCAGCATTGGCGCCGCACGTACACGCTCGGGGGTTCGCGCAGGGACATCGTTACCCGCAGTGCGCCGGCGTACAAAGCGTCCATTCGATCCATCCAGTACGGAAGCCAACCGCATCCCGACTCGAGGACGACGAGCTTCAAACCCGGAAAACGGTCGAATGTGGCAAACTGGAAAAACGTGGAAAAGGCTTGCTGGACTGCCTGAGGAAACAGCAGTTGCAAGTACCAAATTTGCCCCGGAACAGCCTCAGGCCACGAGACACCGTCGAAGCGGTGGTGCACGCTGCGCGCGGGCGGGTCTACCCCGGTGTGGATGGCAATCGGTACGTCGAGTTCCTCCGCTGCGCGCCAGAGCGGATCGTGGTCCGGGTGCCCGTGCGGTAGCCCATCGAGCGTGAACGGCAACACGAATCCGCCTCGCGCCCCGTTGGCAACCGCGCGGCGCAGCTCTTGGGCCGCGGCGTGCGCATCCCCCAAGCTCAAATGGGCAACGGGAATCAGCCGCCCTCCGGTATCGCGACAAAAGTCTTCGATCCAGCGGTTGTACGCTCGGCAGTGAGCGAGCGCGTACCCTGGGTCGGCAACCTCCGCTTCCCATTGCAACCCCAACGTCGGGTAGAGAACCGCGTGCGTGAGCCCCTCGGCGTCGAGGCGGCGTATGCGGGCACCCGGGTCGTAAGCCGCTTCGGGAGCGTAGGCAAGGTAACGACCTGAAGTTGCGGCTTCCGCAAGCTCCTCGAGCGCCATTCCCATCCCACCGATGCCGCCTAGCATTTCCGGTGTGGTCAATCGCGCGGGCCGTCCGTCGATCTCGAGCATATCGCGTCCGTCCTGCCCGCGGCGGACGCGGATGGCGCGATCACGGTACTCGGGGTCCACGTACCGTTCCCACAGGTCCGGAGGCTCGAGGACATGCCCGTCAGCATCGACCACGAACTCCATGAGCCCGTGCCTACTCCAGGAGAGGCGAACGAGTCAAACCCCGTAGAATCGTCCCGTCTCTTCGCCTCGAGGCGCTTCGTTTCTCCGGCACCGGCAGGAACCGGTGCACGCACGCGACGAGGATCACGCACTCACGAAACGGCGCAGAGCGTGCAGCGCGGCCCAGTGTCGGGGTGCGTCCGGGCGGTGGGCTCCATCCCCCGGGCACTGCCGTGTGCCCTTTGGTTCGACCGCACCAGCAGTCACAATCCCGTCCCTACCGACATTCGTCAGGAGTGCCTCTTCGAGCCTACACGTAGATTGAAGAACGGCTGGAACTATATCTCTTTTACAAGACCGCTAGCGGGTGACGCACCTTTACTGCGGCATGTTTACTGCGGCATGTTGGGGAGATGTGGTCCGGGCCGAAGTTCGAATCCCGCTGGCACTTCGAACTCGCTCGGGGGCGGCGTGCTCGGATCGACCTTGGTGACCACAGCGTGTACGCCGCTCATTTCCGTCTCCAAAGGAAATCCGGGAATCTGCCCAAAGGCTTCGTACACGCTGCCACCCCCAAACGGGTTGAGCTTCCCTAGGCGGCGCTGGCTCGCAAGCCAGTCGTCCCGCAGTTGATTGAACGCGGCGATGTCTTGCGTGGTGCATGCCTTCAGAAGCGGTTTTCCGTCGACTTCCGCCACGTATTCCTCGCAGCGGTAGCCAGCGATGGTTTTCGTTTGCCCGGTTTTGCGCACGGACGGTTTCGCGGCTGGAGCGGCGGACCCACGAGCGCGTTCGCCCATCATTTGCTCCACCATGCGGCGCTGTTCCGGCGGGAGGTTCTGTAGCTCCTTTTGCATTTTTCCTAGCGCTGCTTGCATTTGCGCCTGTGCCGTCTCCGCAGCACGCTCGAGTTCCGTCAACTTGATCTTCTGGTACGTGCGCTTCTTGGTATCGATGAAATACGCCTCGTCGCGGTCGAGCCGCACGAGGTACTGTTTGCCCTCTCCGTGCTGGTCGATTTTAAATCGTTGCCCAGCCGTGAGCACCCTCATCGTGGTGGGCTCCCCAGCATCTGCCGTCACTTTTGCTTCCCAGGTCAGGCCCCGGTCGAGCGCCGGAGCGCTGCCAGCAAGCAAGACCGCGCTGCCAACGACGCCCAGAAGCCAGCGCCAACCAGTGTGTTTTGCCATCATGGTTCTTCCCTCCGCAGCTCTCGAGTGTAACCGTCTTCGCAATGCCCCCGCCTAAGGTAGCCCCAAAATTTGCACAGAGGTCAGCGCTTTGTAACGCCGATTGAGGTTCATCAGGAGCGTCGTGATGCTCTCCAAGTGGTGCGCGTTGGCCAGCACGCCGGCATCCACGGGTCTCAGCTCCGGGATTCGTCGCACGAGGCCACTGACCCATTCATTCGCCTCGGGAAAATTTCCGCACAGGAGGATGTCCCCGTGCAAGCTTCGTTTCAAATCCATCAGCTCTTTCGCACTCGAGTTCTTAAAGCAGGCAACCACGCGGGAGTCTGCCAAAATTTCTTGAATGCGTTGGCCCGCCGAGCCCGCTGGAACCGCGACCAGGTGAAACACCCCCTCGCGAAGCTCCATCGGGTTCAAGGTGTCCATGACAATTTTACCTGCCAGGGTCTGGCGCAGCGGGGGAAGCAACGTTTCCACGCCTTCGTAGGGAAAGGTGAGCACGGCCACCTCGCACCATTCAGCAACCTCCGCGTTTTCCCCTGCTCCCACCCGCGCAGTCACTCCAGCCGCCTGCAACTTGCCTTCCAAAGCCGCAGCGACTTCCGCGGCGCGCTCCTTTTGCCGCGATCCGATCCGCACCTCTTCGCCAATCGAAGCAAATCGCAGTGCGAGCCCTTTTCCTTCCGGCCCCGTGCCACCTAGCAAGCCAATGCGTGCCATGCGCGTTCTTCTCCCAGGCCCGCCTTAACACAGCACCCCTGGAAGGCAAACCTAGAGACCCTTGCCGGGCACAGCTCTCCCAGGTACACGCGAAGCATGGAACCAGGAAGACCAATCCGGCCCGCCGAAGGGAAACTTGGCGTTTTTCTCGTTGGTTTGGGCGCGGTCAGCAGCACCTTGATCGCCGGCGTCGAGCTCATCCGCCGGGGACTCGCGAAGCCCATCGGATCGCTCACGCAAATGGGAACGATTCGGCTGGGAAAGAGAACCGAACGCCGCGTGCCGCTGATTCGCGACTTCGTGCCCCTCGCGGCACTGGATGACCTTGTTTTCATCGCCTGGGATATCTTTCCCGACAACGCCTACGAAGCAGCCAAACGTGCCGGCGTGCTTGCAGAGCGCCACCTGGAAGCCGTGCGGCCAAGCTTGGAGCAAATCCAACCCCTGCCCGGAGTGTTCGACCAAGCTTATGTCAAACGCCTTCATGGCACGCACATCAAGCAAGGGCGCAACAAGCGGGACTTGGCGGAGCAAGTGGAGCGCGACATTCTCGAGGCGTTTCAGCGCCATCGACTTGCCCGCGGAGTGATGATTTGGTGTGGCAGCACGGAGAGCTATCTGCGGCCCAGCAGCGTCCACGCAAGTTTGGCTGCGTTCGAAGCTGGCCTGGAAGCAAACGCTGCCGAGATCGCGCCAAGCATGATCTATGCGTACGCGGCGCTTCGCAGTGGAGTGCCGTTCGCGAACGGTGCGCCCAACCTCACGGTCGATATTCCCGCAATGGTCGAACTCGCGCAGCAAAAGAACGTGCCCATTTGCGGCAAAGATTTCAAAACCGGACAAACCTTGATGAAAACCATCCTCGCGCCCGGACTCAAAGCACGTTTGCTTGGACTCACCGGTTGGTTTTCCACCAACATCCTCGGCAACCGCGACGGCGAGGTGCTGGACGAACCCTCGTCGTTCAAAACCAAGGAGGAAAGCAAGCTATCCGTGCTGGACGTGATTTTGAGGCAAGACCTGTATCCCGAGCTCTACGGAAACTACGTGCACCAAGTGCACATCCACTACTACCCTCCGCGCGGCGACAACAAAGAAGGATGGGACAACATCGATATTTTCGGCTGGCTCGGCTACCCGATGCAAATCAAAATCAATTTTCTCTGCCGCGATTCGATCTTGGCAGCGCCGCTGGTACTGGACTTGGCGCTGTTTCTCGATCTCGCACAGCGCGCGGGAATGCGTGGGATTCAGGAGTGGCTCTCGTTTTACTTCAAAAGCCCGCAAACCGCCCCCGGACTGTACCCCGAGCACGACCTTTTTATCCAGTTGATGAAACTCAAAAACACGTTGCGCTACTTGCGCGGCGAAGAATTGATTACGCACCTAGGGCTCGAGTACTACGACTGATTTCCGTGGGGCCGAAGCAGACCGACCAGGCAGCCGGGCTCGCGGGTAGACCCATCGGCGAGCGGAAAAATTCACCAGCTTTCTTGACTTGGAGGGCCGTTTCGTTGCACAAATAGCGCGATTTTTTTCGTGTTCTTGGGCTCACGCAGTTCGGTCATTGGCAAATGAATGAGGGGAGAGGAGAGTGAGGTTATGACGAAATCGCAACTCGTACAAAAACTTGCGGACGCGGCCGGAATCACCAAGAAGCAAGCAGACACGGTCTTGCAAACCCTGGTGGACGTCACCGTCAACACGGTCAAGAAGGGGGACCCAGTGAAGATCCCCGGCTTGGGCACTTTTCGCAAGGTGCAAACCAAAGCTCGAACGGGTCGCAACCCTCAAACCGGGGAACCCATTAAAATTCCAGCGCGCAAGAAGGTGCGGTTTTCTGTTGCTAAGAGCTTCAAGGAATCCGTTCTCGGAGCCAAGCCGAAAAAGTAGTTCGCTTCCGAGAGTCGCCGTTGTGACTGCAGGAACGGCCTTTCGGTACTCGTCTCTCCTGGGCGCCCACTCGTACTGTACACGGGTGTGGCGCCCAATCATTTTTGGCACGGAGCCCAGCCGTTGGTTTGGGAACTCCAAAGCTAACGCCCGGAGGGGGACCGCACGATGGAACGAGGTCACGGTTTGTTCGAGCTCGACGCACTGATGCCGGCACAGTTCTATGCCAACTTTCGGCAAGGCAGTGCTGCCTACCCGGAACGGAGGCTCATGCTGGCTGTGCTGCAAGATGCCCTCGAGTGCTACCGCAAGTATGCATTTGCGCAGGACCAACGCGGCCGCCAAATGTTCTCGGAAGCCGAGGAGTGGATCTTCAGCCGTGATCAGAAATGGTGGTACTCTTTCGAGAACATTTGTGACTTGCTGGGGTTCGACCCCGACTTTCTCCGACGTCAGGTGCAGGAGTGGCACACCCGTGCTAGCGCAGATCCGCATGCGTGGGCACGGAACCAAAAATTACCGCGGCGGCGCGTACGCGCTCGGTAGCGGAGCTGCGCGCCCGTTTCTCCCCGCCCCCGCGCTACTGCAACAAAACCTCTCTAAGGCCCGCGACGGCGGTGTCGTAGCGCGATGAAAGTCATTGGCCTTACCGGAGGCATTGGCACCGGTAAATCAGCCGCAGCCCAAATTCTCCAAGAACTAGGGGCGGAGGTGATCGACGCCGACAAGGTTGCCCACGAGCTCTACGCTCCAGGAACTTCAGGGTGGGAAGCTGTTGTCGGTGCGTTTGGACGAGAAGTCCTAGACCCTCAAGGTCGGATCGACCGGAAGCGACTCGCGGCGATTGTGTTCAAGGACCGCCAAGCCCGAGAACGGCTCGAACGCATCATGCACCCTCTCATCACCGAAGAAATTCGCCGGCGCATCGACGCGCTGCGTACCCGCGGCACCTCGCATGTCGTCGTGGAAGCTGCCCTGCTGATCGAAGCCGGCTGGCACAGCTTGGTCGACGAAGTCTGGTTGCTGACCGCTCCGCCCGAGGTCGTACACCACCGGCTCAAAGAGCTGCGTGGCATGGAACCAGGAGACATCGCCGCGCGCCAAAGCGCCCAACTCACAGACGAAGCTCGGCGCGTGTTCGCCCATCGCGTGATCGAAAACGCTGGCACCTTGAGCGAGTTGCGCGAGCAACTCGCCGCGGCCTTAGCAAGCGATTGCTAGTGGTTCCGGGGGCCTTTGGGCACCCCGCCTCATGCTGCGCGGCGGTAGGTTCGTGGGCCTCTTCTGCGCAACGGCTGGCGGGAACGCTTTTTCAATGCCGCACGCACAGCCGAAGGCGAGAGATTGAAGTACCGACACACGGAATCGAAGCTGAACACGCTGTAGTCCGGGTCGTAGGAAAAAATGTACGCGTCAGCATCCGCACGAATTGCTGGACAGGGATGGTCCAAATCGGCCACCGCTTGTTCCAGCACCGCCAACATCAGCAGCTCCTCGGCTGCCAATGCCCGCCGACGCGGCTCTACTGGCTGCAACGGACCTCGTGCCATCTTCCACCTCCTCATCCACTCTTCAGCCACAGCAACGAGAGTGCCAGGGCTCACGCAACCAACTGCCGCGTGCCTATTGCATACTTTGCCCGTGTTTGTACAGCGGGAACGGCGGGCAAATTACAAGTTTGGACAGGGGTCCACCTCGAACCAAGCGCAAACCTTCGGCAGCAGTGCTTCTCCCACCGCACGGTGACCCGAAGCTGAGAGATGCCAGTCGAGCTGCCAGTAGAGATCCGCCGCTGAGGTTTGCCGTGCCGCCTGCAAAGTCGGCAAAAGGTCCACGCTGTCGTCCGCTACCGCTTGGCCCTCGGCAACGAACCGCGCATGGATCTGCGACAGCCAGTCTTGGACTTCCTGCCTCGAGAGCCCAAGCGCATGCAACGCCGGCTCGGCCTGATTCCAAGCGGATTCCGATTCCACCTGCGGCTTCGTTGGCAGAACTGCAACGTAGAACCGCGCCCCACGACCGTGAACGCTGTCGCGAAAGCGGGCAAGGGTCCAGGATAGCCGCTGCCACGCTCGCGGCTCGCGGTCCGGCTTCTGCCGCAGAAACCACGGCTGCCACACCGCCTGCATGCAGCCCGGGCAGTGCCGCATCGCCGCGGCAAGCTCAGCCGGAGCGGCCGGGCCGAAAAGGCGGTCGAATCGCGCATGCAATAAAGTCCAGGAGCGAACGTGAACGGAAAGCCAATGATCCAGCATCCTTCCGAGGCCGCCAGACGCCCCTGGAACCTCGACACCGAAGCCTCCGTCGCTGGTCTCGCGCAGTGTCGGGAGCGAGAATGCCGGCCCATCACCCCAACCCCCGAAATCTTGTTTCTGCCCCAGAAGTTCCCCCAAGTCGTTCCCTGTATACAGGGCCAGGAGAACCGCGTCTGGTTGCAACGATGCACCGTACCGCTCCCACCACAGATACGAAAGTAGCGGCGAGTATCCGCTCGTGGCGGCATTGAGCACTTCCGTCGGTCGCACACGTCCGAGGGCGGACTCTACCAACGCGGCGTACGTTTCCGCGTTTTCGACAATTCCCTCGGACTGCGAGTCTCCCAACACCAGGATGCGCAAAACACCGGGCGGCTTCTGCAACGCGGTGGGTGTATCGCGCCGTAGTCCCAGATTGTTCGTGCGCAGGATTTTCTTTTGCACCTTGCTTTCCAGCACGGGGACCACGCGCACAGAATCCGGTTCCAGTACGTATCCGACCGTAGCGTCTGCCCGAACAAAACTCCGAGCAACCCCGGTCCAGCGCAGCGCAAGCTCGCAAGTCCCCAACGCTAAGCTACTCGCCGCGACGACAAGAAGAAAATGGACTCCGAAGCGCCGCGCCCGCACCCTAGCAACCACGTTCGAGCAGCGCAGGAGCGACGACTTTCGCAAGCGATTGAGCTAGCTCTTGCAACAGATTTGGAATGTCGCACCCCGATGCGGCGGGATGGCCCCCGCCACCGAAACGCTTGGCTAACTGGGAGAGGTCCACCTTACAGTCCGGAGAGCGCCGAAAACTGACCGTCTGTGAGCGCAAGTCAAAAAAGGCAAACACCGACTGTTCTGCGTCTTTGTTCCACTCCTCCGCCACTTCGCTCGGGTAGCCGTCGCACACTGCCGTCACCAAGGTCACCCCGATTTCCTCCAACCTGCGCTCGGCTCGCGTGCGCGAGGCCAAGGCAATGCTCCGCGAAACGTCTTGCTGGGCGAGCACGTATGCGCTCCGCAAGCGCTCGCTCCATTGCCCGGTCTTCGCCAACAGCAGGAGTTCGTCATACGCCGCATTGCTGTTCAAGGCGTTCACAGCCAATGCGAGCGCGTGGGAGTCCGGAATCTCGTGCAACCACCGGTCGTTGTCATCCGCCATGGCCACGAGTCGAGCCAGTCCAGATGGCTCTGTCGGTAGTGGTCGCTCCTGACGCAAGTACTCGTAGGTCAGCCGAGACGCTGCAAACGATTCGTCTACGACGGTGCTCGAGAACGGCACGTGAATTCCGCCGCTGCAAAAGCGCTCCAACGCCGTTCGATGGTGATCGATCCAATGCAAATCCACCCCGCGCTTTTGCAGCCCAGTCAAATGCACATCCACTTGTGGGTCGGTCCACGAGATATCGGTGATCCACACTTCGTGCTCTGCGTCCGGCGGCTCACACTCCAGTTCGAGGAGCGCCCGATTTACGCTTGTGTTGCTGCAAAACACGGGTTTCACCTCGCAATCCGGGTAAAAACACGCCACCACCACAGCCGCAGTGACGCCGTCGAGACACTGCGGGCCGTGGCTCACGATGTGGACATACCGGCGATGCTTTCTTAGCGTCACAGCCTTCGATTATGGCGCAACGAGAGTCCGCGAGAAAGGAGGAAGACTTCATGAAGCTTCGAAACCGCACTGCCCTGATTACCGGCGCTGGTTCCGGGATCGGCCGAGCCATTGCCCTGCGGTTCGCTCAAGAAGGGGCCGACATCGCAGTCAACGATCTCCGCAAAGAAAGCGCTGCACGTGTCGCTGAGGAAATCCGTGCGCTCGGACGCGAAGCCCTGGTGCTGCCGGCTGATGTGTCGGACAGCGTCGAGGTGCAGGCGTTGTTCGAACAGCTTTGTGGCCGGTGGCCGAGGCTCGACATTCTGGTCAACAACGCCGGCATTGTCGTTCTGGACCCCGCCGTCCAGCAGAAGCTCATACAGGTACAGCTGGATCGCTGGAGCGGTCATCCGTCCTCCGGGCCACTCGGAGTCACCGCACACATGAGCGACATGGAATGGCGGCGCACCCTCGCCGTGCACCTGGACGGCACGTTCTACTGCACGCGCGAGGCACTGAAAATCATGGAAGCACAAGGGTCGGGCAAGATCATCAATATGGCCTCGATTGCGGGCTTGGGGGGACTTGCGGGGGCGCCTGCCTATTCGGCGGCAAAAGCAGGGATCATTGGCTTCACGAAGGCCGTGGCGCGAGAAGCAATCTTGTCGGGAGTTTACGTGAACGCCATCGCACCCGGCTTCATCGATACGCCGCTGCTGGCCGACATGGAGCCACAACTCAAACGTGCCATCGCCCTGCAAGCACCGATGGGACGGTTCGGCACGCCCGAGGAAGTAGCCGCAGTCGCCGCCTTTTTGGCCAGCGACGAGGCTAGCTACTTGGTTGGTCAAGTATTGTCCCCAAACGGCGGCCTTTACATGTAGCCGCTCTCGGGCTCGTGGTGCCTGGGCCCGTGATCCGCACGGTGTCTCCCGTGTTTTGCGTGCGGCTGGCGCGAAAAGAAGCACGTGCCCCTCGGCAAACGAGCAACATGTGCATCACGGATTGTTAACGGCCGCGGAAGATTGGTTTGCGCTTTTGCAGAAACGCCTCCACTCCCTCGCGATAATCCTCGCTGGCAAAGCAGCGCCGAATCTTTTCGCGGACTGCGACCGTGGCTTCTGGCACTGCAGTCATCAGGCTCCGGATTGCTGCCTTGTGAGCTGCAAGTGTCAGAGGCGCGCCCTCCGCAAGGCGAGCGACGTACGCACGCGTCTCCTGCCGTAGTTCGGTGCTGGGAACCACCCGCGTCACCAACCGCAAACTCGCTGCTTCGGTGGCGTCGATCACACGCCCGGAGAGCAAGATGTCAGCCGCGGCGGTCGGCCCGACCGTGTGCACCAAGGGAGCAATTCCGACCTCGAGTGGATACGAAAGACCGAGGCGCACTGCGGGCACGCAAAAGCGCGCATGTGCAGCAGCAAACCGGATGTCGCACGCCAACGCCAAGGCCACACCACCGCCAAAACACAAACCATTGATCATGGCCACCACCGGCTGGTCGAGATGTGCCAGTGCTGCGAGCGCTGCGTGACTCACCTGGTCGTACTCTTCCGCTTGGCGCGCATCCGCACGTGCAGCCGGAAACTCGCGAATGTCCGCGCCCGACACAAACGCCTCCTCGCCCGCGCCGGTCACCACCACAGCCCGCACGGGCTGTTCGGCAACCCATGCAGCCACCTCGCGAAGCTCCGCCCAGGTTTGCAAGCTCAACGCATTGCGACAGTCGGCCCGGTCGATGGTGATCCACAGCACTTGTTCCTCTTGGTCGATCCGCAGATGTTCGCAGCGTGGTTTCATAGTCTGCCGTTTACCAAAAGCTCATCGCCGCAACACCCGAACGCCCCCAACTTGGCTTCTCCCTGCGGCGTCGCCTCCCGACGCAGCGCTGATGCTTGCCGTTTCGTTCCGGGCAGGCACAAGGTCCGTCCCTATGGGCATGGTACTGGTCGTCACGATGATGCCCGGAACGTCGTTGGGCATCACCTCCGACACGCGTCCGGCACCATGACTGAAGCGGCGCTTTTCCTAGCCGTGCCGAACCTCAAGCGCGCTGTGCGCGGGCCTGTTGCCGGGGACCACGGTTCCTGCCCCAACCTCGGTTCTTGACCGCTGGGCGCCACCAACCATGCGACAACGGGCCCGTGCGTACCGCCGGAGGGACCTGCTCGCACAACCACTTCCGAAAGGTGCCGTCTCCTGCGTGTGCTTCACGGCGCGGCACCGGAGTGGCATTCGTGGCAGGGCGACTCCTTCCAGTCTGTACCCACGTCGGCCGGGTGCTCGAATTCCAGCCCTGCCGCGGAAGCTGCATACTGCTTGCGCTCAGGCGGCCCTTGTGCGCGAACGACATGGCAGAGATTGCAGTCGCTTCGAATCACGCGGCCATCGTCAGCCTCGTGGCGCCCGTCATGGCAACGAAAGCATCCGGGCGAGAACAGGTGGCTAGCGTGCGACGGGTACGCATCCCAACGCACTTTCATTTCCGGGAAGAAATTCTCCCGGTACATCCGCTGCAGCTCGGCCGTCGCGTGCTCGATGGCTTCACGTTTTTGCTCTGCCACCTCCGGGAAGTTTTCCGCGTAGAACTGGCGCAGCCCAGACCCGAGGGCAGCCAACGCTGCGTCGGTTGTCGCGTATTCATCAGCCAACAACTCGATGGCGATTTGCTTCAGCGAAGGAAGAGTCGGATCCAGCGCCCCGGCAGCGAGTGCCCCGTTTACCAAGTCGCGGGGGGAACGAAAGATGTGCGCGGGCCGGTTGTGGCAATCCATGCAGTCCATCTCCCGCCACGTGGCGCTCGCCGGCACCTCGCCTTCGGCATCAGCCGAACGGTACAGCGTCGTCTCGCCAGTGAAGCGGTTCGTGGTGCGCACCCATGGGATCGTCGCCCTTTCCGGATCGGCGGCAACGTACTCTACGGTATGCTCGATTTGCATATGCCAGTGGATTCCCCCAGACCCGGGCACTCCGGGCCGACCCCCGCCAACGAACAGTTCCATGTCAGTTTCCCAGCGCGTGTTCTGCTCGTCCGCTAAAAAGTACACATATCGCCGCGCGATGTAGCCGGACTGTTTTTCCGGCCAGTGGCACGTCTGGCACGTTTCCGTAGCGGGTCGTAAGTTGTGCACGGGCACGGGGATGGGTCGGTGATAGGTGTCGGTCAGATACGCGTATAGTTGGCGAAGCCCGGAAACCTTCGAGCGCAAGTACCAGTCGGCCCCGGAGCCTACGTGGCACTCCACGCAAGCCACTCGGGCGTGTGGGGAAACTTGGTAAGCGGTGTACTCCGGGCCCATCACTGCGTGGCACAACTCTCCGCAAAAGCGAACCGACTCCGTGGCTTCGTACGCCTGAAAAGCGCCAAAGGCAGAAAGAAACAAAAAAGCTGTTCCCGCAACCGCCGCAGCCGCGAGCTTCCAACGCACCGGCGCATCGTTCAGATCGATCACCGGCCACGGCACCACCCGCTCGCCCCCCATCCGGCGCCACCGGCGCCAGTTCCACCACCAGCCCCAAAACGCCACGGCCATCCCCGTGAGCATAATGGCCGGCGTCACGACAAAGATCACAATGCCCGCATACGGAGCCGAAGGCCCGGGGCTCAACGTGTCGTACACCCAAAGGAACACGAAGGACACGAACGCGAGCACCGCAATCGTGCCGCCCAAGAGTGTCCAAGGATTCCGCCACAATGCTGGCCGTGCGTTCATGGTCTCACCGAGAAGCCGAGCGCGTGTGGATGGCACGTAAAGCATGGGAACGTCAGGTGTGGCTCCCCCGTGCCATCGCTGCGGAAAAACCGCGTGTTCGTGTGGCATACTTCGCACAGGCCCGTGCCCGGCGTGGATGCTCCGGCAAAGCCGCCGTCAGCCACACCGCGCAGGTTATCGAACCGCACCGGCGCCGTACGGCCACTGGGGGTCGTGAGCTGTTCGCGAATCAAGAACAAGTTTTCACTGCCATGCGGCTCGTGACAAACAGCGCACTCGTACGCGGTTCCTTGGTTCGGGTCTTGGTGGGTTTTTCGGTCCGTGCCGTGACACGCAATGCACGAAACGATGCTTTGATGGCCTGGACCGAACCTCTCGCTGGTCGCCTCGGCGTGACAGAGTTCGCACGACACCTCGAGGCGCCCATGGGTAAACTCAAGGGCACGATTCGTGGTCGACCGGTGACAAAATGCACACGAACCAAACGTGCGTGCCGGGCCACTGTCGTGACGAACGCCCACGAAACTCGGCACGAGCGCCGCACTGGGCAGAGAGCGGTGCCCAGGCCCGAACTCGGCCAACCGCTTTTCGTGGCAAAGCATACATCCCAAGTCGCCGGCATCGCTGGCTACCACGTTTTCCCCGATGTCCCGATGGCAGAAGGCACACGCACCGAACGGGCGGAGAGCACCCAACTTGTGGTCCGCCCCGACAAAGGCCGGCACGAGGTCCGGATTGGTGCGCTCGCGGTGCCCCGGACCGTACTGCCCCGCCAGTTGCTCCCGGTGGCAAGTGGTGCATGCCAACTCCCCGACGACGGAGGCAATGTTGTTGGCGAAGCCCGCGTGGCAAAAAGCACAACTGCCGGAGGCTGCAGCATCCGGTAAAGGACGATGTGGATCGCGAGGCGCATCCGGCACCAAACTACGATCCGGTCGCCCACGGTGCCCAGCCCCGAAGCGCCCGGGCGTTCGATCTTCGTGGCAGGTAGAACACTCTAGTTCCGCGGGAGATCCCAACACCGTTTCGAGCGCCCTGGCTTCGGCATTGTGACAGAACGCACACGAACCCCACTGGGCCTCTTGGCCCGGCTGGTGGCCACGTGGCGCAGAACTCGGAACACGAGCTGTACCCGGCAGGTCGTAGTGGCCCGGGCCAAATCGGCCCACAGCTTGTTCCACATGGCACGTTGTACAGGTCAACTCACCCGGGGCGCCAAAGCGGTCTGCCATCGCTTTGCTCGCGGAATAGTGGCAAAGGCCGCAATTTCCCCATTGCTGTTCCTCCCTGCCTAGGACATGGGGTGGCGAAGGCGATGCCGGAACGATGGCAGCATCTGGCAAACTTCGATGGTTCGGTCCGAAATTCGGGGACAAGCTGGCGGTATGGCACGTCTCGCACTGCAGACGATCTGCAAAGACCAAGATGTCTGCGGCCGTTCGGTGGTGGCAGTAGGCGCACGCACCAAGTGCGGCTTCGACCCCGAGGCGATGACCTGAAGGGGGAAACGATGGCACCAACGAGACTGTAGGAATCGTTCGATGCCTCGGGCCAGCGAACCCTGGCCGGGCATCGACATGACAAACGACGCAATTCAAGCTGGCAGCTACGGGAAGCATGGCCGAGGATTCCGGGTCGTGACAAAAAGCACAGGCCCCGAAGGCGGACGCCACCGGCGGAGTAGTCCCGGCGTAACGCGGAGCACCCGGATCTCCGCAGCCCGCCGCAGCACCGAGCAACAGCCAGGAGATCAGCCGGTACAACTTCACCGCCCGGCCTCCTTACGGTGGCAGGCAATGCACAATTGATTTTCGTCGATCGGAAGGCGCAAAAATCCCGTGGATTTCGGCGCAAATGAAATCTGGGCTTCGACATCTGGGCGCGCTCGCAGTACTGTTGCGGCCCGACCTTCCGTCTCTTGGCGAATCCGAGCTGCCAAACCACCTTCTGGCAACGATCTTGGTGGGGCCAAGGTTTCTTCGGCCACACGAGGGTCGTGAAACAAATGGCACGTTCCGCAGTACATGCGGCCATCTTCAGCAAGAGGAAATTCGACTCCAGATTGTTCCTTGGAGGGCAGCTGCCGTTGAACCTGAACCGCGGTCGCGCGGAGGTGCTCCACCGATCCGCTGTGCAAGGTTCGGTCGTGACAGCTCAAGCAAGTCTCCTCTTTCGAGGACAACAAGTCCATGTCCTCATTGTGGCAGATGGCACACTTTTCCTCGTCTGGCTCGCCGTCGGGACGAAGCATCCAGTGCGGGTTTTCGTCTTCGGCCGCTCGCAGCGCGGTGGCCGCGCAAAGCAAACCCATCGTTAATAGCCACGCACGTAAGCTCATGGCGCTACCCCGTTGGTTCCGTGGCACGACGCGCAACTCGCCTCGCCTTGATTGCGTACCAGGTTGCGAATGAATTCCAAGTCGAGATCCGCAACGCCGCTGCGGTTCACGAGGTGCAACCGCTGCGCCGGATGGCAAAAGAAACAATCCGCTCGTCCCCAGCCAGAAGGGTGCTCTTCGGCGACAAGCTCGAGACCCGCAGGCGAAGCGAACAGGTTTCCGTAATCCTCCCCCTGCGGAGCGGCATCCTCACCGCAGCCAGCGAGCGCAAGCAACAGCAGAAAGGTCCTTAAACGCCAAATCATCCAGCGCTCCCGATCCCGTTCTGCCGATGGCACTGAATGCAGAAATCCGCTCGATGGCAACTGCTGCAACTCATCGGGTTTGCCCAAGCTTCGATGGAATGGAAGAAGCGAAATCCGCGTTCGTGCACACGGGTTTCGATCGAATCCCGCCGCGCGTGGCAGTCGGCGCACTCTTGTTCGTGGTGGCAGTCCTGACAGCGTTCGTTGTCCGCGTGACTTGCCGCCGCGTGTGCCGTTTGCCAACCGGCGGCGTGGTCTTCGGGCAATAACGGCCACAAGTTCCGGTGGCAGGCATTGCAGCGCCGTGGCGCCGCCAACATTTTGTCCTCTCCCGGCAAATGGCAGGGGTGACAGGCAGCGCTCCCTGGATGCTGCCCGTATGCCGAAAGGGTCTTCGCGAGTTCCTCGTCGTCGGTTTCGATCCGCAACGCAAAGGAATGGCAGTCGACGCACCTGATCCCGGCTTGATCGAGAGCGCGGCGATGTACGCCGTGATCGAAGCGATCGCGCGCGTCCCGGGTACTCCACCGCGTCCGTTCGACACTCCGTCGCTTGAGGTACGAGTTTTCCGGCATCAGTTGCCGGCAGCCCACCGTGCCAAGCAACACGAACAGCATGGCGCAAGCTGCCAACTGCCAAGGCAACCGGACCCTCACCCTGCCCAACCTCCCGGCAATCGCAACACGGGTCGGTCGAGAGTCCGCGCTTCCCATCCGTCGCGATAGTGTACGTTGTACGTGAGGAAAAACCCCAGCCGAAATTCTTGATCGAACCGTGGGGAGCGGTTTCCCTCAACGTTCAGCTCGGCCAGCAGGCCGGGGAACAACTCGTACGCCACGCCCATGCGGCTGCTGACGACCGTGTCGGACTGATTCGTGATCTTGTCGAATCGCGCCACTTCGATTTTGCCTCGCAGGAGCACACGCTCGTACACTCGGTTTTCATAGTACGCACGGCCTGCTTGCAATTGCCCGCCGCGACTGTCGGTCGTGTAAAACTCCCAGCGCACCATCTCCAATCCGTCTCCTTCCGGAAGCCAGACGAACCCAACGCTGCCCCGGTGGCCATCGACAGCCCGTCCAGGTGTCTCCTCGAACCGTTGGAAGGCATAGTCCACGTACCACGACACATTGGGCTTCCAGCGAATCTGGAGTCCTGCTCGCCCCTGTTTCAGGCTGCTCGCAGAGAAGAGCGCAAAGAGAGGATCCGAAAAGCGATCGAGTCCGGGCAACACCTCTTTGGAGCGTTCCTGCGGCTTGTAGTAGGCACCCTCCAAGCGGAGAAAGACACGTGGATGTACGGCCACTCCGGAGCCCACGGTCGCTTGCTGTAGACTGGCCTCCGCTGCGTCATAGGACGCGAGTGCGTACACGCGGGGACGACCAGCAAGCTGCGCCACCGTGTGTTGCCACACGGCACCGGCTAGCTGGTTGACTCGCCGATGCTCGCGCTGCAACTGCAGGAAGCTCAAGGCAAGCGTGGCCTGCGGCGACCAACGCAGACGCACGCTTCCGCCGAACAACTGCTCGTCCTGCGAGACGATCTCCGGCCCGCGCAGCGGCTCGAAGTACCGGGGCTGACCCCCGAACAAGGAAAATGCCCACCGGCCGCCGCGGTCGAAGCGGATACGACCGGCGTCCGCCACGTACAGAGCGCCCGGCGCGTCGTCGAGCGTTTGGCGCCCGAGAGACAATTCGATCCCCCGTGCGGGCACGCGAACAAATCCCAGATAAAAATCCGTCGCTCCGTCTGCTCGGCTCCAATCGCGAGCTAAACGGAAGTACGTCTCCCCGCCTACGCCGTGATGCAGGTTGCTGCCAAGCAGCGCACCGTACAGGTTCGATGGGACCTCGGTGGAGTCTGGCCGATCCCCCTCGCGCACCTGGCCCGTACCCAAGAGTCCGGCTCCGAACTCCACGGCATGCGATGGAGCCAAGGCGCTCAGTCCGACCGCCACCACGCAAACGACACCGCAAAGCGGTGAGCGCATCTTCCTCTCCCAGCCGTGCCAGCCTACTCTCACGTGGTCACGGTCCGAGCATCACCCGCCCATTCGGAGAAATCCTGCCATGCCGCATCCGTGGTGGGCGCCTTAGAAGACCCGCGCGTGCGCACCCGACACCGGGAAGCTCCGCCCCTCGGCGTGGCACACCGCACACGCCTCCTGCCCAGCGCTCGTGGTCTGCGTTGCCGCGTGCGCCGCTGCAGCAGTTCCATCGTGGCACGAGGTACAAGCTGCAGTGATCGGGCCAAGGCGGCCGTGAGCCACTTCACTGCCGGTGGCTGGATCCAGGTGGGTCAGCAACGAGCCGCGGGCGGGCCCCGGGAAGGGCGGGATCAAGTACGTTTGCGGCAGATGGCAAGTTTGGCAGTTGCGGCGATCTCCGGGGAAAAGCACCTCGGAGAAATCGAAGCGGGTAAAGTTCGTCGGCGGGAGCCCGAACCCGTAAACGACGTAGGGCTTTTGTTCGAGGTCCTCGCCCGTGTGAATTTTGTGAATCAGCACTTTGAAGTCGATGGTGGCAGTGTCTTCGCCTCGGGCTACGGCTTGTGGATCGCGCGCGCGGCGAGCGCCGTCAGTTTGCTCCGGGTTGTGACAAACAACGCAGTACTCGATGGAATTGCGCAAATTTCCGTGAACGCTGAAATCCACCGAGAATTCCCCATGACACTGGGCACAGCGTTGGTCCTCCACCACCTCGCGGCGTACCACCGGTGCCGAACCATCCACGCTAAAGGTCACCACCTGGTTTCGTGCAGCTTCTTGGAACACTTTCGGCTCGATCGGATCGACTGCGGCCAGGGTGACCTGTCGCCGAGCTTCGGTTCCGATCGCCCACGTGCCCGTGGCATCCGCGGGCAAGGGAAATGGCAACCGGTACGTGAACGTACCCTGTGCGTCGGGACCAGTCAGCGTCCCAGCAGCTCCACCGCCTACTGCTGTGGCCACGAGCATCTTCGAGTATTCCGTGGTCGGGCCGCTCAGCGTGAAGGCCAGGCGGTTCAAGCCGGAAAGTTGCGTCAACGGAGTACCCGAGCGGTCCGTCACCCGGAACGAGACCAGCGGAACGAGCCCGGGATTGTGGTCTTCCAGCCCGGTGATTTGCACATCCAGCCCGGCCAGTTGCCGAGACCGACCGGGCACCACATGAGCTCCGGCGACAGACACGTCGAACTCCTTCCCCGAATCCGGCTCGTGACAGAACGCGCAGTCCCCATCGGCAAACCCCCGACCCTGAAAGTGGTTCGTCCCGGGCGGGCCAGCAGCGGTTTCCTGCAGCGATGGGTTCACATCGTCATGACACGCCGCGCAGGCCGCCGTGCTCGGGCGCGTGCGGTGGTACTCTGCGGTTGCTCCGTTGGCGTGACACACGGAGCAATCTTCGATTGCCCGAGGAAACCCGACACCAGTGACGCGGCCGTCCGGCTGCTTTTCTGCAAACACGATATCCTGTCGCAGGAAACTGCTGTAAATGGCGTACTTCGCGCCCGGAGCACCCCTTACGATCGATGGTAACTCCTTGCCTCGGTGGATCTTGTGCACCATGACGCCCATGCCGATGCTCGTACCCTTCGCATCGACCGCCTCTTCTGTGTGGCAAACCGTGCACAGGCGAAACTCGCGACGGTTTCCGTGAAGGATCAGCGGGTCGTGGCAGGTATTGCACTGGGCCGTGGTGCTGCCCTCACGAATGCGAGGTGTGCCGCCGGCCGGTACGAAGTCGAACACGGGATTGGAGCTTCGCAAGACGCCATCGAGGGTCCGGTCGACCTGCAGCGCAACCGTGTATGTGGCGTCTGCGATGACGTTCGCCACTTGGGTCCGGAACGTGTACCGGTATCGGCCACGCGCAGCATCGATGGTTTCCAGCGTTCCACCTGAATCGTAAGCAGGCCGGGTCCGATTGATATCGTTCACGTAGCGATCGAATTGCCGATTGAATTCCCCGCCTCCGGAGTACTGCTCGACGTGTGCCACGGTGAAGCGAACGCGGGCTTCGCGCGGGTTCTGGGTGGCCGAAAGGACAGGGGTCAGCGGCGCGCCAGCATCGTCGGTCAAGGTAAAGACCACCTGCAACTGCCCGTTTTCATTGAAGGCCGCACCTACGATCGCCGACTTGACCCCTTGCCCGACAGGCGTGGGCTCGACCGCAGGGGAGCCCGTCGGCGACGGCGTAGGAGAACCTTCCGGTGGCGTCGTGCCGGTTGGTGTCGGTGTGCCGGTCGGAATCTCGGTTGCCGTCGGCAACTCAGGTGTGGGCGTGGGGGTTGCCGGGCATCCTTCCAACGCGGCTCGCACCCCCTGCAGGATCTCGTCGACGGTCACCTCGCCATCGCCGCTGACGTCTGCGGCCGGACACACAGAGACCGAGCTGACCTGCAAGGCAATGTTCACGGCAGAGACGATCTCGTTGATGTCGACGCGCCCATCTCCATTGCAATCGCCCGGGCAAACGGCGACTGCCGGAGATGCGCTCCCGAGCATCGCTGCTGCGATGGCACCGAAGATTCCTTGCTTCCATCCACTCGTCGCAACCATCATCGTCCCCCCTCGAACTTTTGGGTCCCTTTACACTCCGTCCTCACAGCGTGGTCGCTTCCGGCGTACCCCGCTGCACTGTGCCGCGGCTCAACGAAGCTCACCACAAGCAGAAAGATCGCGTCAGCCATGCTCCATCCCTGCCACAGATTCGGGAAGCTGCGAAGACCTGCAAATGCAAGTTTGTGCAATCAACCCAGTTTGTGTGTGGCCCCGAAATGATGGTACTGGAGGCGACATGAGGCGGCTGCGCGGTCTGGTGCTAGGAGTTGTGGCCTTGGTGGCCTTGTCTGGAATTCAGGCTCGGGGGCAGTGCACAGGCGACTGCAACGGGGATGGGGAAGTCACCATCGACGAAGTCGTCCAGGCGGTCCGAATCCTCCTGCAGGAAGAGCAACGATCGGCCTGCCCAACAGCCGACGCCGATGGCAATGGGAATGTCACGATCGACGAAGTCGTGCGTGCGGTGCGCGCCGTCTTAGAAGGATGCCCCGGGCCGGTCGTGTATTACGACCGGGACGACCGTCGTCGCACGAATCCATTTCCTGACGACTTTTGGCTCGTGGCCGACCCCCAACAGACGACGGGCGTGCGCCTCGACATCGCTCCGCCCGTGGCTACGGCCGACGTCAACGGCATCTTTCGCATTTTGCTGCGCGAAGTGAACCGCCTCGATGGTTTCAGCCCGATTGCCCACTTCGTGATCGAGCTGAGCGATGCTCCCGACCTCAGCTCTCTTCCCCTGACGCCCGCGGAATCGCTCGCGCACGAAGCAAGCATTGGTTTGTTCGATTTGACCGCAGGCTCTCCGACGTTCGGTGCGCGCGTGCCCTTCCGTGTGTTGGTCAGAAACGAACAAAACGTGCTGGGGATTCGCAGCCACTCGCTGTTGATTTTTCCCTCCGTCTCGCTCACCCCAGGGGGGCGCTACGGGTTCGTAGTAAGTTCTCGCCTGCGTGGCGCCAACGGTGAACGGTTTCGTCCGTCGCAATTCTTCCGGCGCGTGCTTGGCACCGAACAAGGCACGGATAGCGACGCGGTGCGCAAAGTGCGCGCGTTATCCCGTGAAGTGCTGGCGGCGGTTGCCACTCGCGAGCCCAACACCGCCGCAGGGGCGGTTCTCGCCGTTCGCTTGTCGGTTCGAAGCATGGAAAGCGTTGCTTCCGACTTACGCGCCATCAAGGAACAAGTGCTCGCCGCTCCACCGCCGCCCTTCGAGATCGTTTCGGTCACACCGGAACGCTCGCCTGACAGTCCGGTTGCCGCAATCGTTCGCGGAGTGTGGGAGGCGCCCGACTGGCGCGACGGGCTGTACTTTGCGCGTGGGCCCGACGGCAAACCGCGGCAAGTGAAAACCAACCGGGTACCGTTCGTACTCGCCCTGCCAAAGGCAAGTTTGCAGGGACCTGTTCCGCTCACCATGTACCAGCACGGCAACCCTGGCACCGCCGAGCGGGAAGTGCCCATCGAGGCCCGCGATTACTTGGCCGGGGCCGGTTTTGCTGTGGCTGGTTTTACGGACAACTTGAACCGTGAAGTGAGCGCCGGAGCAGCAAGCTCGGAAGAAGCCATCACTCGGCAAGTGACAGCCGTCTTCTTCGCCCTCGTGCAAGATCGGAAGATTCCTGACTACTGGGTGCAGCTCAATGCGGAACAACTCGCCTTTATCCGGCTGCTCCAAAGCCTCGGTTCGCTGGATTTGCTGCCTGCGGGCGCTCCGGATGGCGTTCCGGAACTCGACACACAGTTGCCGCTCACGTACGTGGGCATCAGTCAGGGTGCAAACTATGCGCCGGGGTTGTTGCCCTACGCTCCCGAAATCGCCGCGGCGGCTTTGGTGGTGGGAGGGGCACGCCTCACGGAAACACTCATTCACCAGCGGCCGGACGACTTCGTGCTTCTTCTCGGCCAAGTCTTTCCGAACATGACCCCCGCGGATGTTTGGGTTGCCATGTCGCTGTTCCAGCATGGGTTCGATCGTCAAGACGAACACAATCATGCTCGCTTCGTGTATCGCGAGCCGTTCGAGGTGGCGGGAACGCGCAAGAAGGCGAGCGTGCTTTTGACCGAAGGGCTCAACGACTCTCTCGTGCCCAACCACGCAACCGAAGCACTCGCCTGGCTGTTCGACCTTCCTCATTTGCGTCCGGTGCAACGGGCTGTGCCCTTTCTGATTCCGGTGGACGGGCCGCTGCAGGGCAACATCGATCCGCTCACCACGGCTGGGTTCTTCCAGTTCGTGCCGACTGGAATCGCCGATGTCCCACCCACACCTGGCTGCGCTGCTTTGCATCCCAGCATTGGCAGCGAAGGACATTACTGCGCACAGGACGCCAGAGAGGCGCGCGAGCAGCGCATCGAATTCCTCCGCTCCGCACTGAACCACGGCGCACCACGCATCGTAGTCCCCATCGCTCCCTGAGCCAGCAAACGTTGGGGCTGTGGGCCACCCTCGGCCCCACAGCCCCGTCTGCATGGAAGGCTCTGCTCACCAGAAGAGCCCACACGTCCACCGCGGTGCGCGCTAAGCGGACAGTCTGACTGGAGAGTGCTTTTGAAACAATTCAAACGTGCGAGCGGCTGCCGCGTTGTGCAGAGTCACCTCACCGCCCACGGTTTGATGGATCAGGAGACGAACGGGCATTCCCCACCAACTCTTGAACTTATGGGTTCCCACTAACATGTGCCCAAAGGCATGCCGGTCCTGAATGTAGTGGGAAGCTGCTCCGAGGTGATAGAACTTGTCCCCTCCAGCTTGGATTCGACCGACGTGATACGCTTCAGCCCGCTTGGCAGCCAAATCGAAGTGGTCTTCGTTGTTGAGCCACCTAGACCACTTTCTCAACAACGGTTCACCCACAGC
Organism: uncultured Binatia bacterium (SeqCode); assembly: GCA_964534275.1. Taxonomy (GTDB): domain Bacteria; phylum Desulfobacterota; class Binatia; order HRBIN30; family HRBIN30; genus HRBIN30. The sequence goes on along the minus strand of CAZHQG010000001.1, from coordinate 107,080 downwards.
GTCCTGTTCTTCATTCGCTTGCACCATCGCTTCTACCTGCAGTGGACCAAACCCCGCCTCGGTAGCAGCTTTGCCAGTAATGGTATCGTGCGTCGGGGTGTTGCTCACTCGGCCCCATCCCGACGCTTTCTCGATGGTGTTCTGGAGTGCGTTCTCCGCAACGAAATGGTCGAACGCCAGCGTCCCGCCATATCCTCCCAGGATCCCAAGCGCTGTTACGGCACCATCTGAGAATCCAGCACCTTCGCCGATCGCTTTTGCGGCTTGCGAGGTGACCGTGCTGACCGCAGCCCGCGCTCCCACCTTGGCTAAACCTTCGACAGCCTGCATGAGGCTGGTGAGTTTCACGTTCCCCGCGATGACGCTCGACGTCAAGGCGACACTACTCGCGATAATCCCCAGCCCCACCGCCACAGCACCCGTAACAGCGCCGGCCAAGGCGGCTTGACCAATTTTCGACAGTGGTAGCCCTTGCGCAGCCGCAGCCATGGCGTTGATGGCCGCCGACAACAAGATGCCGATGACGATGACGGCAATGAACTCCAGAAACGCTCCACCGGCATCGGTGACGTTCACCGGACTCCAAGCAGCGTAGGCGTACGGGCTTCCGGATGAAAACACCGGGTCGAGGGAGGCGAACTGACCCAAGTCCGGGTCGTAGTATCGCGCCCCGGCGTACTGTAGGCCCGAAAAGGGCTCGCGTTCGTAACCCGTGAACTCGCGGCAGCCATGGCTCGTGGCGCATTGCGTGGTTGGAATTCGTCGCCCATCAGCGTCGAAGTACCCAAGGATCCCGCCATATGGCGTGTAGCGCACGTGCACGACGACCCGGCCACCCGCGTCCGTGATCATCTGCGTCGAGCCAATGTGGTTAAGGTGGAAGAAGCGGAACTCGGAAAGCGAGCTTTGCGCCTCGGCAGGGGACACAAGTAGTGGCCAGGGCACGGTGCCAGCGGACCAGACCAGCAGTAGCAGGACGACTACGCCTGGCCGCACACGGATTCCCAAGCAGCGCACTCCTCGACCGGGCGCGAACAAAGTCACGAAGGCGGCAGTCAACAGGATCAAAGCCACGGTGGCGCCAACGTCCGGGCGCACAAATACGTGCAGCACAGGGTATCCGTTCGCTGCCCAGCGAGCCGTGATCCCAGCGAACGCGGAGTCTTCCGATCGAGCGAACGAGCCGTTCCCAACCCGCTGCGATGCGATCAAAATTTTCCCAGCGAAGTAAAACTTGGTCACGTAGCCAGGCTCGGCTTCGGTGAGGCCGAAGTAGTAGCGTTTCCAGGAGCTCCCAGCGCGTCGCTCGCCCACCCGCGTTCCGGTGTGATCGTAGTAAAACTCCACCATGCCGTCGTTAATGCTGGTCAACTGGTTGTCTGCATTGAATTCGAACCGGTAGCCGGGCTTCGCAATGCGGTTCCCGTTCGCATCGTACGAGAGGGGAGAGTCTCCCGAGTCCACGGCCGTGGCGCGATGTGGTCGGTAAGAGTCGTAGGAAAACCGGGTCCCTTCCTTCCGCACCATGTTTCCCAACGCGTCGTATTCGTAGGAGATCGTGGCGTTGCTTTGCGACAATGTACACCGGGTGAGCCGGCCAAGTTCGTCGTACGCAAACGCTTCGGAGCGGTCGAGCTCCGGCCTACCGGCAGTCGATCCCCGGTCGACAATCCGTTCGATCAACCCGGTTGCCGAGTAGTTTTCGTAGGCGAGGCTTTGTAAGCGTTCTGCCCCACGCACGGTTTCACTGGTGCGCAATCGGAAGGCGCCTGGCCCACTTGCATATGTGCGTACGTCTTTGGTGCCGTTGCCAAACCGAATCTCGCTCGGGCGGCCAAAAAGATCGTAGGTGATCTTGCGGGCGTAAATCCGGCTTCCCAACAGTGCGTACAACTGCCCAGCGCGGTCGTATTTGTGGCGCACGACTTCTCCGTCGGGATACCTAAGCGTAAGAACGTTCCCCACTTGATCGTACGTTCTCTGCACTGCTGCGGAGCTGACAGGCTCCCCTGGGAGCCCCAAGGTCAAGCGTGTCGCGATCGGACGCCCTTGGGCATCATAGTAAATCGAGGAAATCACCCAGCCACCGCGGGCGGTGTCGCGTTCCTCGACACGAGTCACCCGGCCGACGGCGCCTTGAGCATCAGCCCCGAACCCAGCAGCGTCGACCAGGTCTACGTAGGTGTCGTAGCGATATGCAACCGCAGGTTCCTGGCCGCACCGCCAAGCGTACGTATCTCCCGGGGAGTGGTACTTCGCGACGATCCGATCCCTCTCGTCGTAACAAAAACTCGTGTGCCGGCCCGGCGCCGGGTCGTTTTCATAGACTCGGTTTCCGTTGGGATCGTACCCGTACATCCACGTGCCGGAATTGGGGTCTTCGCGACGCACCAGCAACCCGCGGGTGTCGTATTCATGGATGACCATCGTCGCGTAGTTCCACGCGCCTGTCTGGTCGGCTTGGGTGACCGTGAGCAAGCGGCCGAGTCCATCGTACGTGCGCAGGGTGCCTTGCAGCAATCTGCCGTCGGAAGACGAGCGAGCGGTGATTTCCACCACGCGGCCGAATGCGTCGCGGCGCTCTGTCGTAATGGCCCCTGGGCATGAACGGGCCACTGCACACGCGTCCCACGTTGTCGTGGTCCATGCCACGCTGTGGTCCTGGATGGTCACTGCTCCGTCTGGAAGCACCGTCCGAGTCGGTCGCCCGAGGGCGTCGTACGTGTAGCGCGTCCAACCAGACGAATTCGTGGGAACGACGTAGCGCCCTCCTCTGCCACGTACCACGAAGGGTGCCACCTTCGCTGCGTTCCACCCCATGCGGTCGTAGAACCGGGTGGCCTCGACAACCAAGGCCCTGCGGCCGTCGACGTACCCCTCCCGTTGCGACTGGATCGGCCGTCCGAGAGCATCGAACAACTCGTACCGCGAAATCCATCGCCGGTCGCCAACAAGCGTCCGTGTTTCGATGACCGTAGGCCGTCCAGGTGCCCCGAGCACGTGGGCAAACTCGCGATACGGGCGGCCCTGTGGGGCCTCGGGCAGCCACGTGGGATCGCCAGGGCGATATTCCGCGCGCAACCGGCAAAAGCCATCGTAACGCCACTCCGAAGCCAGGACGCCACTCGCTGGTGGCCGATAAGGCACCGACTCGCGGAGTTTCACCCCGCATGCTGGGTCGTACGCCTGGTCGACGACAAAGCCCATCGGGTCGACCGTCCGCACCGAATACGTGAACGTCGCCTCATCGTAAAACGTGTAGGTCCAGCGCCCCCAGGTGTCTGCTACGCGATAGACGTTCCCTTCCGGCGTGTAGTCGATTTCAGATAGGGTACACAGCCCGCCCCCAGGACATGTCGCGAACATCCACTGCATTCCTGGAGGCACCGGATCCACCCAAGCGAGCTTTCGCGTCAGATTTCCCGCACCGTCGTAGGAGTACCATTCGCGCTCGAGAATTTTCCCTTCCTCCACGGTCCAGGTTTCTGCAGCCCGATCCACCAAGTAACGCCATGGCTCGTCCCACGAGTAGTACACAGTCACGGTTTCCACGGCAGAGGTTCCGGTCCCGAAGCGCCGTGTGCGGGTAACGTTTCCGTATGCATCCCACGAGAGGTTCGTGCTGCCAGCCACGGTGCGGATCACGTAGTTCGTCGTGTCGTACCGCAGCGATTCTTCGAGCCGTGTCCAGAAGCGCTCCTCCTGGCTGCGCACTTGCGGGCAAGCCACGCGCGGACAGGTAGACGGATCCGCTTGGCAGTTGGGTTGCAGCGCCACGCACCCCCAGGACTCCGTTGCATAATGCAAGAGTTGGTCATCGGGGGTGAGGAGCAAGCTTGCTTCCTGTTTTCCTTTTCTCACAGCATCCTGGTGGAAAAAGCGCAGCTTCCGATGCCCGCTTGGTTGCACCTCGACCACGGTCCGAAAACCACGGAATTCTCTTGCCCCCGGCTCGTACAGACCAAACGCGTACAGAAGTTGCGTGCTCACTTCATGTTCCCCGTCAGCAGAACATGCCGAGCTCGTGGCGCCGCACAAGCCATCCGTGCGCGTAATTTCCGCCACTGTCCATTGCACCCAAGGAAGGCGATTCACCCCGTTGCGGTCGGTGTTGTCCCATACCGTGGAAGGCTCGTACTCCAAGATCGTGACGCTTCCGATCCCGTTTTCCGATTGGATCATCAAATCCGGTCGCAAACCGAACGAATTGCGCGCCACCATCGGAGCTGGCTGGGAGGAACAGCTCGTACCGTTGCTGCTCGGACACCAAGCACCCTGAGCGTGGTGATAGATCGCAAATTGCCCCGGGAAGCTGTCATCCGCGGAGGCTACGATCGCGTCCACCATTTGGTCTCCGTCGATATCGAAGGTGTCGCGATACGTGTACGTGACCTTGGCACCGGAGTAAGACCGCTCCTCGTGGTCGCGGATGCTTGGAAAACCGGTCGACCAAATGATCGGCGAGGGTGCAAATCCGGCACCCCGGTTCAGCCAGATCTTCCATTTTCCGGTGCCGTCACGGCTGCAGGCTTCGACTACGTCGGGAAGCCCATCGCCGTTCATGTCCATGAGTTCGCGAACCGTGTCTCCCCGTCCTGAATCCAAGCTGTGCTGGATCCCGTTCCACCCGCACGGCGACTCTGGCAGCACCCACTCAACGGGCCCCACCGCGGAGTTTCCGGCGTTGATCATGACAAACCATTTGCCGGTGTACCGCGTACCAACGCGGAGATCGCGGGCCAAAATTTGGTCCGTCAAGCCGTCGCCGTTCATGTCGGCCATGCCGGCGACTTGCAACCCGTCTCGCGTTGTGTACCGCAGCAATCGCCACGGCGAGTCGAACCGCACCGGAGTGGTGGCAAAGCCCGTTCCGAGGTTGTGCCACACTTGAATCTCCCCGCCAACCACGGCCACGTAGTCTGGCCTTCCGTCACCGTTCATATCGATCACATCGGCCATGTCGGCGCTGCCGTGGCTGAACCCGATAAAGTCCATGTCGAGTTCCGTGCGGCGAATTTCCCCCGCTGGCGCCGGAAATAACACCGGCTGCTCGAACCGCCACTCTCCGCCAGGGTGGTCGGGCGGGCGGCCTCGGTACAGAAGCCAATAACGGTTGGACGGACGCCACGGATCACTGGAGACGTAATCCGGGAAGCCGTCTCCGTCCAAATCCATCACGTCGATGGTGGTGCGGACATTGGTTTCCCCAGTAAACGTATGCCGCAGCCCGGGGCAGTTATCCGTAAACGGACCCCATTCATCTTCCACCAAAGGGCGCACTCCCCAGCGAATCGGCTCGTTCGCAAATCCACCCGCACTGCCGAGGTACACGTCCCACCCAGCGCTCTCGATCGTGAAATCCGGGCGCCAACGAATGCAATCGCGGTTCACGTCAACCAGGTCCGCGAAGCCGTCGCCGTTGATGTCCAACACATCGCGGTACGTTGTTCGGTCCGGCCCCCATGCGACACTACGCCGAATCGATTTCCGGTCTCTCTCCAGGTCCTGTGGGTACGGGGTGCGATCCGTCTGGCGGGGCCAGATTGGCCAAGGGTAGTCCGGCTTGGGGATGACTTGCGGTGCCGCCCAGAACTTGGCCCAGTCTATGCGAAAGTCCCTGTACCAAAAGGTCGTGCTCGCGGGCTGGCCGTCGGCTCTTGCAAGGGCGTACCCACGGCCATCGTACAACGTGACCGCGGAGAGAAAAGAAACTCGGCCAACTCGTTGACGCCATGCGCCAGGCAAGTCGAACTCGTACTCGAGCCCGTAACTGCGCACCACTTGTCCGTTGAAGACGACTTCCACGCGGTCGAGCAAGCGATCGAGCTCGCGTGGGTAGCCCCCGATCGCGTCGATGATGCGGTCCTCACACGGGCGCCCAGACTGCTGGTTCCCTGGGCACGAAAAACCGGTCGTTCGCCATACGAACCGGACCTCGAAGGTTGGCTCGATCCCTACCCTCCGGTTCCCGGTGTACCGGATGCGCACGGGATACGAAGTGTCCAAACGAGCGTTGGTTTCGTAGTCGACGGTCAGGAAGTTGCCGTTAAGATCCTCGACCCGAGTCAGGTACCAACGAAACGTCGTGCAACCAGGAAGTGGAAACGTAGGCTCACGCCCTTCCGGCTTTCCGCCAAACTCGTACCTACGGCCGCTACGGTCCCACACCACCCACGAATTGATGATGGACACGTACTCGATCCGTAAAAACGACTCCTCCACGGTTGGCCAACACCGTTCTCCAACAAGGCGGCACTCCACTTGTGCGTTCGGCAGGACGAGTTGGAACGCGTCCGTCTCCCGCCCACAGAGGACAGCTCCGTCGCGTGTCGAGCGTTGGATTTGTCCCAGCGGGAGGTCCCACCCGTACCCGTAAGGACTAGGACCTCCATGACTCGTGTACACCAGCCGCAACGTCGGTTGAATGCCAGCGCGACCCGGAGGAACCACAATCGGGATCTCCGTAGTTGCCGATCCCACGAACATGTTTGCCTCTGGCGCCTTCCCTAACCCGGTAAACGGCGTGGAGCCGTCGCCCGTCTTCGACCCGTGAGCCGACGACTGACCAAAAGCAGGGCCCCCAACGAAGAGCCAAAGCATAAACCACACACGACCCACTGTTCGGTAAAACATTGTGCACCCCTTGCCTGGAAGGATTTGTCGCCGTGCCAGCACGGCGAGGCGCCGGCACGGCTGCCCCAAAAGCACCCCAGCGACTCAGGCCTTCTTTACGGCAACGAAGCTGGTGGCGGCGCTGGAACCGGATCGCGCGGCACGCGAATCTCCGGCCGCCCACTGGGATTCATGCGGTAACGCGTTCCCCCGTCCCGACTGCGCAACCGTAGTTCATGCCGGTTTTGCATTTGCTCGATCCGGCCACCCAAGCCCGATCGTACTTGGTCGCGGTTCAATAATCCCGGTTCCCGAACGGCTGCAGTCACGGGCACTGCCAACAACGCACTCGCCAGAAGCACACCGCCAAGCCAGGCAAACTTCCGCGCCTCGCGCCGGACCGCACCGCCACGCCGCAATCGAAAACGCGCCCAAAAACCTGTGTTCTTCATAACCCACCTCCTGAACAAGGATGGTTGTCAAGTACGCAAGTTGCGGGCCATCCAGTTCGTGTTGTCACGCCCTCAAGCAAGCACACGCGGTCCCGCCCCCAGCGACTTGCAAGTGAAAACGTGTTGCTATCGCCGTGGATACTTCTACGGCGAATTGCAAAGAGGGCACGATTGGTTCTCGCGCCTTCGATGCGAATCGCTCCGCCCGTCCGGCGACGCGCAGAGCAAACACCGTCCATGCATCGACGGCCAACCGGGCGGTGTCGGGCGACTCACGTTGCGAATCACGTTCATCCCAAGGCTGGCGCAAACCTTGCCACTCACCGCGCCCATTGAGCTGCCGAGCTGTGCCGGCAGCGCTCAGCGGTTGGCAATGATTTGGGCAAGCTTCACGACGGGTAACGAATCAGGAGCCGTATCGGCTCTCGCAGCTACTTCCACTTTGCGGCGCGCGTTGCTGTCGGGCGCCGATCTGCCAACCGCGCACAGCGCGATCGACTTGCTCCGGCGCGAAGTTGCGTCTTCAGCAGAGGGCGCGGGGTTGCGCCTCACGCGCCATTTGGCGCGCGCCTTCACGCTGCTGGCCGACCAACGTGCGGCCACAAGCCTCCTTGGGAACGAGACCAGCGTTCTAGCCGACGCGGTCGAGGACCTTCTCTGGCAAGCGGAGCGCGCGCTGTTGCAACCAAACGCAACTACAAGCATCGAAGCCTGGGAGGAGCGCTGGCTGCAGGGCCTACCGGCTCCGCTCGCGGCCTGCCTAGAAGCAGACGAGGCTTCGTTTACCGCTTCGCTCGACCGAGCACGCGAGCCAGCATCTTCTCGGTCATCCGTGGAAGAACCGTCGGAGGCAGAAAACGAACTCCTGCAAGCGTTTCTGGAAGAGATGAACGAAGGGCTCGACAAAGCGGAGCAGCTCTTGCTCGAGCTGGAGCGAACAGCCGAGCAGACATCCTTACTCCATGGCCTTTTCCGCCAGTACCACACTTTGAAAGGCGCAGCGGCAGCGGTCGACTTGCACGACGCCGCAACGCAACTCCACGAAGGCGAATCCTTGCTCCAAGCCTTGCGCGATGGCGAGCTCGAACTCCCAACCGCAAACGTCGTGGACTTCTTTTTACGGCTGGGCGATTCCGTTCGCGCCATTGTGGACGAGGCCTGTGGCCGCCCCGTGACCACGTCGAAAATCACCGATCTCGACAGCGCCATTGCGGCATTGCTGCGCGGCGAACCAGCTTCGCCTGATCCCTCGGCGGTGCTTGCGCTTCCGGATCAGCGCGTCTCGATGGCTGCTCCGCCCTTAGCGACCCCAGCAGCAGCCACTGCCCCTGAGGAAAAAGGCGAATTCCCGCAGCTGGAAACGTTGCGAGCCAAGGCCGCGCGCGGAGAACTCGACCCAGAACTGTTGGCCGTTATCGAAGCATTGGAACGCCGTGCGGAGTTTTTCTCGACGATGGCGGCTTCTCTGCAAGCAGAGGTGCAACAACTGCGCACCGTGGCCATCGAAGAAGTGTTTCGCCGCCTGGGCCGTGCCGTGCGTGATGCTGCGAAACTCGAAGGCAAGCAAGTGCGCCTGGAGGTGGCCGGCGAAGACTTGCGCATCGCGAAGGATTGGGCCGAACCGCTAAGCGCGGCATTGCTCCACCTCGTCAGGAACGCCGTGGCCCACGGGATCGAGCCGCCCACGGAGCGGATTCGCCGCGGAAAACCTGGAGAGGGCCGCGTGCGGGTGGAGGCCTGCCGAGACGAAACGGGTCTGTGCATCCGGGTTGCCGACGACGGCCGCGGCATCGATTACGAGGCCATACGGAACAAGGCGGTCGCATTGGGCTGGCTCGATGCGGGCGCTCCCTGGAGCGAAGAGTTGCTCCTGTCTTTTCTTTTCCGCCCTGGTTTTTCCACTCGTTCCCAGGCCACTGAACTCGCAGGACGTGGTGTGGGCATGGATGTCGTCGCCACAGAAATCCGGCAGCTTGGGGGTGACGTTCACATCCGCTCCACTCCCGGAGCAGGCACCGTCGTCACCCTAGTCCTGCCTGAAAGCATTCGGAGGAACAGCGGATGAAATGGCGCGATGCCCTGCGGATGCCCGTTAGCGAGGCAGCCCGGGTAGGAGCCAAGCAGGTCGCACGGCTTCTGCAAACGGACGTGCGCGAGTTGTTCAGCGCCAGCAACGCCAAAGCCCAACCAGCCTCCGCAGCGGCCCCTTCTTCGGAGTTCGCCGCGACTCTCTCCGAGCAGCCGCTGGGCCAGGCCGCGCAAGCCGCGCTTGCCGTTCGCCAGAACGTCGAACCGAACACGAGCCGGCACCCAGAACCACAAAGCTGGTGGAACCCTGGGGATCTCGCCTGCGAGCGTTACGAGGTCCAGCGCGTGCTTGCCGCGAACACCCGTTTCCGGGTGTATCTCGCGCGCCACGTGCAATGGAATTTGCCTGTTATCTTGAAGGTCCCGGGAGAGGACCTCGCAGGAAACAAATCGTTCGGCGAACAACTGATCCAAGCCAGCCAGCGGTGGACACAATGCGGACTGCATCCACACATTGCCTATTGCTTCACAAGCCACCGTGTTGGCCAGGTTCCTGTGCTCGTCATCGAGTACATCGAAGGCGGATCCCTGCGGCAGTGGCTCGCTAGCGGGCAGCTCGGCTCTCTCCGCGCCGAGCTCGACGTAGCAATCCAAATTTGCCATGCCCTGGAGCACGCTCACAGCCGAGCTCTCGCACACGGCGGGCTCACCCCGGAAAACATCCTGTTCACGCCAAACGGCACTGTGCGCGTGACCGACTTTGGCATCACCCAGCGGCGCGAGGGGTACAGCGACCCGTACCTCGCGCCGGAAACGTGGGTCGATGACGGACCAAGCGACATCCCCAGCGATATTTTTGCGTTCGGAGTTTGCCTGTACGAACTGTTCTGCAATGGCCGCCCATACGAGCTTACGCGCGGACCTCGTCGCCGCTGCGCCGAACCGATCGGCCGCAACGGCCAACGCCTGCCGGCTCCGCTTGGGGACTTGCTGCAGGCGTGCGTCGACTGGGAGCCGCTGCGCCGCCCCCGCTCCGTTCGCGAGATCCGACTGGAACTTGCACGCCTCCGCGAAGAGCTGTTCCGCGCGCCCAGCCCGTTTGCCTCGTTGCCGCCAAACACGTGGGACGCTGACGGCTGGAACAACCAGGCACTCGTGGCACTGGACGCAGGCAACTTTCCAGATGCCGAGGCCGCGTTGGAAACCGCACGAAACATCGACCCTCACCACTTGGAAGCCAACTTCAACCTTGGGGTCCTGCGTTGGCACGCAGGAGTTGGTTCCGACGAAGCCGTACTGGACGCCCTCCGACAAGCTCGAGCCCCGCGGACCCAACCGTGGCTACCGCAGTATCTGAGCGCCCTCGTGGCACTGGAAAGCGGCGACGGCGCGCGCGCGCTCGAACTCTTGCAGGAGGTTGCTCCACATCTCCCCGGGGAAACAAACGCTCTCGAAGAGCTTGTGCGCGCTGCACGGCGTTGCCGCCCTGCTCACTCGCTTGCACGCGAACTCCAGGGGCACAGCCAGGTGGTCACCGCGGTCGCGATGACCGCCGACGGGAAATGGGCCATAACGGGCGCCGACGATCACCTTCTGTTCCTTTGGGACACGTTTACGGGCACGGCAGTTCGCTGCCTCGAAGGCCATCAGGCAAATATCACCAGCGTTGCCCTGACGCCCGACGGGCAACTTGCCTTGTCAGGGGCCGAGGACGGCACAGTGAAGCTCTGGGACCTCGCCCGCGGGCGTTGCACAAAGACCCTGCAGCTCCCAGGGAAAGTGTTCGCCCTCGCCGTCTCCGCCGATGGCCGCTACGCGGTAGCCAGCAGCGCTGGGTCCGACAACTTCCTTGGCATCGACGGCACGATCGTGGACCTTTGGGACTTGGAGAAAGAACGTCCCCTCCGACGCTTGGAAGGCCATTCCAGTGCCGTGAAAGCACTCGCCATGACCCCCGACGGCAAGCGCTTGGTAAGCGGCGGGGACGATCAGCGGGTGATCCTCTGGGATCTTTTGCGCGGACAGCCCCTCCGCGCCTTTCGCGGCCACGAACATTTCGTCTCCTCTGTCGCCCTGCGAAGCGATGGGCAACTCCTGCTTTCAGGAAGCTGGGATCGATCCGTACGGGTTTGGGATGCACGGAAAGGCCAGTGCGTCGCGGAACTGCGTGGACACACCGGAATCGTCACATGCCTCGCGATGCGAGACGATGGCTCCGTCGCGGTGTCCGGAAGCTGGGATGGAACCCTCCGGGTTTGGGATCTTTCCCACTACCGCTGCATCCGAACGCTCCAAGGCCACCGGGGCATGGTTACCAGCGTCGCCGTTGCCGCCAGTGGTGGGATCCTGATCTCCGGAAGCTGGGATACCACGGCACGGTTGTGGGACCTCCCACAGCCCGGACCGGAGGTGTGCGTCCCACGATTATCTCTCCGCTACGAATACGCTTCTCTGCCGGCGGAGGAAGCTTCTGCACAAGAACGGGCCGCCCTGGCACAGGCGGCGTTGTGCAACGGCGACCTGGCGTCAGCGGTGGGCGCATTCAACGAAGAGCTACGCCACTCCGTGTGCACCGACTCCTCGGTGCGCGAGCTGTTTCGTGCGTTGCAACCGCACAGCGAGATTGCCGGAGTGGAAGTTGCGGAACCGCTCGGCTCGCGCACCCTCGACGCTCCACTCGTGGCAGCGGCCTACGACAGCGAGACTGAATGCTGGTTCGTCGCCAGCACGAACGGCTCCCTACTTGCAATGGACACTGAGCTTCAAAAACCGGCGTCATCCTACAAAGTCGAAACGGATGCGCTCTGCGCGCTGGCGTTGCATTCTCACGGAGGTCTCGGTGCGGTCGCAGGCTTCAACCGCACGCTGTACGTGTTTCGCTCGAGCGCACCGGAAACTCCCGTACGACTCGAAGGCCACCGGAGCATCGTCAGCACCTTGGCAATGGGTGGAAACGGAACGGTCGTGTCGGGAAGCTACGACCACACCGTGCGAGTCTGGGACCTGCGCACAAGCTCCTGCTCACGGATCTTTTCGGGGCACGAACGCCAAGTGACGACGCTCGCGGTGTCCCCCGATGGCTCCCTCGTTGCCAGTGGAGATCTCGGAGGCACGGTGATTGTCTGGAACGCCGCCACCGGGAGCACGATCCACCGCTGGAACCCGACCAATGCGGCAGTTTCCAGTTTATGCTTTGCCGCGCAAGGCGAACTCGTCGTTGCCGGAGACGTCACCGGGATGGTCCGCGTTTGGAACCTTCACAGCGGGCGCTGCCAAAGCGAGTGCGTGCTGCACGAAGGCGCAATCACCAAAATGCTTGCTCTTTGGAATGACGCATGGCTGGTGAGCGGCAGCGTCGACGGACGCCTCCGGGCCTGGCGCGCCGAAGAACCCGCAAAAGCCACGATTCTATTTACAGCACCGGGGGCTATCACTGCGTTGGCGCAAACCGCGGATGGTGCCGCACTGCTGGTGGCGGACGCTTCGGCCCGCGCCACCCTCCTACCGCTGGCAGTGTCCTTGTCGCGCAAAGGATCCTGAGGCGCTCTGTCCACGGCGCTGGCCTGTTCTTACCGGACGCGAAGCAGCGGATGGAACTGCCCGAAAGCGCCTGGTCGTGCTAGCAGCAAAAGCACCATCATGGCGTCGGAACGAATCCACTACACGTGCCAGTCGTGCGGCTATCGCGCCCCGCGCTGGCTCGGGCGCTGTCCCGACTGTGGAGAGTGGAACTCCCTGGTGGAGGAGCGTGCCGTTCCCGTCCGCGCGCGGAAGGATAGCACCGGCGCTGCGGCCCCGGCCGTACCCGTGCCACTTTCCGACGTCGACGCGGCCGCAACACCGCGCCTCGCAAGCGGCATCGACGAACTCGACCGGGTGCTTGGGGGCGGACTCGTACCCGGATCGGTGGTTCTCATTGGCGGCGACCCTGGCATTGGCAAATCCACGTTGGTGCTCCAAGCCCTCGCCTCCCTAGCGCGTGCCGAACACCCGGCGCTGTATGTGTCTGGCGAGGAATCGCGCGAGCAAATCAAAATGCGTGCAGAGCGACTGAAACTCGCAAACCGACCAGTGCTGTTGCTTACCGAAACCCTTATCGAGAACGTCCTGCAGCATGCCCGTCAATGCCGCCCGCGCGTGCTGGCAATCGATTCCGTGCAAACCATGTGGAGTGCGGAGCTGGAATCGGCTCCGGGCAACGTGAGTCAAGTTCGCGAGTGCGCTGCCCGGTGTGTCCAACTCGCCAAGGAACTCTACATCCCCACCCTCCTGGTGGGGCACGTGACCAAAGAAGGGGCGTTTGCAGGCCCGCGCGTGCTGGAACACATGGTCGACACGGTGCTGTACTTCGAAGGCGATCGCAGCCATGCCTTCCGGATTTTACGCAGCGTGAAGAACCGTTTTGGATCCACGAACGAGATTGGCGTGTTCGAAATGAAGGAAGAAGGGCTCGTCCCCGTCGGCAATCCCTCGGCCCATTTCCTTTCCGAGCGCCCGCGCGGTGCCGCCGGTTCCGTGGTCGTGGCCTGTATGGAGGGCACACGGCCAGTGCTCGTGGAAGTGCAAGCTCTCGTCTCGCCAAGCGCGCTGGCGACTCCCCGGCGCACGACACTCGGCTTCGATCCCAACCGCGCGAGCGTGTTGGTGGCCGTGATGGAAAAAAAACTGGGCATCCAGCTATTTGGCCAAGACGTGTTCGTGAACGCTGCAGGTGGCATGCGCGTTAGCGAGCCGGCAGCCGATTTAGCCGTGATTGCGGCCCTGGGATCGAGCTACCTCGACCGCGCCCTCGACCCCGAGCTGGTGGTTTTCGGGGAGGTGGGCCTTGCGGGCGAAGTGCGCGGAGTGCAGCACGCGGCGCTGCGCGTGCAGGAGGCTGCACGACTCGGCTTCCGGCGCTGCTTGCTTCCCAGAACGAACTTGCGCCAAGTGGAGCCAGGCTCGGACCTCGAGTGCACGGGCGTTGCCTCGCTTGACGAGGCGTGGGAGATTCTGTTCCAACGGTAGCTGCGCGGCAACAACGGACCGCGTGGTTCCCTCTCGAGCCCTGACCAGACCGAAGCACTTTTGCACCACGTTTGGGTTGCTTGCCCGAGCCGAGCGTGGTAGGAACGCGGCCACTTTTCGCGGTTGGAGTGGTACGTGCGGTCGACCCGGAGGCGTCAACGCTGGTCCGTTCAAATTTCTTTTGCAGCGTACGGGTGCGCTCTGCACACCTCGGAGGGAACCGCGGCGCCCTCCTCCGCAATCGATCGGGGTTTTGCACAGGCACCACACCAGCGTGTGTGGAGGAGGCGAGTCGCGGTGTAGACCATTCGATCTGCGGCCCGGCACCGACAGCACGTTCCGGGCTGTGGAGGTTCGCAAGGGAGGAGAAGAGGTGCTGACGAGAACGCCGGGAATCGTGATTGCTCTGGTAGCGGTGTGGACAATCACAGGCTGCAGCTCGATCAGACGCAACGACGCCGAGCGCCACTGGTGGCAATGGCAAAAGGCTGAGACGGCGTCGCCGGCGACCCTCGCGGATCGGTACGGTGTCTCAGTAGGGGAGCGAAAGCCCAAGCTTCGTGGAGAACAGTTGGGCCTCAAGTTCGACCACCCCAAGGTCGGCGATTTCGTCAGCAAATACCAAACGGACTTGCGCAACTTCTACGGGCGCGCCCTCGAGCGGAGCAGCCGATACCTGCCTCGGATCGAGTCGATCCTGCAGAAGGAAGGTGTCCCGACGGAGCTTGCCTATCTTCCGCTCATCGAAAGTGGATTTCGGCCCCATGCGGTGTCGCCTGCAAAGGCAGTCGGGCTCTGGCAATTCATCCCCGACACGGGACGCCGATACGGCCTCAGGATCGATCGGTTCGTCGACGAGCGGCGAGATCCGATCAAGTCGACGCGAGCGGCTGCCCGGTATCTCAAGGACCTGTACGGGATGTTTGGCGACTGGCACTTGAGCCTCGCCGCGTACAACACGGGAGAAGGACGAATTAGCCGGTTGCTGAGTGCGTCGGACGCGAGCGACTTCTGGGAACTCAGCGAGCGCGGGTACTTGTTCCGCGAAACCGAAGATTACGTGCCCGGCTTTCTTGCTGCCTTGCAAATTGCCTCGCATCCCGAGGCTTATGGTTTCAGCCGGCCAAAACCGGCTCCCCTCGAGTACGACCTGGTGCACATCGAACACGTGATGCCGCTGTCCGCCATCGCGCGTTGGAGCGAACATCCACTGTCCACGATCGAGGAGCTCAATCCCGCACTCGTTCGCGGCATCGTGCCGCCGGGCGGCTACACCGTTCGGGTGCCAGAAGGAACACGCGCTCAAGTACAGCGGGCGTACGCGCAGTTGACCCCGAGCGAGTTGCTCGCGTTGCAACGCATTGCTCTTCCTCCGCCTCCTACACGCACCTGCCGTTCCAAGGGGAAGCGGATCCCTTGCAAGCCGAGAACGAGCGTTGCTGTGGCTCGTTCGGGTGCGCCAAAGCTGGAAGCCAAAAAGCCCGCGCAAACGAAATCGACCACTAAAGCGGTGGCGTCACCGGCTCCGTCGAAAAGCGCCGTCTCGAAGGCTTCTGCTCCACCGCAGCGCAGCAAAGAGGGAGTGAAGCTGGCTCGGAGCACTAAGAGCGGACGCAAAGCACGGAATTGATTCCCTTGCGTCCGTCTCCTCGCTCGTCCCCTGAGATTTAGGGGAGATCGACCACCCAACGATCGGACCAGCTTGTTTCCCCGAAACCGGCACGCGTCGCTCCGCCGGGTAGGTACACTGCGCTGCCAATTGCAGCCGCACCGAACCCGTGCCGAGGGACCGGCATGGCAACGTCCGACCTCCAAGTGTCCGTTGCAAATTCGTACACCTCCACGTGCGGGTAGACAAAGGAAGGGAAGTTCGCCGGGTTCACCTCTCCTCCGAACACCACCAACCAGTCCTTCAACACGGCGGCCGCATGGCCGCTGCGTGCCGTCAACATCGGCGAGCGAGGTTCCCAACGGTCGTTTGCCTCATCGTACCTGTACAAGGCTGCTGTGTTCTGCACGCCGGACGGATCGCGCCGTCCACCGACGGCGTACAGCGTGTCTCTCCAAACGACCGCGGCTAAGTGGTTGACCTCGTCCGGCAACGCAGCGCGGCGAAGCCAAACGCCAGACTGGAAATCCAGCATGTGATGCTGGTTCGAACTCCTTGCTCCCGTGCCTCCACCCACAACGTGGAGGAAGCCACCTCGTACCGCAGCGGCCGCCGCTCCAACGGCAACCGGCAGCGGCGCCAGTGCGTCCCAGCCGTCAGTGTCTGGGTCGTACCGGAACACATCAGCTACAGGGATAAACCTCGCACCAACGTATCCACCGGCGGTGTATACGAATCGATCGTCCGCAGCCGCCGCCACATGGTGCAAGGCACGCGGAAGCGGTGCCACGCGGTGCCACGCGAACGTGCGGGTATCGAATGCCTCCACAGTGGCCACTCCCACTGCCGCGCTCGTAATCCCGCCGATCACGTATACAACCCCATCCAGAGCAGCGACTCCGACCTCCTGGCGCGGCCCGCCGGCAAGCGGCGGCAGCGCTTCCCACCGGGGCTGCAGGCCGGTTGCGCAGATAGGCGCGGCAAGCACGGCGGAACTTACCGCGGCCACCACCTCGGCAACGGCCGGAACACCACCGACCGAAGGACACGGAGCCTCCCGAGAAAACAAACTGGCCACCACCCTCTCGATCTCCTCCCCACGTACCACGCCGTCACCGTCGCAATCTCCAGGGCACACACTTCGTCCCACCTGCTGCAACCCCGCCACGGGCACAGTCGCGACGACCAAGAAGATGATCGCAAACACCCAGCAAGCCCCAGCCGCCGCGCACGAGAAACGGAGGCTGGAGTTGACCGCAGCCGATGAGCACCAAACACACCTCGGACGTTTTATCCCGGGTCGAGGTCGACCCACACACTTGATGCACACGGGGAAGGTCCCTCCCGCATCCAGAACCTAGCGAGGTCTCGTACCAGCTTCTCGCCACCTAAGTCAAAAGATGCGTTGCCCCGTGTCGTCCCTACCGCTTTGATTCGCCTCCTCCGGCAAATGCTGCTTGCCGCACAATTCCGAGATCGCTTCGCACGGGAAGAAGCTTCGCAACCGTGCAAGCAATGGGGGAAGAATCGGGCATCGGGAATCGCAAGACAAGAAACCGATTCGCTGCCCTTGTATCGGCTCGGAATCCGGGCCTGGAAACGCTGTTCACCGCGCGGGGGAGGCCTGCCTCCTTGGAGAGCGCTCTTTTGCGTCGAGCGAACGATCACGCGGGGGCGCGGACGGCACCGCTGCGGTGCGGCTTCGCAACAATGATCGCAACCCGTAACCAAGGAGCGGTCGTTTACTTGATTGCCCGGATAGGCTGGGTTACTGTGCTCGCCTCGTAACGGAAAGAGGTGTCGCGGTGGGAAAAAGAACCTTGTTTTTGAGTCCGCCTTCGTTCGACCATTTCGATGGCGGTGCAGGATCGCGTTACCAAGCGAGGCGCGAGGTACGCTCCTTTTGGTATCCGACCTGGCTTGCGCAAGCCGCGGCGTTGCTCCCGGACAGCACACTGATCGATGCACCGCCGCATGACCTCACTGTCGAAGACGTGATCGAGCGTGCTGCCGGGCACGACCTGACCGTGATCCACACATCCACTCCGTCGTTGCGGTCGGACGCCAAGGTTGCTGCAGCCCTCAAAGAGGCGTACCCGAACATGCAAATTGCTTTTGTCGGCGCGCACACGATGGTGCTTCCAGAGCAAACGTTGCAACAAGCGCCCGCAGTCGACTTCGTGACACTGGGAGAATTCGATTACGTCATTCGCGACATTGCAGAGGGCCGCCCGTATCAAGAAGTGCCCGGCGTCGCCTATCGAGCTCCGGATGGCTCGATCGTGCGCACCGGTACTCGTCCGCCAATTCACGACCTGGACGCGTTCCCGTTCGTGGTGGACGTGTACAAGAAACACCTCACCATCGAGAACTACTACATCGGCTATCTCCAGCACCCTTACGTGTCGTTGTACACGGGGCGCGGGTGCCGGAGTAAATGCAGCTTTTGCCTCTGGCCCCAGACGATCGCGGGTCACGTATATCGCACGCGAAGCGCGGAGCACGTGATCGCCGAAATGGCCCATGCAAAGGAGATTTTTCCCCAGGTGCGGGAGTTCTTCTTCGACGACGACACGTTTACCGACGACCGCCCCCGAGCTGAGGAAATTGCCCGCGGTCTGGGCAAGCTGGGCATCACGTGGTCCTGCAACGCAAAGGCCAACGTGCCTTACGAAACCCTCAAGGTTCTCAAGGAGAATGGCCTACGCCTACTGTTGGTTGGTTTCGAAACTGGCAATCAACATATCCTGAACAACATCCGCAAAGGCACTCGGATCGACCGCGCCCGCGAGTTCATGCGCGACTGCCACAAATTGGGCATTCTCGTGCACGGCACCTTTATCATCGGGCTCCCAGGAGAAACCCCGGAAACAATCGCGCGCACCCTCGAGTTTGCCAAAGAGCTCGATCCGTACAGCCTGCAAGTGTCGCTAGCCGCTCCGTACCCAGGGACGGAGTTGTACCGACAAGCAAAGGAAAATGGCTGGCTCCCGCCAGACAAGGAAGACGACCTGGTCGAAGACCATGGGATCCAGCAAGCTGTGCTGAGTTATCCCGAGCTCTCGGCCGAGCAAATGGAGGAAGCGCTAGAGCATTTTTACAAGGCTTTTTACCTGCGCCCCCGGCCGATTTTGCGCATCCTCCGTGACATGCTGAAAGACCGCCGGGTGATGGTCCGCCGTTTGCGCGAGGCTCGCGAATTTTTCTCGTTCTTTGCTCAGAGGCGAGAACCAACTCCTGCGGCCTGAGCCACGCTGCGTGGCTGACGCTCGGGCGTTAGCGCCTCGAAGCCCAGCACAAGACCAGTTCCGAGACAACGCAACGTTGCCTGCGATCGGTGCCCCATGCCGCTCGAGCTAGCCATCGGTTTGTCGGCCTTGGCCAGTGCCCTCCTCAGCCTGGGGCTGTATCTCATGAAGCTTCGCGCGCCCGAACTTCCAGCGCTCGGCAGCGGCTTTCGCTGGACTACCTGGCGCGCGTTTTTGCGCGACAAACTTTGGCTTTCGGGGCTGCTGCTCCAAACCTTCGGCTACGCCTTGTATTTCGCCGTGCTCCGCTATGCGCCGCTGTCGCTGGTACACACGGCACTCACGGGAGGCTTGGTCCTGTTCCTGCTCCTCGCCGTGTTTTGGCTTGGGGAACACGCCGGAGTGCGCGAATGGGCGGGAGGCCTGCTTGTTACCGCCGGACTCGTCCTGTTGGGCCTATCGCTCGACGAGCAAAGTAGCCATGGGCCGTCGCCCGTTTACCTTGGCGGCTTCGTGGGCGCGTGTGCGCTTGTCGCCGCGCTGGCGCTTGTCTTGGACCGGCAACCGCACCGCCCTGTGGGCACCAGTATTGCGAGCGGCCTCTTGCTCGGACTTGCCGCCGTGTTTGCCAAGCTTCTGGCCACGACGGACTCGTTCACGCGTGCTCTTTCGAGCGCTCCGCTGTGGCTCACGCTCGGAGCCAACATCGGTGGCTTTGCCCTGATGCAATCAGCCCTGCAAAATGGCCGGGGCGTCGTCGTGGTGCCAATTTTCGCCATGCTTTCGGATGTCGTTCCCATTGTGGCTGGCATCATCCTCTTTGGGGAAACCCTCCCCAGAGAGCAGCCAGAGGCAACCTTCCGCCTGCTCGCCTTCGTTCTCGCGCTCACGGGCGGCGGCCTGCTTGCAACGACCAGCGAGCCGCATCACCGAGCTGCGACACCCAAGTCCGTGTAACGAATCAACTCGATTTGTTGGCGCTCGATCAGGCGGCGAATCTCGCGGCTGGTCAGTGCCCGGACCTCAGCCTCGCTTTCATAATGAGCCGGGCGCCAGCGTCGGGCCTCGTCATCGAGGAACGATGCGTGGGTGTAAATCTCCGTCACGCCTGCGGGGAGATGGGCAAGAACGAAGCGCAAGTACGGTTCCGTCATTCGCCCGGATTGATGCAGGCCGAACAAGTAGTCCGGGTAGCGAATGCCCGCCGCCTCGAGCCGCGGCCGCGCGTAACGAACCAACGCCCGAAAGATCGCGGCTTCGGTGAGCTTACGCCACCATTGCCAGCGGCTCGCCCGTAACGTGAGCCCAATCGGCTCGTAGGGTAAGCGCAAAGCACGGATTCCGTACTCGGAGGCGATGCGCACCAGCAAGTTCAAAACGGTCGGGTGCATGTGGATGTTCAAGTGGCCGTCCACGTGCGAAAGCTGCAGCCCAGTCGCGAGAAACTTCTCCACCTGAGCACGCACCTCCCGCTCGAGCAGGTCGTGTAGCGAGCGCTGGAAAAAGTATCTCAGTCCGGCCCACACTGCGGATCGCGGGAACTCTCCACTCGCACGGACAAGACCACCCGCGCTGGATGGCGGCAGCGTGGAAAATCCTTGCACCAGCACAAGGTGCAACCCGACACCCAGGCTCGGCAGCGCGCGCGCTAGCTCCACTGCTTCCTCGAAGGCTTGGCCATTCACCATGATGCTTGCGTTGGTGAGGATGCCTTCACGGTGGGCCGTGACGATGCCAGCGTTCACCGCTGGCGACAGGCCAAAGTCGTCAGCAGAGACAATGAGCCGCCGGTTTGCCGTCGATGCGTGTTTCACGAGTTGCTTAGCGTGTTTGCGGCGCCACGGCGCGCGGCGTCGCCCACTGCGCCTTCCACCACAGCGCCAGCCCAATCCCTGCCCAGACGAGTTCTCGGATGCGACGGAACACTCCCGCAGCCAACCCCTTGGCAGGGTCCAACGAGAGAATCGAAAAAATCAACACCTTGCCTCCTTCTTGGGTCCCCAATTTCCCCGGGACGAAAAACAAGATCCCGTCGAGGGTGGCCGAAAATACTTCGATCGCAGTCGCCAAGGCAAAGCTGCGAGGCAGGTCTAGCAGCCACAACACAATGTACATTTCGAGGATGCCCAGGGCCCAGCCCACGGCAAAGGAAGAAACGGCAAGCCAAAATCGGATTCCGTCGTGGTGCAGCGCGCGAATTTCGCGATCGAGCCGCTCTACCCGGCCTGCGTGTTCCGGCGACTGCAGCCAGCCAAACCACTGCGCCACCCGCAACAGGGGCCCGAACATCCCGCGACGCTGCCACCAAACGAAACCGCCGCAAGCAATCACGAACACCCCCACCATGCTCCACGCACCCAGGGTAACCGCGGGCGGCACCGCGAACTCGGTCGCCACGTAGGCAAGCCCGAACAAAATGAAGGCAACCTGTCCCAAGGTCTGCGCCACCTTGGCAACGCTCAACGACGCTGCAACCTGCACGCGGCCGGCCACGCCGCCCAACATGCGGAAGCGGACGAACTCGCCTCCAAGCGAGGCCGTCGGAGTGACGTAGTTAAACGCATCGCCCGCAATGCGAGCGCGAAGCAGTTGGGAGAAGGGCGGCGTGCGGGCGGCGCGGGGAAACGACCAATACCAGCCCCCGGTGTTCGCGAGAAACGCAAGGATCTCTTGGCCCACTACGAGCAGCAGCCCCCAACCAGCGAGACGCAGGTTCTCCTCGAGGTTGCCGATGCCAAAGCGATACAACAGCCAGGCAAACAAGCCGGCACCAAGAACCCCCAACACGCGCTCGAGCCAACGAACGATCGCAGAGCTACCGGCGAGCCGGATCGAGGGGGGATCGCTTTGGTTTACCGATCGCTTCACGAGCATCTTCGAAGGCCCAGTTGCCGAAACCTGCCTCCTGGCCAATCCCCGCTCCAGGGCCTGTCACTGTTCGCTGCTTGGATCGAACACACAGGGCGCACGATTTCGCGAGCCCACATCTTCCCAAATCGGCGCTTCTTCCCACGGCGGATGGGATTGCCTTGTTGGCACCTCGTGCCGGCAGTTCGCACGCGCCGCCAGCACCAACGCCATCGCGCCAACCATGTACGAACCAATTGCCGCTCCCCAAAGGAACCAATGGAGGCGGTCGACCAACCCGAGAACGACCAGCAGGTAGGAGAAGTCCCGATTCATCAAGCCTTCCAATGCGCTCTCGAACCACTGCCCTTGCACAGCG
Organism: uncultured Binatia bacterium (SeqCode); assembly: GCA_964534275.1. GTDB lineage: Bacteria > Desulfobacterota > Binatia > HRBIN30 > HRBIN30 > HRBIN30. The sequence goes on along the minus strand of CAZHQG010000001.1, from coordinate 84,898 downwards.
TTCCCGTTCGCAAGCTCCACAGCCGGCCGGCGATGCAAAAACACGTAACTTGCTACTCCCGCAAAGGCCAATCCGCCGAGAAGGAAACCAGGCAACCAAAGCGGCACGGTTGCGGGGTGCGCGCGTAACGAACCCAAACCAATGCCCAAGAAAATCGCGGCGTGGACCACGTTATCCGTAGTCACATCGAACACTTTGCCCCAAGCCGAGTCGCGATACGTCAAACGCGCCACTTCTCCGTCGCAACCGTCCAGCACGCAGGCCACCCAAAAGAGCACTGCGCCGCCGCAACCTGCCGCGTAGCTCCCACGGGCGAACAAATAGGCTGCCAGCAAACCCAGGCAGGTGCCAAACACGGTCAGGTGGTTTGGCCGCAACCATCGGAGGCGCACGAGGTAGCAGCTCATTCGCAGCGACAAACGACGATCCACCCAGTGCGCCAGAACACCGTCGGTCTCCGCCGTGTCGAGCCAAATTTTCCGGCTCAGGGCTTTTTCCGCTTCCGCGATGGCGGCAGGACTCGTGATGGGAATCGCAACCTCGTCGCTGCCAATCGCACGCACTGCTGCTCGTTGCAAAGATCGGTCGGACCAAAACTGCTCTTCGCCCGCAGCGAGAGCGGCGAGGAGAACCTCTCCCGAGCCCACCGCACCCACGGGAACGCCACCAGCTGCGAGGAGCTGGACCCCCTCCGCAAAGCCTTCCCGCAAGCGGTTCAAGACGCCTGGGGAAAAGACCCAATCGCTGCGCACTACTGCCCAAGCTTCGGAGGACGCCGGCACTTCGTTGGCCACCTCCAACGATGCCAAGCGGTTATCTTCGCGCCGGAGTTCGAGGATTTCTGCGGAGCCTGTCGGAGCCCATACGACCATGCGGACAAAGCCCGCCCGCATGGCGGCCAACAACGTGCGCTGCAGGACGCCCAAGCCAGCAACGCGTTGGAAGCTCCCCCACTTCGGAGGAAGCACCAGCAAGTTCCGCACTGCCGTACGGGGGCCAGTCATACGCGCGGAAGCTGCACAGACAACGTGCGTCCGTTTTCCTCGGCCGACCGATATGCGTGTTCCAACAAAGCGACGCACAAGCCGGCTTCGCGGATGTTTCCCACCGTCAACTCGGGAGCTCGCAAAGCCGAGCGAAACTCTCCGATCACGCCGTCGAACCAATCCGGATGATGGGAACCCACCGCAGGAGACGGGAGCTCGAGTTGGCGCTCGCGCTTACGCCCTCGTACGAACAAGCGCGAGTTTTCCAGCCGCAATTCCCCATGCTCGGCCGCGATGTGCCACACAGTCCGCCGCGTGGTGGCAGCCCACGTGAGATGAATCTTCCCGACGCAAGAAGAAAAAGCCAGTCGGCAGCGCGCCGTGTCTTCCACGGGCGCGTCCAGATAGCGCTGGCGTTCCACCGAGGCCGATATGGTACGCGGTGGCTCGCCCGCCAGTTCCGCCATCAAGTAAAACGCGTGCCAGCCGTGGTCGACCAAAATCCCTCCTCCGGCAAGCCCAGCATCTAGCCGCCAGAGACCACCAGCCCCCGGAGCACAACCGGCACGTAAAGTCTCCAACGTAATGGAATGCAACGCGCCGAACTCTTCTCGCTGCATCTCTGCGCGCAGTGCACGAAACGCCTCGGAAAATCGCCAGTTGTGGACGGTATGCAACACCACACCGGCGGCGCGTACAGCTCGCTGCATCTCCTCGAACTCGGCAAACGAGGTTGTCAGGGGTTTTTCGCAAAGGACGTGCACCCGGGCACGGGCCGCAGCAAGCACTTGGGCGGCGTGCATGGCTGGCGGAGTCGCGATGTCGACGAAGTCCACGTCCTCACGGGCCAGGAGCTCGTCCAACGAGTCGTAGAGCCGCACGCTCGGGATCGTTTCACGTGCGCACTGCTGGCGCATCGGGTCGGGCTCGCACACGGCAACAATGCGAAAGTCCGGTTGCCGGTGCCACGCGGGCCAGTGGCCCTGGGAGGCAACTTGACCGAATCCGACGATGGCTCCGCGCCACTGCGGCGTCATGAATGTCCTCGCACCAAGGGAGCGATTTCCGCGCAGGCTTCGTCGAGGATCGCCACGCCCTCCTGGGCCTCGTCTTCCGTTAGAATCAGGGGAGGATTGATCCGCACGCGCGAAAAGTAACCCATCAGCAACAGCCCACGCCGCAAAGCTGCCAAGAAGAACCGCTCCGTCAAAGCACTGGGTAGTGGCTCCTTCGTGCGCCGGTCCTGCACCAAATCGAGTCCGATCAGCAGCCCGCGCCCACGCACATCACCGATGAACGGATACTTCTCTTGCAAACCTCGCAGTCCCTCCAGCAATACTGCGCCAACTCGGTCTGCGTTCTCGACCAGGTGTTCCTCGATCACGGTTTCTACAGTGGCCAACGCCGCACTGGCTGCTAGCGGATTCCCTCCGTAACTCGACGACGAAGCACTCGGCTTGGAAAAAGGTTCGGCTTGCACCACTTCCGCACTCGCGACCAAGCCGCTGACCGGAAAGCCGTTGCCAAACCCTTTTCCAATCGTGAGCACGTCCGGAACCGTTGCCGTGTGCTCGCAGCCAAACATTTTTCCAGTGCGTCCAAACCCAGTGATCATCTCGTCGCAAATCAGCAAGGCATCGAACTCGCGCGCAATCTCCGCCACCCCCGGGAGAAACTCCGGCGGTGGTACCACATTGCCTGCGGTGCCTTGCATCGGCTCCACGACAATTGCCGCAACAGCCCCGGCAGTGCTCGTCCGAATGGAGCGGCGAGCAAACTCCAAGCAAAACAAGCCGCAGCTCGGGTACTGCATCTGGAACGCGCAGCGATAGCAATCGGCGTAGGGCACCAAGTGAGTCCCCGGAGCCAACGGCCCCCAGTGCTGCTTCCAGGTGTCGCCGATCAATCCCATCACGCCGCCAGTCTTGCCATGGAATCCACCCCAAAAGCCCACCACCTCGAATTTCTTCGTGTACGCTTTTGCCAGACGGATCGCTGCTTCCACAGCTTCCGCGCCCCCGCTGTACAGTTGCGTGCGGGCTTCGGGCACCGGAGCGATCTCCGCCAACAGTCGCAATAAGCGCAGGCGAGCTCGGCTGGTGAAGCTCCCAACGATCAGCCGCTCGAGTTGTTCGCGCACCGCCGTTGTAAACCGCGGGTGCGCGTGCCCTAAGCTCGCCACCCCCACACCAGCAAAGAAATCTAAATACGTGTTGCCATCGACATCGACCAGTCGGCAGCCCTCGCCATGACTAAAGGCCAGACGCGCGAGCTGCGCGATCCGCTGAATGCCCGGAGCTAAGTATCGCTGCTCCTCGGCAACCAGCGCTTGCGAACGGGGACCAGGTACGGTCCCGCACCCCTGGGAAACTTCTTCCGATAAACTCCGGACTTTCACGCGACCTTGGCCTTTTCAGCTCGAGCATGGGCGGCAATGGCCTCTGCCGCTCGCTGGCGGCACGCTGCGTAGCTAGGCCAATCGTTCAAGTCAATCAATTGACAGGACCCTGAAGCCCCGATGACGCAGTCGCCTCCGAACATTTCCAACCCGGACACGCGAGCAGCACGCCGAGCCAGTGCAGCCAGTGCACGCTGTTCGCCTACAGGCAGGGGGCCAGGATGGGCAACGAAAAAGAAACGCTCCGCCACACCGTAAAACTTTACCACCCGACCGGCAGCGTGCTGCTGGAGTACCGCCGTGCGAATCCCCCGAGCGCGTAAATTGCGCAGAACCCGCAACGCATCCTCGGAGCCCCGTACGAACCGTACGTCTCCTTCTTGCATGGCGTGCACGTCTCCACGTTTGACCCATCCCCCTTCGCAATCGAGCCAAGAAGGAAGCTTGCGCGCTGCAGTGGACACAACCACCGTTGTCGGCCAAGCCACGCCGGCGGCTTCCATCAGTTGGACCGTACGCTGGCGGTGGCAGTTTCGCACTGCCTCGACAGAATTCATGACCCTGATTCCGCGGGACTCCCACTCCAAAAGGCGTTCCAACGCATGCTCGCCTTGAGCCATGGTCAACACCACCGTGCGCGGTTGCAGTCGCGGCCAGCGTCGGTTGCGCGGATCCAGCACATCCACTGCGTACCGCTCGCGTCTGAGGAGCGCGGCTACGGCCAGCAAGATGGCCGCATCGTCCTCCACCTTCCCCGGAGAGTACTCAGGCTCTCGCAAGACACAAACGAAGTCAGGCATCGATGCGGTACTGAAGCTCGACGAACTCCGTCGCGGAGCGTACGTCTTCGGGGCGGTCGACATCCACGCACGGGCCTACGGGCAAGGCTCGGAGTTCGAGTCCCGAATCCAACAACAATGCAAAGAAGCTGCGGAGGGAAGTCAGCCCTGCCGCTCGGGCTCGAAGCACGTAGTCAAAAATGCAGCGGTCGAGGTGGTAAAAACCGGCGGTCACCCAGCCACTCTGTGCAGCCGACTCGCCCAAGGCCACGATTTGCCCGGTTCCGTCGAAGCGCACCCACAAGGGCTTCTCGTCGTCGACCAAGGACGTGACTGCCAACACGGCGCTTGCGCTGGCGTCGCCTCGTGCAGCCCGAACGAAGTCCGCCACGGTTTCTGGAGTGGTCAGGAGATCTGCCGTGGAAAGCAAAAACCGCTCGGAGTCGATCTTGTCCGCAAGCGCGAACAGGCTCTCCATGGAGCTGGGTGTGTCACGATACACGAACTCCAACTCGAGGTGTGGCCAGTACCGTCTGCTGTATGCTTCCACAGCGGATCCTGCGGTGTTGAGCACCACGGTGACCTTCGTAGCTCCAGCACCCGCGAGGCAACGCAACACGTATTCCCAAAGCGGCCGCCCAGCCACCGGCACCAACGGTTTCGGCAGGAGCCATCCAGCTTGGCGCAAGCGCTCGCCACGTCCTGCAGCAATCACTGCGGCGTGCATGGCAGGAATGCTTCCAGTTGCCGGAGCTCCGCAATCCGCACAGCTCCTGGAGGCAGTGCTCCGGCGATTTCCTCGTCCGCAGTGCGGGTAAGCCACGCAGCCTGTAGCCCAGCTGCCAGCGCACCGCGCACGTCGTGCACCAACGAGTCGCCGACGTGCAAGATCTCGTCAGCGCGCACACCGAGTGCACCGACCGCCAAGCCGAAAATTTCGGGAGCGGGTTTGCGCACCCCTACCAGGTTGGAATCGAGCACAACCGTAAACACCGACGTCAACCCGGCCTCATCGAGAATGCGAGGCAAATTTCCATAAAAGTTCGAAATCACCCCGAGCCGCACCCGGTGGCACCAGTGCTCCAACAGTGGCTTGTGCAAGGCCAGCGCGTTCCGCACGCTGCTTGCAAACTTCGCCGCAATCGTTTCGGCAGTGGAAGTCCACGGAATCCCCAACGCCTGTAGCTGCGCTGCGAAGTGGTAGCGCACGAGCTCGTCTAACCCAGCCCGCTGAAGGCGATCTTCTGCGTATGCGGCCCGCGTGGCGGCACCAAAGGCCGCAGCGAAATCATCCCAACTCGGTTCGAGACCGGCCGCACGCACCAGACGCCAAAATCGTTCTCGCCAATGTTCCTGGCCGTCCAGCGTTCCACCAAAATCCAGCGTGACCGCGCGTACGTGCACCCGCGCGACGCTAGCGACTCTGCTGAAGTCGAGCAACAAACACGCGATCGTGCACTCGATGCACGGCACTGGCCCAACGCCGGCCCAGCGCGGCAAGCAAGCACGAACCGCGGAAACCAGTGGCACGACGCCCCGAAGCCGCCGCGCAAATGCCCGTGGTTTCGTTGTGGAACTACGCTGCCCGAGCTTCTTGGCGTGGCCGAGCAGCCCCGCGTTTCCCCTTGGGCGCGCCCTGGTTTGACAAAGCAGGACATGCGAGAAAGACTACCCAAACCTTGAGCGCGAAAGGCACGGGAAAACCGATGAGTGCACTAGTGGAATGGTCGATGCGCACCCGACCCAACTTGCTCGCAGAACTCGGCGCGCACACATTCGACGTTCTCGTCATTGGTGGCGGGATCACGGGCGCAGGAGTGGCGCGCGAAGCAGCACTGCGCGGGCTGCGCGTGGCGCTGGTAGAACGGCGCGATTTTGCGGTCGGAACCAGCAGCCGTTCCTCGAAACTCATTCACGGGGGTCTGCGCTACTTGCCTCAAGGAGACGTTGCTTTGGTGCGAGAGGCGGCAACGGAACGGAAAGTATTGCGCCGGCTCGCCCCGCATCTTGCGCAACCGATCCAAATGCTTGTGCCTGTATACAGCCGAGGAGCCTACCTCACCATCCGGGCTGGCCTGTTCACGTACGACCGGATGGCTGGCGTGGCCAAGGAAGAACGCAACCGCATGCTCAGCCGCGAAGAAGTGTTGACCCTCGAGCCCTTGCTGCGTGACGAGCGGTTGTACGGAGCTGGGCTGTACTACGAGTACTTGACGGACGACGCCCGGCTGGTGCTGGACACCCTCAAAGCAGCGGCAGCCTTAGGTGCCGTGATCACGAGCTACACTCCGGTCGTGCGCTTGCACCTCGAGCACGGGCGTGTTGCCGGTGCATGGATCGCTGACGCGTTCGGCGGAGCGGAGCACCTGGTGCGTGCACGCACCGTGGTCAACGCCGCTGGACCCTGGGTCGACGAGATTCGTGCGTTGCAAGATGGAGGAGAAACGCGCCGCTTGCACCTAACCAAAGGGATCCACCTGGTGTTGCCGCGGGAACGACTTCAGGTCGGTCGCTGCGTGGTCATGCGGGCACCTGACAAGCGCAGTGTCTTCGTGATCCCGCACGGGAGCGTGGTGTACTTGGGTACCACCGACACCGACTACACCGGGCGCCTCGACGATCCCCCGATCACGGTGGAAGATGCGGAATACCTGCTGAGCGCCGCGAATCAAACGTTCACCTGCGAACCGCTCGACCTCGACGACGTCATTGGCGCCTGGGCGGGCTTGCGCCCCTTGTTACACGAGGAGGGACGCAAACCGAGCGAAATCTCGCGGAAGGACGAAATCATGCTCGGCCCCACAGGCTTGATTTCCGTGGCTGGGGGCAAACTGACCACGTATCGGCGAATGGCCCAGCGCGTGTTGCGGCTCGTGCTCGCCCGCTTCGAAGAAGAGAAACGTGCACTGCCAGAACCACTGGGCGAAAGCGCAACGTCGCCGCTGAGCGGAGGAGACTTCGAGGGCAGCCTCGACGAACTCACGCGGGCGCTGGGGCAGCGTTGGAAACTCGTGCGGCCGGAAGTTTTGCAGCGGCTCACCGCACTTTACGGCCGCAATGCGGAGTGGATTGCCGGCGCGATTTCCGCCGATCCGGTCCTCGGCGAAGAAACCCCCGATGGCACGGGCCTCACACGCGCCGAGGTGCTTTACAACGTGCGCCAAGAAATGGCGTGCACGTTGGAAGACGTGCTCGAGCGACGCACTCGACTGTTCCTGTGGGACCGCCACAACGGCTTGCTCGCCGCTCCCGTGGTCGCACAGTGGATGGCCGAATGGCTGGGTTGGACGGATCAACAATGCGAGGAGCAGCTCGCCGGGTACCGCGCCCACGTTCAAGATGTGAAAAGCTTTCGCGACACGAAGCCCGCTCGGGCAGAGGAGGCCGGAGTTCATGCCTGAGGTCGCACACGAACAGCACTCCCGCGCGCTGCAAGAACTGCTCGGCGAATCCCAAGTTGCCACTGCTGGCGACGTTCTCGACGGGTATCGCCGCGACACGTGGTTCCTCAGCGTGTGGCGGGCAGCGCACGGGCAGCCGGCAGAGCGCCCGCTCGCAGTGGTTTTCCCCCGTACCGCCGAGGAAGTTCAGGAAATCGTGCGCTATGCCCTCACGCACCGGCTCGCCGTCGTTCCCTACGGAGGAGGATCCGGCGTCTGCGGGGCAATCGTGCCGGGCGACCGCTCCATCGTGGTGGACGTCCGGCGCATGGCGCGCATTGTAGAAATCAACGACCACGCCCTGTTGGCGCGTGTGCAAGCCGGCAAAATGGGCCAAGCCCTCGAGGACGAACTCCGGCAAGCGGGGTACACCTGCGGCCATTTTCCCCAATCCATTGCTCTGTCCACCGTCGGTGGTTGGGTCAGCACCCGCGCTGCTGGGCAGTATTCTACACGTTACGGCAACATCGAAGACTTGGTTCTGGGGCTCGAAGCGGTGCTGCCCGACGGCCGCCTGCTCCGCTTGCCCCCGCGTGTCCGTTGGGCAACCGGACCCGACCTGCGGCAACTGTTTCTCGGCGCCGAAGGTACGCTCGGGATCGTCACCGAAGTGAGCTTGAAAATCTTTCCCCTGCCCGAGAACACGCTCTTGCAATCGTTCAGCTTCCCCTCCATGGTTTCGGGCTTCGAAGCCATCCGCAACATTTTGCGGGCCGGGTGGCGGCCACCGGTCGTGCGGCTGTACGACGCAGTCGAGTCGGCGCGGTTGTTTCCGGAAGCAAGTACGGGCAACGATTGCTTGTTACTCCTCGTCTCCGAAGGCCCGGGCGCCCTGGTTGCCGCAGAGGCTGCAGCGTGCGCCGGTGTTTGCGCGGCCCTTGGGGGAGAGGCCCGCGGACCCGAACCGGTGCAGCATTGGCTCGACGAGAGAAACAAAGTACCAACGTTCGACACGTTCGTGGAAAAGGGCCTCGTGGTCGACACCATCGAGGTGTCCGCCACCTGGGACCGAATGGAGCAATTGTACCAAGGTGTGATCGCCGCGCTCCAACGGGTTCCCGGGATGCTGGTGGCCTCGGGCCACAGCTCCCACAGCTACGCACAAGGAACCAACTTGTACTTCACCTTCGTTGCCCGTCCGTCGGCGCGTGAACTCGGCGAGGCACTGTACCTCGACTGCTGGCGCGCCACCATGGAAGCCACGCTGCAGGCAGGTGGCTCCATCGCCCACCACCACGGCATCGGGCGAGTGCGCAAAGCCTGGCTCGTGCACGAACTCGGCGAGGGGGTGAGCTTGCTGCGCGAGGTGAAAGCTGCCGTCGACCCGGCTGGGCTCATGAACCCCGGCGCTCTCTTGCCCGAGCCATAAACGCTGCCGAACCCCGAGGTTGTCATGGCTGCGATCTTGGCAATTGACGAGGGCACCACAGGCGTTCGCGCTTACCTGTTCGATGCCGAGGGCCGGCTGCTTGCCGGAGCGTACAGAGAGATTTCGGCTACCTACCCCCAACCGGGCTGGGTAGAGCAAGACCCGGTAGCCATTTGGGAAGCTACACTCGCCGTGAGCCGCACCGCTCTTGCTCGGGCTGGAAGCTCGGCGCGCGATCTAGCGGCGATTGGCGTGTGTACACAGCGCGCCACAATTGTCGTTTGGGAGCGCGCCAGCGGCCAGCCGGTCTACCCGGCGATTGTGTGGCAAGACACGCGCACGGCAGAGCGTGCGGCTCAGTTGGCGCAGCAAGGGATTTTTACCAACGCGATGGCTTCGGCCACAAAACTCGAATGGATCCTCGACCACGTGCCCGACGCGCGCACACGGGCAGCGCGCGGAGAACTCCTGTGTGGCACGGTGGACTCCTGGCTGGTGTGGAACCTTACTGGCGGCAGCGCGCACGTAACCGACCACTCCAACGCATCGTGCACGACGCTGTACGACCCATTTCAAGGTTGCTGGTGGAACCACGCGTTGGAGACCCTTGGCATCCCCGACGCGATGTTGCCCGAGTTGCGAGCCTCGAGCGAAGTGTACGGGGTGACCGTTGCACAGCTGTTCGGTGTCCCGGTGCCAGTGGCTAGCGTGGCCGGCGACCAGCAGGCAGCGCTGTTCGGGGAACTCGGATGGCACAAAGGCGCAGCCAAGATCACGTTAGGCACCTCCGGCATGGCGGACTTGAATACCGGCCCCGAGGCGGCGTTCTCGCCGCACGGCGCCTATCCGTTGGTGCTGTGGAGTGTCGGCAACGAGCGGCCGTTTTGCCTCGAGGGCACCGTGATCGCTGCCGGTGCCGCTGTGCAGTGGCTCCGCGATGCGGTGGGATTGCTCGAGCGAATCGAAGACGCCAGCGCCGTGGCGGCGTCGGTTCCCGACAGTGGTGGAGTTTGGGCGGTCCCTGCTTTTCAAGGCTTGGGTACGCCGTACATGGAGGCGGGAGCGCGGGCAGTGATCGGTGGCCTCTCGCGCGGTGCTGGCCGCGCTCACATCGTCCGCGCAGTTCTGGAAGGAATCGCGTACCGCTGCCGCGAAGTGCTCACCACGTTGTACGGCGACGTGGGCTTGCCCATGCCGCCGCGCTTGCGAGTGGACGGTGGCGCGGCGGCAAACGATTTTCTCTTGCAGTCGCTTGCCGATGTTTTGGGTATCGAGGTGGAGCGGCCAGAATCGGTGCAAGCCTCGGTGCTGGGAGCGGCCTACCTTGCGGGCCTGGCAACAGGCGTTTGGCAAAGCCGAGAGGCGCTTCTCCACCATTGGAAGAGCGGCGGCGTGTTTGCACCGCGGTGGAGTGCAAGCGAACGGGAAGAGCGGTTTGCCGCTTGGCAGCGGGCCATTGCGGCTGCGCGACTCGGCGGGCTGTAAGCAACTCGCCTGCGCCGCAGGCGCTCAACTTGGCGAGGGAAACTTGCCGTGCCGCCGCAACAACTCGATCACTGCCACGTGCAGCGCGCCGTTGGTCGCAATGATTCCGGGCAGACGCGTTTCCTGCTGGTTGAAACGCAAGCGGCGTCCGTACCGGTCGGTCATCGTACCGCCTGCCGCCTCGATCAGCGCGGCCCCCGCGCAAATGTCCCACTCGTTTTTCGGGGTCAGACTGAACGTGGCGTCCGCACGACCGGCCGCAATCAAAGCCAGTTTGTACGCCACGCTGCCAGTGAGTTCCACTTGGATCTCGGGTTTGAATTCGTCCCACTCCCCGCGCTCGTTCTCGCTGCGACTCGCGAGAAAACGTGCTCGGGCCAAATCGTCCGTGGGTGAAACCTTCACTGGCTCACCGCCTAAGAAGGCACCCCGACCTGGAGCACCGGCAAAGAGTTCGTCGCGAATGGGGTTGTATTCCACCCCGAGCACAGGGTTACCATCGACGGCAAGCGCCACGCACACGACAAATTCTGGAATGTGCTCGAGGAACTCGCGCGAGCCATCGAGTGGATCCACAATCCATACGCGGCGTTTGTTCAGCCGCTCGGGCGAGTCGCGCGTTTCCTCCGATAGCCAGCCGTCGTCCGGAAATGCGGCGCGGACGTAACTCTCGATCACCCGGTTGGCTTCGAGATCGGCTTCCGAGACCGGGTTGTGCTTCCCGGCCTCTTTGTAGCGCACTGTGACTCTTCGCCGGTAATAATGTCGGACCACGTCGCCCGCCGCACGCGCTGCCTCGACGGCCACCGACCATTCCCGTTGCCAAGGAAACTCCATTGTCGCAGTTCCCTAGCCATGCGCCACCCAAACGTGCAAACCCACGCGCTCCTCGCGGATCGCAACACGGGGTGCTCGAGCCCGGACGTCCCAGGCTCAGCCCGTCAATGGCCGCGCATCGATGCCGTCATCGGCGAGCGAGTTCGGACCACCGTTTGCACTTCCGCAAACAGCTGATCGAGCGCTTGCTGCAATTCGCGCGCGTTGCAGTCGAGCTGCTGCAACAAGTCGCGTTGCTGCACCGCGTTGCCCGAGTCGCACGCACGCAAGAAGCGGCGCTGGAGTTCGGCACGCTCTCCCAGCAGGCGGTCGGCCCGTGCCAGAGAAAACAAACGTACCGTTCCACCGCATAGCTCGCTCGTGAGCGCAATCATGCGAGCCAACAGCGCTGCGTGGTGGTTCACGATCTCGCTCGCGAGCCGCCGCTGCCGTACCGGGTGCAGGTAAAATCCACCACGCAGTGCCTGTAACGCGGCATCGAACGCACCAGCACTCGACCACGCATCAGCCTGACTGGCACGCTGACGGTGCTGCTCGAAACGCCGAAACTCCCAAAGCTGCTCCAGCGGCTCCGCCGCCGCAGAGAACAGTAAGGTGATCAGGTACAAGGTCAGCGCCAACGACGCGACCACAATTACAGCGGAAAACAACGAAGTAATCATCCGCCACTCCTATTGGGGCTGAGATTCCACCGTACGCACGAAACGACCATCGAATTTCCTCGCAACCGGTAACAGTCAGCGCTGACGGTATTTGCCCCGTTTTTTTACCCGATGCAAGAGCCTGCTGGAGGTACCGTCCTGGGCAACCCACGAAGGGCCCTGGGGTACGATTGCGCGGGCACGGCACCGCCGTGCCCCTACAGCGAAGGGTGATCCACGTTACCTCCGGAAACGCCCAGGAATTCAGGAGCGCGTGTGCAAACGAGGTCCGACAGACGCGCGGCTTTCCAGAGGAGCTGCCGAATCTGAAGGACTACGGGTCTAGCCGATCGATCCGCCACTCGTCAGGGAACAACGGGTTGCGCCGGATGCGCTCCGTGCGGCGGCCGGTGCGGTCGTAAACGTCGAGCTCGTCTTTGAACAACGGGTTTTGCCGAACGGTTTTTTCACGGGTCCCCGACGGGGCGTACACATCGAGTTCGTCTTTGAATAGCGGGTTCTGGCGCACTGTGCCTTGCCGTTGCCCGGAATTGTCGTAGACGTCCCACTGATCGGGGAACAACGGATTGCGCCGAATGGTGCCCTCTCTGCGCCCGTCTTTCTCGATCACGTACTCGTCAGAGAACAGCGGATGTTTCCGCACCCGCGTGTCTTCCCACGCCCAAGCACTGAGCGAAAGTGCCGAAGCTAGCCATACAAACAACACGCGCTTTGCAAGTTCCCCAATGCCCCGGTTTGTCATGACCACAGCCTGACGCAACCGCACTACCGCGTCAAGCTCCCAGTGGCTGGCTCTCTCTTGGGATACTTCACCCGAGGTGCACGCTGCCCCCAGTGGGCTGCCTCCGGGAACCACGACTCGACGCGGCCCCGCTCGGCCACTGGCTGCAAACTTGCTGGAGGAGTAACGGGGCTGGCTACCCGCGTACTCAAGTTCCTGGTTGTGCGCGGTCTGGGAGATCCTCTTCATTGCGGCTGGCTGCATCTTCGCTGCGGTTCCGTGGTGCGCTTGAAGCACACACGCAAACCCAAGTCCGATCGCCTACCCGACGAGGGCGAGTGCTGTCGCCACAAAGACAGGTGCAGTCGCTAGGGCAAAAGAGCCCCCACCACCGGGCTCTCGCGCAAGCTCTTACCAACGGTGGTCCCGGCGCAAGGCGAACAGGAAAGCAAAGCCCACGAACATCGACGCGGCGCCGGTTGCCCCAGGAGCAATTGCGCACCCTCCATCCGAAGAGCCCCTCAACTCGTCCGCACGATACGTCCCTTGAGGGGTTCCATCGGTGCGCCAGGTGCGGCTCACTCGCCTACCGGTGGTCGTATCCCGTTCTTCCACCGAAAAGAACGCTAAACCATCGCGAACCGTGAACACAGGCCCATTGACGATTCCCTCGCAGCCATCGTCGTCCGGACGCCGAAGCTCCCGCCGCCGATCACCGAAGGCGCCCAAGAGAAATTCGACCCCCTCAACCCGTATGGAACCCGGCACCGTATCCTTGAGCAGCCGTGTGCCTTCAGGTGTTCCGTCCGTCACCCAAGGCTCTAAGCCCGTCACCCCATCGTTGGCCTTGAACAGTACCTTGTCTCCAAGCACCGCAAATCCCGGAACCACCGGGGCCGCCTCTCCACACTCGATGCCGTTTCTCGGGCCAGGCCAGATGTCGCGGAGCAGCCACGTGCCCTGCTCCGTGCCATCGCTGCGCCAAAGCTCGTAGCCATGCTCAGGCGTAAAACCTACGAAAATCAACACATTCCCTAGGGCCACCCAGGAAGGGTCCCCATCGGCGTTGTCAGCGCACACCCCAGGGACGCCAGAGGCACTTCCTGGACTGACGTCCTTGACCATCCAGGTCCCCTCGGTGGTTCCGTCACTGCGCCACAGCTCCTTCCCATGCACACCGTCACGGGCGACGAAGTACATGACATCGTCGATGACGATTGGTTGCGGACAACCCCCGAGGCCCCATCGTTCGCCGGGGTTGATGTCCTTGACAAGATGAGCCCCTCGCAAGCCAGGGCCCGTGGCACCCCACAGCTCGCACCCCCGGTAGTCCAGGCCATCGCAAATGTCTGGGCCAATGCCTGGCGGAGCGCAATTGGGATTATCCCCAAAGCACCCTTCCCCCTCTCGCGCCGAAAAAAGGACGAGCCCCCTCCTTAGCCTGACGATGAAATCGTCGCCATCGAAGCAGCTGACAAAGCACAGTTCCTCTGCAAGCGGATCCCGCGCTTCTTGCCCGCGCACTTCTTGGCCGCGCGCTGTGACACAAAGGGCTACCGGACCAATCAACGCCCCAAACACAGCCGAGGCACAGCGCCGCCTCACAGTTGCAGGCCGCGACCCTTGCCGCACGAGCCGCAGCCGCGTCCTAGCTCGCCGTAGAATTCCCACCAGTAGCGGGAGTACAGCAAGAAGAGCGCCAGCCTGGAATTCGGTCCAGCCACCGGCGAAAGTAGCAATGGAACCGGACGGCGAGACCTTCCGTACTCGGGTGTGTAGCGGATCGGCGAGGAAAACCGCTCCCGTGGAATCCACTGCAATGTCTGCTGGACTGCCAATTGGCGCCTCCACAGCTGCCAAACCGTCACCCACCGACGATGAAAATGCAAGGGAAATTTCCTCTGCGACAGCACCAGCCATGGGAATGCAAACGAGTATGAGCAAAATGCCCTGCCAACTGCGCCGTTTGTCTTGCATGCCTTTGACCCCTTGTTGTAGTCCCAGTCTGCCTCTTTTTTTTTTTAAAAGTCAAGAGCAGAATTTTTACTGAAGGCGTTTGCATCCCGCTCGGCCACTTACTGCGCTCTCGGCAGAGTGTAGACCGACGGAGACACTCGGTGAAACGATTGCCACTTCACCGTGGGCCGCACTCGACCTGGCGCGGAGTTCGTTCCCGGCATGGCGCGAACACCGCGTCGCCGTAACGCCTGCATGCCGGAACGGCGTGCAGCAGCGCTTCTGGGAAGGCGATCGTCTTACCTTTCCTCGTCTTGCGCGCCGGTGTCGTGCCTGTGATAGGGGCAGATCGAGGCGGCCCCTCACGAAGAGTTCGGCCATCTTGGCCCTGTTCTCGTAAAGGCGGAAGTCCGGTTTTGGGGAGGGGGCGGGTGTGCGACCGTGGCAAGGCTTACGAGTAGCACCGAGAAGTCCGCCTTGAGAATTGGGTCTACTCCAGAGTAAGGTACGGCTTCCATCGAAGGGTACGCGCGCGGGAGGGAAGGAACGGTATTTCCATGAAAGCACTGGTGCTCACGGGCGGAGCGGGCAGAACCCTGGTGCCTTTTTCGGCGACTCGGCCGAAGTCCATGACCGTCGTGGCTGGCGGCTCCCTCCTGCGGCGCACGTTGCAGCATTTGCGCGAGGCTGGGATCACCGACGTGACGATCGTGCTGGGCCAAAATGGGTCCGTGGTGGAGAACGCCTTTGGCGACGGCTCCTCGTTGGGGATCCACCTGAGCTACGTCCGGCAAGAACGGCCGCAAGGCATTGCCGACGCCATCTTGTGCGCTCGGGGCAAGTTCATGCCGGGCGAATCCTTCGTTCTTGTGTACGGCGACGTGGTCACCTCAGGGAACCCGTTCTTGCAGCTCCTGCAGTCGTTCAACACCTTCAAAAGCCCGATCGCTGGCGTCTGCTTGCCTGGGCCGCCTACGGGCCGTTACGGCAACGTGTACCTGAGTGGTACGCGGATCACCAAGATCGTCGAAAAGCCGCAAAGACCGGGCCTCGGGAACTACGTGCTTTCTGGGTTTTTCATCTTGCCCACCGACCTGTTTTCCTGGCTCGAAGAATCCGGCAAAGACATGGAGCGGGTGTTCGAGCGGCTGACGACTGGGGTGGGCATCCATGCTTCCATTTGGGAGGAGGGCTGGATCGACGTCGAGTTTCCCTGGGACGTGCTGGCCGCGAATCGCATGGTGATGGATACGTGGGAGGAGGCTCGGATCTCGCGCGACGCCAAGCTCGATACGAACGTGACGATCGTCGGACCGGTCCGCATCGAAGCCGGTTCCGTGGTGCGCGCCGGCGCAGTGCTGGCCGGTCCGTGCTACATCGGCCGCGATTGCTACGTGGGCAACAACGTACTCGTCCGCAGCTACTCTTCCCTCGGGCCTGGCTCCACCATTGGCTACGGCGTGGAGCTGAAAAACTGCGTGCTGTTCGGCGGCGCCCGCATCGGTCGGCTCTCGTTCGTTGGCGACAGCGTGGTGGGCGAACAGGTGGATATCGGGTCGGGCACGATGACGGTCAACGAAACCATGGATCGGAGCCCGATTGCCGTCAACATCCGCGGGACCATGGTAGAATCCGGGCTCACCAAACTCGGCGCCTTCATTGGCGACCGCGCCAAGATTGGTGCCGGCAATACCCTTGCCCCCGGTACGGTGATCGAAGCAGGCACGATCGTTCCCCATCACTTCACGGTACCGAACCCGAGGTGAACGCATGTGTGGCATTAGCGGGGTCGCGAGCTTTCATCCCATTCACGACCGGCTGTACGAGGGCGTGCACCAGCTCGAGTACCGCGGCTACGACTCGTGCGGTGTGGCGTTTCTGGAAAACCAGCATATCGAGGTCCGCAAAGACGTCGGCACCGTCGACGAAGTCGACAGCCGGGCCAGCCTCCGCAACCTCGCTGCCCATGTCGGCATCGCCCACACTCGTTGGGCAACCCATGGCAAGGTCACCCGCGAAAATGCCCACCCGCACTTGAGCTGCGATGGCCGGTTTGCCGTGGTGCATAACGGCATCATCGCGAACTTTCGCCGCTTGCGCGAACGCCTCGAACAAGCCGGGCACCGCTTCCGCTCGGAGACCGATACCGAGGTGATCGCACACCTCGTGGAAGAGCACTTTCGTCTTACCGGCGACGTGGAAAGCGCGTGGGTGGCCACGTTACGCGACCTTGAGGGCAGTTACGCCCTGGCGATGATTTCCACGTACGACCCGGAGCGTATTTACTGCGCACGCCACGAAAGCCCTCTGATCATCGGGCTTGGCAGCGATGCCAACTACGTTGGCTCGGACTTCAACGCGTTTATCGAGTACACGAAAAACACCGTCATTCTCGACGATGGCGAATACGGAATCGTGGCGAAGGACAGCTACGCCATCAAAAGCGTGCGCACCGGCGAGGTGATCGAGAAACCTGTGACGGTGATTCCGTGGGATCCGGAGTTGTCACGCAAGGGCGGATACCCGCACTTCATGCTCAAAGAAATCCACGAGCAGCCGCTGGCCGTGCGCACGGCCCTCGCGATGGAAGACCCGGCGATCGGCAAGGTAGTGGAGGCGCTCGACAGTGCCCGGCGGGTGTACGTCATCGGCGTCGGCACCACTTACTACGTGGCCCTGTACGGGCAGTACCTGTTCGCGGAACTTGCCGACCTCGACGTGCTGCCCGTGAGTTCCGATGAGTTCCGCTACCTGGACAAGAGCGACGCGAACACCCTGGTTCTGGCAATTTCGCAGTCCGGAGAAACTTACGACACGTTCACGAGCCTGCGCCATGCGAAGGACCGCGGGGCCCGCACTGCAGCCATCGTCAATGTAGTCGGCTCGTCTATCGCGCGCCTTGTCGACCACGTGATCCTGCAAGGATCGGGTCCGGAAGTGTGCGTCGTGAGTACCAAGGCAGCACTGGTTCAAATGGTGCTGCTGACTCGGCTTGCGATCGAGCTGGGCGCACGCCGTGGCCTCATCGACCGTTCGCGCCGCGACGAACTGTACTCCGCTCTACACCGTTTGCCTGGGGAAATCGAAACCTTGCTGAACGAGCAGTCGGGCATTCTGCGCGCCCTCGCGTACCGCCATGCCCACATGCACAATTGGCTCTTCCTCGGGCGTGGAATTTACTACCCCGTCGCCCTCGAGGCTGCGCTGAAAATGAAAGAGGTCACTTATCTGCATGTCGAGGGCATGGCCGGGGGCTTCCTCAAACATGGCACCCTCTCCTTGGTCGACGAACACTTGCGCACTCTGATTTTCGTGCCGCCCCGCACCTGCGGGGAGTTGTACAACCTCACGGTCTCGAGTGTGGAAGAGGTGCGCGCTCGCGGCGGTTTCGTGCTCGGGTTTGCTTTCGAAGATACTCCGGAACTGTTCGACGAAGCAGTGATGTTTCGTGCCTCCCATCCCCTCACGGCACCCCTGCTCCCCTTGGTCGGTGCGCAGTTGCTGGCTTACTTTACGGCCACGGCACTCAAGCGGAACGTGGACAAACCACGGTCCCTGGCCAAATCCGTTACGGTGGCGTAAGACCCACCTTCGTCCACGCCGGAAGCTTGAGGCGTAGCCTCGGCCGAATCCGCCGGAAAGCATCGGGAGCGACCGGTCGAGCAGCGAGCGCCCTCGCCAAGCGCTGGCGAGTTTCACTGAATCTGCTTGCGGAACGAGACACTGGCCGCCGCCAAAATGGCCACGCCGAAGACCAGCAAAATCAAGCTCTCGTCCCACAGCTCTGCCCATCCCGCGTTCTTGAGAAAAATCCCTCGCACGATGGTGATGTAGTATTTGAGCGGAATGATGTACGTGAGGTACTGGATCGCTTCGGGCATACTGGAAATCGGGAACATGAAGCCCGAAAAAAACATGTTTGGCAGCAACAAAAACTGCCCGAGCATCGATGCTTGCTGCTGGGTATTGGAAACCGTGGACACGAACAGCCCCATTCCAAGGCACGTCATGATGAACAGCAGACTCAACGCCAGTAGCAAACCCAGCGAGCCTACCATTTGCACGCCAAACCAGTAGCGCCCGGCCAACATCACCGCGCCCATGTTGACATAACCGATTACGATGAACGGTAGCGCCTTTCCCAACACGAGCTCGCTGGCAGCGATCGGAGTCACGATCAGTTGTTCCATCGTGCCCCGTTCCTTCTCCCGCACGATGGCAATTGCGGTCAGCACGACGAGCGACTCCATCAACAACACGCAAATGATCGCGGGCACCATGTACCGCACACTGCGCAACTCTGGATTGAACCACACGCGCGGCTGAACCTCCACCACCGGATGCGCAACCACGCGGTCGCCCACGCCCCGGCCGGGGAACCGCACGTGCACCGCGCGCGTGAGCGTAATTTGTTCCAAGTAGGCCGAGGCAATCATGGCGATGTTCGAGTTACTGCCATCGAGCAATGCGGAGATTTCGGCCACCTTCCCGCGCCGAAGCTGCTCCGAAAAATTTGGCGGGATGGTCAGCACCACCTTCACCACCCCCCGATCGAGCAAGCGATTGGCATCGTTCACGCCCGAACAACTGGCAGCCACGCGGAAGTAGCCACTGTGAACGAGATGGTCCACGTATTCGCGGCTTGCCGCCGAACGGTCGTAATCGCACACCGCGATGGCAATGTCGGTGATGTCCGTGGCAACCACGTACCCGAAGATGAACAACTCGATGACCGGCATCAGCAGCACGAGAACGAACATCCGTCGGTCGCGCGCGAGCTGGATGAACTCCTTCCACACGACGTGGGCAATGCGAGACAACGCGGACCTCATCCGAGCTTCTCCTGAAACCGGCTTGCACTGAGCCACACGATGCCCACACAAAAAGCGGCCAACATCAGCGCCTCGGGCCACAGCACCTCCAACCCGACGCCCTTCAAGTAAATGCCGCGAATGGCGGTGACAAAATACCGGCCCGGGAAAAAGTAGGACAACACGCGAATCCCCACCGGCATATGCTCGAGCGGAAACACAAACCCCGACAGCAGCACCGCGGGCAAGAGCGAAATGAAAATTGCAGCGAGCATCGCCGACTGCATCGTGTCCGCCAGAGTCGACACGAACACTCCCGTTCCAAGCGAGGCCGTCAGGTACAGCACGGAAAACACCGCCAAGTGCCACAAGCTCCCCTTGATCGGCACGCCGAAGACCAAGTACCCCGCCGTGATGACAATCGCGAGATCGATCAAGGCGATCAGCACGTACGGAACGATCTTGCCAATCATCATCTCGAGCGGGCGAATGGGCGAGACGAGGATTTGTTCGATCGTTCCCCGCTCCTTTTCCTTGACGATGCTGAGCGCCGTGAGGATGGCCCCCACGATCATCATGATCACGGCGATCACCCCCGGTACGATGAAGTTCACGCTGAGCAACTCGGGGTTGTACCACACCCGGCTCGCTACCTGGATGGCGGGGCCCGCGCGCACCGGATCGACCACCTCGAGTCGCGCCCCGAAACTCGCCACCATGGCCAGGAGATAACTTTGCGCGATGGTCGCCGTGTTCGAATCTGCACCGTCGATCAAGGCTTGCACCGCTACCGGTTCCCCCGCACGCAACCGACGGGAAAAGTCGGGTGGAATCACCACTGCGGCGCGGCTGGCATCGGTGGTCAAATCACGCTGGACTTCTTCGTAGTCGCGGGCCACGCGCACGAGGCGAAAGTATCCGGAGCGCACCATTTGCTCGGCCAACAAACGACTGTGGCTGCTGCGGTCGTAATCCAACAGGGTCAGCGGAACGTTGTTCACGTCGTACCGAATTCCGTACCCGTACAGCAGCAGCATGCTGATCGGGTACAAAAACGTCAGCAGCAAACTGCGGCGATCACGCAACACGTCGGTAAATTCGCGCCGCAAGATGGCCCGAATGGTACGCCACGACAACGAATACCGCCCACGCTTCACCGTTCCTGCACTCCGCTTTGCTCGATGATGGCCACGAACGCGTCTTCAAGCGAAGGCTCGATGCGCTCCACCGATCCCACGGTGATTCCATGCTGCGCGAGCAAGGGCGGCAGCGTTTCTGCTGCGCGCACCGGATCGCTGACGGAGACGTGCAACCGGTCGCCAAACAACGCCACCGCCAACACCCCTGGCGCTGCTTTGAGAAGCCCGTACGCGCCCATCAAGTCGGACGGAGAAATCTCCAACAGTGCATGGCGCACGCATTCGGTTTTCAACTGCGCCGGACTTCCGCACGCCACGACGCGACCGGCATAAATCAACGCTAGCTCGTCGCAATGTTCCGCTTCGTCCATGTAATGGGTGGTGACGAACACTGTTACCCCACGCTCCGAAAGCTCGGCAATCATTTCCCAGAAACGCCGGCGCGACAACGGATCGACGCCTGAAGTCGGCTCGTCGAGAAACAACAGCGGTGGCTCGTGCAAAATCGCGCAGCCAAGTGCAAGCCGCTGGCGCCATCCTGCGGCCAGCTCGCGCGTGAGCACCTGTTCGCGCCCGACCAAGCCCGCCATTTCCAGTGCCCAAGCGATCCGGCGGCGGCGCTGGCTGCCGTGCACGCTGTACACTCCCGCGAAAAACTCGAGATTTTCCTGGACCGTGAGATCCTCGTAAAGCGAGAATTTTTGCGACATGTACCCAATGTGGTGTTTGAGTTCCTCGGTTTGGCTCCAAAGGTCGAAACCGCCCACGGTCCCGGCGCCTGCAGTCGGCCGTAAGATGCCGCACAACATGCGGATCGTCGTCGACTTCCCAGCTCCGTTCGGACCGAGAAACCCGAACACGATTCCGCGCGGCACCCGCAAGTCGATGTGATCCACGGCGACGAAATGATCGAACACCCGCGTCAGCCCGCGGATGTCCACCGCCCAACCATTGTCGGTCATCGCGTGCCCTCCCTGCACGCTTCGAAGCGCGTACCCGCGCTTGCTTTGCGCCACCACGCAAAGCTGCTATCAGCGGCCGGCACAACGAGTTTGCGGAGGTCTGGATATGGCGCGCATCGTTCTAGCATGCTTGTTCGCTTCGATCCTCGCTCCCGCTCGTCTTTGGGCAGAGGAGGCCAAGCACACCATGGTGCTGATGAAAACATCTCTGGGCGACATCAAGATCGAGCTGTTCGACGACAAAGCTCCGGTGACAGTGAAGAATTTTCTCGCCTACGTGAACGACAGATTTTACGATGGCACGATCTTTCATCGGGTCATCCCGAACTTCATGATCCAAGGCGGCGGATACGACAAGGACCTGCAACAAAAACCGACAAAACCACCCATCAAGAACGAGGCCAACAACGGGCTGAAGAACCAAGTCGGCACCATCGCCATGGCGCGAACGAGCGTGGTCGATAGCGCCACTTCGCAGTTTTTCATCAACGTGAAAGACAATGCGTTCCTCGACCACCGCGACGAAACCCCGGCGGGCTTTGGCTACGCCGTGTTCGGCAAGGTGGTGGAGGGGATGGACGTCGTGATGAAGATTGCGCAAGTACCCACGCAACGAGTCGGCATGCACGAAGCCGTACCGAAGGAACCGGTGATCATTCAGTCGGTTCGCGTCGTCGACAAGTGAGCGGAACACCGGGCCGGGCGGAGGCCGGAGTCATTTTCGACCTCGACGGCGTGCTTTTGGACTCCGAGGAGCTCCACTACCGCGCCTACAGCGAAGTCCTCGCACAATTTGGCGTGCAGGTGAGCCGCGAGGAATACGCGGTCCACTGGATTGGCGAAGGCACCGGCCCGGAGTACGCGGTGCATACGTATCGACTGCCCATCACTGCCGCCGACTTGCGCCGCCAGAAAGCTCCGCTGTACCGCAAGCTCCTGGAATCGAGCGTGTCGTTGATGCCGGGGGCGCGGGCAGCGGTGGATCGACTTGCCCCACACTTTCGCTTGGCCATCGCGACAAACTCGAGCCGCGCAGACGTTCACTGGGTTCTGGCCCGCTTCGGCCTAAAGGAGGCATTTCAAGCGGTGATCGCGCGGGAAGATTACCAGCACGCCAAGCCAGCCCCGGACGCCTACCTGGCAGCGCGCGCCGCACTCGAACTGCCCGCCGAACGCTGCTTGGTCCTCGAAGACTCCCCCCGCGGAGTGCGTGCAGCGCAGGCGGCCGGACTTGCCGTTGTGGCCGTGCCAAACGCGTTCACCGCCTGCTGTACGTTTCCCGAGGGGACGGAAATGGCCACGAGCTTGGATGTCGTCACGCCGGAATTCGTTCGCGCGCACTTGCGGTCGAGCTAAACCCCACCTGCATGGCGCAGCCCGGGAAATCCAGATAGAGAAAACTCGCCACCTTGCGTTGTGGCCACCGCGGTCGGGGTGGACCAATGCAAGGAGAACGAGCCCATGCACCGACGTAACGCCCGCACGCGAACCCTCTGCTTGCTTGCGATCCTTCTGGCCTCGGGGAGCGCACACTGCCAGCCCGAGTCGCGACGACTGCCGTACATCCCCCCAAAACTGCACAACTGGCCGCAGCCGTACCGCGGAGTGCCCGGACTCGAAGCGCACGTGTTCGTCACTGGATTCGTGGAACTCCCGGAGGCGCTCTTGGTCCGCGGAGGAGCGTGGACCCGCATGCGCCAGCTCCCGGTGACGTCCCTCGTACTGCAACATCCCCAGCAGGGGGTCCTCGTCGTCGATAGCGGGCTCAGCAAAGCGGTCGCGGCGGAAAAAGTCTGGCCGGGCTCGTTCCTGTTCCCCGCAGAGGGCTTGGTGCAACTCAAAGCAGCGGCGGACCTCTCCGAAGCTTTGCCGCGCGCCGGCATTCGCCCGGAGGCAGTTCGATGGATCGTGCAAACGAACTTGCGCGCGCTTCGCACCGGAAACCTGCGCGCGTTTCCGCGCGCAACCGTCGTCGCCACCACTGCCGAGCGCGACTACGCATCGCGCCAGCAAACTGGCTACGATCCCGCGCTTTGGGCGGGCGTGGAACAATGGCGTTCGGTGGATTTTACAGCCGCACAACCACTTGGAACCTTCGAACGAGCAGTCGACCTGCTCGGCGATGGCAGCGTGCAGCTCATCGATGGGCGTGGCCCGACTCCTGGGACGATGATCGTTCTCGTGAGACTCCCGCGCCGCGCGCTGTTGTGGGCAAGCGACGTCGTACCCACGTGGGGCACCCTACGCACGGCCCGCGAACCTTACGGCCTGTGGAACGGCGATGCTTGGTGGCTCACGTTCTGGCGGGTCAAACGCCTGGCCGATTTGGCACCCGAGGTGCAAATCGTGCCCGCGTTCGATTCGACGGGCAGTGGCGAACCGAGCTTCCCCGCCCGGTTCCACGAACTACCAACGCCGGCAACTTCTCCAACCCGCCGCCCCTCGCCAAACCCGTGGGAGCGCATCCTCCCGCGCCCGTGGTAACTCCATCTCTGGGTTACATGGTCTTTTGTTGGGCGCGCTTGCACGGGCAGCTACCCGCATCCTCCAGCTTGGGCGCTTGTTCCTGTCCTTGCTGTCCTTGCTGTCCTTGCTGCATTTGCGCTTGGGCTCGCGCAGCCGCGCACGCTCCGCAACAACCACCGCCCGGCATGCACCCTTCCGCAGTCTTCGGCTGCTCTGCCGATGGCGCGCCAGCCGGAACGCTGCCCTCTTCCGCGCGTAGCGCGGGAGCGGCAAACACCCAAAGCAACACAAGCATCCATGCAAATCGTTTCACGGGACCTCCTTTGCAAACGCCCTTGACGGTACCCTGTCACCGAGGCCCGCGCAATTCCCTAAATTCGAGCCGTCGCGCGACCGAGGCAGGCGCACGGCACCGCCGTGCCCGTACCAACACGAAGGCCTTGCCTCGGGCCCTCGCTTGAGAGCATGCTCGCACCCATGTGGCTTCGTCGGATGGTTGGCTTGTTCCTGCTCTTGTCCTTCGGTGGATGCGGAGACGACGGCGAACCGACGTCCGCTCCCAGCGCGGTCACCGTGCGCCTCGAGAAGGAGCACGTGGTTGTCACGTCGACAGCCGTGCAGGTCATCGTTCGCCGACAACCGTTTCTCCTGGCATTCCGCGAACGCAGCACAGGCCAACTCCTTACCCAAACCACCTCGGAGAGCGGCTTCTTTTACACTCGAGGCGACGCGTCGCCGGGGGTCCGATCTGTCAGCGCAGTGGAGCCTCGGCCCACGGGCGCGCGGATGCTCGTGCAAACGACGGAAGGTAAGGAAGGGAGCGTCGAGGTCGAGTTCTTGACCAGCCGCACGGTGCGAGTGCGTTTTGTGCCGCCGGAACCCGCAAGCACAACGGGCATCGGAGCTCGATGGCAGAGTCCGCCCGACGAGCGCATTTACGGGCTCACGGAGCGGCTGCGCGACTCTCCGGTGTTGCTACCAGGCATTGCCGACATTCCCGCCGAAGACACCCGCCCGCCCGAGGCTGGTTCCCTCGACCGGCGCGGCGAGCAGGTGGAAATGTTTATCCGGCCCACGATTGCCGTGTACGCGCCGTTCTACCAAAGTTCGCGGGGCTATGGCCTGAGCGTGGCTGGGACCATGCCGGGCATCTACGACCTCGCTGCATCGGATCCCGAGACATTGTCGTTCGTGTTCGAAACGGGAACGCGGCCGGAAAACCAACAACTCGCATTGCACTTCTTTTACGGGCCCGAGTTTGCCACCGTGCTCGACGAATACACCCGCCTCACTGGTCGCCCCAACGTGCCGCCCGACTGGGCCTTTTTGCATTGGCGCTGGCGCGACGAGTTGCCGGCTGGAGCCGCAGCTTCGCTCGACGGAGTCGCCGTGAATGCGGCGGTCGCCGAGGATGTGTTGCAGTACGAACAACTCGGCATCCCTGCTGGCGTGTACTTGCTCGACCGCCCAGTCCTGCAGGGAAACTTCGGGTTTGCCCGGTTCGCTTGGGACGAGCAGCGGCTTCCGAATGTGCGACACATGCTCGACGCCTTGCGGCGTCGGGGCTACCGGCTCGTGACCTGGAGTGCAGCCTGGGTGTGCGGTAGCGAACCAGGGGATAACGGCTACGAGGCGCAGCAGCTTGGTTTCATCGCCCCCATGCGGCGCACGGGCACGCCGTTTTGCGACGACGTGCGCGGCCGGAGTTTCATCCTTGACGTGACCAACCCGGCGGCACGCAGTTGGTTTGCCCAAAAATTAGCGGCGTTCCTGCGCAACGAAGGAATCCACGGTATCAAGCTCGACCGCGGCGAGGAGCACATTCCTTCCGAGCGCGACGACATTTGGGCCGACGGCCGCAACGGGCGCGAGGTGCACAACGATTACGTCGTGTTGCAAACCCGGATGCACCGCGAAGCACTCGACCTGGCGTGGCCCAACGGGGACTCCGTGCTTATCACGCGCTCCGGGTACACCGGGTCGCAGTCCGATAGCGTCGTTTGGGCTGGCGACACCGCGGGAAGCGAAAACTTCGGCTTGGGTCCCGGAACGGACCTCGGCCTTCGTAGCGCCATCATCCAGCAACAACGTGTGGCCTTCCTCGGTTTTCCCATCTGGGGCTCGGACACTGGCGGCTATTATCAGTTCAAAGACCGTGACGTCTTTGCCCGGTGGATCCAGTTCAGCACGTTCTCGGGAATCATGGAAATTGGCGGACAGGGGAGCCATGCACCTTGGGACATGCCAACCGAGCCACGGTACGACCCCGAAATGATCGAGATCTACCGCCGTTACACACGCCTGCGGCACGAGCTGGTGCCGTACATCGTGGCAGCCGCGCGGGAGGCGCGTAGTGGCATGCCGCTCGCGCGCCCGCTCGTCTTCCTGGATCGCAACGACCCCGAGCTGCAAGATCGCTGGGATCAGTACCTGTTCGGGCCAGACTTGCTTGTCGCCCCTGTTTGGCGCATCGGCCAGCGCTCCCGCGAGGTCTACTTCCCGCGCGGCCGATGGCGCAACTTTTGGGACGAGCGCCAAGTGTACGAGGGGCCTGCAAGAGTCACGTTTCCCGTACCGCTGGACACGATTCTCGTCTTCGTGCGCGGCGACGCCCCGCATCCGCTTGCGCGTGCCGGCGAGCGTTAACAGCCCGTTGAAAAAGTGGCCACTCGCAGTGCGCCTATGCGACCTCAAATCTTGCGCTCTCCCGAGACGATCGCGGCGTAGGTTGCCGGCGTGAGCGGCACGTACGCTCGCGCCTCGTCGTCGCGCACGAACAGCGGATCGCGCACCACCTTCGGGTCGTAGCCCTGTCGCTGCAACTCCAATTTGCGTTGCTTCAGCGTGCCGGTGACATCCATTTCCGGCACCAAGCGCACGAACAACGGGCGCGCGTAGCTCGGCAACTGCTCTGCCGTTGCGTAGAAGGCGCGTCCGTCGAACCCGGCCCCCGGCAGCAGCACGACGGCAGCCATACCGGCGCGGCCGTCATGACCGGGAATGGTCACCCCGTAGACATTCGTCTCGCTGACCCCAGGCGAGCGGTTCAAGATCGAGGCGACCTCTTGGGTGGACACATTTTCGCCTTTCCACCGGAAGGTGTCGCCAATGCGATCGACGAAGTAGTAATAGTAGTCCTCGTCGCGCCGGAGCAAATCGCCGCTGCGAAAATAGGCGTCGCCCGGCTCGAACGCGTTGCGCACAACCTTGCGCTCGCTCGCTTCGGGATCCGTGTACCCGTCGTACGGCATCGGTCCACCTCGGGTAATGCGCCCGAGCAACTCACCCACCTCCCCCACTGCGCATTCTACCAAAAACCCGTCGGGCCCGCGTACAAGCTCGCCACGCTCCACATCGTAACGCGCGAGTTTCAACCGGTGGTGTTGAAACGGGTGTGCTCGCCCCACCGAGCCTACTCGACCGCGCAAGTTGATCAGAGCAATGTTCCCCTCGGTTGCTCCATACATCTCCACGATTCGGGCAATTCCAAAGCGTTGCTGGAACGCCTCCCAGATCTCCGGGCGAAGCCCCGCACCCACAGCCAAGCGGAGGGAATGCTCGCGGTCGTCGGGGCGGGGCGGAAGCCGCAGCAAGTAGCGGCACAGTTCCCCCACGTACACGAACGCAGTTGCCCCGTGCCGACGCACATCGTCGAGAAAGGCGCTTGCACTGAAGCGGCGCCGCGACGCGAAGCCGCCCCCCGCGCGCAGTGCGACGGAAAAGCCGACAAAATTACTTTCGCCGTGGTACAGCGGCAGCGGGGCGTACATCACGTCGTCCGAGCCGATCCCCAGCAGCGCGGAAAGCCCGAGTCCGCCCATCATGAAGCGAGCATGGCGGACCACAGCGGCTTTGGGAAAACCAGTGGTGCCTGAAGTATAGATGTACAAGAACACGTGCCGGCCCTGGATGTCGGGAAGTTCCGGCTCGGTGGTGTCGGCACTCCTAACGGCAGACTCGAGCGGCTCCACGTGTGGCGGAAGCCCCGACGGGGACCCAAGCGCCCAAATGGTGTATTGCGCAGCCTCTGGAAGTTCCAGCAGCGCCGGCAGGCACGCGGCATCGACAAACACATGCCGCGCCCCCGAAGTGCGCAGCACGTGGGCCAGTGGTTCACCGCGCAAATGGGTGTTCAGCAATGCACCGATGGCCCCCCGCTTGGCCACTGCTCCTTCGGCAAACAAAAACTCGGGGCTATTTTCCATGAGGATCGCAATCGGCTCGCCAGGCGATACGCCAGCTTGACGCAACACCCAGGTCCACCGGTTGACCATCTCGTTGTACTCCCCGAACGAAACCGTTTCGTGTTCGAAGCGTAGGAACGTACGCCCAGGGAAGCGCTCCGCTTGTTCGCGAGCGAGGGTTCCTAAGGTTTCTCGGCCATCCGGGCCGCAGCGCCGGACCGCACGGCCTAGACGCAAAAGAACCGGAAGCTCGCGTAAGTCCTCCCAAAGCAGCCGCCAGTTCATGTCCTTGGCGCTTACCGTAATCGCGGATCTCGCGGCAACCGAGGGGGCCGCCCTACGACGTTCGGTGTACGCCTGGTGAGGTCGCCACCGGCCCCGCCGGCTCGAGGGGCACGGCTAGCGCAGGCAAGCAGGCTGCGATAAGCGATGCGCATGGCGATCTTGAAGGTTGCTCGGTTAGGTCACCCCATTTTGCGCACCGTCGCTGCACCAGTGGCGGCCGGAGAGTTGCATAAGCCGGAAGTCCAGCGACTGATCGATGATATGATCGAGACCATGGCCGAGTACGATGGTGCTGGGTTGGCAGCACCGCAGGTGCACGTGAGCAAGCAAATCACTGTGTACGCCGTCAACGGCAACCCGCGGTACCCGCACGCCCCTGCGATTCCTCTCACGGTCTTGGTGAATCCACGCATCACGGCACTGAGCGACGAACAAGAGGAAGATTGGGAAGGCTGTCTGAGCGTTCCCGACCTGCGCGGAAAGGTGCCGCGATACACCCGCGTGCGGGTGGAAGCCCTCGATCGCCACGGCAAGAAGCTCGAATTTGTCGCCGACGGATTTCATGCTCGGGTCGTGCAGCACGAAACCGATCACCTGTTTGGCAAAGTATACCTCGATCGCATGCGATCGTTCGAATCCCTGTCCTTCGTGCGCGAGTTCCTGCGCTACCACGCTGGCGCCACAGTGCCCGAAGAGTAACCTCGGATCCATGGACAAAACGGCAAATCGCACCTAGCACCTGCTGTGCGCCCTGCTGCGCGTATGCGGACCCTGCGGCGCTGCTGACGACATCGGAACGAACGCCCCACGCGCGGCCCGCCGCGCACCGCCACGAGACTCGGTCGCCTGCCATTTCGGCGACGCGCTGCACAGGCTCGTAACGTCCATTGCGATCGCACTTCTCGCTAGTCCCTAAAACCTTGTACGAAGCAATCTTGGCGCACGTCTTGCTGATCCCACCGCCATCATGAATGGCCGTTGGAGATACGCACGAAGGGGAGGCCGGCGGTTCGACTGGGGGTTTTCCTTAGTGGAATTGGTCACTGCCGTGGGGGTAGTCGCTATCGTGGCCGCGGTGGGGGTGCCGGAACTTGCCGCTTACAACGCGCAGTACCGCCTGACTTCAGCCGCGCGGCAGCTCGCCGTCGACCTAACGCGTGCGCGGATGAAGGCCATCGGCGAGAACCTTTATGTGCGAGTACAGTTCGGTTCCGACAGTGTGGGCAGCTTAGCCCAAGGGAACACGTACCAGTTGGCCGTCAGCAACGATGGCACGACCTATACGAACTTTGGCCAACCGGTAAAACTGCCGTCCGGGGTTTCATTTTACGCACTGCCAAGTCAGGTCAGCTTCAATCGCCAAGGTTTCGCAAGCGCCCCCACAACCCTGTGGGCTTACAATTCCCGCTATCAGTGGCGCGTGGTGACGCTCAACTCCCTCGGAAAAGCAACGGTGCAATGAACTCGCTGGGCAGTCAGAAAGGCATCAGCTCCATCGAGGTCGTGGTGGCGCTTGGGCTCTTTGCCATTACCGCTGCCGGACTTGCGGCAACTACCATGAGCGTGACCCGACAATCCACGCGCATCAAGATCGCCACCGCAGCCTCGGCCCTGGTGGAGGAACTGGTGGAACAACTGCGGGCGCTCGATCCGGCTACAAAGCCGTGGCAACTCCAGCCGGGCACGTACAACGACCCCAACAATCCGTTGACCGCCGCCGGTGTTAGCGGCGGGCAGTTTGTACGATCCTGGATCGTAACAGCCAATACCCCAGCACTCGGAATCGCACGGGTAGAGGTTCAGGTTCAATTCACGGGTCCCACCGCATTTACCGCCTCAGGGGTGACGTACGTATGCACAACAGCAACGTGCAGCTAAAGAACCGCGCTCGCTTGCAGAGCCAGCTCGGATTTTCGCTCACCGATGCTTTGGTGGGGACCGCGCTAGGGCTAATCAGCATGGCCACGATTCTTGGCTTCTACCGTTTTCAGACGTACGGGCTGAGTGGCCATTCCGCTCAGCTCGACGTGCAAGGCACAGCCCGCACCATCGTGCAGCTCATGGTCAGCGAGATCCGGCGCGCCGGTGGCGACCCACTGTGCGCGAAAACATTCGAGGGCATCGCGGAAGCAAAGAGCGACCGGCTGCGGATTTTGAGCGACCTCAACGGCAGTGGAGCGATCGACGCGCCCGGAGAAGATGTGACGTACAGCTTGAATGTATCCAGTGGTGTCCTGACACGGTCCCTCGGCAGTACAAGCGACGCGCTTTCCGACAGTACCGTCCGGGTCACCAGTTTGCAGTTTCGGTACTTCAACGCGGCCGGTGCCGAACTCTCTCCTGGATCCAGCGGCCTCACCTCGACGCAGCGATCGCAAGTGCAACGCATTCGGGTCACGATCACTGTACAGCGCACGAACGTGGACCCACGGAACACGCAGCCTCTGACGGCCACGGTTTCCTCCGGGACCGATCTACGGAACCGCTTCTTCGTCAACAAGGTGGGATGCGTATGAGTGCCCGTGTGCGTGCACGCACTCAGGATTCCGGGTTTGTGCTCCCGAGCACTTTGATGCTGCTCCTGCTGCTCGTGACCATGGGCGCAGCGGCTGCGCTGTACACCTCGCTCGAGTTTCGCTCGACGAATCATCTGCAAACCGGCAACCAGGCATTGTTTGCCGCGGAAGCGGGAGCCTTGCGTGCGCTCAATGCGATGAATCAATCGGGTGTCACGCACTTTGCCAACGACATCGTCGCACGCTGGTCCACGCTGCTCGCACCCAACCCCCAGGCGCTGGCTGGCTACCCGCAGTTTACCTTTTCCGCTGCAGTGCAAGCTGACCCTACCAACCCCGCCGAACGCGGCTGGATTACGGCCACTGGCTGGGCGCCCTATAATGCGAAACGCACGGTTCGCATCGGTGTGCGTCGCGGACCCATCGGGCGAGGTATCGGTGCGGTGTACTTGGCTGCGGACAGCGTCAGCCCGAGCTTTTCGGGCAATGCATTCGAAATCGACGGGAACAACCACGACCCTTTTGGCAACCTGGTCGCCGGGACGGTGGCACCGGGCATTGCGACGCGAAATGACAACGTGACGGGAGCAGTCAAGAATGCCTTGAACACACAGCAAAAAGACAACGTTCGCGGGGCGGAGTTCTCGCTAAATCCCCTGAACCCGAGCGTGGTGACCACCGGCGGGCCGGATTGGTCGGACATCAACCGCATCATCAACACGATTTTGACTGACCCGCGTGTGGTGAACAACAACACCAGCAGAATCAACGGCAACGTGACCTTTGGCACCTTGCAAAACCCGCAAATTACTCGGCTCACCGCCTCCGACGTGACTATCCACGCCAATGGCAACGCCTCTGGCGCAGGCATTTTAATCGTGGATGGCTCGCTGACCATCAATGGCAACCTCAACTTCGTGGGTTGGGTCATTGTTCGCGGCAGCACCGTAATTAGCGGGCCGAGCAGCGATGACGAAACGGCCGTCCTTGGAAACGCCTCGTTAATGGGCTCGCTTTGGACGACGCACATGGTGATCCGCGTGGGCGGGAGCGCAATTCTCGACTTTTGCGAATCGTGCCTGAACCTGGTCGTGCCTCCAAGCGGGGGAGGGTACATGCCGAAAGCGATGATGGTCACTTCTTGGCAGGAGGTCCTCTAACATGCGCAGCTATCTGGGGCACACCTTGATTCTGGTCGCGTGTGTGACATTGGCGCCACTTTGTTTGGCCCAGTCCACTGACGAGCCGCCGGTGTTCGAACAGCCAGAAGATCCCCAGGCACGGCTCCAGGAACTCGACGACGTCGTGGTACAAAAACAAAAGGCGCTGTTTGCCGCGCGCATGCGTGGCGACCCTGAAGAAATCAAGAAGGCGCAGGAAGAATTCGAGGCCGTGCAAAAGCAGCGAAGTCGAGCGGTGCGGGCTCTCGAGCAGCACCGCTAAGCACAACTGCGCACCAGGACAGACCAGCAACGTCGCACTGAACGGGGTGCTGCGAGCCCACTGAGCGCCTGGACAATACTGGCAGGCTCGTGAGACGGAACGAGCATTCTTGGAGATGCCGAGCGAGCGGGGTGGTGGCAGGTACCGGCAAGCTGCGCAACGTCGGAGAACCACCACCGCATGCCGACACGGGAGTTGCCGCGCTCTCCCATGTGGCAGAGAGCGTAGGGGCGACTCAGGGGACATTTGGGCAGCTACTTCTTGAACACCGCTCGGATCCGCACGAGGCAGCGCAGCACCGGACCATCTTGCCAGTCGCGAACCTCACGCACCGCACCGGGTGCGAGTGCTTTGCGTCGTAGCTCGACCGGCACAATCGGCCTCCCTCCATCGAACCTGTTTTGCAGCAACGGACGATTACGGGGGACGTCGGGAACCTGGCGTTGCGGCAACTGTGGGTGCCGGCGACAAGAGGGCAACGACGCTCGATTCCCGCCACGGTCAGAGCAAGGACGAAACGAGCACAGTGGCAAAAACCTCTGCCAGGTTCTGGGATGTGGTGCTAACGACGCCTGCGTGCCGCCAGAGGAACGTTACGAAGTCCACATCGTTGGCTTTGCCAACGATGTGGCTCGGGCGCGAGTGCTCGAGCAACTCGGCCTGCTCGAAAATCTGCAGCGTGAACCCAAGTGCTTCGTGGTGGCATCGTGTCGTTCCCGTGACGAGGCCGAACAAGAACAGCAGCGCTGGCGTCGTCTTGGCGCACACGTGCGGATCGTGGCCCCGGCTTCCCCCAGCCCAGCCGAACCGCTTGGCAAGGAAACGCCCCCTCGCTCTTTGGCACGGGCTACGTTGCGTGCGCTCGCGATTGGCTCGCTCGCTGGCGTTGCCGCGTGGTGGCTTGGGGAACGAGCGATGCCGCGTGGAGTGTGGAAACTTCCCGGTAAGGTCGACGCGTCCGGGTCCCTCTCTCACCGCACCTCCCTGGACAAGACCTCCAACCCGCCGGTCTGGGCAACAACCATTCCGAACGACATCCACTCCGACGAGGCAGCCCGCCTCAACAATGAAGGGGTTGCCGCTGCGGAGCGCAAAGAATGGATGGCTGCGGCCGAGCATTTGCG
Organism: uncultured Binatia bacterium (SeqCode); assembly: GCA_964534275.1. Lineage (GTDB taxonomy): Bacteria > Desulfobacterota > Binatia > HRBIN30 > HRBIN30 > HRBIN30. Next base: position 51,335 of record CAZHQG010000001.1, on the reverse strand, counting down.
AGCTGCCCTTCGTCTCGCGCCTGCGGCTACGGGCATTCAACGCAATTTGCAGCAAGTCCTCCTTGGTTGGGGAGTCGACGCCCTGCGCTCTGGCGACGTGGGAACGGCCGTGGATCGACTCGAAGAAGCTCGCCGTCTCGGCCCGGATGCACAGGTTTTTCTGTGGCTCGGTTACGCCTTCCAGCAACAGGGAAACCTGGGGAAAGCACAAGCCGCCTGGGAAGCCGGCCTCGAGCAGTTTCCGGAGCAGCCGGATCTTTTGCTTGCTCTCGGGGAACTTTGGGAACAACGCGACCAGCGTGAAAAGGCGCTCGATTATTTTTCTCGCGCCCGCGCTGCCGGGATCGACGGCCCCGAGCTGCAACGGAAGATGGAACGTCTCGGGAGAGAACTCGACGCCGAGTGGGAGTACCTACTCACCCGCAGCGCGCGGTTCGACGTGCGCCATCCCGAATCGGAACCGTCGCGCACGATCGAGTTCGTGCTCGCGAACTTCGAAGCCGCGTACGACCACTTGCTCCAACTCCTCGGGGTGGGACCCACGCCACCCATTAGCGTGGTGCTGTACCCGAAAGAGCAATTCCACGCCGTCACCCAATCGCCCGACTGGGCTGGCGGCGTGTTCAGCGGCCGGATCCAGTTGCCGGTGGGCGGACTGAACGAAGGGAACCGGCTGCAGTTGCAACGTGTAGCCCGGCACGAGCTGGCTCACGCATTGGTGAGCGAATGGAGTCGCCGCCGTGCCCCCGCCTGGCTGCAAGAAGGCATGGCGATGTGGTGCGAAGACGACCACCCTGGCGAGCGGTCGGACTGGGCTCTGTCTCGCCGAAGCGCGGATCCCTCGATCCGTTTGGCGGACTTGCCCCCGTCTTTTGCCCTGCTCGGTCCTGCCGAAGCCGAAGCCGCCTATGCCTCGAGCTACCTTGCCGTACTCCACCTTGCCGAACACTACGGCCCAAGGAAGCTCCTCGAGCTTTTGCGTGCGTCCGCCCAACAAGACTTTTCCACCGCGTTCCGCGAAACGTTCGGCCAAGACCTGAAAGACTTCGCCGAAGCCTTCTGACCGCTCTTCCCCTAGCCCGGCAGCGAGGTCCGGCGACGCGCGCAACGATCCCTCAGCGCCCCTTCTGGATTGCGCCCGAAACACGGAATCTGACTTTCCCTTTGGCGCGACGGGAATCGAGGTCGGGACTCGTCGTTCGTCCCGCGTGTGGCCCGTCGTGCATGTCCACGGCCCGCGCATCCCGGCGCAGGGTCTACGAGAGGATGCGGGACGAAAGCTGGTTTTTCGCGAGTGGACCCCCTAGAAAACTTCGCCCCGATGCAACGCGTGATCGCCCACTACCACGAGATTGCCTTGAAGCAGCGCAATCGGCCCATGTTCGTGCGCCAGCTCGTGCGCAATATCGAAGGCATCCTCCGCGACATCGGCGTAAGCTGCGTGCGCTCTGCCGAAGGGCGCGTGGTCATTCACCTTCCCGAAAATGCCGACTGGGCGGTGATCCGCGAGCGTCTAGGCTGGGTGTTCGGGATTGCCAACTTCGTGCGCGGCCGTAAAAGCGGGCGCACGATCGCGGAACTCGCAGAAGCAGCGGTTGCGGAGCTGGCGGAAAAGCCGGCGGGCAGCTTCGCCTTGCGTGTCAAGCGGGCGGACAAGAGCTACCCCTTGCCATCGCCCGAAATCGCCCGGCAAGTCGGCAAGCTCGTGCAAGAGCGGTTGGGTTGGCGCGTGGACCTGGAACATCCCGACGCCGAGGTGTTCATCGAGGTGTTGGCCCGGGAAGCGTTCGTGTCCGCAGAACGGCACGCGGGGCTGGGCGGCCTGCCGGTGGGCACTAGCGGCACGGTCCTTGCGCTCTTGAGTGGGGGCATCGACTCGCCAGTTGCTGCCTGGCGCATGATGGGCCGCGGGTGCCGGGTGGAGTTCGTGCACTTTCACGGCGCACCGTACCAAGACCGCCGCAGTTACGAAAAAGCCCAAGCGCTCGCTCGGCTCCTCGCTCGCTACCAGTTGCAATCGCGGCTGCACGCTGTGGCCTTCGGGGAAGTCCAACGACAAATCGTGGCGACGGTCGCTCGCCGCTACCGAGTGGTCCTCTACCGGCGCATGATGCTTCGCATTGCCGAGGCGCTCGCTGCGCGCGTACACGCGGAGGCGCTCGTGACCGGCGAGAGCCTCGGGCAAGTCGCCTCGCAAACGCTCGCAAACCTTGCCACCATCGAAGAAGCCGCACGAATGCTCGTGCTCCGACCTCTGGTGGCCATGGACAAGAACGAGATTCGCGCTCAGGCGGAACGGATTGGCACGTACGAGATTTCTATTCAGCCAGACCAGGACTGCTGCCAGCTCTTCGTTCCGCCGCAGCCAGCTACCCACATGTCCGTGGACGAAGCGCATCGAGCGGAAGCAACCTTGGACATTCCTACGTTGGTCTCGCTCGCTCTCGAGAACACAGAAACCACGGAGTTCCGGTTTCCGTGAGCCCAAGCCGTTGACAGAGCCGCGTGCGCTGGCGATTGAAGGGGCCTTCGATCGACGACCCAAGCAGACAAAAGAGAGGAACTGCCATGGCACAGTTGACTGCGGAAGAGTTTCGCGAAGCGGTGGGTCTGCTTGCGCGGGAGCTTGGCGTGCAGCGGTTGCGCGACAAGCTCGTGCACATGCGCGCGCTGGTCACGCGCCGCGGAGCCCCAAACGTGGAGCAGTTGGCCGAGCAACTGTACCTGCTTAGTGGTGGGCTCCGCCGCCAAACTCCGGCCACCATTGGCTTCTTTACCCTGTGGAACACGGTCTTGCACGAAAAGATCGGGGAAGAAGGAGAGGAGCGACTGGAAGCACTGGCCGAAAAAGTCAACGCGTGTCTCTCGGAAGACGAGCAAATCCTGCCCGAGAAAGAAGCCGAGCTCGAGCCGGCTTTGGCGGAATACGAGCAAGCCTTGTGTGCGGCGGTCGGACCCGACCTGGCTTACTTCGACATGTTGCTCAAGGCCGTGCCCGCCGTAGCGGAACGCTTGCGCCAACGACGCGCTCAAGGTGCGGCCGAGCGGTCGGCCCCCGACGCGCCGTAGCTTACAACCCCACGATCGACACGAAGCTGACGCACCGGCCAGGCGCGCCCCCCAAGTTGTGGGTGAGCCCTAGCTTCGGGTTGGGGATTTGGCGCGGACCCGCTTCGCCGCGCAGTTGCAGCCACATCTCGTACATCATCCGCAATCCACTCGCTCCGATCGGATGGCCAAAGCTCTTGAGGCCACCGTCGGGGTTCACCGGCTGCGGACCGTCGCCGTCGAAGCGCCCGTCGAGCACGTCGCGCCACGCTTGCCCGCGCGGAGAAAACCCCATGTCTTCCATCAGCACAAGCTCGGTGGGCGTGAAACAGTCGTGTACCTCCGCCATGCTGATTTCCTCGCGTGGGTTCGTCACGCCTGCCTGCCGGTAGGCGTCTTCCGCGCTCCGGACGACCTCGGGGAACGTGGTGAAGTCGTAGTTTTGGCTGAAATAACCCTCGGCCGGACCCGCCGCGAACGCCAGCGCTTTGATAAAAATCGGCTTGTCCGTGTACTTGTGCGCATCTTCTGCCCGGCACAAAATCGCAGCCGCAGCCCCGTCACTCACCCCGGAGCAATCGAAAATTCCAAGCATGCCTGCCACCGGCGGTGCCTTGCAAATCGTTTCCATCGACACTTCTTTGCGAAACTGCGCTTTCGGGTTGCGGGCTCCGTTCTTGTGGTTCTTCCACGCAATCCGGGCCAACACTTGCTTGAGGGTGTCTTCCGGTACGTCGTACTTCTTACAATATGCTGGCGCGAGCAAAGAAAACGTTGCTGGAGCAGTCATGCTAGAAATGGTGCCATCGTGCGGCGGGTTCGCCATGGCAAGACCGGAAAAGCCTGAGTCTTTGAGCTTTTCCACGCCAATTGCCATTACCAAGTCGTAGGCACCGCTGGCCACTGCGTAGGCAGCATTTCGCAGTGCTTCGCTGCCGGTCGCGCACATGTTTTCCAAGCGGGTCACCGGTTTGTATGGAATCTTCAGTGCCTCGGACAGCATCAGGCCGGAAAAACCACTGGCCATGGTGCCGAGCCAGTAAGCATCCACTTGGTCCGGCTCGATGTTTGCCGAAGCGTACGCTTCGCGCGCAGCCTCGATGAGCAAGTCCTCGGGACCTTTGTCCCAGTGCTCTCCGAACGGGGTACAACCCATTCCGACGATTGCCACACGGTCCTTGATTCCTTTGCTTGCCATGTTCTGTCCTCCTCGCTCGACGCCACACACTTAACGCATCGGGCGCGCCTTCCAAAAGTAGTTGTGCACGCCCTGCGCAGTGTAGAGGCGTCGGAAGGTCATCTCCAATTGGTCGCCAATTTTCACTTGCTTCGGGTCGACATCCGTAAGTTCGCAACTAAACCGGCCACCGCCTTCGTAATCGGCCACAGCCACGACAACGGGCGGCTGTAACGAGTACGCGAGGTAGTCGAGCGTGTACGTGGTCACGCGGCAGGACGTGTCGGCAAACCGCTCCTCGCGCATCTCGTCCACGGCGCCGCAGTGCACGCATACCCGCTGCGGGGGCAAGTGTCCGGTGTGGCAGCGCGTGCACCGCGAGCCAACGAACGCCATTTTCCACCGCTCGTGGCGCCGCATCACTGGCGCCGCGGGGCGCTCCGGGTCGGGGCGCCTCGGTGGCTCGAACGGCAAGATGCCGCGCCACTTCAGGTAAGTGGGATACGCTAAATCGTTGCGCTTCGACTCGATCCAGCGCTGCACGCTGCGCGGCTTCGGGGCGGAACGGATGCGCTCCGTCGTTTCGAACACCAAGGCATCGACGCCATCCGCCTCGCTCACCACGAGCACACGCTCTCCGGGCTGTGCACGGTCGAGCACGTGCGCGAGGGCCAGTCCGGCGTGTGCAGTGCCCGCACGGCCAATGCTTGCCGCTAGCGGGTCGGCTGCCTTTGCCGGATCGATCCCGAGAGCTCGCGGAAGCTGGGCCAACGTGCGTGGGTTCACGCCATCCAGCACCACGTGATCGATGGCCCCCGGATCGACCCCTGCTTCTGCCAGCGCTTTCTTTGCGGTGTCGACCACAGCCGGGCCCAATGTTTCGGCGGCAAACCGTTCCTCCCAGTAACGCGGGAAGCGCTCTTCCGGCACACGCCAAACGTCGAGGATCTCCACAGTGCAGGAAGCCTTCCCGAGCAAACGGGCAATCGACTCGCGCTCGTTCCCGAGCACGAAGGCCACGCCGGCATCGCCTCCTTGGGCTTCGCGCACACTACCCGGTGCACCAATCGAGAGATCGCCGGCGCAAACCAACACCTGGCGCCCTGCGTGCGCGAGGTCGAGGCCGAGCCCCAAAGCCGCCGCCCCCATCCGCGTGGAAGCACCAAGCTCGAAGGCCGCAATCGTTTCCGGAAGGTCGAGGGCAGCCTGCACCGTGGCCGCGTTGAGCTTTTCTGCGTAAGGCGGATTCGTGGTCGCGAAGATCAGCGTATCCACCCGCGTACCGCCGCGCAGCGCGTCGCGCGCTGCCTCCACTGCCAGCGAGGCAGCATCTTCGTCGTAGCTGGCGACCGCCCGCTCTCCCCGACCCGCACCAATGGCTTGGCGCTGAAGACGAAAATATGGAACGTAACTGCCGTAACGAACGATGCCGGACAAACGTACCCTCCTGTTGTCGAAATGAACGCCCCGCATTGTACCCAAGGCAGTGGCTCGAACAACCAGGCCTCGCCGAGATTTCGCACCCTTCGATCGGAAACCCGCACCAGTGATGCCCGATCTTCATTGCGCCGAAAGACCAGGGGCGGTTCGCGAACCGCCCCTACAATGCGCCGCGATGTCCGTGGAACGTGGTCGTGGGCGGCCACGTGCATGCGATGATTTTCAGGGGCACGGCACCGCCGTGCTCCTACGCCACGCGCAAACGCGCGTGGTGCACAGGAAGCTGCACGCCGGCGACACCCTGCCGGAACGACACGGACCGTACCGATACGCAATGTGGGGCGACCCGGTGGGTCGCCCGTTGGGTGCGGCGCACGCGGGACAGTGGCGTTGGGTTATCTAGGACCGTGGTGCACGATCCTGCCAAGGCGACGCACCGCGTCGCCCCTACATGCCGTGCCTACAGTCGCGTGCGTTGCAGCAGGATCCATCGCAGGCACCCGGCGTATCCGTTGTAGGGGCGGTTCGCGAACCGCCCCTACAATGCGCCGCGATGTCCGTGGAACGTGGTCGTGGGCGGCCACGTGCATGCGATGATTTTCAGGGGCACGGCTACGAACATTGGGCTAACGGTGTAGCCGGTAGATGGCGGGAACTTGTTCGGGGCTGTCGGTGCTGACTTCCAAGTCGTGCAGCAAGCCATCGCGAATGTCGTAAATGAGCCCGTGTACGGTCAGCTCCTGCCCGCTGGCCCAGGCCTTTTGCACGATGGTCGTGTGGCAGGTGTTGGCAACCTGCTGTCGTACGTTCAGTTCGCACAAGCGACGCAAGCGAGTGGCTTCGTCGAGAGCATCGAGTTCGGCGGCGTGCTCGAGGTACAGGTCTTTGATGCAGCGCAGCCAATTATCGATGAGTCCAAGCTCGCCATGCCCCATGGCGTGGGCCACACCGCCGCATCCGTAATGGCCACACACGATGATGTGGCGCACCCGCAGCACCTCCACTGCGTACTGCAGCACCGAGAGACAATTCAGGTCGCCATGCAACACGATGTTGGCCACGTTGCGGTGGACGAAAATTTCTCCCGGAAGCAAGCCCACGATTTCGTTTGCCGGCACACGACTGTCAGCACAACCAATCCACAAGTACTGAGGGGTTTGCTGGCGCGAGAGACGCAAAAAGAACTCGGGGTCGCGCGACGTCATGCTTGCTGCCCAGTTCCGGTTGTTTTCGAACAACGGCTCCAATGCTCGTGCCTTCATCCTTCACCTCCATTGGTCCAACTTCACACGGGGTCCCTTCTGACCAGCCACGGAAGAGCATCCAAGTCGGCGTTTCCGCCAGTCAAAACGACGGCCACGGTACGGCCCGCCCATACCCGGCGAACGCCCTCTTGCCGAAGGGCAGCCAGGGCTACCGCTGCGCTCGGTTCCACAACCCATTTGGTGCGCTCCCACAAGAGGCGCATCGCGCCGACGATCTCGGACTCCTCCACCACGATGACGTCCTCGACATGTTGGCGCAGAATGGCAAACGTGCGCTCGCTCAGTTGCGCACGTAGCCCATCGGCAATCGTGACCGGCGTCGTCACTTGTTGTCGCTCGCCCGATCGCAGCGAACGGGCCGCATCATCGGCGCCCGCAGGCTCCGCGGCGAACAGTCGCACCTTTGGCTGCCGCTGGTGAATGGCCAAACAGAGCCCGCTCAGCAGCCCTCCGCCACCCACGGGCGCGATCACGGCATCGAGTTCCGACACTTGCTCGAGCAACTCCAGGCCAGCGGTACCTTGTCCCGCGATCACGAGCGGCTCGTCGTAAGGATGCACGAAGTACGCGCCAGTTTCTTTTTGCACCTCGGCAGCCACGCGCTCGCGGTCGGCTAGGCTAGGCGCGCAAGGGACCACGTGCGCTCCGTAGGCAAGTGTGGCTTCCTTCTTCGCGGGCACGCTATCGGTCGGCATGACCACGTAGGCTCGGAGACCGCGTAACTGCGCCGCACGCGCAAGTGCTTGTGCATGATTTCCGGAGCTGTGGGTGACCACCCCCCCGCGTACTGCGGCTTCTGGCAGCGCCAACACTGCATTGCACGCGCCGCGAAACTTGAACGAGCCAGTTTTCTGGAACTGCTCGCACTTGAACCACACGTGCACCCCGAGTTCTCGGTCGATGCTGGCGCTTCGCTCCAATGGCGTCCGGTGCACGAACGGCGCGATCCGCTCGGCGGCGCGGGCGACATCGGTAAACTGCACATCCGCCATGCTGGGTCTTGGGCGCTCAGAACTGTTCCGGGTCCCACATCGGCGTCCAGTTATCCAGGGACAGTGCGCCGTCTACCACCAGCACCGCGCCGTTGATGTAGCGTGCGGCCGGCGAGCACAAAAACAGCACCGCGGCTGCAACTTCTTCCGGATCGGCCAGCCGGTGGGCGGGGATATCGCGAACCGCGAGAGTTTCGTAATCTGACACCTCTGCACGGCTGAACTCTTCTTCACGCAGGCCGCGAGTCGACACCGTTCCGGGAGCAAGGGCATTCACGGTCACGCCGTGTCGCGCCCAATAGTACGCCAGCGTGCGGGTGAGGTTGACCACCCCGGCGCGCGCAGCGCCGGAATGCGCAAAGGCGGGCGCACCCCGGTCGAAGGAGTAAATGTGGACGATGTTCACCGCCGCGCCAAAGCGCCGCTCGAGCATGTGGCGACCCACCCGGCTCAGCATGTTCCAGGTGCCATTCAAGTTCAGGTCGATGACCGCCCGCCACCCACGATCGCTGATGTCCAACGGGCGGGCCGGGAATTGTCCGCCCGCGTTGTTGATCAAAAAATCGATCGCGCCGAAGCGCTCGAGCGCACGCTGGACGAGCCGCTCGACTTGTTCCACCTCGCGCACGTTTGTCGGTACAGCCAAACAGGCGCTCCCCAAGGCGGCAATGTCGGCAGCGGTTTGCTCCAGGGGCTCTACCGTGCGCGCGGCAATCACCACGTTGGCCCCGAGGCGCGCGAAGGCCAATGCGATGGCACGCCCGATGCCACGCCCGCCGCCCGTCACCAACGCCGTGCGCCCGTGAAACAATCCCGGCGCGAAGACCTGCAACGCCGGATGGGTCGCTGGGTCATGGGCAGGAGTCGCAGGGTTTTCCTTCGGCGGACTCATGGGCGCGCTCCACGGGAACTGCCTTCCAGCCAGCGGGCACAGAGAACTCGTCCGCCGGCCAACTTTTTTGTTCAAACGCAACGATCTCGTGAACGGTGTAACCCTTCGGCGTGAGTACCTGCACCCGCACGGGTACACCGGAACCCATCCCCAAACGCAACGCGAGCTGGTCGAGAGATTCCGGCACAGGCTTCACCGCCTGCTGCAATTCACCGAAACTCGCCAGCACCGCACGCAGCCCGCGTGGCTCCTGAGCGATCCACACCAGCGCGGTGCCGTCAGAGGTCTGCAAGCGAAACGCACGCGCAGAAAATCCGTTGATGGCGCTGGTTTGTTCCAATGCTTCGAGCTGCGGCAGCGGCGTCGGGCTTTTTTCCGCCACCACCGGCTTGCGCCACTCGACGTACGCTTTTTCTTTCGGGTGCATCCACCACATCGCGCTCGAGTCCAAGTCGACCAACAAGTACGACGCCCCTTGAGAGCCGACGTGGTCCACGCGCAGGCGCCGCCCCCGCAACCGCACTGCCGACTCCTCTACCTGCACGCCACTGTCGGGGCTTCGGGCCAGGGCCAGAAAGCGCTCCATCGGCAGTGCGAACACCTTGTCCGGTTCCGTCGCGTCACCACCGAGAACCGCTACCAAGCGATTGGGCTCGACCCGCACCACTCGGGAGCGAACGATTCCCGAAGCTGGTTCCTGGCTGCCTTCAGCGCCAGCACTCTCGCACGGCAAGGCGAAGAAAACGACGGCTACCGCCATCCCCATGCTCGCAAGCAAACGTACGTTTCGGCGCGACATGCAGCCGCGTTCCTTAGCACGGCTTTACAACCGGACTCCAGACGGCCACTGTCGCCGCAGCTTCGGAGGCCAAGTTCGGCCGTGCTGAGAGCCCACCGTTCGGCGCGTGCGTCCGCGAACTCCGTAGGTTGTTCCCGAGCAGATCGCGTGCTTGCATAACTCGTTCGACATGTCGCTCGCGCAAGCCTTGGCTGCGGCGGTGGATCTCCTTTGGTCGTGCGACCCGCAGGTGATGCATGCGGCGTGGGTGTCCGTTTACGTCGCGCTCTCGGCAACCGGTCTCGCTACGCTCGCAGGGGTTCCTTTGGGAGTCCTGCTCGCCCGGCGGCAATTTCCCGGACGGAATGCGGCCGAGATCGGGGTCAAAACCCTGACCGCCATGCCCACCGTGGTGGTGGGGCTCGTTCTCTACGCACTCTTCTCGCGCAGCGGCCCGCTCGGGGTTTTCGAGTTGCTCTACACGCCGGCAGCGATGATCGTTGGACAAACGTTCCTCGTCGTGCCGTTGGTTGCCGCGCTGACCCTGACGTTGGTGGGCGAAGCCGACCCCCGCATCGAGGCCACAGCGCAAACGCTGGGTGCCTCTCGCTGGCAAGCGCTGGCCACGCTTTTGTACGAACTGCGGTACGGACTCGTTGGGGTAACGGTTGCCACTTTTGGCCGGCTTGTCTCCGAGCTTGGTGTAGCGTTGATGCTGGGTGGCAACATTCGCGGGGCAACTCGCACCTTGACCACTGCGATTGCGCTCGAAACGAGCAAAGGGGATTTTGCCCTGGCATTTGCCCTCGGATTGCTCCTCTTGCTGCTTGCCCTCGGCGTGAACCTTGTTGCCTGGTGGGCCAGCCCCAGATTGCTGCCATGAATGGTGCCGCCTTTGCCTTTTCTGTGCGCGGCCTCGAAGTGGAAATCGGGGCGGTTGCCGCGCTGCAAATCGACGTGCTCGAGGTGCCCGCGGGCCAAATTACGGCAGTGGTAGGTCCGAACGGGGCAGGAAAGACCACACTCCTCGAAGGGCTTGCGGGCCTACGCCGCGTCCGTGCACAACGGTTCCTGTTTTTCGGCGAACCTGTCATCCCCGGCACGTCCAGCTGGGAGGAGCTGCGTCGCCGCGCAACGTACGTGGCACAGCGGCCCTTGTTGTTCCGGCGCAGCGTGTACGCCAACGTGGCGTACGGGTTGCGCGTTCGCGGGGAGAACGACGAGGAACGCATCGAACGGGCCTTGGCACGGGTGGGGCTCGAGGGCTTTGGGTCGCGGCCCGCATGGAAACTGTCCACTGGCGAGGCCCAACGCGTGGCCATTGCGCGGGCACTGGCGATCGACCCGCCGGTGTACTTGTTCGACGAGCCGACGGCCAACTTGGACCGCGACTCTACCCCGGAGTTCGAAGCCCTCTTACGCGAGCTCGCTCAGCGAGGCCGCACCGTCGTGTTTTCCACCCATACCCTCGATCAAGCGTACCGGCTCGGGGATCGAATCCTGAGCCTCGAACATGGCCGTGTGGGTCCGTTCCCGCTCGTGAATCTCGTGCGCGGTCGACTCCGCGTCGACGGCGGCGAGGCCATTTTGCAGGCTGGGGGCATCGAGATCGTTCTCCCTACCGATCCCCCGGCAAAGGCCAACGCGAAGGTCGCGGTCGCCATCGACCCAGAGAGCATCCTCCTTTCGCGCGAGCCCTTGCGCTCTAGCGCACGCAACAGCTTCTCCGGAGTCGTGGTAGGGATCGAGGGAAGTGCGGCAGGGTTCTTGGTGCGCGTCGACTGTGGAGTGGAGTTTGTGGCACGGATCACCGCAAGAGCCTTTGCCGAACTCGGGCTGGCAATCGGACAGCCGGTGGTCGTCACTTTCAAGTCGAGCGCAGTGCACTGGATCGAACCGTCGGCTAGTTCCCACCACACTCGCTCTTGATACGCCGCTGCGAAGAAAGCTCCTCACCATGGCTCTCGCCGAACCGATCCTAGCGATTGTCGGCCCCACGGCCGCGGGGAAGACCGCGATCAGCATCGAGATTGCCGAGCGCTTTGAGGCAGAGGTCGTCAATGCCGACTCGCGGCAAGTGTACCGTGGGCTCGACATTGGCAGCGCCAAACCAGGGCGGAGCGAACGGCAACGGGTTCGTCACCACGTGCTGGACGTCGCCGACCCCGACGAAGAATTCCACTGCGCGCGCTTTCTCGAGCTTGCGGAAGCGGCCATTGACGAAGTGCAACGGCGCGGCCGGCGCGTACTCGTCGTGGGCGGCACCGGACTGTACGTGCGGGTGCTGCGGGGCGGACTGTTTCCTGGGCCAGCGCGCGACCCGACCTTGCGCGCCTCGCTGATCGCTCGCGAGGAGGCAGAGCCGGGACGCTTGCATGCGGACCTGGCCCAAGTGGACCCCGAAACCGCTACACGGCTGCATCCGCGCGATCATGTCCGCCTCGTGCGTGCACTCGAGGTGTATTACAAGACTGGCCGGCCGATGAGCTGGTGGCAACACCAACATCGCTTTGCGACGGGACGGCATCCGATGGTTCTTCTTGGCGTAGATGTTCCGCGGGCTGAGCTGTACAGGCGGATCGACGAACGCTGCAAAGCGATGGTGGCCGCAGGCTTGGTCGACGAAGTGCGCAGCCTCTACGCGCGCGGGTACGACCCGTCGCTGCCCGCCCTGCAAAGTCTTGGCTATCGGGAGATCGGCGCGTACGTACGCGGGAAGGCTAGTCTGGACGAGGCTCTCTGTGCCATGGCCCGTGCGACCCGGCGTTTTGCGAAGCGGCAGCTCACCTGGTTCCGCCGCGAGCCCGTCGCCCTTTGGCTACCGCCCGAACCCGCGGTGTGGATCGAAACCGTCCAGCGATGGTGGTCTCGTTCGTAACGAACAACCACCACTGGCTCCCTGAGGCTGCGTGAAGCAAACCCGGGTCGGTGCCAACCGACGCCTCGCGTCGCGCGCTGCGCTCGATGACGCCCAGCACCAAGGTGCTGGTAAGTCGGATCCCTGTGTGCTTCAAAAATTTCTTCCCCTCGCGGAAATCCACGGTTCAGGAGGTTTACGATGCAAGAGGTTTTCATTGTCGAAGCTGCACGCACGCCCATCGGGCGGCGGAAAGGAGGGCTTTCGGGGCTGCACCCGGCAGCGCTGCTTGGAAAAATCCAGCGGGCGGTCATTGAACGAGCCGGAATCGATCCCCGGCAAGTGGGGCAAGTCGTTGGAGGCTGCGTGTCGCAGGTCGGCGAGCAGTCGTTTAACGTCACCCGTACGGCCTGGCTTAGCGAGGGATTGCCGATGGAGGTGCCGTCGACCACAGTGGACAGCCAGTGTGGGTCGAGCCAGCAAGCGACCTCGCTGGCAGCCGGGCTCGTGGGCGCCGGGATCGAAGATGTCGTTCTCGCCTGTGGGGTCGAGATGATGACCCGCGTACCTTTAGGTTCGAACATGCGCGGCGGTTCTCCGTTTCCGCCGTCGTATGCGGAGCACTACGCGTTCGCGACACAATTCCAAGGGGCCGAGATGATCGCCAAGGAATTTGGCATCACGCGCGAGGATACCGACCGCTTCGGCTTGCGCAGCCAAATGCTGGCCAACCAAGCTTGGCGCGAGGGGCGCTTTGCCCGAGAAGTCGTGCCCATCGAAGCACCCGTGGTCGACGAGAATGGCAACCCGACCGGGGAGACGCGCCGTGTCGAGCGCGACGAAGGCTTGCGGGAAACTTCGCTGGAAAAATTGGCTGCGTTGCAACCTGTCGAGCCTGGGGGCATCCACACCGCGGGGACGTCGTCGCAGGTCTCCGATGGGGCTGCCGCTGTTTTGCTGGCATCGCCGCGTGCGGTACAGCGGCTCGGGTTGCGCCCGCGGGCCCGAATCGTTGCCACCACGTTAGTGGGCGTCGATCCGGTCACCATGCTCAAAGGGCCCATCCCTGCAACGCGTAAACTGCTGGAGCTCACCGGACTAAAAATCGACGATATCGACGTGTTCGAGGTCAACGAAGCGTTCGCGTCGGTGGTGCTCGCCTGGATGAAGGCCTGCGAGCCCAACCCCGAGCGGGTGAACCCGAACGGCGGAGCCATCGCGCTCGGCCATCCGACCGGATGCACGGGTGCGCGCCTCATCACCACGGCTCTCCACGAACTCGAGCGCACCCAAGGGCGGTATGCGCTGATTTCCATGTGTTGCGGCGGCGGCCTGGGAACCGGCACGATCATCGAGCGGCTGTAACCTCCCCCGTGGCAGAACGAGCGCACATCCCGGAGCCCGCGTGGCAACTGACCGCGAGCGAGTACGTCGCTCGGACTGGCGGCGACGCAGCCGTTGCGCGCCGCCAGTACGCGGCTGCGGTCCGCGAAGTTCGGCCAGAGATGCTCCCGGTGCTTTCATCCGTGCGCGAGGCGAGCGGAGTGATCAAGTTTGCCGCACTCCTCGCGGATGGCGCACTGGTCGAGAGCGTGATCGTTCCGATGGACAGCTACCGTGGCTCGCGCTGGCGTACCCTTTGCGTGTCCACTCAAGTCGGCTGCCGCATGGGGTGCACGTTTTGCGAAACCGGGCGCATGGGCTTGGTGCGCAACTTGTCGGCCGCCGAAATCGTTGCCCAGCGCTTGCTCGCACGCGCCATTCTTGTTTCCCGTGGGGAACAGGCATGCGGGCCGTACCGCTACGACAGCGACGGCATTCGGAACATCGTGTTCATGGGCATGGGCGAGCCACTCGACAACTTCGACAACCTCGTTCGGGCGATCGAGATCCTCTCCGACCCTGCGGGGCTGGCATTCCCGCACTCGCACATGACGTTGTCGACGGTTGGCTTGGCCTCCGGCCTCGCCAAGCTTGCCGAGCGTGCACGGCGGGATCCGCGCTGGCAAAAGCTCCGCCTGGCCATCTCGCTGCACGCTGCGAACGATGCCCTGCGTAGCCGCCTTGTTCCCGTCAATCGGGCGGTACCGCTCGACGAACTGAAGCGACTTTTACTCGAGTACCCGCTGCCTCGGAGAGGGCTGTTTCTGGTCCAGTACGTGCTGCTTCGCGGCATCAACGACTCGCTGGAACACGCCACGGAATTGGCGCGCTGGTGCAGCGGCTTGCCGTGCGTGGTGAACCTGATTCCTTACAACCCCCAGCGAGACGCTCCGTTTGCCGCCCCGGACGAGTCGGTAGTGATGGCGTTCTTGCGCAAGCTGCGGGCCGAAGGTGTGTTCACGAAGCGAAGAGTCACGCAAGGCCAAGACATCGCCGCAGCTTGCGGCCAATTGGCGACTCCAATGATGAGCGCGCACTCAGGCCAACTTGCGGTGCTGTGAGCGCCCATCCAACTGGGTTCGAGAGCCGCACACCATCCAACGAGTGAGGCCGAGGGCTACGGTCGAGCGCATCGCCCTCTGGGGCCGGGCTGTGGCCCTCGAATTGTTGGCAACCGGCCGCCTCTCCAGGGCGACCTGCGATGGTTTCTTCCTCGTTGGCCCCGCTCGCCACAGCACCCAGAGAAGCCAGTCATGGCGTCGTTCGCCGGCAGGAACTTGGTCCCCTTTTTTGTTTCGCCGTTACTGACAGAGGCGTTCGAGCTCGGAAGGAAACGGGACCGGAGGAGCAACCCGCGGCGAACGTGCGAGCACGAATCGCATGCCTCCACACGCGGCGCGGCGCAAGTTCGGGTCCGGAACTGCATCGAGGAAACGACGTGCCTGCTCCGTGCTTCGGGTTGCGATGTATGCATCTGCAAGCCCCCAGCCGAGCCCCCCGAAGGCACGCCGTCGGCACTCCACGTCTTCGAACCGTGCCAGGTGCGCGACCGCCTGTTCCGGGCTTCCCGCGCGGCTAAATTCGGCGACTCCGTACACCAGGCAGCCGCGAAGGTATTCTTCCCGGAAGCTCGGAGCGGCAACTCCTTGGCCGTACAGCGGAGCCAAGTTTGCCACACCCGCACCGAGAAGCACGGCGACAATCGCCGAATCGCACCAGCGGCCGAACGTCGCGACGGCCACGTCCACGCCCGCACCCGCAAGCAGGAACAGCAACACCAAGAGCGGCGCGAAGAAGCGACTGTAGTAGTACCCTTCGCCGGGCAGCAGAGGGATCCGTCCGATCGCCAGCACGCACGCAGAACCGACGGCCGCGAGCGCGACGACCGGAACCATGGCCGGTACGCGCCCGGCAAGAATGCGCCACTGACGGTGCGACCAAACAAGGAGAGGCAGTGCGGCAAACGCCGCCAATGCGGCAACGAGCAAGCTGCCGTTCACCGCCGGGCCCAACGAATCAGGGAGCTGCGCCAACATCCCCAGCAGACCCAGCCGAGCGTCGGAATCCGCACCTGGGGTTTCGGGCAACCCCACACGTCGAAGCCAAAGCAGCGCTCCGTGCGGCCGCAGGTATACGTTCTGGTACAACCAAGGCAGCGCCCCCAACGAGATGCCGATTCCCAAAGCTAACGCCCGGCGCCAGCGGGGACCCGTTGCAAAGCGAGCGCCGGCGCACAACGCTGCGCTCCAGCCAACCGACAAGTACGACATCCACGTGGCCGTAGCTGCGGCACTACCGATCAGAATCCAACGTGCGGGGGAAGGCTTCTTCGCCCGCAACGCACCTGCCAGCCACACGGTTCCAAGGAGTGCGGGCAGCACGGCCTCGGGGTGCGAGCCTACGAGGGTGACTTGCAAGCGAGCGAAGTCCGGGCTCGCACCTACCCAGAGAAACCCGCCCGCCACCGCCGCCCGTGGAGAAAAGATACTCCAGGCCGCCCACAGGAATACGGCAAAGCTGATCGTCCACCACACGAGCAGCATCCATTTCAGCGCGAGCACCGAGGGTTCGACCCAACGCAGCCAAACAGCGCCCGCGAGGATCAGGGGAACGGAGCCGCCGTGGTTCAGGTCGTCCTGGTAGTCCCACACCCGCGCCCATCCTTCATCTTGCACGCGCAAGGCGCTGAACAGGAACACCGGCTCTTCCCAGTTTCTGATCCGCTCGCTCGAGGTGAGGAGCAGAAACGCACGCGATGCAACAAAGGCGAGGAAGAGCACCATCACCAGGATCTTCTCCCGGCGCGGGGGAGATTCGGCCGTCCCTCGGTGCGAGAACCGTTGCATGGAAATCGCGCGTGTTGTCATAGACCCATTTGCGGCAAAAACGAACCGCCTTCTGCCCACCACAGCGGAGGGCCGGGGAATTGTCCCTTGCGTGAAACACCTACGACTCAACGAATCGGTCGGCGGCGTTCTCCGCGCCATTGGCTCACTCAATCCACGCACAGCGGTACGGGATGCCGCGCCCCGAATAAGACTAGGGCATTCAGCGGGGACAAAGGTGACGAGCGGGAGACGCAAATCGGGCCATTCAACCTTCTCGCTCCGGGGCCTTAGGCACCGGATGCCAGCACCGTGTTTTCGGTGTAGCCCGCCGAGTATCACCGACCTTCATCTTTCGACGCACGAGTTCCATTGCGCTCTGGTTTCGCATCCTTTGCCCTTGGCCGGGGCGGAGCAAACTTACCTTGCCTTCGTTCGTGCATTCGGGTAGCTGGACTTCATTGTGTCGCGGTGTCGCGAGGCTTCGGGTCGGGTACGAGTTGTCGTCGGGTTGCTCGCGTTGATCGTGGGCTGCGGGACGAGCATCCGTGCATGGGCAACCGTAGCCTTCACGAGCGCGCGGTTTTCCGATGGTATGGTCTTGCAAGCGGCCATGCCGAACCCGATTTGGGGGCTGGCCGACGCCGGCGAGGCAGTCACGGTTACCTTTGCAGGGCAAACGAAAACCACCCTCGCAGATTCCAGTGGCCGCTGGGAGGTCGTTTTGGACCCGCTGTCGCCCTCCGCCACGGGGCGGTCTTTGCGGGTCGTGGGCCGCGACAACGTAATGGAGCTGAACGACGTGGTCGTGGGCGAGGTGTGGTTGTGCAGCGGGCAATCGAACATGGTGATCAACCCGCCGAGTTCGACCGACCTCGACCGCTACCCGCTGGTGCGCACGTTCAAGTCGCGGCGGTGGGGCGAACGGCCGGCTGGAGCGGCTTTTTGGTTCGGGGTGGAACTTCATGAGCGGCTGGGCGTACCGGTGGGCATTATCAATGAAGCTGTGGGCGGTTCGAACATCCGTTTTTGGTTTGGCACGTCCATTACCGGTCCTGCCGGCGATGGGTTGGAAGACCGCATCCGCGCGGAAGGAAGATTGTACGCGCGCAAAATCAAGCCGCTCTTTCCGCTGGCGCTTCGCGGCGTTTGCTGGTGGCAAGGAGAGGCGGACGACAGCCGCCCCAGCCAGTACGAGCTAGCGTTGCCGGCGCTCATTCGCTCCTGGAGGGAAGACTTCGGCCGACCCAACTTGCCGTTTATCTTCGTGCAGCTCCCCACTGGCGGCGGACTTCGCTTTGGCGAATTCCCGTCGTCGCTCCCTTCGGTGCAGCCCATGCAACTCATCGGGCCGCGAATGCGCGACGCCTACTTGAAGACACTCGCGCTGCCAAACACAGGGATGGTGATCACGCTCGATTTGCCCGGCGGTACCCATCCACGCGAGAAAGAGTTGTACGGGCGGCGCATGGCTCTCGTGGCACTCGGAACCGTGTACGGCACCATCACCGGGAATTACTCCGGCCCCGTGTTCTCCCATGTGCAGCGCGAAGGGAACAAGCTCCGCGTGTTCTTCCGGCCACGGACTGCCATCGGCCTGCAAGCAGGCGGAGGAGTCCCCTTGCAAGGCTTTGCCATCTCTGCAGACGGCGAAACGTACCACTGGGCAAACGCGATCATCGATGGTTCGCAAGTGCTTGTGTGGCACGATGCTATCTCCAACCCGGTATCTGTACGGTACGCGTACGACAACTTCCCGCGTTGGGCGAACTTGTTCAACGCCGACGGCTGGGCGGCAGCTCCGTTCTCCTCCGATGCCCAGCCGGGTCCGGGCGGAACTCCCGAGCCCACTTCGACGGCGACCGCGACGCCCACCCCAGCTCCCCCGACCTTGTCACCGACGCGCACCAACACGCCGACAAACACCGTGCCGCCGCCGCCAACGAGTACTCCTACGCAAACGGGAACTCCCACACGAACCGGCACGCCTACACGCACTCCCACTTCCACCGCGACCCCGACGGTTACCCCGACGGCCACCCGTACACCCACGCCGACGCCGACCATTCCGCTCGCGTGCGTGAACGGAACCGGCTTGCGGGGAGCCTTGCTCCGGGTGTTACGCAACAGCGATCCCAGTGGCGACGAGATGCTTTTGATTACCGGCAACGCAGGTATTTTCTTCCCGCCCATCACCTTGCCGGTGGCAGATCGTGGCTTGTTGTTCCAGGTGGCAGACCGCAGCGGGAACATCATCTTTAGCCGTCAAGTACCCGGAGGAGACAACTGGACGGTTCGCCAAGCACTCGGCGGCTACCTGTTCCTGTATCGCGATCCGACCGGCACCTTGGCGCCCGGAATTACGCGAGTCAAAGTGCTGAGTCGCGACGGTTCGACGGTGCAGTTCAGTATTACGGGCAAGAATTCCAACTTCACTATTGGCTCGTATCAGTTGCCGTTGCGCCTGGCGGTGGTGTTCGGCGACCGAAGCGACGGCCAAGTAGGCCGCTGCGGGGAAATCCATTTCGGCCCCGAGTCGTCGACGCACTGCAGCTTCTCCCTGCTCGGCAACACGGTACTGTGTCGCTGAGAATCGCGTGCGCGGCTTGGCGCATCCAGCAAACACAACTGCGGCGGTGAACACGGGCCCTCTACCAGCGGTGGCACCGGCACTCCCGGAACGATGAGCATTTCCCGGCCCTCGCCGACAACCTCCGTATCGCGCCGAGCGGTGCCGTTTATCGTGCTTCTCGGCACGGTGAGCTTGTTTGCCGACATTACCTATGAAGGTGCGCGGAGCGTGACCGGGCCCTATCTCGGTTTGCTGGGGGCCAGTGCGGCTGCCGTTAGCGTCGTGGCGGGCGGAGGAGAGCTGCTGGGCTACGTTTTGCGCCTGTGGGCGGGGGTTCTCGCCGACCGTACCCGCCGTTACTGGACGCTGACCGGCGTGGGGTACACGTTGAACCTGCTCTCGGTTCCCGCCCTTGCGCTCACCGGGCACTGGGTTCCGGCAGCGTTGCTCGTCTTGTTGGAGCGAACCGGAAAGGCACTGCGCACGCCGGCTCGGGATGCGATGCTTTCCTTTGCCAGTTCCCGCACCGGCCATGGGTGGGGCTTTGGGCTGCACGAAGCCATGGACCAAATCGGGGCAGCCACGGGACCGTTGTTCGTCGCGGCCGTCATTGCCCAACATTCCGAGTATCGACGCGCGTTTGCCTGGCTCCTCGTCCCAGCTGGAGCCGCGTTGCTGTTCTTGCTGATCGCGCGCCTGTTGTTTCCGCAGCCCCGAGATCTCCACATCGAGACCGAAACCCTGGGCGATGGCCATCTTCCACGTGCCTTTTGGGTGTACTTAGCCGGAGCGGCTTGCGTGGCTGCTGGCTATGTGGACTACCCGCTCATTGCCTTTCACTTCCAACACAGTGGACACGTAGCCCCTGCCTGGATCGCGATTTTGTATGCCGTTGCCATGGCAGTGGACGGCGTGGCCGCGCTTGCGTTCGGTCGGTGGTTCGATCGCTACGGCTTGCATGTTCTCATCGCTGCAGCAGCTTTGTCGGCCATATTTCCGGCGCTCGTTTTTTCGCCCGAGTTTTCCACGACCGTGGCTGGAGTCGTGCTCTGGGGCGTCGGGCTTGGAGCGCAAGAATCGGTACTGCGAGCGGCCGTTGCCCGACTCACCCCAGTCACACACCGAGCCAGTGCCTTCGGCATTTTCAACATGGTGTTTGGCCTTGCGTGGTTTGCCGGCAGCGCGGTTGCCGGGCTGCTGTACAGCGTCTCGCTCATCGCGGTCGTGGCGTTTGCGACCGTAGCTCAATTGGCAGCGATTCCCTTTTTCTGGCAAGCCGGAAACCAGCTCGGCCCCACGCAAGCACGACGGTCTGGACCAACAGCCACCGCCTAGCTTCTTTTAGAAGTGGCTGCCAAGTGCGCCTCGGATCGCACAGGCAGCGGGAGCGCGGGTCGTAGCGGGGGTGTTGCCGCACAGCACAGCTCAGCTCGCCCCGGGGTCACCAATGCACCCGTGAAGCACCCACCGGCGCCAACGGGAACGCGAAGTAGAGCTGGGTTTTTCCTACAGGCCACACGGTGCCTCATACGCGCACGGCCAGCATGACGACGGAGAGGCGATCCGGGGTCCGCGCCCGGTTCCGCCTGTGTGGAAAGCTACGTTCCCGCAGTTCACGACGGAAGTGGTCGAACCGTCCCCACACCTTCGGCGCGGCAACGTGTCTACGGACCTTCTACGCCAGCGGAAAGTGGAACCGGGTGGGAATCACCAACAAACTGGCAATGCCCACCTGTTCAACGGGCTGCTACTCCGAGGCGGCACCGTTCGGGCCGCTGCCCGCTCTGGTACCCTCGATGCGGTGGAGAACGCCGGGCACTTCTTCCAAGGATCGGACCCGAGGTGCCGGCACGTTCAGGTCTCCCATCGCTACGAAGTGCATTCCCGCGGCGCGCGCCGCAACGAAATCCGACTCGGCGTCGCCCACATACACTGCCTGTGCGGGATCGACACCGAGCCGTTGGAGGCAGAGCTCCAACATGTCCGGGTGCGGCTTGGGACGGTCGACATCGCGAATCCCCACGGTCGTTTCCAAGTACGGCTCCAGACCGAAACGCCGCACGACCTCTCGCGCCGTGTACCCACGGTTGGTTGCCATCGCCAAGCGGTACGCTGAGCGAAGTTTCTGCAAGGTCCGGTGCAACCCGGATGCTGGGCGCATGAGCGCGTAAAACGGCTCGTAATCGGTGGCCGCGGCGATCTCTTTGGCGCGCAGTACTTTCTCGGAGTCGCCCCCGAAGACGTGCTCGAAAAATTGCAGTGTCGACCCCCGATGCGCGAGCAACGCTTGCTCTGCCGTCATTGGCGGGTAGCCCATCTCTGCCAAAATGGCGTTGTAGTAGGCAATGTTCGCCTCCAAGGAGTCGAACAACACTCCGTCGCAGTCGAAAACGACCGCCACGATTCGGGGTGAAATTCCTCTACACGCGCTCACGTTTGCCACGTTCCTCATGCCCCTGCAGCGCGCGTCGTGCACCTTCTAACTGCCACAGGGCGCGCAAGCGATCGTACGTCAGAACGAACCATAAGAGCTGGGGTGCGAGCACAAAGCTCAACAAACCACTAAACACCCCTACGGTATCGGTGAGCAAATTCGGCGTCGCTAGCACCACCGGATACAGCAGCAGCACCGCTAGATGGATGACGAAAAAAATTCCCATACCGAAAAGCGCCCGAACCACCGCCTGACCAACACCAAGTCCAGGGGTGGCCACGATGAGAGCCGCCAGAGGCACCTGCGCGATGGATAGAAACCCGGGATCGATTTGCAACGGGATGCTTTGACTTCCTTTGCGGAACGTTCCAGGGTCGTCGCCGCTTCCAGGCACCTCGATCCACCATCCCGTCAGCGCCGGACTGAGCACACGCGCTCCCCACAGCGCCGCCGCACGATACCCGCGCGCAAAACCGGTCGTGCCCCAGAGAACCAGCAGCACTGTAAAGGCACCCAAAAAACCAAGCGCAAAGCGGACTTTCATCGCTGCACGCGTTGCACCCACGTCATCGCGTAGAGGGTGGTGAGCATCAAAAACACCCCCTGCCACACGTACTCGTGAAAGTAGTCGAACAACCCCGGATACAACTCGACCAACCGCACTAACGTCGCAATGCGAGCAATATTGACCACCGTCAGGGCAGGGATCCCCACAGCGATGCCCGCAAGCTTGTGCCACCAAGGCGCCGGATAGGCCACAATGAAGCTGCACAGCACAGCAAACACGAACAGCCCTGTACACTCGTGGTTGACCTGCAAGCTTGCCGTCCCCGTGACAATCACGTTTCCCTGCTGCACTTCCGCCCGCGCTCCGGCAACCTGGGCCATCGCGGTTGCAGCCGCAGCGATCGTCCGTTCTGCCAAACCGAGGCGATTTTGTAGCTCGGTGGCGGCAGCGAATACACTAAAAGCCAGCAAACTACCGAAAAACAATGCAACAAACCGCAACAAGGCTTTGGACATCGTGCGACTCCGGTGCGCGGACTACGCAGTTCCACTGGTCGAGGCGAGCACTCTGCTTGAGCGTGGGACGCTGCGGCGGCGCCAAACGAGGAAACACGCAACAGCGGTAGCCACGCTGGCCACCCATGCTAGCCCGTCGCCCACCGCCCCGTACACCGTCGTCTCCTCCAGCAACTTGGCCTCGCCTCGCACCACTTCTTCCGTAAACAATCGCCCTTCGGCTCGCACCCGACCCGCCGCATCGACGATGCTGGTGACCCCGGTGTTCGAGCCGCGCAAGAGATAACGACGGTTTTCGATCGCGCGCCAGATTGCCAGCGCCTGGTGTTGATACGGTGCGGCGCTGTCGCCGTACCAGGCGTCGTTCAAGATGGTCACCAGGACGTTGGCCCCGGCACGTGTGGTTTTGCGGGGCATCGTGCCCACAATGTCTTCGAAGCAAATCAGTTGCCCGACTCGTGCACCATTTCCGAGAGCGAACACGCGTTCCTCTTTGCCAGCCGTGAGCCGCCCTGTAGCCGGACTTAACGCGTACACGGCTGGCACCAGTTCGCCCCCGGGGATGTACTCTCCGAACGGCATCAAGATCCGTTTGTCGTATCGCCCAGCGAGGCGCCCTCCCGGTTGCATCCAAAACGCGCTGTTCAGTTGCTCCACCTTGTCGGACCCCACGAACCGGTACGCAAGACCACCAAAAATCAGATCGGTCGCCAGTTCTGGGAAAGGGTTCTCTTTGCCAACAAGGGTTTGTGCTTCTGCCGGGATCCATTCCTGGTGCACGGTCTCGGGCCAGACCAATAAATCGACGTCCTGCTGCACGGCGCGACTGAGCTGTCGGTACTTTTCCAGGTTGACCTCGAAGTACCGGATGTCACCCTTTTCGGCGATGCCGACATTGCCTTGCACGAGGGCCACCCGCATTCCGGGCGCGCGTTCGATCGCAATTTCCACCTGGGGGAGGCGATACCACCCGTAACACCACAACGCTGCCAGTGCGGTCGCGGGACCTACCAGGAGTGAAAAACGGCGCCGCACATACGCGGCGGCCAAGCCAGCCGCCCACCAGACCATGACGAAGCTCAGCAGGTACGGCCCGGCCAGGTCGCCGCTTTGAATCAACCGCAGGGCGTGCATTTGACTGTTCGCCAACCGCCACGGAAACAAGTTCGGAAACCAATACTCCAAGCTCACCCAAGCCGCAGCCACAGCCACGGGCCACAGGGCGAAGACTCGAGCTTGATACGCGAACCACGTGAACGCAGCGAACTGCAGCGCAGTAAATGCAGTGAGAAGTGCGTACACGACCCCAGCCAACAAATACGGGAAGCCCCCGAACACATGGATCGTATAGACGAGCCAGTAAAATGCTGGCAAGTTCGTAGCCAGTCCGCAGAGCCAGCCAAGCCGAGCAGCGGCAGCAGGAGTTCGGGCCTGTAGCGCGGTCACCAGAAGAGGCACGAACGCGAACCAGGCAACCGGGTACAGCTCGAACCAAAGGAAACTTGCGGCAACGAGAAGGCCAGAAAGCAGCGCCGCACCAGTGGCAACAAGCGCGCCTCGGGTACCACGGGAGAATTCGACGTGGGCGTCTCCGTTTTGGTGCTCCGCAGTTCGGCGATCGTAATTTCCGCGCACGTGCGTCACAACGACAGCGCGTTTAGCGCAATCCGCACGGCGCTGCGAACTCGTGACCGTCTACCCTCAACGCTTTCGAGCCTCGCCTTCGTCCGCGGCAAGCAAGGCATGATGGCGCGCTTGCGGAACGGAAAGCAGCGGTAAGTGGCGGAGCTTCGCCACCTCTTCGGGAGAAAAGGGGGTCCATTCCATGCCCGTGGGAGCCGGATCGAATTGCGCGACGATCCAATTGAGCAAAGTGGCCAAGCGGGCATCGTCGAGTTCCGCATGCGCCACACCCGGAACCCGCAAAAGATACGCGCGTCCTTCCGGGGTGAGGACAAATCGGTGGAGGTTGCCTGCAAACGGAGGTGCGCCGCCGGCAGACCCGCTGCCGTCTGGCCGGTGACATCCTTGGCAGTGCAAAACATAGTCTGCCCAAGGGTCGGCCGAGGCACGCTCGGCAAGTCCGCACAGCAGAGCCAAAACCACCATCCACAAGCGCGCTCGCACGCTCACACGCCCTCGGTGGCCTCCCCCAGGACGATTGCCGTCGAACAGTGGTACACCACGTTATTGATGCCGTGGCACCAGTTGATGTCGTTGCTGCGCTGCGGGTAGTACACGGGTTTGTCGCCCTCGTTGCGGTGGCAGTAACACAACCCGCAGACATGTTTTGCGCAGCAGTCGTTGTAAGAAATAATGTAGAGCTTCCCGTCAGCAGGGTTCCGGCAGGTACCAATCCATGTCACGGGCGACTGAATCGTTCCTGGCGGGCACGAACGTTGGGTCCCCCCGCAACAACTGCACAAAAAGCCATCGATGGCGCAGTGCCGCCAGTACTCGCAACGCGATGGGTCGCCTGCAGGCGTGTCGACCCCAGGCTCGCCTGGAATGGCCTCTCTGCGCGCAGTGGCCGCCCGCGCCACGGGAAGCAGCGGAGTTGCACTCGCCCCCACCAGGAGTGCGGCTACCCGGGCGAGAAAACTTCGCCGCGAAGTACGTGCCGCCAAAAGGCGCGCCCAGCGCGCCAACCCGCGATCGAGCAACGATAACCAGTTTGGATCCCGGTTCACGGCTGCTTGCCTACCCCGTAGCGCGCTCGCGTTGCAAGTACTCTTGCACCGATCCGACGCCCTGCCGATACGCCTCGAACAAACTCTCGACGTGTTCCCGCGTATTCACGATTCCCTTTGCTCGAACGGTTCCGGACGGATCCAACAACACAGCGTACGGGAGCTTGGGGACCTGATAAGCAAGCCCGAGTTCGGTCGACAACACGTAGGCAAAGCGACCGGCAAACGACGCAGCGAGCGCGCGGTGTTCCTCCGGGGTTCCCTCGCTGGCAAGAACGATGGCCAGCCAATGGTGTTCGGTGCGGCGCACGGCCTCCAGCACGGGGAGCAGCTCCTTGCAAACGGGACATTGCGGGGCCACCCAAACAACAAGCATGCTGCGCCCGTCGGGCCGCTCTCCTCCTATCCGTACTGGCACCCCATTCACAACGTCCTGCAACTCGAACACAGGCGGTTTCGTGCCGACCCGCGGTTCCTCTCGTGGCACGAGCGCTCCCACCGGCGCAATGCGCGCGTGCAGCACGCCAACTTGGCGCACGAGTGCCAGCACAACCACGAGAAGCACGAGCACCACGCACCACAAGAGCACCTGCGACACCAACAACGCGGTGAGCATCCCTCAGTCCGGTCTCGAGAAATTGCCCTCGTGTTCTGGTCGCCGCACCCGTGGCGCGGAGGCCAACGCATCGATGGCAAGGTACAGCAGCATCGCGGCGGCACTGCCCGCGAGAACCGTAACGGTGTCGAGCCACGTCCACTCCCGGGGCAACGGCGTGACGGTGGCGGAAGCAAACAGCACAGCCAACATTGCGTTGCGGACAACCAAGCCCCATCCAATGCTGCCCCCATGTCGTGCGGGCGCGCCACAACCGCAAGCATGGTCGGTGCGTCCAGCGCGAATCTCGCGGACCAGTGCGCCCGCGTACACACACAACAAGATCACGCTTCCCCAAGCTGGCAGCGCAATGTTCGGCCACACACCAAAGGCCAGCGCAAGCGTGCTTTCCGCAACCACCAGCAAGGCAAGAAGCACTCCGTGCAACCGCGGCACAGGGATTTCGTACGCTGCGAAGATGCGTAGGAACTCCTTTGGTTCTCGCAGCTTGTGGAACGCTGCCAGTCCCCACAACCATACGCCAAAGATGCGCACGAGGGCTTGGTACGCCGCATCCATTGCTCACGACCCTTCCCCGGGATACGGAGCGAAGAGCAAGTCCGTAGTCCAGCCGATCGGCTGCACCCGACGGAGAAACTCCCCCGTGCGAGCATCGTAAATTCCCAACGCCCCCGCGTACTCGCAGGCAGTCACCAAAAGAGGGGCGGAATCCTGGGTCACTGTGATTGCCGTAACCAAGGGCGGGATCCAACGGTTCAACACCCGTTGCCAAATCCATGGCAGCGGCCAACGCCATGACGCATCGGGCTCGATCGCGAATCCGTAAATGGTCGCTCCCGGGAAACGCAGGGGGATTCGTTGGAGCCGCTTAGCGGAGGCAAGGTCGTACACCCACACCTCGCTTCCCGGTTCCTTGTGCGTGTCCTTTTCCCCTTGGTGCATGAGGACGTACAAGCGCCCAAGGCGCTCGTGCGCTGCAAGATGCTGGTTGCCTCCGGTACGCCAGGAGGCGCGGCGATCGGCCTCGTCGGTCAGCTGCCAAGTGGGCAGAAAGCGAAGTTCCGGGCCGCTGACGTCCACGGGGTGCACCACCCCTTCAAAGGATACGAAGTACCAAACGGAACCAGCACGGACGGCTTTTTCCGTAACTGGATCCTTGCGCGGATCGAAAAAGGGCTGGGTGCGGGTGCGTCGGCGTTCGTTCCCGTCGTCGTCCAGCTCGAGCACGAACGCTGCTCCGTCCGGGCAGAGAGAAAAAAACCGCCGTGGTCCGGCAGCGTAGGCCAAGCTGCAACCCGGTGTGTCGATTTCTGCAACGAAACGGCGCCGTTCGACATCGACGATGCTGAGCGAGGTTCCGGTGGTCCAGTTGAACACCGCAACGAAGCGCTCATCGTCGGAAAGCGCGACGTGATTCAGCGCAATGCGATTGAGCGCACGTTTTGGGGGAATCGGGATTTCCGCAACAAACCCGAGCGTTTGCGTATCGTAAATCTCCAGGACGTCCGTGCGCTCACCGCGGGTTCGACGCGAGTAGTATGTCGCTGGTACGTAGATCTCCGGACGCCGCCGAGAAAACAGAGGTTGAAACGTGCCATATCCCCCGGGCACGCTGCCCAGAAAGAGGCCTCGTTGCACGTCGACGACGCTCGTGCGCTCGAGCACCAAGTCGGTCGCAAACACCCAGTGCGGCTGCGGTGGCGAGGGAAGACGTTCTACTTGCCCGGTCTTCTCGGGTGCAACCTGCGCCTGCAGCGTGGCTGCTACCAAGGCCACGCCGCACACCCACCACGCTCGCATCCAGTTCTTCTTGCACACGGCTATTTGCGTACCACGCACTGCGCGGAATTGGCAATCGAGAGTTCGCCACGACTACCCGCAGGAACGATCCAGCGCCGGCCTGCGTGGCCCACCAATCCAGTTGGCGTGATGTTGAAGGGCAGGAACGCCTGATTCGACGCACGCGTAGGAGCGCACGAGCCGTACGACGGAAGCCAGTTCCACGGTGCGCCTGGTTCCAGGTTCCTTCCCGTACCGCCGCTACGATCGGTGGCTTCCCGTTGGCAAAACGGCCAAGCCCAGCCGCTTCACTGTTTCGGTGGCGCGTTGGTGCCTTCCAACGCAACGAGGATTTCGCACCGAGCGAATAGCAAACGCGTGCAGCTCGAGCGGCTTAGCCTGTTCTCTGCCGGGGCATGGTGGCTCGCACCATGCGACCACGAGACGCCCAGGAACCCGGACCTCACACGAGCAAACCTGACGAATGCGAAGATCACGCCCCTAGAGCGCCTTTGTTACCCGGGCCGCCTGCGTTCGAACTCACTGAGGCTTTTGATCGCTGCGCGCAAGCTGTTCGATTTCGGCTGGTTGCAGCGGGCGATTCAAAATCCGGACGTCGGTCATTTCGCCTGCCGCGGGCGTACCGGAGGGCAGCTTCGAACCCACGAACGCACGCGGCTCTTCTCCGAGGTTCGGGGCCACATCGAATGTGTTCTGAGAAACCGGCTTTCCATCCACGAACAACTGCAAGCGCCCTTGAACCCACGTGGCCGTAACTTGGTGCCACTCCCCTGGTTTCCACTCGTCGATGGGCAAGCCGACCCCACGCTCGCGTCCGTCGGGATCGAAGAACTCGAAGCGCAGGAAGTTCACGTTTTTCGCCACGCGAATCGCTTGGTTGCCCTCGCCAATTTGCACGAACACCGCGTCGTTTTGGTCGTTCGACTGCCAATCAGGCTTGAGCCAAAATGCCATGCTCCCAGCGTCGCCAGCAATTTTCCCGACGCCTTCGAGTGGCACCTGCGTTTCCGTGACGTAGCGCTTGTCCTTGCCGCTCTCGAAGGCAACTTCGGGCGGTGGCTCGGACCCTGGCTCCCCTGCGGCCGCGACTTGCGCCTGCCCGGTAACGCCGTGTGTGGGTTTCAGCGATTGGACCTTCTCGGCGGTCTCTCCCGAGGGCGCGGTGATTTCCACTTGGCCGCCTTCCCGTTCGCCACCGACAGGTTCTCCTACCCCACTGCCGCGGGGCTTGAGCGCCGCCACTCCTTGTGCCCCGCCCGACCCGCTGGCCGCAAGCGCACCTTCTCCTGGCCGCTGCTCTCCGACGGGACCGGCCTCTCTTCCCGCAACGCGCGCCCCAGCCTGTTGACCGCCGCCCCGCAGCTCGAACGTGCCTCCCTGCTGCACCGCGCTTCTCGACGAAGCCCCATGGTCGCCTTCCCGCGCAAGCCACCAATACGCCGCCGCACCGACGACCAACACTCCCGCAATTCCTGCAACGACCACAAGCCTGGGCTGCATACGGCGCTGTATCGTGGAGAGTGCCGTGCACGTTGTCAATACTGACTTGTCACGGAGCGCAGTTGCGCTCTCCCTTGAACGGCGCGGCCTCGTCGACCGGTCTTCATGACGGAAAACACCAACGCCGGGTGCCCCGTAGGCCCCGACTCGGACACCGTGCGCAGTCGCGGTTCGGCGTCGACATTCCATCGCCCACTCTCTGCCCGGATGCGCTTGCCATGCCGAGCTTCACTGGTGCAAGTCTGGCGGCTGCTTGGTATGACCAAGCCATGCTGACGGATTTCCCCTTTCAAGAACTCTTCCCCCTTGGGAAGGACGACACCCCCTACCGTCGACTGGATGGCGAGTGGGTCGCCACCGACCGCTTCCGCGGCGAAAATATCTTGATCGTCGAGGCCGAAGGATTGCGCACGCTCGCTGCCACGGCCATGCGGGACATCGCCCATCTCTTTCGTCCCGGGCACCTCGCGCAGCTTCGCGCCATTCTCGACGACCCCGAAGCGTCGGCAAACGACCGGTTCGTTGCCTGGAACATGTTGCGCAACGCGTGCGTGGCCGCGGGAATGGTCCTGCCGTCGTGCCAAGACACCGGCACGGCCATCGTGTTCGGAAAAAAAGGACAGCAGGTGTGGACCGTTGGCGCTCACGACGAAATCGCACTCGCCCGCGGTGTGTACGACACCTACACCAGCGACAACTTGCGCTACTCGCAGCTTGCGCCGCTCACGATGTACGAAGAGGTCAACACCAAGTCGAACTTGCCAGCGCAAATCGAGATCCTGAGCGTTCCTGGCGACCGATACGACTTCCTGTTCATTGCCAAGGGCGGAGGGTCGGCGAACAAAACGTTCTTGTTTCAGGAAACGAAAGCGGTGCTGAATCCGCATTCGTTGAAAGCCTTTCTGCGCGACAAATTGCGGCTGCTCGGAACCGCAGCTTGCCCGCCTTACCACCTTGCCATCGTGGTCGGCGGCCTCTCCGCGGAAATGACTCTCAAGACCGTCAAGCTCGCGTCCTGTCGCGCGTTAGATGCGTTGCCCACGCGCGGCAACGAGCGCGGGCACGCTCTGCGCGATCCGGAACTCGAGCAAGAAGTGCTGCGCATGGCACAGGAAACGCACATTGGTGCGCAGTTTGGCGGCAAGTATTTTTGTCTCGACGTTCGGGTGATTCGCTTGCCGCGTCACGGAGCCAGTTGTCCCATTGGCATTGGCGTGTCGTGCTCGGCCGACCGGCAAGCGAAGGCCTACATTTCAGCGGACGGCATTTTTCTCGAACAGCTCGAAACGCACCCGGAACGGTTTCTTCCGGAGATCGACGAGCGGCAACTCAGCGCCGAAGTGGTGCCGATCGACTTGCGCAAACCAATGGACGAAATTCGCCGCGAGTTGTCGAAATACCCCATCAAGACACGACTCGCACTTACGGGCCCCATGATCGTGGCGCGAGACATCGCGCATGCCAAGCTCAAGGAGCGCCTCGAGCGCGGGGAAGGGCTTCCTCAGTACTTCAAGGATCATCCGATTTACTACGCTGGCCCGGCGAAAACGCCCCAAGGGTATGTTTCCGGGTCGTTTGGGCCCACGACGGCGGGACGCATGGACGCGTATCTCCCGCTCTTCATGCAGCACGGTGGCAGCTACGTAACCGTGGCCAAGGGCAATCGTTCGCCCATCGTCACCGAAGCCTGCAAAAAGTATGGCGGCTTTTACCTCGGCAGCATTGGCGGCCCAGCGGCAGTGCTGGCGCAAGAAAACATCAAAAAGGTCGAACTGGTCGAGTATCCAGAGCTCGGCATGGAGGCCATTTACCGCATCGAGGTGGAAAATTTTCCGGCCTTCATCGTCATCGACGACAAAGGCAACGACTTTTTCGCGCAGCTTTAATCGGCGTGAGCTTTGGCGTGCTCAGCGAAACGCCGCAATGACCTCTTCGAGCGCTTGGAACTGCCCACCCCGGGTCGACGACGGCACCAAGATCGGTGTTTTCACTCCGGCTGCGCGCCATGCCTCGACGCCTTCGCGCACTTCCGCAGGGCTACCGAACAACGTGCAATCGCGCAGCCAACGGTCGCTCATCAACGCAGGTACGCGATCGTACTCGCGGGCGGCAAGTGCCTTTTGGATTGCCTGCATTTCTTCCACGTATCCTGCTTCCATCCAGTAGCGCTGGTAGTTCGGCAACATGACGTAACCGACGAGGGTCTTCCGCAGCACTTGCGCGGCGGCTGCTGGGTCCTCGTCGATGCACGTGGGAATCATGTTGCCCACGAAGAAATCCGGATCCGTAGCGCGCTCGCCGAGGTAGGTCAGCGACTGCCGCATGTGCGAGCGGCACGCATTTGCCCAAATCGCCCCGCTGGCGATCCGCGCGGCGAGGCGGATCATCGGCGGGCGCAAACTTGCAAGCACAATGGGAGGAAGCTCGCCCCACCGCTCTGCACCTTCGCGTAGTGCTCCGACAAAACGCTCCACATCGGCGACGGGCTTGCCTGGCTGAATGCCGAGTCGCTGCAACACCGGCCCGTGACTCACGCCAATGCCAAAGCGGAAGCGTCCGGGTGCAAGTTCGTGGAGCATCGTGACGGTGAGGGCGTAATCGTGTGGGTGCCGGGTGTAAATGTTGGCAATGGCGGTGCCGAAGGGAATGTTCTTGGTCACCAAGGCAATGGCGGTACACAGGCCCAAACCGTCACCGAAGCTCGGGCAGTAAATGCCGGCGAAGCCCTCGCGCTCGATCGTTCGAGCCATCTCCAAGGCGGCGCGCCGCTTGCCGCGCATCGCCGCCAAGCTCAACGCTGGCTTTGGTTCCATCGACCCGCACTCCTACAGCTCGTCTTCCTCGATCTCGTCGAGTTCCCCCCATTCGATCTTGCACTTTTCCGAGCAAAAGTAATGGGGCCAGCTCTCTACGACCACCACTTCCGCTCGCTCTTTCACCACGGGCAAGCCGCAGTGCTCGCAGGCAATCATTTCGGGCATCGTTCTTCTCCTTCTTGATTGACTCACTGGCGGCTTTTCGCCGCGTGGCGCCGGGTCGGAACCGGCGTCTTTTTCTCGAACAGGCGCGCCAACTCGTCTTGCTCCGACCAATACCACCGGATCCGCTTCCCGGCTTGGAACGCACGCACACCGCGGCCGGCGACGACGCGTCCGATGCATTGCCCCACCACACCGGAGCGAGCCCACGCTTGTTGCAGCGAGGGCCAAACCTCGTCGGGAACGGTCGCCAATAACATTCCGGAGCTAATGAGTCCCAAAGGATCCACGCCAAAATGCGTGCACAAAGCCACTGTTTCCGGCAGGAGGGGGATCCGATCCAAGTCCACTTCCAAGCCCCGTTCCGAAGCGTACGCCAACTCCGTAAGCCCCGCTCGCACCCCGCCTTCCGTAGGGTCGTGCATGGCAGTGGCACCCATCCGGGCTGCCAGCAGGGCCTCGGGCACGATGGAAATCCCCGGTCTGCGGTGCAAGCGAGCGGCTCGGCGAGCTTTTGTCGGACCGAGCACTCGGGCGGCATCCTGAGGGTACGTACGGGCGAGAATCGCCGTACCTTCCAGCGCCGCGGCCTTCGAGCAAACAAGCAAATTGCCCACTTGGGCTCCCAGCGCCGTCACCAGCTCTCCCTTTCGCGCCACGCCCTGCATGTCGCCCGCGACGACCGGTTGCTGGACCACAGGTGTGACTTCGGTGTGGCCGCCTGTTACCGCCACGCCCACACTTTTCGCAGCCGCATCCACCTCGCGCATGAGCCGCCGCGCCGTTTCCACGCTGGCGCCAACGGGCAGCAACAATGTTACTTGGAACCACGCTGGCGCGCAGCCCATCACCGCAACGTCGTTCGCGTTCACGTGTACTGCGTACCAGCCGGCTTCGTCGCCCGTGAATGTTACGGGGTCGCTCTTAAGCACGAGCAGTCGCTCGCCCAAGTCGACCACGGCGGCGTCGCGACCAAAGGCCGGTCCGTGAACCACCCGGTGGTCCAGTGCTCCCCGGTAGCGCACGAGGCTCTCCAGGATCCGGCGAGGCAATTTTCCAGGCAGCAAGCCGGTAAGTTGCCGAGCCACGGAGTTCGCTCCAGCGCTTTCAGAAAGGCTCTTTGGGCCGACGGTGGCTGTCACGCCGGCGTTCCAAGAAGCGGCGCAGTTCCACGGTCAAGGCATCGAAGGCCGCGTGGATGGCGTCGCCCATATCGGCAGCGGTTTTGTGCGCAGTCAACGTTTCCCCAGGGACATGCAGCAGGAGCCGCACTTCTTCCGCTCCCCGTAAATGGTGGGGGTTATGGACCAGGGTTACATTCAGCCGCAACAGTTCGTTGTGAAGCTCCTGCAGCTTCGCCACCCCCCGGTCGATGAGCTCCTTCCATCGCGGATGCAACTGCGTGTGTTGCGACTGAATCTCGAGATGCATGACACGCCATTCCTTTCTATCCCGATGCTTCGGCTTCCTCCCCGACCCACGCCGAGCTTGCCCAGTGTACCAAACTTGCCGTCGCTGCCAACCTCTGGAACCGAAGCGCTGCTGGAACCGAAGCGCTGCGGGTCTCGGAAGCAAGTCGCGCGCGGCTTGCGCGTACCCTGTGCAAGGCAGAGGTGCGTGTCTGCAACGCTCGCCATGCAAAAACGCCACTGTGGCGAGGCTTGTTGGAAACTTGCCGCGCATCCGTGCTGATTCCAAAGAGTGGCACGCCATCTGCTGCACGCACTCCATGCGTCCGAGGAGGTCGGCCATGAAGCACAGCGGCAGCACAACGAAGGCAGGGGTCGTGCTCCAAGCGCAACTTGTGCGCATCGGCACCGAGGTGTTTGCCATTTACGGTGACGAGGAGCACGGTTTTGCAGTCGACCCCGAGGATTTCTCTTCGGCAGTACCCAACAGTTTCCGGTATTATTCCCTGGACGAGCTGTATTTCGCGCTCGTGAATCTCAGTGCCGCGCCTGAAGGGCGCGCCTGAGAAGCGCGAGCCGAAAAGCGGCGGCGGGGCGGAACACTGACAGTGCTCCTCCTCTCGTTCAAGCGCCCCGCCGCCGCTTGGCAGCCTGGTGGCCTGGCGATTTCGAGGTGGGTCCGGCGTCTCCCCCACCCCCTCCTGCTTCGAGGTCAGCCAGGCCGCCAGCATGAGCCCGACAGCGGCTGCGCTTTGGTGCGCGCGCATGTGCATGAGAGAACGTCTTTGCTATGGGCTCCGGCGTGTCGCACTCTTTACCGTACTACCTCCCGATCGGCGACGAGGTGGAAGTCTTTCGCGCCGCCTATGCGTGCCGGCTGCCAGTCTTGCTCAAAGGCCCCACTGGTTGCGGCAAAACCCGGTTCGTGGAGTACATGGCGGCTCTGTTGCTGCCTGAAAGTCAAAACGGGGTGCCTTCGCTCATCACCGTTGCGTGCCACGAAGACCTCACCGGCAGCGACCTTGTCGGCCGCTACTTGATCAAAGGAGACGAAACCGTCTGGGTGGACGGCCCACTCACGCAAGCGGTACGCCACGGGTCGATTTGTTACCTCGACGAAATTGTCGAGGCACGGAAAGACACGATCGTCTTGATTCACCCGCTCACCGACCATCGCCGCATCCTACCGATCGACAAACGTGGCGAAATCCTCGAGGCGCATCCCGACTTTCTGCTCGTCATTTCGTACAACCCAGGCTACCAAAGCGTGCTCAAAGACCTAAAGCACTCCACCCGCCAACGGTTCGTCACCATCGAGTTCGATTACCCCCCGCGCGACAAGGAAGCGCAAATCATTGCCCACGAATCCGGAGTCGATGTGGAAACGGCTTTGACCTTGGCCACGCTCGGGGAGAAGGTACGACACCTGAAGGCATCGGGCTTGGAAGAAGGCGTAAGCACTCGGCTCCTGATTTACGCTGCCCAATTGATGTCTCGCGGCGTCCGTGCGCGCCGTGCCTGCCGTGTAGCAGTGAGCGCTGCGCTCACCGACGACCCCGAAGCACAACGCGCCATCGACGAACTCATCGGCGCCTTGTTCCCCTAATTCGGGAACGAATCGGCCACTGAGATCCCCGTGCGCCCGTCATGCCCAGTTCCTCGCGAGGTCGCGACTTGTCGAACCACAGTGCCAACAACAATTCTTCCAGCGCTTCCTCGGTGTTGGAGAGCCTGCTGACTCCAGCCCGCGCCAAAGAGCTCGCGGAAGCACTACCACCTCCCAGCTTGGCTCGGCTCCTCGAGCTCGCTGCCTCTCACACTCCGTCGGCGCCAGCGTTCGCTGCGAAGTTCCTGGAGACCGCAGCCCGGGTTCACGAACGGGAACCAGCCAGCCTGCCCACCTGGCTGGACGCCTTCGAACTCTTGCAACAAGCACCCAGCGTTGCCCGCCCTGGATTGGAAGCGTTTCTCGAAGCAAGCAAGCGCCGGCTCCAGACAGCCACGTTGTGCCGCTGGGCCGAGCAGGCCAGAGCAATTGCGCGGCATTCTCCTTACCTTGGTAGCGAATATCTCGTCGCCACCCGAACCCTACTCGGTGATCCGGGCGGCCAAGCGGAAGCCCTGGCAACGCTCGTATCGCGGTTTCTGCACAACGAAGGACCACGAGGGGAATTCGTGGTGCGGGCGCTCCTTCGAGGACTGCCCTCGAGCCGTGCAAAAATCGATGCAGACGTTTTCGCCTTGTGGGCCACCCTTGGTCTTCGCCTGGAGCAGCCGCAGCGCGGCTGGGCTTTTTTTGCCGGCGCACCACCAGCACTTTGGCGGCTGCACCGAGAGGAGCAACGTTTGGTGCTCCAGGCCTTGAGCGCCGTCACCAGTAACGACCTGGCATGGCAACTCTACTGCACGTTGCCAAATGCACTGCTGGCCTTTCCCCGCCCGCTCAGGCAACGGATAGCCGCCGTTTTTGCGGCCTCGGTGCCTGCCGCACCCGCAGAGTGGCTCGATGTGGTGCCGGTCGCACCCGCGCTTCTATCCAGTTTGCCCACGAGCACACGGAACGCCGCAGTCGCGGCAATGGAGAAGGTTGCGGCCGTGTTCCCAGCGGCAGTGCCGGGGATGCTCCGCCGCATCCCGCAAATTTACGAGTGCGCGACCGAAGACCAGGCGGCACGCTGGGTCGCCACCGGCCTGGAACTTTGTGGCCAAGACGCAACGCTCGCCCGGGCGTACTTTGGCCTGGAAACGCGCACGAGTGTGCGCGTGTTAGGCGCTTCCCCCACCGCCGCAGTGTTCAGCGAGGTACAGTCGTGGCTGCGCAAATTTACCCACATGCTTGCGGCAACCTCCGTGACCCTACGGCCCAACCCTGGGTGGACGTTGCGACCACCGCTCGAGGGGCTGTTCGAAGAGCGGATTGCCGAGGTTCCCGACCGCATCGACTTTTTCCCCACGCACGAGGAGAACCTCGGGCTGTACCGTTTCCTTGCCATGCAAATTGCCGGGCGGTTCGCTTGCGGCACGGCGCCCGAGGCGCCGGCGGCGTGGCCTCGCTGGAAAACAGAACTCGAAAGCGATGCTTCCCGGGCTCATCTTCACGATTGGTTTTTGTTGGCCGAAGGGGTGCGAGTCGGAGTCCAAATGGCGGAGCGATTTCCTGGTTGGAGCGCGCAACAACGGTCCTTGTTGGCTCGCTTTTGCCTTCGTGCCCGTGAGATCGACGCCGGTAAACAACCCTCGCTTCCCGACTGGCTCCTCGCTTGGGAACTTGCTGGCGAGCCGCTCGAAGTCTTACCAGGGCCGTTGCAAGTTGCGGGGGCCCTCGTACGCACGCTATCGGCGCCGCTGCGCGACCCTGGAGCCACGGTCGACGATTCTTGGAACGTGGCGCAGTTGCTCGAGCAGGCCTTCCGTCGCTTGTTCGCAGGCGCAGCCGAGGCGGACTGTGCTCCGGCAAGCGAGGTGCCGAACTACCTCGTTCCTGTCGACCTCTTCGACGGCGATGGTCCGATTCCTGACAGTGTACCAGCGGAAACGAGCAGCTCTGGATTGGACCGCGACGTGTCAGACTTCCAAGCGGAAATCACTTCCAGCGAGGAACAAGCAGGGTCTGGAACTTCCCTCTCCGCCGATGCGTTGGAGGCACTCATGCGTGCCGGCGTTCCGATCGAGCTCCATCAGGGACGCTCTCTGAGCATCGAGGGCTTGGGACTGTACATCAACGACCTGCTCGGCAAGCTCCCGCAGGAGCAGCTTGTGGAATTGCAAAGCCTGCTCGACACGGAAGGAGAGCCTGCACCCCGAGTGAGGCGGTGGCTCGCGACCCCCGCGAACGGCGACGCGTACTACTACGACGAGTGGGACTACTTGTTGAACGACTACCGCCCGGCGTGGTGTCGGTTGGTGGAAATGCCCGTCGAAGGCGATGGTGGCGAGTTCTTTCAGCGCACGCTTGCGGCTTATTCCGCGCTGCTTCCTGCGGTTCGCCGCGAGTTCCAAAAGATTCGTCCGGACGCTTACGAAGTGGTGCGCGGATTGGAAGCAGGGGAGGACTTCGACCTCAACGCAGTCGTCGACGCCCGCAGCGACCGCCGCGCTCGGCGCGCACCATCGACAAAGCTTTACGTGGCGCGCCAACGGGAAGAGCGCGATGTCGCCGTGTTGTTTCTCGTCGACATGAGTGCCAGTACAGACGAGCCGGTGGACGGTGTCGGCGCCTCGCGGGCAGCAGCCGGGGCTGCCTCTCGCAACCCCCGCCGGATCATCGATATCACCAAAGAAGCGCTCGTGATCATGGCGGAAGCCCTGGAGGAGCTGGGCGATGCGTATGCCATTTATGGGTTTTCCGGCCACGGACGCGCTCAAGTGGAATTTTACACGGTTAAGTCGTTTCGCGAGGGGTTGAGCGCTGCGGTGCGCGGCCGCATTGGCGCACTGGAACCAAAACGCAGCACCCGCATGGGCACAGCACTCCGCCACGCGCTCGCAAAAATGGCGCACGTGAGCGCGCGTTCGCGCCACATCCTGTTGCTCAGCGACGGATTTCCGCAGGACTTCGATTACGGCCAAGACCGCCGCAGCAACACCTACGGACTACGCGATACCACCGCAGCGCTTCGCGAGTGCGAGGCTAAAGGGGTGACCCCATTTTGCATTACTGTCGACCGTGCCGGCCACGACTACCTGCGGGAAATGTGTCCTCAATCACGGTACCTCGTGATCGACGATATTACGTCGTTGCCGCGCGAGTTACCGAAAATCTACCAGCGCGTCGTCACTACTTCGAAACTCGCGCTTCCGGCAGCAAGCTTCGCGAACCCTCACGCCGTGGGTCAACGTTCTTCACGCAGGTAGGCTGAGTTTCGGCAACGGGTGCTGCTCCAGCCATCGCACGAGCAACGCCCCTTGCGGTATTTGCTCGACGTTGGCCAGCTCTGCCAAAACGTCTCCATGACAAGGGTGCGGCGCGCAGCGGCAACCCAAGCGCTGGCCGCGCAAGCTCCACACTGCACGCAACAATCCTGGCTGCCGGATCACCCGTCGACAGTATTGTGCAATGACTTCTTCCCGCGTGCCGTGAAAGCCAATGTGAAACGGGTTCGCCCACTGGGTCGGCCTGCCGATGTACACATCGAATTCCTCCCTGCGGCAGTGCACCACCCGCGCGGGTGGCCGAGGATCGAGGCGCGCACGCTGCGTCGCATCTCGCCACGCGCGCTCGAAGGCACGCCAGTGCGCCGGCCGCTCGTGGTCCAAGACCAGAGGAAGCTTGTGCCCCAGAGCTCGTTCGGCTTGTGCCACGGAGTACGAGACGCCGGCAAAATACGCCACCGGAGGTGGCTCCGGAGTCACATGCGGAGCATAGGTGGGGTCCACCACCCGCCCGTCGAATTCGCACCAGCCGTGCTCGATGACGTACGGGACCGGACCGGATGTTACCACCCATCCCTCGACGTAACGTGCTCCCTTTCCCAAGTGGCTCACGGCCAGCGCCGCATTGCGCCAGCAGCGCCGGTGCTGCGCCCGTACCCGCCGCGCAAGCTGCGTCGATGCCTCCGTATCAAACACAACATTCGTCAACGCCAACATCGCCCGAAAACCCCGGCCGGTGTTCCTTACTTCGTTGGCAGACTGTCAGTCAAGCGTCGCCACACTACGTCCTCCACGACGTGCACCGCCTCCACACAGAACCCGTTTTCTCAGCCGCGCTGCGCGTGCGGACCCGGAACATCACGCCGGAAGCACGCCGACTACACTGGTTGTTGGCTCTCCCTTTTTCTTCTTTTCGAGTTCCCGAAATCGTGGTAGCAAGCGGGTGCGTAGTCGTTTTCTGTACACCTCGACGTCTCGTGGGGCAGCAATGGAAAGCGTTGACCGCAACGAGCGAAGCTCGTACCGACGGCTAGTTCCAGCACTCGTGATTGCCAGCATCCTAACGGCTGCGTCGCCAGCCCCTGCCGACTATGACTCGCTCCAATGGTTCTATAAAACCTGCCACGGATCGTTTGCCGACGGAATGGCGGCATCCTTTAGCCTAATGGTTGCGCTTCCCTTCGGGTCGGCGTGTTCGGTCCCACTTCTCCCAGCGGACATCGCCTACGAGATCGCCCATCCAGAAACCAAATTCGGGTACTACACGGAAAAAGTTTGCATGTATCCGCTGGTAGGGGTGGCCGCTGCTTCCTATGCGGTTTTCGGCGCGCCCTTTTTCGCCCTGCAGTGGTTGTTGTGGGATGCGTATCTCGAGCCGTGCCCCGAAGGCTGGCGCAAAGGGGCAAAGCAGCCGGAGACAAAGCCGGCAGAGCAAGAGTAAGGACCCGCCAGCGGTTGTCGGTTCCCCCGCTTCTCGCGTAGTAGATTGCGGCCGCAAGCGAACCGCAGGTACCCCTTCGTCCAACAAGACAGCCTATGCGCTCGCCGCTTGGCTAGCGAACGCCACCTGCTCTACTGCTTGACTGCGACAGCTCAGAGCTCTGTTGATCGTCCCGCGTGTACCAATAGGCCCAGGCGATCAGCACAGCCTGGAATGGCAGCCGCACCCAGTTCCAAATGCCAGCTCCTTCGCTGCGACCGAACAAGGGAACATTGTTCCACGCGATATGCACGTTGGCGGGAAACACGGCAATCAACAACGCGATGGTGCCCCACGCAGCGATGCGGCGCGTGGGCGGAAACAGGACGCCGACGCCGCACAGCACTTCTGCCACGCCGGAAAGGAAGACCAACTCGCGGTGCCAGGGCAAATACGGCGGCATCATGGGCAGGTATGTTTCTGGAGAAACGAAATGCATCGTCCCGGCGACGATGTAAAAGGCGCCCATCACCCAAAGCAGAACGGCTTTTGTGCGGCTCATCGCTCAGTTTCCATCACACTGCTTGCAGTGAGTCAAACAACGTCGGCATGCCCTCTGCCGCTGCACTTTCGCGGACCCCGTTGCTGCGGTAGATAGCCGCGCCATGGGTGACAAGAATTTTCGTCTTCCACGCACGATCGTGCCGCGGCGTTACGGCTTGAGGATTTCCGCCGATCTCGATCGGTGGGAGTTTCACGGGAGCGCGAACATCGACGTGCAGGTTCTCGAATCCACACGCACAGTATTCCTGCACGCCCTCGACCTCGAGATCGACGCGGCCTCCGCGTTTTATGCGGGAACGACGCATGATGCAGACGAGATGCAGATCGATACCGACGCAGAAACGGTCACCCTGAAGTTCGCGGAACCACTGCCCACAGGATCGGTGCGCCTCGACTTGCGCTTTCGGGGCCGCATCCTCGATCGACTGCGTGGTTTTTATCGCTCGGAGAAAGACGGCTTGCGCTACGCTGCCACCCAATTCGAAGCGGCGGACGCCCGCCGAGCCTTCCCGTGTTTCGACGAGCCAGCGTTCAAAGCGCGATTCGCCCTGGTGCTCGAGGTGCCGGCAGGCAACGTGGCCATCGCGAACGGAGCCGAGGTTGCACGGCGTACGCTACCCGACGGCCGCACCGAGTTTCGTTTCAGCGAAACCCCGCCAATTTCCACGTATCTGGTTGCGTGGTGCATCGGGCCGTTCGAGTCGACCCCAGTCGCTTTCACGCCCAGCGGGGTTCCCGTCCGCGTTTGGCTTCCGCGCGGATTGGCTGACAAAGGGATCTTTGCACGCGACGCCCACGTGCAGTCGCTGGCTGCACTCGAAGAGTACACCGCGATCCCGTATCCCTACGCCAAGGTCGACGCCATTGGCGTGCCAGATTTCGAAGCCGGAGCCATGGAAAACCCGGGAGCCATCACCTACCGGCTCACGTTGATCGCCGCCGATCCGGAGCGCGCCTCGATCCCCACGCGCAAGGGCATCTTTGCCACTGCGGCGCACGAACTCACCCACATGTGGTGGGGAGACCTCGTGACCATGGCTTGGTGGGACGACCTTTGGCTCAACGAATCGTTTGCGACGTTTGTCGGGTCGAAGGTCACAGCGGAGCTCAATCCGCAGTGGGGGTTGTGGCGCGACTTTGTTGCGAGCTTGCAGCGTCCGTTCCAGTTGGACGCACTCTCCTCCACGCATCCCATTTCGTTCGACGTTGCCAACGCCAAGCAAGCTGCGGAACGGTTCGACGTCATCACCTACTGGAAGGGTGCCGCCGTGGTGCGCATGATCGAAAACTTCCTGGGTGCAGACGTGTTTCGCCAAGGAGTCCGCGCGTACTTGCAGCAGTACCGCGAGAACAACGCCACGGCAGACGACTTTTGGCGGGCCTTGGAAACAGCCTCGGGACGCGAAGTTGCAGGGCTTGCTTCCGCCTGGATCCGGCAGGCAGGTCATCCCGTGCTCCAACTGCGCACCCGGTTCACGCACGATGGAGTGGAAATCGAAGGAGAACAACGGCGCTTTTTTGCCGACCCGGCACAGCACGAGACTGGAGACGGGACGTTGTGGCCTGTGCCTGTCGTGTGGAAGTATCGTACGGCGCGCGGCATCGAGGAACAGCGGATTCTGTGGGAAGGCCGGCGCACGAGTGTCCACTTGCCCGGTGCCCTTTGGGTGTATCCCAACGGCGGAGCAAGCGGGTTTTATCGCTACGTGCTCGACGACGCCGCGTTGGATGCGCTCGCCAAGGCTCTCGCACACGATCT
Source organism: uncultured Binatia bacterium (SeqCode) (assembly GCA_964534275.1). GTDB lineage: Bacteria > Desulfobacterota > Binatia > HRBIN30 > HRBIN30 > HRBIN30. The sequence goes on along the minus strand of CAZHQG010000001.1, from coordinate 9,041 downwards.
AGCACCTCACGAACGGTTGAATCTGCTCGACAACCAGTGGGCGCTGTTGCGTAGCGGCCGCGTTGGTTTGTCCAGCTACATGCGCCTGCTGGATGGCTTTGCCGGCGAAAACGACCGCGCCGTCACCAGCCTTTTGGTGGAACAGCTCGGCTGGCTTGCGTTGCACGTGGTGGAAGAACCTACCGAGGCGGCGTTCCGCGAGCTTGTCGAGCGGTTGTTCCAACCACAGTGGCAAAGCCTCGGCTGGGAGACACGCCCCACCGACAGCGACGATGACCGAATGCGCCGCGCTGCCGTGTTAACCGCCCTCGGGCAAATCGCTCGCGTGCCCGGCGTACGGCAGGAGGCTCGCGAGCGCCTGGAACGCTATTGGAAAGATCCTGGATCCCTCGATCCGAACTTGGTGGGCGTCGTCGCCTCGCTGGCCGCGATCGATGGCGACCGCCAACTGTACGACCGCTACCTGGAACACAAGCGCCATGCGTCGCGCGACCCCGAGGAAGAGTACCGTTTCTTGATGGCGCTTGCGGGCTTCGAGCAACCCGAACTTGTCCAGCGCACTCTCGAACTCTCGCTGAGCGAAGAAGTGCGCGCCCAAGACCGCCCCTTCTTGCTCGCGGGGCTCCTGGGCCGACGCGCCTCTCGCCCGGCAGCCTGGAAGTTCGTCCGCGCCCAGTGGCAAACCCTCGCCGAACTGCTCGATCCGATGCTCCTGCAAAACCTCATTCGCGCACTCAGCCAACTCACTTACGAGCCTGCAGCGAGCGAAGTGTGCTCTTTTCTCACCGCGCACGTTCGCGAGGAAACCCGCGAGACGACTGCCCAGGTTTGCGAGCAACTGCGGCTCGATGCACAGACGGTACAACGGCTACGCGCGGAGCTTCCCCAGGCTCTCGGAGCCAGGGGCTGACCCGCGGCTTGCAAACACGCAACCGGCCTTCTCGCGCGATTCTACGCGCCTCCACGGCTCGCACCACGAGCCAAGGCGCCGGCCACCAAATGGGCGACCCGTAAGGGTTCGGGCAACCGCCCCCAAATTGCGGTGCGCTCGAGCAGCAGTCGTGCCTCTTCAGGAGACACATTCCACCGCTGCACGTACACCCCTGCAATTGGCTCCATCGGACCCAAACCTTCGATGCGTTTCCACTTTACGACTCCGTCCGGCACTGCCTCGAGCAACGCGCGACGAAGTTTTTCCCAGTTTGGCTGCCGCCGAGCGACCACCAACACGGGTCGCCGCGTTTCCTGCGCAAGCCGCGGTACATCGACCACGTTGAAGCCAGCAAACGTCACTCCTTGCAACAGTACCACTTGGATGTGCTGGTAAAACCGCGAATCACGCACCAACTTGGCAAACACGGCGGTGGCATCGTCGCCGTCGCGTTCTACAGAGTCGAGGAGAATCCCATCGAGCCGAGTCGCAGCGTACACGGCTCCCACTACAGGCACCCGACCATGCTGGCGCCGGTAAAACGGCGCATCGTCGAAGCCAACCGAGTTCGACAGCCGCCGGATTCGAATGGCCAGAAGCTCCTTGTTTGCCGCGCGCCGCGACAGGTGCCGCACGAACCCGGCACCACGTCAAGGCACTCGGGCTGTGACGATCCATGCGGCGCCGGGCATGCGGATTCCGCTTGCCGTGGCGTAGGGCTGCAATGCCTCGGTGACACTCGTGGCCACACGCTGGCGCAATTCCGATCCCGCAGTTCGCAAGAGTTTTCCGGCAGGCCCCATCTGCAACAAGAAATCCACCACCGCTTCGAGCGGTTCCGTGCCGCCGATGGAAAGCTCCTCGCGGACGTCGTGGAAAACCAGGTCCTGATAACCAGCGCGCTCGAGGATGCCCCGCACTTTGTCCCGATTCGCAAACGCGAACGGCCCGGGAGCGTCGGGATTGGGCACCTCCACGCCGGACACGTGCTGCAACACCGCCATCATCGGCACAGCCATCCACGGGTTCTCGGTCACAGCCTGCCAGCACACGAACGATAAACGGGCGCCGCGACATGCCGCCGTGCGCAGGTTGGCAAACGCTTCGACCGGGTCGGAAAAAAACATGACGCCGAAGCGTGAAAAGAGGACATGAAATTTCCCCTCCGGAAAACGGTACGTCTGCGCGTCGCCGCGCACGAAGACCACGTTCTCCAGGTCCTCTGCTTCGGCGCGCTCTCGTGCCCGCTCGAGCATCGGCGTCGACAAGTCGATTCCCAGCACTCGGCCTTCAGGGCCCACCCGCCTCGCCAACTCGATCGTGGTGTCGCCGCAACCGCAGCCAATATCGAGCACTTGTTCTCCCTGGGCAACTCCAGCAAGGTCCATGGCTTTGTGGCCAAGCGGGCGGATTTGCGCGTCCAGGAACTGCTGATAGCGAACCCACTTCGCCCCCGCTTCTGTGTTCCAGTACTGCTCTTGGTCCGTGTTCACTACGCGCATGCGCCACCTCCACTGTGGAGAAACGACAATGCGTGCTCAGTTAGCCTTGCGGCGGTGCAGGCGAAACTCCTCGGAGCACGCATCTTCCGGGTCGAGCTGCACGGTAATGTGCGTGATGCCAAAGCGGTCGCGCAGCGCGGTTTGCACCTGCTCCAGCAGCGCGCGATGGTCGATCCCGTCGCGCACCACCAGGTGCGCGGTGAGTTCGTACATACCCGAGGTCATGGTCCAAACGTGCAGATCGTGCACCTCGAGCACGCCCGGATACTCTCGCAGAAGCGCATCGACCGCACTCAAGCTCAATTCGCGCGGCGTTCCCATCATGAGAATATCCAACGATTCTCGCACCACGCCCCAAGAGCTGTACAAGATCAGTCCGCCAATCCCCACGCTCACAGCGGCATCCGCCCAGTGCCAGCCCCAAATCCACACTCCCAGGCCTGCCAACAAAGCACCAACCGAACCCAGCGCGTCGCCGAGCACGTGCACGAACGCAGCCCGGATATTGAGATTCTCCCGGCTGCCACGGCGCAACAGGGCCAGCACCAGCACGTTGACCCCAAGCCCCAGGGAGGCCACGGCCACCATCCCTTGGGCATGCACTTCCGGGGTCTCCCACAAGCGCAACGCCGCCTCCCGCCAAAGGAACCCCACCACGAGCCACATGGCCAGCCCGTTCACGAACGCAGCGACAATCTCGAGCCGATGGTACCCAAAGGTTTTCGTTTCGGTCGGCGGCCGGGTTGCTAGCCAGGAGGCAATCAAGGCGATGCCGAGGGCAGCCACGTCAGAAAGCATGTGGCTCGCATCGGAAAGCAACGCGAGGCTGTTCGCCCACCAGCCGCCAATGGCCTCCACGAGACAAAAGACTGCCGTGATTGCAAGCACGAGCGTCAAGGTCCGCGTACTGAGAGAAGAATTGTGGCGGTGTGGGTGGCTTCGCACTGTGCCGGCCCCTTGTGGAGGCGCCTCGGGTACCGAGGCGAACCGCTAATCGCTGCCTTCGCGCAATTGGCGCTTCCAGTCGAGCAGTCGCGCTTTGGCAGCCCACGCCTCAGCCTCGGCCACGTTGCCCGCACGCTGGTAAATCCGGGACACATTGGTGTACACGAGCTCTTCCTCGGGCGCGAGTTCCACCGCTTTCTTGGCAGCCGCAATGGCTTCGTCCCACTGTTCCTTATCGGCAAGCGCCATGGACAAGCCTTCCCACGCATCGGCAAAGTTCGGATCCGCTTCGATCGCGGCGCGGTAACAAGCGATGGCGCCATCGAGATCTCCGGCCGCAATGCAGTCGACTGCGCGATCGAACAGTTCCTCGGCGCTGGGCATCGATGCTTCCTTCCTTCGCTCGGCCCGACTCTATGCGAGCAAAGCTGTCGTGACAAGCACGGCACAGCCGACGATGCCACACCGCGAGCCGCAATGGGTGGAACTCGTTTCCGGCTCGTCCTTGGCACGACAGCGCAAGCCGCAGAGGACCTACGAGGGCGCTGCACGGTTTGAATGAGCACCCGGCGCCGCCGGGGGCTCGACCATGTCGCGCACAATTTGTTCCCCGTTCGCCGGGCTGCTAGCAAGGGCGCGATGGCGCTCTGCCGGCGGAGGTAGAGCGCGTTCTCATTTTGATGGAACGAGAGGGAAACACCTTCGAGGCAGTTTGCGAACGGGCTGCCACGCTCGCAGCCGGAAGCCAGCCCTCGCGGCTCTGCATTCAAGGGCTCAAGGGCGGGGCACGAAGCTTTTTTTTGCGCGCGCTCGCGCGCGACGCACGGCGACCGTTGTTGGTGGTCACACGCGATCCCGCAACGGCGGAACATCTGTTCGACGAACTGTCGTGGTGGATGGGGGAAAGCGACACTCTCGGGCCTACGGATCGACGCGTCCATTTGCTCCCGGCGTACGACGTGCCACCGTTCGAAGAGCTCTCGCCGGCGCCCGAAGTAGTCGCCCAACGGGTGCACGCACTTTACCAGCTGTTGCATGGAAAAGCGCCCGTGGTGGTGGCGCCCGTCGAAGCGCTGCTTCGCAAGGTGCCGCCCCGGGCCGCTTCCCTCCACCGCTGGAAGTATTTGGTCCCTGGAGACGACGTCGACCGCGACGCGCTTGCTCAGGACCTCATTCGCTGGGGGTACCGCCGCGTGGAGCTGGTCGAAGATCGTGGTGACTTTGCGCTCCGCGGCGCCATTGTCGACGTATTTCCCCCGGGGTACGCACTCCCCCTGCGTATTCAGCTCGATGGCGACATCGTCCACACCGTGACCCAATTCGATCCGGGGAGTCAAAGGTCGCTTTCCGAAGTCCACGAGCTGCTGGTGCTTCCCATGCTCGAGTTCGACCGCGATGCGCTGTTCACCCCAACCGTTGCGCGCATCGTGGAAGAACGCGCCTTCGCCCTCGACGTGGCCCGCGAGGAGCGGTTGCGTCTGCTCGCTGGACTCGATAGCGGCACGGTGTTCCCTGGTGTGGAACGGCTTCTGCCGCTTGCCTATCCCGAGCCCTTGGAAAGCGTCGCTCACTACCTTCCGGAGAACACGCTGCTTTGTTTCGACGGGCCAGCAGCCATCGAGGTGGCGCTGGAAGCGTCGAGCAACGATACGTCGAACCGGGCGGAGGCGTGCGCCGCTGCCCAACGCTTTTTCCTCCCAGCGGAAACACTCTACCTCGACGCAAAGCAGTGGCGCCACGAATACGAAGCGTTTGCACGGGTCGAGCTCGAGGAGCTCGAGTTGTTGGTGCCCGCCGCGGGAACGGCACCGGTGGCGGTGCCTTGCCACAGCGTCCGCGATGCGCGCGTGGAGCGGATTCCCGGGCGTCGCGAAGTGACTTTTGCCACCGTGGCGGCAAAAGTGCGCGAATGGCTCCGGAACGGGTACCGCGTGGTGATCGTCCTCCACCACAGTGCCCAGGCCACGCGATTGCAACACTTGTTCGAGAACCACGGAGTGCACGTCACTTTGGCAAGCACCGTCGACGAGGCCCTCAGCAAGGCTCCCACGTCCGACGTTCTCTTCGTATTTGGCCAGCTAGGCAGCGGGTTTCGCCTGCCCGAATGCAAACTCGCGGTCCTGACAGAAGCCGAAATTCTCGGCACCGAGCGACAACGGCGCCGCCAGCAACGCATCGAAATTGGCCAGTTGCTGCGGAACTTGAGCGAGCTCAAGCCCGGGGACTACGTGGTCCACCTGGACTATGGCGTCGGGCGCTACCGTGGGCTCAAGCAACTCTCCATCAACGGCGTGGTCAACGACTACTTGCTTCTCGAATACGCCGGTGAGGATCGGCTCTATATCCCATCCGACCGCATTGGCGTGCTGCAAAAGTACATCGGAACCGATGCCAACCCGCCGGCACTCGACAAACTTGGCAGTACGCGCTGGACGAGGGTGAAACAAAAAACCAAGGAATCCATCCTCGCCATGGCGCGCGAGTTGATCGACATTTACGCCCACCGCGAAGCCATGGAGCGCAAGCCCTACCCGCCGCCAGATGCGTACTACCAGCAGTTCGAAGCTGCCTTTCCCTTCGAGGAAACCGAGGATCAACTGCGGGCAATCGAAGACGTGCTAGCCGACATGCAAAAGCCCAAGCCCATGGACCGCCTTGTTTGTGGCGACGTCGGTTTTGGCAAAACCGAGGTTGCCATGCGCGCCGCCTTTCTTGCGGTGATGGCCGGCCGACAAGTTGCCGTGCTCGTGCCGACGACCGTCCTGGCGCAGCAACACTTGCATACGTTTCGACAGCGCTTCCAGGGCTACCCTGTGCGGATCGAAATGCTCTCGCGGTTTCACTCGGCAAAAGAAAACGCGGCCATTATCGCTGGCCTCGCCGAAGGTACGGTGGACATCGTCATCGGCACCCACCGCTTGCTGCAAAAGGACGTCCGCTTCCGCCAGTTGGGGTTGCTCATCATCGATGAAGAGCATCGTTTCGGCGTGAAACACAAGGAAGCGATTAAACAAATGCGCAAGCTTGTCGATTGTCTCACCCTGACGGCCACACCTATTCCGCGTACGCTGCAAATGGCGCTTCTTGGCATTCGCGACTTGTCCGTCATCGAAACGCCACCGATCGACCGGCTGGCGGTTCGCACGTACGTGACGCGCTACGACGAGCAGGTCATCCGCGAAGCCTTGCTGCGCGAAAAAGCCCGCGGCGGGCAAGCGTTTTTCGTGCACAACCGCGTGGAGTCCATCGAGATCCGCGCCCGGCGCCTGCGGCAACTCGTGCCTGAATGCTCTTTTGCCGTGGCCCATGGGCAAATGAGCGAACGGGAGCTCGAGCAGGTGATGACGGATTTCGTCGAACGCCGGTTCGATGTTCTCGTGTGCTCGGCCATCATCGAATCGGGGCTCGATATCCCCACCGCGAACACGATCATCATCGATCGGGCCGATCATTTTGGCCTCGCGCAGCTCTACCAATTGCGTGGCCGCGTTGGTCGGTCGCACGAACGCGCCTACGCGTACTTGCTGATCCCCGGGGAAGAACTCATCACGCGCGAGGCACAAATGCGGTTGCGCGCCTTGCAGGAACTCGACGACCTCGGAGGTGGGTTCCGCCTGGCCACGACCGACTTGGAAATTCGCGGCGCCGGCAACTTGCTTGGGAAGCAGCAATCCGGGCAAATTGCCGCTGTGGGGTTCGAACTCTACCAACAAATGCTGGCCGAGGCGGTGCAGGAACTCCGCGGCGAATCGATCGAAGTCGAGGTAGAACCCGAAATGCAACTGGGCATTAGCGCCTACGTTCCTGCAGAGTACGTGCCGGACGAAAACCAGCGCCTGATTTTGTATCGCCGCTTGTCGGCCGCGCGCACCCGGCGAGACATCGACGAACTCGCTGCCGAACTGCGCGATCGCTACGGGCCCATGCCACCGCCGGTCGATTCGCTCTTGCGGGTCATGGACTTGCGGCGCGTGCTGAAGCAGCACAGCGTGCAGTCGGTGCACGTGCGCGACGGAGAAGTCACCTTGCACTTTCACCCGCACGCAAGCGTGGATGTGGAACGGCTGATTCAGCTCGTCCGCAGCGGCAAGGGGCGCTTTGCCATCCCCGCGGACTTTCAGTTGCGCTTTCGTGCCGCGGCCCGCGACAGCGATGGCCTCCTCGAGGAAATTGCGGAAGTGCTCGAAAAGGTGGCCGGACCCGTACGCGAGCGCCAGGAGGTTGCCTATGCGTAGCATCACGTGCGATGGCCGCCGCACCTTGCTTTCCGCGCGGCCGGCATGCACAGGGCTCCTCGGACTCCTGGCTCTCAGTGTGGCGGCTTTGCTGCTCGCTCTGCCGGTGCGCGCGGAACGCCTCAACGCGGTAGTGGCTACGGTGGACGGAGAACCGGTGACGCTTTACGAGGTTCGGCAATTTGCCAAGACCAGTTTACGCCTTCGCCAGTCGAGCACGCTTTCCGAGGCCGAAGTGCTCCGTGCCTTGATTACCGACAAGATCGTGGAACGCGAAGTACAGCAAAAAGGCATCATCGTGCGCGACGAGGATGTGGACGCCTACATTCGCTCGATCAAGGAACGGAACCGCATCGACGACCGGCAACTCGAAGAAGCCCTGCGCGCGCAAGGGATGGACCTGGCTACGTACCGCAAGCAAGTGCGCGAGGACCTCGCACGCCAACAGTTACTCGCGCGCGAAATTCGCGGCAAAGTGACGGTCACGCCCGAAGACATCGAACGGTACTTCGAAGAACACAAGGAGGAGTACACGGGTCCGGCACGGGTTCGCATCGCCCACATTTTTTTCCAGTTGCCACCCGATGCCACGGGCGATCGTGTGGCAGCCGTGCGCGCACGCGCGGAGGAGGTCTTTCGGCAGATCCGCGATGGCCTCGACTTCGCCGTGGCGGCGCAGCGATACTCGGAAGACAAAACCGGCAAAGAAGGCGGCGACTTGGGGTGGTTCAAACCCGGGGAACTCCTGGACGAGTTGGAAGAAACCCAACAGCGGCTCAAGGTGGGCGAAATCAGCGAGCCCGTGCGCACGCGGCTTGGGATCCACATCGTCCGGGTGCTGGCCCGCGAGCAAGAGGGCAAAATCGACCGTTCTGCCTTGGAAGAGGAAGTCCGCCAGAAGCTTTACAACCAAGCGCTCGAAGAACGTTTCCAGCGCTGGCTCAACGAGGACCTGTACAAACTCCACCATGTCGAGATCTTCGAGTAAGCCCGCTTCAGCGCACGCTGCCCGCGTTCGTGTCGCGGTGAGCATGGGGGACCCGGCTGGCATTGGTCCGGAAGTGACGCTGAAAGCACTGCGACATCCCGCCGTTCGCCGCGCAGTCGAACCCGTCTTGGTAGGCGATCCGCGTGTGTTCGAGCGCCTTGCCGAGCGACACGGCTGGCACTTGCGCTTTGCGCCCTTCGATCCCGAAGGCGTGCCCCCGCAGCGTGGGGTACCAGTGTTCGAAGTGCCCATGCACGGACCGGTCCCTGAGCCCGGGCTTCCGCGCACTCGCGCGACCCGTGCGCGCTGTGGCGATGCCTCGTACCGGGCCTTGCTTGCGGCAGTCGACCTGGTGCGGAGCGGGCGGGCGCACGCACTCGTGACCGCCCCGATTGCCAAGGCCCATTGGGCCCTCGCAGGCCACGATGCTCCGGGGCACA